>JAVBTA010000045.1:0-21538 GCA_031556375.1 Bacteroidales bacterium | reverse complement strand
AGGTATCAATTGTATACCTTTGATATGAAAACGCTCTATTACTTGTCTTATCTTTTCGGAAACAACACTTTCTGTTTCTGAGAAATAATCACCAATTACAGGTTTTCGGGGAACAGGGTCGGCAAAAACAAATCTCATCATCTCAGGATTGTCAATAAATTTTCCATGATTGATAAAGATATAATCTTCTGTATGTTCGGAATCAGCATGCGGACACACCGTAGGGAATGTCTTGTTAAATTTTGCATCAATTACGTAATATTCAAATTCGCTGGTTGTATTCTTTGTACTCATTGTTTTTTGTTTTTGTCTTCTTGAACGGTTATTATATTTAGTTTTAATTTTTCGCTGTCAGTGTCGGCGGCACTTTTGAGTGGTGTCCAACGTGCCGTGGGTTGCTGACGGCGGGCATTGCGGGCACTTCACTGTCCACCGACACGAAAGGTGGCGCGGACGACAGACGGTGATGATACCGCATCGCCGCCCGCTGGAAGACATGCAGTTGGCAGTTCGTGCATTTATGTCCTACGTTTCTTTGAATTCAAATTTCTCCGAAGCACGGTCGCAATACAATAAATATTCTTTATTTGCCTCCACTGTTATTTCAAATTCTTCGTCTCGAATCGTCTGTGACTCATATCCGCTTAAAGCAGTAATGCTTATGTCTGCCCAAAAACATCTGACGTGAATAATATGTGTGCCGGGCAGTAAATAAAATCCATGCTTTATACCTTTCGAATGTATTACAGGTTTTTCGTTATCTACGCTGATAACTTCTAATGTGTCATCTATTTCCATTCGTTTGAAATAAATTTTCACGGCTTCGGGATGTTCGTGCTCGTAGGCTGTGGCTTTATCTTTTCTGCGCTTCATATAGAGGTGCAAAAAAGGAATATAGACAAGTAAAACAACACAAAAAAACAAACCGACATAAAACCAAAACGACTCCATCATACTATAATTACGAACGATTTTCCAAATCTGTGTACCAATAAATACGATAAGGCGATTTAGGCTGTATTTTTAACCACTTATATATTTTTATTCGCAGATAAGCCTCACTTTCCTCATCTTTGGGATCCTCACCTGACCAGTAGATATAACCTTGCATGTAATTGAAGAACATATCGTCCCAACTGTGGAATAACTCTTGTAGTTTCTTGCCTGCTACAATGCAATAACTAATAGCTTCGTCATAAGATACATAATCGGCAAGGTAGCCAAGTGAAGCAATCCGAATCATACGTGCCATATCCCATGCTATGGCATTTTTGCTTTGCCGCCATTCGAGTTCATAACGGTTGCCCTCGCTTAGTTTGTTTGGGTCGCCGCCGGATTTCACAATTTCTTCAATTATTTCCTTGGCTTGTTCCGCCGAACGTCCTGCATACAACTTTTCGAAGCAGTCAAGCAAATCCTGCCTTACGTTTACTCCCCAAAATTCAAATAAATCCTCTCGGCAGTTACTTGCAATTTCAGGAGACTTTATATCGCCGCCAAAAAGTTCGGAATCGCCTTCGCATGATAGCGTAATAACGGCATTCACAGCATTAAACCACTTGACATTATCGGGCGCTTCTATTTTTGGCTTACGGAACTCATTCCATTCGTTATCCAACAATTTATCTACACGAGCAGAAATACCATTCCAAGTAATTTCATCGAATGGATAAGTATTATGTTCGCCTTCGTCAAAGTGGTCTATTTCTACCGTAACACAGTCGTAATCGCCAACCATTGGCGCAGAGTAGTATATATTAGCAATGTTTTTTTTCAAAATCTCAATATAATCGTCAAGCTCCTCTATAACAATGCCTTTTTCATAAAATGCAAGATGGCTTTTTGTTTTCTTAAGCCACCCTTTCTTTTGAGGTTTTCCCTCAATTTCAAAAATAAGTTTTCCAAGATGTTTTTGTTCGTTGTTATTCATGACTTCTTTTTTATATCCTTTCGGACAGTTATTTACTCTGCTTAATTTTCAACGTAATTGTCCACCAAGTTTGCGGGTTGACTGCCAACGTTCCGGCGGCTGCTTTCGGGCGGGTTGCGGTGCGCTTCACTGTCCACCGATGCCGAAGGTGATGCGGGCGACAAAAACTGAAAACTACGCTTTCGCCCCGCCTGAAAGCAGGCCGCAAGTTGGGCGTTCGGCATTCTGTCAATCATTTCTTTAATAATTTGGGGAAATTTATCTCTGCACTTAATGAAAATGAAGGTTGTGTCGCCAAAGACACAATTTTCTCATATTCATCTCGAAATTCCTGTTTCGCAGGTTTTAGGTCTTCTCTGAAATGCTCTATCAGTTCTAGAATATTTGGGCGATTGAGCATCCTTGCAATTATAGTCCCGAAACAAGCCCTTGTCACTGAAAAAAAATGATGTAATGAAACTTGCTCGATATAAGTATTTAATAATTCATCCATCTTCTCTAATGAACTGTTCTTATCAAAGTAGGGAAAAGCATATTTTTGAATCTGGCTGCTTATAGTATTTGATATGTCGCCTATATCACTGTCACTGTTTATATAAAAAAGTAATTTGTTTCTTGAGCCACCTAAATTTGTGCCTGAATCTTTGTGTGCTATAATACCTCCAAGATCAGGGCTAAGTACACCAATATTTTCATCATATAGAGGATTTGTTGTATTACGGAAAAAATCAGCTATATTTTTAATATGAATTTTAGTCAATACTTCTACGGCATATTGTTTTTTATAATTGATAAAATTCATGTAAATAATTTGCTTGTTGAAAAATTTATCTTTTCTAACAAAACCGTATAAAGGTCCCGAAGGTGAAGTAAAGATTTTCTCATGTACAAATCCATACTCTTTAAGGGAATTACCCACTGTGGTATCTATTTTCTTTTTTGCATTCGTAAAACTATTTGATAACATATTCTCATTTATTTATTAAATTTTCAATTTTCGCGGGCTGACGCTCAACGTGCCGCGGGTTGCTGACGGCGGGCATTGCGGGCGCTTCACTGTCCACCGAGACAAAAGGTGGCGCGGGCGACAGATGGTGATGATACCGCATCGCCGCCCGCTGGAAGCAGACGCGCAGTTGGGTGGCGTTTTTCAGTCATAGTCAATATGAAGTCTATGCTTTCCACAATGTATACACTTAAACAAATATCCTGCAAATGAACCCTTTTTCTCAAGCCAATCCAAGACCTGTTCTCGTTCAAATCCTGAATTATCTATGTCGTCCCACAATTCGTCAATGATAGGCTTTATATCCTCTGTTCCAACGTCTCCAACGAATGCACATAAATCATTGCAGTGTCCAAGCCAAACACCTTGTTGCCAGGAAAGATACGCAGGCGTTCTTTCTGTCACTTCTTCTATGGCTTCTTTGTCGTAGTGTATTGTGTTCGGTAGAGTAGGGTCAGCCGATATTCCTTCGATACTTGCATAATCTTGAAATTCGCCGTTATATTTTTTTGCGGCAGAACCGTCTTGTATGCACCACGGACAAATATTCTCCACATCGTCGATACAGTAGAAAGGTCCTGTATATTTATATCCTATCTTTTTGTCACAAACAGGACAAAGTGTATTGCTTTTCTCAAAAATCTCCAAATCCAAATTAAATGCGTTTGGATTGTATTTGAATTTTGGTAACTCCTTCATACTTTTCATTTTATATTGTTTAACTTCTGCACTGTCAGTGAATGCCAGCCAACTAGATTATAGCTGTACCTTACTTACAGCTAGTATTCCAAATTTGGAACGCTAGCTGCACCTTTCCATTATTTTCATGACATCCTATTCTCATAAGTCAAGACTATCAAAAGGTGATTGAATTTTACTTATTGACTCGGAACTCACATGAAGATAAATTTCTGTAGTTTTAATGTATCGGTGTCCTAATAATTCCTGAATATAGCGTAAACTCACACCTGCCTCCATTAAATGGGTAGCATAACAATGACGAAGTCCATGTAATTTAAACGGAATGATAATGCCAGCTTTGCGTTTGGCAACAGTAAACACTTTATGTAAACTTTCTGCAGAGTAAGGCGTGTCTGGCTTTTCTCCTTCAAATAGCCAAGTAATTGGGCGATACTCTTTGAAATACTTACGCAACATCTCAAGAATTTTAGGCGATAATGGTACTTGCCGATCCTTATCTCCTTTTGCTCGCCGGATATTTACTACATTTCGCCTCGAATCAATATCAGTTATCCTCAAATCGAGTAATTCTCCCCGTCGTAAACCGCAGGAGTAAAGCAACGATAACATAGCGCGATGTTTTAGATTGCCTGTAACATTAATAATCCGTGCCACGTCTTCTTTAGATATAACTTTTGGTAATGGACGCCCACGTTTGGGACGTTCGATTTGTTCCAATATCAACCTCTATTGTACGTGGACTATAACGACGCTCTTTCATATAGTTACCAAAACGAGTTAACAAAACTTCAAAATTGTTTGGATTTATTTTCTTCTGTAATGTTTCATGTGTCTTATTTGTTATTGTTTTCTCTTCAATAATAATGCCATTCTGAGATAACAATTTTAGTGTTTCCGCATTATTGGGAATGTACCAGCAATTCATGGTTTTGCTCCATCTTATTCCATCAAGCTGTTTTACTCGGGAAATTATCAAGGAATCATACTTGAACAATAATTTAATAACAGCTTGTTGACGATGATAAGCGTACTCAATAGTTATCGTATTAGACGATTTTAAATTGTAAGAAAAGACCATGGTTAATAAATTTTGACGAATGCAATTTTAAAGTTACAAGTTGTTTTTTAGTTTTCCAAATATTTTAATAAAAATTTCTTTTTTTTGAACCTCACAACTTTTATTGTGACTCAAAAAAAGCCCAAAGGGCTTTAACATAAATAACCCCCAGTAACGCGTTAACGACACTGGGGGATGAAAAACAGTAAGCCTGTAAGCCGGGTTCTGTGCCTGCATGCGCAGGTGTTTGCCATTTATCTCGACCTGATGTCTCCATCAGGCTCCAGCAGTCTACCCCCCGGCATCGGACGAGCAGTCCTACATGCGCCGGTGTACATGACCTTGCAACTCCCAAGCGGTACAGCATCCGGCATTGCTGCCGGACCTGGTGAGCTCTTACCTCACCTTCTCACCCTTACTCCACGAATGAAGCGGTTATTTTCTTCTACCTGACTCTACTCTCACGAATAGCTACCCGTTAGGTAATGGGATGCCCTGTGTTGCCCGGACTTTCCTCCCTTCCGAAAAGAGCGACAAACCGGCCTACTGCAAAATTAATTTTGTTTGTAATATCCTAAGCTGTCGATCTTGAAGTTGCGGATAAAATCACGCATCTTGTTTACTTCAGCTTCGCCATAGTTGATATATACAGCAGCCGACCGATGATATTCTTCAGGTAATTTGTTGGTGTCTTGTAACAATAAATAACCTAAAACGATATGACCGGCAGTTTCTACCAAACGGCGAGCCTGGAAGTCCAGATATTCATTATCTTTAGTTTCCAGTACAGCATTGACCATTTCTTCGTATGCGGCAGTCATTGCCATCAGTTGCTTTTTCATCGGTTCCAGTTCCGGAGCATAATGAATAGTTTCATATTCTTCACGGATATAGTTCAGATAAGTGCCGGTGGTCACGTGACGGATTGCTGCTACTACCTGCAATTGCGTGGTGCCTTCGTAAATATTGGTGATACGGGCATCACGGTAAATACGCTCACAAGCGTAATCTTTCATGAAACCTGAACCTCCGTGGATCTGGATCGCATCATAAGCATTTTGATTACAGTATTCTGTATTCATACCTTTACCAAGCGGAGTAAAAGCATCTGCCAGTTTTTTGTATTTCTTCAGTTCCGCTTTCTCATCAGCATCTAACTTACGTTCTTTTTCAATGTCTTCCAGGGTTTTATACATATCTACAAAACGAGCTGTTTCGTACAGCATAGCACGGGAAGCATCCGTTTTAGCTTTGATGTTAGCCAGCATCTCATAAACAGCAGGGAACTCAATAATCGCTTTCCCGAATTGTTTACGATCTTTTGCATATGCCAGAGCCTCACGGTAAGCAGCTTCGGAAAGACCAGTAGCCTGAGCCATGATTCCCAGACGGGCGCCGTTCATCAGCGACATTACATATTTGATAAGTCCCAATTTGCGCTCGCCACACAATTGCGCTTTTGCATTCTTGAATGTCAATTCGCAGGTAGGAGAACCTTTAATACCCATTTTATTCTCAATACGACGTACATCGACACCACCGTCATTCTTGTCATAAATGAACATAGAAAGACCGCGACCGTCTTTAGTTCCTTCTTCCGAACGAGCCAAAACCAGGTGAATGTGAGAGTCTCCGTTTGTAATAAAGCGTTTAACTCCGTTCAGTCTCCAGCAGTTTTCTTTTTCATCAAATGTGGCACGAAGCATAACAGCTTGCAAATCCGAACCTGCATCCGGTTCCGTAAGGTCCATAGACATGGTTTCTCCTGCGCATACACGTGGGATAAATTGTTTGCGTTGTTCTTCGTTGCCGAATTCATATAAAGTCTCAGCACAGTCCTGTAGTGCCCAAAGGTTACAAAAACCTGCGTCCGCACGGGCCGACATATCCGAAGCCATGATAAATGTTACCATTGGAAAGTTCAATCCATTGTAACGTCGAGGCATAGAAAGGCCCATTAATCCGGCTTGAGTAGTAGCTTCCAGGTTTTGTTGCGTGCCCGCAGCATAAACTACACGGTTATTTACAACTTTTGGCCCTTCATGGTCAACACCTTCGGCATTGGGAGCGATAATATCTCCACAAACTTCACCGGCTACTTCCATTACTTTTTCGTAACTGTCCATCGCGTCTTCAAAATCGATAGGAGCGTAGTCATATTTGTCTTTGTCGGCATAATTCCGTTCACGTAATTCTACGATCCGCTTCATCAAAGGATGATTCAGATGGTGTTTTAGTGAAGGATTATCTAAATAAAAATTTGCCATTATGAATTAGTTTTTTTTATTCAATATTGTTTGTTAACTCACTTCTAAATCCGGATTCGTTATCCAAATCCCGTTTAGGTACAATGTAAACGATTCCTTTTTTAGAATACAAAAAGAAATAATAATTGTTTTCTTCAAATCTGTCCATCTCGTCCCAGGAAATCGTTTTTGAAGCTTTCTGCGATTGAATAGTCATTCCTTGAGCATTCATATCCAAGGTCATAGGCCCAAATGCATCCGGATTTTTTTCCTGTATCGCCAGTCCGGCTTTCCGAACATTATCCAAAGATTTTTTTCGGATGTATAAAATATACAATAATGTCAGAAAACAAGCCCCGGAAACCCAGATTACAGTTGAAACTGTCCTGAAATGAATATAGTAACCGATGCTGATCACAACCAAAAGTATACATATTACAATAATCGCAGGATAAACCATTCCGTAGAAAGGAATTTTTTTACTTCTGTGATATTGCTGGAAAGCAACCCAGTCGTCGACATTCAGATTAAAAGAAAAATTCATTTATTTACTGTTCTTTTTGTAATATTTGATCATCTTCGGAACAACAGTTTCCACTTCTCCTGTGATTACATAGTCTGCAATTGCGTTGATCGGTGCATAAGGATCGTTATTGATCGCGATGATCATTGCCGATTCTTGCATCCCTGCGATGTGCTGGATCTGTCCGGAAATACCACATGCGATGTACAATTTAGGGCGTACAGTTACACCGGTTTGACCAATCTGACGTTCGTGTTCTGCAAAACCGGCATCCACAGCCGCACGTGATGCTCCCACTTCAGCCCCGATAGTGCCGGCCAGATCGTGAAGCAATTGGAAGTTCTCTTTAGAACCCATTCCATAACCTCCGGCAACAATGATTGGTGAACCTTTGATGTTGACTTTAGATTTTTCAATGTGACGTTCGATCACTTTGACAATGAAATCGGTATCATTCACATATTTAGCTACTTCATGTTTTACAATTTCTCCTTCGTGTTTCGGATCGGCGATTTCTTTTTTCATTACACCCTCACGTACTGTTGCCATTTGCGGACGACAATCAGGGTTGATAATGGTTGCAACGATATTACCTCCGAAAGCAGGACGAATCTGGTATAAAAGGTCTTTATAAACCTTATCTTCTTTTTTCTCTTCATGGTCTCCGATTTCCAAAGAAGTACAGTCGGCGGTCAAACCGCTTCCTAAAGCAGAAGAAACGCGGGGCCCAAGGTCACGACCAATACTGGTAGCTCCCATCAGAGCGATTTGAGGCTTTTCTTCCTGGAAAAGTTTTACCAATACCGAAGTGTGTGGTAATGAAGTATAAGGATATAAACGCTTGTCATCGAATAAATGCAGAACATCTACTCCGTATGGGAAAACCTGTTCGCCGATATTATCCAATTGTGAACCGATAGCAACCGCTTCCATTTTACATTTCAGGTTTTTCGCCAGGCCACGGCCTTTAGTCAGCAGCTCTAAGCTTACATCTTCTACTTTACCGTCTTCTATTTCAAGATATACAAATAAATTGTTCATAGCATTATCCGATTGTGTGGTTATTAATCAATTCCACGATCAATTCTTCAATATCGACATCTGAAGAATCGAAAGTCTTACTCTCTTTTGCCTGGAAAACCACATTGTCGATTTTCTTTACTTTAGTTGGAGAACCTGAAAGTCCGCATTGAACTACGTCGGCTTTAACATCAGCGACACTCCATTCCTCCAGATTGAGGTAAGGACGGTTACTGTAGAGTTCTTCATAATCAACTGAAGCAGTCTGACGTTCTGTAACTGTCAGTGCGTGTTTATATTTTTGTAATAATTTTGCGTGGCGAGGACGACATTCAGGAGCCGAACCGTTAACGGTAACTACCATAGGGAGTCCACCTTCTACGATCTCAATTCCTCTTTCCAGACGACGTTTTACACGGATTTTTCCTTTTTCTGCCGATTGAATTTCTTCAGCGTATGTAATTTGAGGAATACCTAATTTTTCAGCAACCTGAGGGCCAACCTGGGCTGTGTCACCATCAATCGCCTGACGACCGGATACGATTACATCAAATTTACCTATTTTGCGGATAGCCATCGAAAGTGCATAACTGGTGGCCAATGTGTCGGCACCTGCAAAGGCACGGTCTGTAAGCAAATAGCCACCGTCAGCGCCTCTGAATAAACCTTCACGAATGATCTCTGCTGCACGTCCGGGGCCCATAGTTAACAATGTTACGGTGGAGCCGGGATATTTATCTTTCAAGCGCAATGCTTGTTCCAGGGCATTCAAGTCTTCCGGATTGAAAATAGCAGGTAAAGCTCCACGATTAACCGTTCCGTCGGCTTTCATCGCGTCTTTTCCTACATTACGTGTATCCGGCACTTGTTTCGCCAACACAATAATTTTTAGACTCATTTTTTGTTTATATATTTAATGATTATGTTTTTCAGGCTACAAAAGTAATAGATTCCTTTGGCTGAGCAAACTTTTTGTGTGTTAAATTGCACAAAAACGGTTTTTTTGAGCAATGAAAATGCTTAAAATAAAACTGATATGGATGTTTTCAGGTGCCCACATTAAGGCCAAAGGCCTTGAAGCATTAACATAAGGCATAACCTCATGAATTGGCCTTAACCTATTATGTCGTGAATCCAAAATCAGATCACCCCGGATGTGTTATTGAATAATTTGCTTGATTCCCCCTGTCTCCGGATAGAAATAAACTTTTACAGGGCCTTTTTTATCTTCGAATATTGATGTCCCTAATATTTGTTTTGTTCCGAACTGTACGACCTCAATATTTCCTTTAAACATTTGTTTTGTACCAAAGAATACTTCAATAGATGCTTTTCCCGGAACATTATAGGTAATTCCTTTCGGATCTTTTTTTGCTTTTGGGTCAACAGGAGCTTCGACAATAGAATCCATTTTCTTCAGGTTCAAATAAACAGGGCTTCCGCTCAAATCATCAGCATCGACAACCCCTGAATATTTAGAAAATCTGAAAATAATGTCTTTCTCCATATTTCCGGTTGGATCCGCTTCAAAAGAGGCAAACTCTTTTTCAATTGATTTGGAACCGGTAAATAACTCTACCAGAGATTTTTCCTGAGCTTCCAATTGTTGAAGGACAATTTTCATTGCTTCACCATCCTTAGGCGCATTTTCTGCATCCCCGGTGAGTATGTCCATGCGACTTTCGCGTAATTTATAGATCTGCTTGGCTGCAACTTCTGCCATTTTACTTATAGAACCTGCGCGGAGATATTCTTCGGTATAAGACGATTGTGCTGTCAATCCCGGGTCTTTTGCCGATTGTTTTTGGACTTCTTTTTTTGAATTAGTGTCTGCAGGTGTATATTCGGCGTTAATGGTACAAATCATGCCATCTTTGGTCAGATAGACAAAAGGAGCGCTTGTTTTTGCCTTGAATTCAATTACATAAGCTTCGTTTTTGTCAGGAATCCCCTTTGAACTTACATCAACTTTGTCCAGACTGTAGTTAACCAGATCTTCAGTTATCACATTATTTGTGACTCCAAGATATTTTTCTGCATATTTGGCGTAAGGCCCTGCTTTTAAGGTCGTTTTACTGAATTCGACATTGATAACCAGTGTGGTTTTGGGTAATATATATGTTACACCATAATCATTGCTCTTTAATGCACTGGTCTTGATTACTTCCTGAGCATGGATGCTTAAGGAAACCCCTGTGAATATGCTGATCAAACAAGGTATAATAAATCTTTTATAAAGCATAATCGGTTATTTTATAGTTTTCCGTTACAAAACTAACGTAAATTATTGAAAAAACGAAATGCAGAACCGATATGATTGATCAAATCTCCTGCAGTCAAGCTTTCCTGTGATTCTGTATCCAGGCACAAATCCCCGGCCAATCCATGTAAATAGACTCCCAGCAAACAACTTTCAAACGGAGTATAGTTTTGTGCCAGAAGGCCGGTTATGATTCCGGTTAAGGCATCTCCGCTTCCGGCTGTCGCCATCCCCGGGTTGCCGGTAGGATTAAACCAACATTCTGTTTCCGGAGTTATAATCGCAGTGTAAGCCCCTTTGAGGACTATGTAACAGTCCAACTCTTTTGCCAGTTCCCGGGCATTTTCAAGTCTTTCGTAGGAAGTGTCGGAATTTCCTGCTATTCTGTCAAATTCCTTAGGATGAGGAGTTAGGATACTTTTAGCTGGAATTGATTTTTTTAACTGCTCATTTTTTGCAATTAAATTCAATGCATCAGCATCAATAACCATCGGCTTTGTATAAAAAGCAAACAAAGTTTCCAGTACATTCAGGGTTTCTTGCGACTGACCTATTCCGGGGCCAATTCCAATGGCGCTGAACTGTTCGGGATTGTCCGGTACATCACTGATATGATCTTCCATCGAGTCTACACTTGCCATTGCCTCCGGAAATGCTGTTTGTATGATAGGATACCCGCACGCAGGTACGTGACAGGTAACTAATCCGGTTCCGCTTTTTAAGCAGGCTTTTGCTGAAAGTACAGCTGATCCCATTTTTCCGTTACTTCCTGCAATAATAAGTGCATGGCCGAAATTTCCTTTATGTGCGAATTTTGAACGTATTTTTAGAATCTGGGAGATATCATTTTTCTCAGTGAAATGATAAGGAGTAAGAGTCTCATTAAGAATATTAGGATTTAATCCGATATTCAAAATCTCCCAAATTCCTGTATAATAAGCATTTTCTAAAAAAAAGAAAGATAACTTGGGGCACTGAAAAGTAAAAGTTTTGTCTGCTTTGATTATTGTCTCCGGATTGTTTTCGGAATTGTCTTCTCCAAATAGGCCGGAAGGAATATCGATTGAATAAATTTTAGCTTTTGATTTATTGATGAATTTCACAACAGAAGCAAAACCTCCGGAAAGAGGTTTATTCAATCCTGAGCCAAACAGACCCTCAATAATAATATCTCCCTCTTGAATTATCGGAGGTGAAAATTTATCGGTAATTTCAGTGAAACTGATATCCGGGAGTGTCCGTAAGAGATCTCTTTGGGTCTCACAATCGGGGGATAATTTATTTTCAGTATTAAATAAGTACGTGAATACGGAAGTGTAGCCTGAAGTACTTAGGAAATTTGCAATGGCAAGAGCGTCTCCTCCGTTGTTCCCGAATCCGGCAAAAATAAATATGCGGGGATTTCCGGAGATTTCGGAGCAAAAGCGATCAAAAAAACGTGATGCGGCCCGGTTCATTAGCTGATAAGACTCTATCGGCTCGTTTTTTATGGTATATTGATCTAATTCCTTGATCTGGCTGGAGCTGAATATTTTCATATAAAATTGGAATAAAGTACATGCAAATATACTTAAAAAATAGTTATCAACAATTCATTGCGAAAAGCTTTCGCAGACTATCGGTTATTTCATATTTTTTTGTACTTTTGCGCCAATATAATTTTTTAAGTATGCCTGCGATTCAAGTTAAAGATAAACTGTTTGAACTTTTTATTCCGGAAAGTAAAATATTGGAAGAGGTGCAAAGAGTTGCAGATCAGATAAGTAAAGATATGCGGGATAAGAGTCCCTTGTTTGTTTGTGTACTAAACGGGGCATTTATGTTTGCTTCAGATCTGATTAAAAGATTGGATTTTCCATGTGAAGTGACCTTTATACGTTTGAAATCATACCAGGGTATAAGTACAGATGGACAGGTGAAAGAAATTCATGGTCTGATAGAATCTGTGGCCGGGCGTGATGTGGTTATTATTGAGGATATTATAGATACAGGGCATACAATAAGTCAATTGATACATACAATTTCTCAGGATAATCCGGCTTCTTTGAGAGTGGCTACGCTGCTATTTAAACCGGAAGCCCTGAAGACAAGAGTCTCTCCTGATTATGTGGCGATGAATATACCACCGGACTTTATCGTAGGGTACGGTTTGGATTACGATGGACAAGGCAGAAATTTGAGGGATATCTATAAAATAAAGGAATGAAATCTTCATTCGAATTAACAGAAGTAGTAGTAAAATGTTAAATGTAGTAATTTTTGGTGCCCCTGGTTCCGGGAAGGGCACACAAAGTGAATTGATCATTGAGAAATATGGTTTACGTCATATTTCAACAGGAGAAATTTTGCGTACGGAAATAGAAAAACGTTCAGAGCTCGGGGTATTGGCAGATGAATATATTTCAAAAGGACAATTGGTTCCGGATGAGATAATTATTAAAATGCTGGGAGATATCCTGGATGATGAGGGCAAGAATGTCAAAGGGTTTATCTTTGACGGATTTCCCCGTACCTTGGCTCAGGGAGAGGCTTTGGATAAGATGCTGAGAGAAAAAAATACCAGTGTCGTTGCCGTTCTGAATCTTGCGGTAGAAGAAGAAGAGCTGATTCATAGGCTTTTAAAAAGAGGTGAAATTTCCGGCCGTTCGGATGATAATCCGGAAACAATTCAATCCAGATTGAATGTTTATCATAATCAAACAGAGCCCTTGAAGGCTTATTATAAAAAGCAAGGTAAACTGTTTACAATTAAAGGTGATTCTGTCGATGATGTATTCGAAAGAATAACCGATACATTGAATAGAATATTATAAGATGTCAGAATCCAATTTCGTCGATTATGTAAAGATTTATTGCCGTTCAGGAAAGGGAGGACGTGGTTCTTCTCATTTCCGGAGGGAAAAGTATATTCCTAGAGGAGGTCCTGATGGTGGTGACGGCGGAAAAGGAGGAAGCATTATCCTGAGAGGAAACCGTAATTACTGGACTTTGCTTCACCTGAAATATGAACGCCATATCCTTGGCGGACATGGAGAATCGGGTAGTGGAAAGCTTTGTCATGGTAAGGACGGACAAGATAGAATTATCGATGTGCCTTGTGGAACGGTTGTTTTCGATGGTGAAACCGGTGAATTTATTTGCGATGTTTCGCACGATGGACAAGAGATTGTTTTACTAAAAGGAGGAAAAGGCGGATTAGGAAATAATCATTTCAAAACGCCTACAAATCAGGCTCCCCGCTATGCACAACCGGGAGAACCGATTGAAGAAAGACGGGTGATCCTGCAATTAAAACTTTTAGCTGACGTTGGACTTGTCGGTTTCCCAAATGCAGGAAAATCAACGCTATTATCAGTCGTTTCAGCTGCTAAACCTAAAATTGCAAATTATCCGTTTACTACCTTGGAACCGAATCTGGGTATTGTAAGTGTTCGTGACGGACATTCTTTTGTTATGGCCGATATTCCGGGTATAATAGAAGGAGCAAGTGAAGGTAAAGGTTTGGGATTGAGATTCTTACGGCATATAGAGAGAAATTCTCTTTTACTGTTTATGGTTCCGGCCGATGCCGACGATATCAAAAAAGAATATGAGATACTTCTCAAAGAACTGGAAATGTACAATCCGGAATTGCTGGGTAAGAAACGTATTCTTGCCATTACCAAATCCGATATGTTGGATGATGAATTGGAAGAAGCTTTGAGCGAGGAATTGCCTGAAGTTCCCTATATATTTATATCTTCAATCACTCAAAAAGGAATTCAAAAATTGAAGGATATGCTCTGGAAAGAACTGAATGATCAGGACTTCCTTGATGTAGAAAGCATTGTGCATCGTCCGATGGAAATAAAATTGGAAGATGTCGATGATGATTATGAATTCGATTTGCCTGAAGAAGAGGTGGAAGATACCGATGAAGATGACTCTATTTACGACGAATTCGATTGGGATTGATTTATGATAACAGAATCTGAAAAGAAAAAAATCTTAAAACTTATCCATCAGGAAGTTGTTCCTGCAATTGGTTGTACTGAACCTGTTGCTGTTTCACTAGCAGTAGCAAAGGCAACTGAAGTCCTTGGCCAATTACCTGAAAATATAAACGTTTATCTGAGTGCCAATGTCCTGAAAAATGCGATGGGAGTCGGGATCCCCGGTACAGGAATGATCGGGTTGCCTATCGCAATTGCTTTGGGCGCTCTTGTCGGTAAATCCGAATATCAACTGGAAGTACTGAAGGATATGTCTCAGGATTCGGTAGAAGCCGGAAAGAAAATGATCGATGAGAAGCGTATTAATGTTTCGTTAAAAGATGATATTGAAGATAAACTTTATATTGAGGCCGTTTGTGCAGCCGGAAACAATGAATCACGTGTAATTATTCGCCATCAGCATACAAATATTTGTTTTGTAGAGCTTAATGGTGCCGTTTTAATCGATAAACAACAGAATTCAGAAGAAGAAAGCGACGAAGAATCAATTAATTTAACTCTGAAAAAAGTATATGATTTTGCCATGGAAATGCCATTGGATGAGATCCGTTTTATTCTTGAATCAGGGGAAATGAATAAAAATGCGGCTGTAGAATCTTTCAAACATGATTTTGGACACGCATTAGGTAAAACGTTAGTCGGAAAATACGAGAAACAGATCATGGGAGAAGGTGTCTTATCGAAGATGCTTTCCTATACATCCGCGGCCTGTGATGCCCGTATGGCTGGGGCAATGATACCGGTAATGAGTAATTCAGGTAGTGGTAACCAAGGACTGACAACAACCTTACCTGTCGTGATTTATGCGGAAGAAACAAACCAACCGGAAGAAAAGCTGATCCGGGCTTTGATGTTGAGTAATCTGACCGTTATTTATATCAAACAAAATTTGGGGCGTTTATCTGCTTTATGCGGATGTGTCGTAGCTTCTACTGGTTCCAGTTGCGGAATTACTTACCTTATGGGTGGTGGTTATCAGGAAGTTACATACGCAGTCAAGAATATGATTGCTAACCTAACCGGAATGATCTGTGATGGAGCCAAACCTAGTTGTGCCCTGAAAGTCACCAGTGGCGTTTCTACTGCTGTCTTTGCTGCAATGATGGCTATGGAAGGAAAGACGGTTACTTCAGTTGAAGGAATTATCGATGAAGATGTGGATCAATCCATTCGGAACCTGACAACAATTGGTAAAGAAGGGATGAATGAGACAGACCGATTGATTTTACAGATTATGACTTGTAAATAAATCTTCGTAAGAATATAAATTGAAGTCCCGTCAATTTCGGCCATGCTTGAATTGACGGGACTTCAATTTTTATCCTAAGACTACTTGGGGACATTTATTGTTCCTAACGTTTTATTTGGTCTGTTTCCCATCACTAGTTCCAGTGTACCTCCATTTGCAATGTCCGAATGACTGAACCAAACCTGATCCAGTTCTTTTCCGTTCAGTTTCACTGATTGTACATATTTATTCTCTTTGGAACAACCTTTGGCTACAATAGTGAAATTTTTTCCATTTCCCAGTTGCATTGTCATTTTCTCAAAAAATGGGCTGCCGATATTGTAAATAGGGTTTCCTGGAGTAACAGGATAGAATCCCATCATACTGAATACTGTAAATGCCGACATACCTCCACCGTCTTCATCACCGGGAATACCCATCAGGTCGTTTCGCATCCATTGATCGATAACAGAACGGATCCTTTTTTGAGTTTTCCATGGTTGACCGGCGTAATTATACAAATAAGGTATATGGAAACTTGGTTCATTAGCCATTGTAAATTGTCCTACATTTCCTGTTTGGTCAGGTAAAACGCGATAAAATTCGAATTTGCTCTTGCCAAGAGGAGTGACAAACATTTCGTCCATGGCTGCGGAAAACTTCTCTGCTCCACCCATTAATTGGATCAGATCAGGAATGTTATGCTGTACTCCCCAGCGATATGTCCATGCATTGTTTTCATCATAATAATCACGTGCCCCTTGTCCTCCGGAGAAAACATAATCAAAAGGTTCTATAAATATACCGTTTTTGTCTTTCGGATGGAAAAATCCTGTTTCCGGATTGAACAGGTTACGGTAGTTGAACGAACGTTTGAGGAAAAATTCATAATCTTCAGTTTTTTTCAACTGTTTGGCCATTTGAGCCATACACCAGTCATCAAAAGCCGCGGATTGTGTTACGGCTACAGTTTGGCGTTTTTCTCCCGGGTTCACTTCCTTGCATGTTTCTTCTTCTCCCGGGTGTAGAGCAGGATAATATCCGTTTTGTTGGAAAAATAGATCCAATTCGGTTAATGTGCCTCTACGCCATGGAAGCATAGACTCTTCCATAATCGTTTTCTTACATCCTTCATAAGCTTTTTCTAAATCAAATCCGGTCAGCCCTTTGGAATAAGCATCCCAGATCATGGCTACGTAATGGTTCCCATTCATACAATGGTCATCTCCGGTCGGACCAGGGAAAGTTGGTACCCATCCGGACTGTTTATACATTCTTATATAAGATTTGATCTTGTTTACTTCCATTTCCGGATTTATCAATACACTTAATGGATGGGTTGCCAGATATGTATCCCAGATCCAGTCGTCGTTATAAAATGGAGAACCTTGGTCATTATGTACTTGACGGTCAAACGGACTGTAATACTGTCCGTCTTCCGAATACAGAACCATACGTTCGGCTGTGCGATAAAGAGATGTATAGAATATTGTTTTGTTTTCTTCACTTCCTCCTTCTACTTGTATTTTTGAAAGATATTCATTCCATATCTTACGTCCGTCAGTAGCTAATTTTTCAACATCATAATCTTGTAATTCACGTTCCAGGTTCTTTTTTGCCTGTTCTTCACTAATGAATGAGATAGCATAACGCACAGAGATTGTTTTATTGCCGGAATCGAATGTCAGCATAACCGATTGATCCTGGGCATCTATCGATACTGGTTTTTGATCGAATTCAATGTAAACAAAATATTTAGTGTCGTTTTCATAGATCCCATATCCAGAGATACCATCTTTGAACTTCAGTTGGCCTTTATTTATATTCAGGGCCAGGATTTGTTTTCCGGCCTCTTCATATTGAAGTTTATAAAGAGCTGATTGGTAGGATGGAGCATAATCGACCTGTACTCCTACATTTTCAAGCCAAACAGAGTATTTGTAAGGCTTAATTGTTTCAAAATCATAGTAATAAGAAGGTTTCTTTCTTAAATCCAATGTGCTTTCAGTCATTGGACAAAGTTGAAAAATTCCTTGTCTTCTATGTTTAGGCATGATCAGAGGTAAGCCATTGATCCTGTCGCTGGTGTAATCGCCTCGTAAAGGGTGTACCCTCAACATAGAGTGGGGGAGATGGGTCATTGGAAAAGTAGGTACCAGCAGGTGACTGATGTTTCCCATATAAGGGTTGACGTAGTCTACTGGTTCTTTTGTTGTCTTTGGAACCGGATTTGCACTAATATTACAAGAAAAAAATGCAAATAACAAAATGAAAGATACCAACTGTTTTTGGATTAATTGCTTTTGCATGATATTTAATTCAGATCAAAATTTACATTCTCAAAAGAAAATTGTTGATAGGAGTCTGTTTTGAATTGGTTAATATAAGGAGAATAGGTTTTAATATCAATCCGTTTTTTTGCAGGATCGATAGTTAGAATTCGTAAATAACCTTCTTTCCCATTACCGGCACCATTTACGCCTCCTTGGTAGTTGGCTAACATTTGATATACCTCATTTCCGTGATCGCCTTTACTAACTAAGGTGCCTGCCCCCCGGTGCAACACATGTCCGCTAACTACAATCATAATATTGGAATGTTTTCGTACCAGTTTATCCCACATTTGTTCTCCGTCATTTGCCGTATTTTCTCCGGTGTCCTTACCTATTCCGTAAGCTTTGGGAAGCCAGTCGTCTCCAGCTCCCATACGGGTATCGTCCGAGTACATATAAGCATGGGTATTGATTATTATTTTATGTTTGGGGTGTTTGTCAATCACATCGTTAGCCCAGTCCAATACACAGTTTCTAGGGCCGAATTCCAGGCAAAGTACTAACCAATTAATACCTCCTGCTTTAAATGTGTACCATGTATTATCAATTTTTCCATCTTCATAAGCCCCTCCGAAATAGGGGAGTTGGCTATATTTTTTGTAAGGAAAGTATTTGTTCAGGTATTCTGTGTTGCGATTTGAAGCACACCCTGGAAGGTCATGATTTCCTGCAACAAGAGCATAAGGCACTTTTCCATCCATAATACTCATGGCCTTCGCTGCCACTATCCATTGGTCTTCTGTCTTACAATCATTGTTGGTAATGTCTCCCTGATGTAATACAAAGCTAATGCGGTTACTATTATCTGAGACCCATTTGGTTTGAGCTTCGAAAATTTCCGGATTGTTTTGAGTATATGTTTGTGTGTCAGGAAGTAGCGCTATTTTAAATGCTTTCCTGGAACTGCATGATGTCAGCAAAATTATTGCTAAAAGAATACTGAGTTTTTTCATTGTTACAGATTATTTAACAACCCGATTTTACCTTCTTTTTCTAATTTCACGATCAACTCTCCAAATAAGGTATTAACCCAGGCGAACCATTTACGTGAGAATTTTTTAGGATCGTCTTTATGGAAAGCTTCATGCATAAAACCGGTACCAGCATCCGTATCACGTAATGTTTTCAGGCAATATTTGATCTCAGTATCATTGTCAGTTGTCATTGCCTTAAGAATCAAGCTCATAGGCCATATCATATCATAACCGATGTGAGGCCCTCCGATACCTTCAGCCACTTTTCCTTTGAAAAAATATGGGTTATCTTCACTCCAAACAAATTTACGGGTATTCAAGTAGATCGGATCTTTTTTATCAACGCAGCCTAAGTAAGGAAGAGCCAATAAACTAGGAACGTTAGAATCATCTGTAAACAATTTGTTGCCAAAACCATCGACTTCGAAAGCATAAACTTTTCCATAATTCAAGTGTTCGGAAATAGCATATTTTTTTACAGCAGCATCTACTTCTTTTGATAATGCGCGGCATTCGGAAGCAAAGCTGGAATCTTTGGTTACTTTTTCTGAGATTTCGGCCATTTGGTTCAGGGAAACAACAGCAAAAAGATTAGAAGGAATAAGGAACTGATAGAACGAGGCATCATCCGAAGGACGGAAAGCCGAAACAATCAGCCCAACAGGTTTTACCGGAGTTCCCAGACCATCATTGGATAAGGTGTCCAGCTGACGGGTAGTCTTACGTTCGAATCGATAAGGCCCTAAGCCATTTTTGCGTTGTTGTTCCTTGAATGTTTGTACGATCAATTTAGCCGCTTTTTGCCAGTCGGCAGAGAAAATAGAAGTATCTCCTGTCGTTTTCCAATAATGCCAGGATAAACGTATCGGGTAACAAAGTGAATCGATTTCCCATTTACGTTCGTGGATTCCCGGTTTCATCTTTGTATTATCCGATTGCCATTCTCCTTTTTTATTAGGATCATAATAAAAAGCGTTGGCATAAGGATCGTTTAATATATAAGATGTCTGACGGTTTACCAAGCCTGCAACTAATAAACGCAGAGGTTCATCTTCTTTACATAAAGGAAGATACGGCCAAACCTGAGCTGATGAGTCGCGCAACCACATCGCATCGATGTCCCCGGTAATCACGTATGTGTCCGGACGACCATTTAGCATCTGGTATTTTACTGTAGTGTCTAAAGTATTCGGGAAACAGTTTTCAAACATCCATGCAAGTTTCGGGTCTTTAATTTGTTTCTTTACCCGTACAATGGTTTCTTCTACAGCTTTGGATGTAAAATGACGTTTTGATACTTCAGGGCGTTGGGAGACATAAGATAATGCTTCCGCATTGATTTTTGAACTCATTTCGGAAACTTTAGCAAAGGCATTTCCTCCGACAGCCATTGCTGCAAGGCCTAAGCCGCCTCTCCTCAGAAAATCTCTTCTTGATGACATATTTTGTGGTAATTAAATGATTTACTTGAAAATGCAAAACTAGTGAAAAAATGAAAGAAATGAGGAAAATGGGAAAAAATATATCAAAAAAATATTTCCTTCATTGTTTTCATTTCTTTTATTATTCTATTGTGTAATCCAATAATTATCCGTACCTTTGCAGCGTTTTGGCGCAAAAAATATCATGAATTATTTGATAAACCTTTGGTTTTTCAATAATTATGACTAATTTTGCAGCCCAAATTGTATAATTGAGAAAATTAACAATAAGTCAAATATTAAGAATTTAAAGTTCAAAAAATGCCTACAATTCAACAATTAGTAAGAAAAGGAAGGACGACAATTGTGGAGAAAGGTAAATCTCCGGCACTAGATGCATGTCCTCAAAGACGTGGTGTTTGTGTGCGGGTTTATACTACAACTCCTAAGAAGCCTAACTCCGCTATGCGTAAAGTAGCCCGTGTTCGTTTGACAAGCATGAAGGAAGTAAATGCTTACATTCCAGGTGAAGGTCACAACTTGCAAGAGCACTCTATTGTATTGGTAAGAGGTGGTCGTGTTAAAGACCTTCCGGGCGTTCGTTACCACATCGTACGTGGAACTTTGGATACTGCCGGTGTTAACGGTCGTACACAAAGACGTTCCAAATACGGTGCTAAACGTCCTAAACCAGGAGCTGCTCCAGCTGCTGCAAAAGGTAAAAAGAAATAATTATTAATTACAAGTTTTTTGGATTAGGCTATATAGCAGGTTGAGTAAATGAATTCGGAGGAATTCGTTGAAGACACAAAACAATGGCAACCAAGAACAAAATTTAAGTAAAAT
>JAVBTA010000021.1:0-9555 GCA_031556375.1 Bacteroidales bacterium | reverse complement strand
AAACTACAGGAATTATACGACTATGCTTGGTCATCGTTTTATGCCGACGAATCGCAGGAATCAAAAATGATGCGTTTGTTTACCAATGTGGTTATGAGAGAAATGGAAGATGGCACTTACCGTCCTCGTGATAGAAAATTGATAAATAAATCTTTTGGAAAAGATGTTGTTCGCAATATTGGAAAATAATTAACCACAAAGGCGCTCAATGGATGTTCACAAAGGCACACAAAGAAAGAACTTGGTGCTACTTAGTAACTTAAATTTATAAACAACATAAGTCATTGCCGTTGCTTTTAAGCAACGGACTAAAATATAAACCAAACTAAACGGCTTTAGCCAAATATTTCACTTTTTTAATTAGGCTAAAGCCCAAAAATGTTGTTCATAACTCAAAAATCCGTCAGCTAAAGCAGACGGCAATAATTTTTAAACAAGTTTCTTAGTGAAAACCCTTGGTGTTACTTTGTTGTAAAATAAAACCACAAAGTTTCAAAAGGAAATAAGAAAAACTTAAATTTAATTCTTGGAACAAAATAAAAACTCAGAATATGAAAGTTTCAGAAAATTATTACGACGAAATATTTGATTTTGAAGGTCAATGGGGGCAATCTTCAGCTTGTGGATTACGTATTTTAGAAAAAGAAGGCAAGCAAATAGTCATTGTAACAGAACTATATCAAGACAATCCCGGAACATCTGTTACAGCAGCTGGCTGTAATCTACTCAAGCAAATTTGTGAAAAGAAAAAATTGCAATTAGCAAATATTATCTATTTGGAATGCAATCCGGACACAAATTCCAAGTTGTCTTTCTACGACGAAAAATACTTTCAGGTTATCTTTATTGAGGAGAATGGAAAATTAGTTTATCCTCAATATAGACAGCTTTCGGAGAAAGAAATAAAAGAATTATTTTAAAATTATGAAGATTTTCTGTATTACTGTTTTATTGCTTTTTTACGCTCTTAATTTCAATGGACAAAATGATTATCTCAAATTGACAAATGGAAAAAGTATGAGGGTTGAAATAACATACCTTTCGGATTCAGTTCTTTCATATAAAGAAGGCGATCGTAACCTTGAATATTCTCTTAAAACAAATGAGATTGCTTTTATGGAGACGTATGATAATGGAGTTACTTATTATTCATAGGATCGTGAGGCTAATGCTGTTAATACTGAAAAATTGAGACATCAAGCAGCAAATAATTCATTAAATTTGATGAAAAAAGGAGGAAAAGTTTACATCCCAATAGCGTCTGATAATTACAAAAATGTTTTAGGGCGGTTTAATATGAGAGAGCAACTGACGAATAATTATGAATTATGGGAAGTCGTAGATATTGAGGAAGAGGTTGAGTTTATTCTTGAATTTTTTTTGATGAAAGAGGTCGTGACCGATGTTTTTTTATCCTAAAAACTAGAGAAGGAAAAATATTTTATAAATCTAAAGAAATATTTTCTCAAAGAGGTTGGAGTACTTCTCTATAAAGTCGAAATAGTGTGGAAGAATTATGCCGGTTGGAAATACAAAAAATAGCTAAGTCGGTAGTTAGAAGTGTCAAATGGTGAGATGTTAGAAGTTGTGTGAAATGAAGAGAGCTTTATTGCTTTTGGGGATATTGTCAGTTTCATTGTTGCAGTTAACCGCGCAAACAATGAAGTTATGGGATGCTCCTTGGACAAGTAAAATGAGGCGTCCGAAATTAAGTATTTATAAAACCGAAGTAAATAACACAGGAATTTCAGTTATTATTTGCCCTGGAGGAAGTTATTTCTATACTGGTATTAAGGATGAAGGGGAAATGGTTGCAAAATGGTTGAATAAAAATGGAATCTCAGCTTTTGTATTACATTATCGTGTAGGATTGCATGGGAATCATCATCCTGCCATGATTCAGGATTTGCAACGTGCCATACAATTGGTAAAAGAAGATAGTGCAGAATATGGAATATCCCCGGAAAAAGTAGGAGTAATGGGTTTTTCAGCTGGAGGTCATTTGGCAGGCATTGCTTCTACTTACTTTGATATTAATTTCCTAAAAAATTTGAATATTGAGCCGAAAGTGTCGCTTCGTCCTGCATTTGTAGCAATGATTTATCCGGTTATATCTATGAATGACAGCATTGCCCATAAAAAATCCCGTCGGAATTTACTCTCAAATAAATATACCAAGGAAGAAATGCGCATGATGTCTTTGGAGTTAAATGTGCGTTCGGATATGCCTCCTGTCTTTTTGATTCAATGTAAAAAAGATAAAACCGTAGATTATCGTAATAGCGAATGTTATAGTCATGCATTATCTATGAAAGGAGTTCCGTATAAATATAAATTATATGATGAACCCGGGCATGGATTTGGAATTAATATGAAAAGAGGGTATGGTCAGGCTCCTATGTGGAATCAAGATTTTATTCCTTGGTTGGAAGAAATATTTCAAATACAAATATTGAATATTTCTCAAAAATAGTATTTTTGTCTTAAACACAATGAGTGATGAATAAAACACCGGATATTGAGTTTCAACCATTGAATGAGATTAAACGATTTCAGGAACGGAAAATGGTTGAGGCGCTTGATTATTTGAATAAATATTCTCCTTTTTACCGGAGAATGTTTGAGCAATGTCATATAGATGTTAATAGAATAAATACATTGGAGGATTTGTTGCAAATCCCTCTCACGGATAAGCAGGACCTGCAACTTTATAATGATGATTTTCTCTGTGTTCCGAGAGAAAAAATAATTGATTATATTACGACTTCCGGTACTTTAGGAGATCCTGTTACTTTTGTAATGACTGATGCTGATCTAGAACGGTTGGCTTATAATGAGAAAATTTCATTTCAATGTGTAGGTGCTACACAAGGCGATATTTTTCAGTTGATGACTACTATAGACAAACGTTTCATGGCAGGATTGGCTTATTTTTTGGGAATTCGTAAACTTGGTGCGGGTATTGTGAGAGTAGGGAATGGAATTGCTGAATTGCAGTGGGATACGATCCAGCGTATAAAACCTAATTGTATTATTGTAGTACCGTCTTTTATCTTAAAGATTATCAAATATGCGGAAGATAATGGTATTGATTATAAGAATTCAAGTGTAAAAAAAGCTATTTGTATTGGAGAAAATCTCAGAGAACAAGATTTTACTTTGAATTTGTTGGGACAAAGTATCAAGGAGAAATGGAATATAGAACTTTATTCTACATATGCTTCGACTGAAATGGCTACTACATTTACCGAATGTGAATATGGTTGTGGAGGTCATCATCATCCTGAATTAATTATTTGTGAATTGTTGGATGAAAAAGGAAATCCGGTACCTGAAGATGGAGTGGGAGAGTTAGTTATCACTACTTTAGGAGTGGAAGGGATGCCTTTACTTCGTTTTAAGACTGGAGACTTGGCTCGTTTCTATTATGAACCTTGTCGTTGTGGCAGAAAATCCATGCGCATCAGTCCTCTCGTGGGAAGAATGAACCACATGATGAAATACAAAGGAACAACTTTGTACCCTCCGGCTATTTTCGATGTACTTGATAATGTGTCTTATATAGAGAATTATATAATGGAAGTACTTGATAGCGAATGCGGTAATGATAACGTTGTAATTAAGGTGGGACTTCGAGACGAACCTTCGTTTGATGTTGTCAAAGATCTGAAAGACCGTTTTAGGGCACGTGTTCGCGTTGCTCCGGAAGTGGAAATACATCCGGTAGCTGAAATAAGAAAAATAAATTCTCCAGATATAAGCCGCAAGCCGATAAAATTTATAGACAAACGCAAAAAAACAGATACTCATGGTTAATAAGTTTGATGATATTCGTCCTTATATACAGTCTGAAATTGCTCCGGCAATGAAACGTATCGCCGATAGTGAATATTTGAAATCAGTAAGTGATTTTGTGTTTCCCGGAAAAGACGTTAATGAAATAAGAGACATGATATTGGGTCTTACAACAATAGAAGACTTTCAATTCAAAGTGATGTATTTTGTAAATGACCAGATAATTAAAAATACTATTGATCATTTTTCTTATGATGGAATAGAACATTTAGACTCGCAGAAAAGATATTTGTTTATATCCAACCATAGGGATATTATGTTGGATTCTTCTTTATTGCAACAAGTGTTTCATCTTAATGGATTTCCGACAACAGAAATCACGTTTGGCAGTAATTTGATGAGTTCTCAGTTGCTTATTGATATTGGTAAATCGAATAAGATGTTTAAAGTAGCGCGGGGAGGAAATGCTCGTGAATTTTATAAAAATTCGCAGCATTTGTCAGAATACATACGTTATGCAATCACAAAAAAGGGAGAATCTATTTGGATTGCCCAACGGAACGGACGAACTAAAGATGGCCATGATGCTACTGATCAGGGAATTATCAAAATGTTCTGTATGAGTAATACTCAAAATTTGGTAAGATCTGTTGAAGAATTAAGCATAGTTCCAATAGCAATTTCGTATCAGTGGGAACCTTGTGATATATTCAAAACGAAAGAATTGTACCAATCTAACAATGGCGTAAAGTATGTGAAACATAAAGATGAAGATTTTATTAGTATTTTGACCGGAATCACACAACAAAAAGGTAATGTACATATCAGTATATGTAAACCATTAGGAAACGATGAATATCTTGATTTTGCAAATGAATCTCCTAATAAATTTTATAAAAATGTCGCCAATTTGATTGATAAACGGATTTATAGCAATTATAAGTTATGGAATACAAACTATGTAGCAAATGATCTTCGTTCCGGAAGTGATAAATATTCAAGATATTATACTTCAGAAGAAAGGGAGTTATTTATACAAAAACTTAATTGGACATTGAGTCAGATCGCTGGGGATGAAGATACTCTCCGTTCTATTTATTTAGGTATTTATGCTAATCCGGTGGATAAATTTTTTTACAGTTAATGTAGATGAAACAGCTGGAAATATACAGTATGCAAAACGTAAAGTGAGTTGCTTTGTATATTGTATGTTTCCTTTGTTTTTGAATGTTTTTCAAATAATTGCTTCCAATCCAGAGACAGCTATATCGGGGATTGTCAAGGATTCTTTATCTGGACTCCCTCTATCTCATGTTTCTGTTTATTTTGAAAATACTCATGCAATAATAACCGACAATGAGGGATTTTTTGAGATTAGTAATAATGAAGGATTTTTGATATTTTCTTTACTTGGTTATGAGACAGAAAAATTATTTATAAAATCAGATAAAAACATAAAATTAGAGATATATCTAAAACCAATAGAATACCAAGTTCAAGAAGTTGTTGTTAATCCGAAGAAAGAAAAATATTCAAAAAAATATAATCCTGCGATTGAGCTGATTGAAAAAGTAATTGCTAATAAAAATAGAAATAGAATAGAAAGTAGACAGGCATGGCAGTTTTTTCAATATGAAAAACTTAGCTTATCTTTTAGTAATATTGACAATGCTTTTGAAACTAAAGGTCTTACTAAAGTATTCAAATTTTTACCCGAATATTTGGCAACATCAGAGTTTGATAATAGCCATATTCTTACTCTATCGATTAAAGAGGTTGCTTCTGATGAATATCGCAAGAGTGATCCGGAAAATAAAAAGTCTATTATCAGGGCAGAAAAGCGTGAAGGACTTGACCATTTAATGCAACAGGAAAGTTTAGATGCCGTCTATTCCGAAGCTTTCAGGGAAATCAATATATTTGAAAATGATATAGAAATCTTGATGAAACGTTTTGTAAGTCCCCTTTCCTCTACGCTTGCTACAAGTTTCTACAAATACTATATATTAGATACTATTGCTTATAAAAATGATAGATGTATCCTTCTTGATTTTGCTCCTTATAATGTACAGGATTTTGGTTTTACAGGAAGATTGTGGGTGCTTCTTGATGGTTCGTATGCTATCAAGAAAGTTGAATTTAATATTCCTCTGAATAATACTGTGAACTTTGTGAAACAAATGCGTATCATTCAGGATTTTGAATGCCATTTCTCTGGTCTTTGGACAAAATCGGAGGAGTCTGTCATTGCTGATTTGGAAGCATATAAATACGCTTTAGGAATATATGCAAAAAAAACGGTAAAATATGCGAATTATATAATTGACTCAGTTCCGCAATCAGTTTTTGAATTCGAAAATCAAAGTATTAAACGTGCAGAGATTTTTAATCAGCCGGATTCTGTATGGGACATTTACCGGCTCGTTCCTTTACGGAAAAATGAACAGGATGTAAACGATGTGTTGGTTAAAATGGCAAATGTGAAAGGATTCAATTATTTTATGGAATTCATGAAAATATTGACTACGGGATATATAAGAACAAGTACTGCGCAAGGCAAGAATATTTTTGATATAGGTCCTGTTGGTACATTGATCAGTGGAAATCCTCTAGAAGGCACTCGTTTTCATTTAGGAGGAATGACGACGGCAAATCTGAATAAGCATTTGTTTTTAAACGGATATGTTGCTTATGGAATGAAAGATAGGGTTTTCAAATATTCATCAACTCTTACTTATGCTTTTAATGAAAAAAAATACCACGAAAATGAGTATAGGAAAAATAATATAGCGTTTAACTACAGTTATGACGTAAATACACCAGGGGAAATCTATTCGTATGTCAATAAGGATAATATCTTACTTTCCATTAAACGAGGTAATAATAATCAAATGACTTACAGGCGACAACTCCTTGCTTCTTATGAATATGAAACTAAATCAGATTTTTCTTTCAAAATTTGGACTAATAACCAAAATGAAGAGGCTGCAGGGAATATGAGGTTCTTAACAAAAGACATTACTGGAAATATAATTGATGTTGGTAATTACACAAATGCGGCTGTTGGTTTCCGGTTGAGATTGGCTAAAAATGAGAAAATTTTTCAGAACAGGAGTGTTCGTTTTTCTTTCGATAGGACAAATCCGGTTTTTACCCTTTCTTATATTGCCGGAATAAAGGGTTATTTCGGTGGAGAATATAATTATCAGGCATTGGAAGTTTCTGCTTGGAAACGTTTTTGGTTCTCTGCCTATGGTAATGTGGATATTATCGGAAAAGCCGGAAATATATGGGGAAAACTTCCGTTTCCATTATTGATGATTCCCAATGCAAATCAAGCGTATTTCATGCAACCGGAATCTTTTAGTTTAATGAATGCATTAGAGTTTGTGAATGATAAATATGCTTCTCTACATCTTGAGTTTCATTTCAATGGAATTCTGTTTAATAGAATTCCATTTCTACGTCAGTTAAAACTTAGAGAGGTAATAGGTTTTAATGGTATTTATGGTAATTTGTCCGACAAAAATAATCCTTCAATAAATACTGAATTGTTTATATTTCCTGAAGGAACAAGAAGGATGACAGATATACCTTATATGGAAGCAAATATCGGTGTCGAGAATATTCTGAAGATTTTCAGGATTTGTTACGTCAGGAGATTCACTTATCTGGATAACCCCGGAATATCAAAAGCCGGATTCAGATTTGCTTTTACATTTGCATTTTAATATTTTGCGAATAATACTGTCCTATTTTTAGAATAATAATGTAAGCATCCGCTGAGCCTCGCCTTTTTTCATGTCTTTTTTCTCGGATATTTTTGCGTAATGAAATTACACCTTAACCCACATTGCGTCATTTCCTACCCTTGAATCATAAAAACAGCTCAAAAATCGGTCAACATTCATGTATTTATTGGTTGTTAAAATCGTAAATATCTGACATTAACCCACATTGCGTCATTACCTTCTCCTGAATCATAAAATTGGCTCAAAAATCGGTCAAAATACATGTATTTATCGGTTGTTAAAATCGTAAATATCTGAGATTAAGTGCATTTGTTTTTCAGAGACAGGTTTGTAGTACACAGGGGGTATTGCTTTCGAGCAATAGCTTTCGTAGCTTTGCCGGACGATGTATTTCAAATTTTCATTACGGCATAATCCTGCCAAAGGCAAAATCGATGCTTATTATCGATTGATAGAAAGTTATCGCAACGAAACAGATAGAGTTTGTCACCGAACGCTATTGAATGTCGGCTTTTTGGATGATTTGATCACTATCGACCAGCTGAACCAGGTGCGTCGCATTTTGGGTGCAAGTCCCTCACACACCCTGATAGTGGGAAGTGTTTAGCCAAAGCCAAGGGTGTCCCTCGCGAGTTGGAATCTGAAGGAAGGTGGCGGCAAACATCTGGCCTGACGAACAGAAACCGGATATAAGGCTAAAGGATGTGGGTTAGTCTGCAAGACAAGGCAAAGCCCAATAACTATCCGGAAACATCCAAAGTAAATCCGGCAGGTATAAGATGGAAAGAATGTATCCTTAACTGGGGAGGTCTCACTGAACGTGCAGATGTTTTTTTTCAGAAGCACGGAGTAAAGCTTGCTGTGAGAAGTCAGCAGAGGACATAGTACCCGAAAAAAAAAGAAAAAAAAGTCGACGTTCGGGGAAGGTCTGAACTTTATTTAAGCGAGTAGCGGGTGACTGTTACCTAATGAAGGAACGAATGCAGAAAATATCAACATTGAGTGATAACTGCCGGCAAAAGGATAGGACGGAGTCCGAAAGCTATGCCGGAGTGCAGACTTTTATTGGGATAACTGAAAACCACCTCGTGGAAGTGCAATTTACCAAAGATGATTTATTGGAACGTATTGTGTCACCTGCCAACATGAACCGCGCTTACAAGCAGGTTGTGTCCAATGGTGGCAGTGGAGGTGTCGATAAGATGGAAACGGAAGACTTACTTCCTTACCTGAAACTCCATAAAGATGAGCTGATAGCATCTTTGTTGGGCGGTAGCTACCGTCCCCATCCCGTCCGTCGGGTTGAAATTCCTAAGGATGGAGGTAAGAAACGTCAATTAGGTATTCCTACCGTTGTTGACCGTCTTATTCAACAATCCATCAGTCAGGTGCTTAGTCCGCTTTATGAACGACAGTTCAGTGACAATAGTTTTGGCTTCCGCCCTAAACGCAGTGGCCACCAAGCCTTGCGGCGTGTCCAATCTTATATTAGTGACGGTTACAAATACTGTGTTGACTTGGACTTGGAAAAGTTCTTCGATACAGTCAACCACAGCAAGCTGATAGAGATTTTATCACGCACGGTGAAGGATGGCCGTGTTATTTCCCTCATCCATTCATGAATTGGATACAGAGTTGGAATCCCGTGGTCACAAGTTCGTGCGTTATGCGGATGACTGTATGATTTTCTGTAGGTGTAAGTCTCCCGTAAAAGCTGTTTGCTTACGCGTTTGTAATTTTGACGAATGGAAGATCGTGTCTCTCTGCGATCTGAACACATTTATCTATGATTTTCTTGTAAAGTTTGGCATCAGTGGGAAAGGTAGTGGCATTACCCTGAACCGTGTGTCCAATACGACAACGGATCCCTTACTTGCCTGGGGATGAAGCGAAACGCTATGGCGGAAAATCATATTGACGCCTTCTTCTCCAATGCGGTGACGGAAATGAACAAAATCACTCGGGTCAAATGGAAAACTGTATTGAAAATAAGCTTCCCCACAAAAAT
>JAVBTA010000008.1:0-55560 GCA_031556375.1 Bacteroidales bacterium | reverse complement strand
GCATGTATCCGCTATGACACATTGAACCGGACTTCCGTCAGGATATTTCAAAGTTTCCGAATATAGTTTTGCTACACTCTTTGCCAGATTCATGGTGGTATCTTCCAGTGATTCCCGTACTCCATGACGACGGCCGTCAATTATCGGCCGGATTCCTATTTTAGGATAATTTACCTTATTCATACATTATATAATTAATTATTACGTTAGCTAAATCGTTTAACTTATAAGTGAGATATAAAATACTTAATCAGATTTGTCTGTTAATTAAATACTTGTGTTATTTCATTGATTGACACTCCGAGTAAGCTTTTTGCGATAGGATCAAGAGCATTTGTATCTCCGGTAAAGTGATAAACCGTGTGTTTATGCGACAATTTTTCTCCAGGTTTCAGGAATGCTGCAGGAGATACGCTTTCCACTTCCAGGAAAGGGCCCATGATGCTACCGTCTTCCAATGGACCATCGTTATATGCATTCATCGCATCTCCGACCAATGGATCTTTAGATGGGTTCCATTCCTGGTTCAGGTAGCTGGCATTTTTATCCTGATCGAATACTGTTATTGTCAAACGGTTACTGATCGGGTCATAGTTACCTGCAATCGATTTCGAGCGTAATGCATTCAATCCTAGTTTAGCCCGGAGTTTACCATCCGTCTTCAGATAGAGATTTCTACTTTCAATTTTCAAATGAGTTGTAGGAATTTCTCCAAAATAATCGGTTGTAGCAATCTTACCCAATTGCTTTTCATCACCTTCTTCAAATGGAATAATAGTAACTGCTTTATCTGAAGGGATAAACATATCCAGCATCCAGATACAAATAGTACCGGTTTCTTTAGTCCATTCGAAATCATTTTTATTTGTAATCGCATTTTCAGTAGCATAGGCTACGGTTTTAACCTGATTGTCTAAAGATATATTCAATACCCTGGCTACATCGGCTGCTTCGATTATCCGAATATTCCGGTCTATATCCAAATTCAATATAGTTCCTTGATAATTAGCGACCTTCATTGATTTTTTCATGGACACTTCTTTTGTATCTGCCCGGTTCAAGTCCCAAGGCTCAATATCGATAGGTTTAGGAGTATGCCAGTTCGCAAAAACCTGTTCTTTTCCTGGTTCGAAATAAATGGAATATTTACCTCCTTCAGGGCCCAGCCAGAAGCGGTTTTCACCTCCGTATCCATTCATGTGTTCGTCGATAACAGCTGAATTCAGGACATCATAGTTGACAAATCCGATGCTTTTCCCGGCAAGTCCGTTAGCCGTACTGGTAAAAACTTTTCCCTGATACTTAGGAGAAACAATAACCTGAGCTTCTCCATTTTCACTTTTTAATACGATCAGACTATCTTTTCCCGACAGGAAGTTCAGGTCGTAACCGAATGTGCCTTTTTCAAATGTCCCCATATCTTTTTCTTTTTTGTTTTGAGAAGTGCATGACCACAGGCATACACCGGCAAAGAGTAATAATAAATAATTTCTTGTTGTTTTCATATGATTTATGAGTTATCAATCCAAGTATTTCTTTCCAAATTTGTCCACAATACGGTTATAAGCTTCCGATGCTGCACCGTTTCCCCAGTCGTAGATCGTGAATTCTCCCATACCTTCTCCTTCGGGATTTGTCCACCCGCCATGTCCATAATTTTCCATTGTAAATCCGAAGTCTTCTTTTCCGAAAAAAGGCCATACTTTTTCCCATTGAGTTTTAGTGATTTGATTTTCAGGGCAATACATCATGGTAAAAGAAGCTTTCAAAGCCGCGATTCCTCTCTCCTTATATTCCGGTATATCCAGTAGTTTACCATATTGCAAAATGATTTCAGCAAACAGGCTTTCTCTTGAATCATTCCATTCGCCATCAGAATTCATCACTCCGAAACCTCCTAATGCATTAACATAAATATATGGAGGCTGCCAGGAAGCTTGAGTCATCAACAGTTCATCGAGAGTACGTTGTCCTTGTTCCAGATATCTTTTATTTTTTGTTATCTGATAGCATTCGAACAATGCCTCTGTTGTCCAGAACATGGAAAAATTACATTGTTTGTACATGTTATTCCTTTCGACTTTTTTACCGACTAAATTTACAGAACCATACCTGCAACACGACCAGTAAGTTTCAAAGTCCTCCCAACGGCCGGTTGGTATAATAGTGGACTCAACAGCTTGCATCGCTTTCAGAGCGACATTCTTATAGACCTCATTGTGAGTCAATTGATATAGTTTGAGTAAGAAAGTCACCGACATTGATGTTTCTGGCGAATCGTTCAGGTATTCCATTGGTTTCAGAGTTTCAACATTCAACCAACCCGGGAAAAAACCGTTAGGATACTGTATTTTTATTAAAGCATCGGCATAATTCTCTGCATATTTCAATAACCGGGCATCTGATTCCAGTTCTTCATACCACCTTAACATCAACAAAGCGGTCCAACTCATGTCGAGGATATGGAATGGAGATTTCCTGGCATCCCAGGTGTAGGGGTTCCGGTTCGAATTACCCCAAAAATAAGTATTCCAACCCTTGCTGCGGTTGTATTTCTTCCCCTCTCTTTCCACCTCTTCCATCTCCGTTGCAATCAGACCATAGAAAAATCCGTTTTTGTTTGGAAAGCTTAATGCCAGTTCTTTAGTCAGGTTTGCTTTTTTAAGTAATTCCGGATTATTTGTCCGTCTGGCATATCTGAATAATCCGCTGGCAGATCTCAAAGAACTGAACCAGGCCTGATTCCATACCGAACGGAATTCCCGTTCGTTTACATCGCCCTGATAGTTCGGGCTTTGCGTTACATTTACAATAAATACCGGGGCTCCTACTTGTTTGCCGTCAATAAAAAACTCCTGCCATACATTTTTCTCCCAGGAATTAAATGCCCAGTTGTAAGTATGTTCAACATAACAATTCAAATCTCCATTGACAGGATTGCCAGATTTATATAGTTGATGTCCCCAATTTTTCCAGAAAAAAGCCAGGGGTTTACGATAAGGATTTATAATGCTTGCCTGATCTTTATGGCACATCAGATAAAATCCGAATTCAATTTTTCCTTTAGGATAAAAAGCACCTGGAGTCCGTTCATAAAGTACATGTTCCGAAACCTTATTATTACTCATGCCCAGGCTTAATAAATTTTCCCTGGCATTCATGTCCATATACCATCTGACCGGAGTTTTGTTTTTCAGAATATCAACATCCGGCATTACGACTAATACCTGTTTTTTATTTGATACAATCAACGCCGGAGTTCTGAAAATATGCTGATCAATAATATTGTTATCCGTTGGAGTGAGATGCGGAGCCCAATTGAATGCCGGTTTAAAAGCCGGAGATATAGAAACGTGCCAGTCATCCTGTATTACATTTTCTGTCAAATCGAACGATAAGGTAATTTTAACTGTATTTGGATTGATTGTCTCGATCTTTTTGACTGCTTTTCCGTTTCCTAGCTTATCTATTTTTATTTCTTTTATCGATTCCTTAAAGATCGGTGGGAGCTCAGAAGATAAAATAAATATATCTTCATTTGGTGCGGTCTTAGATTTTGCATCAAAGTTGAACGTTAAAGTAAAGAAAATAAAAAGTAGATATGGGATTCGTTTTTTCATTTTTTGTATATCTATGTCTCCTTAAAAGTTAAGAGACGAAAATTTAATTGACTTCAAGCATTTCCCATTTTGGTAATGTGGGGAATGAGGTATGTGGTTCTGTCTGATACCAATATACAACAGACGCGATATCTGATTTTTGCGGTAAGTACCGGCCTCCATGCCTCCATCCCAGATCCTGAATCGTGACTTTCAGATCTTTGTCGAACCGGATCGGATCCGTAATATGCCATCTGTAAAGTCCGAACCGGTGTTGAGAGCGATAGGTACCATCCGGACGGATTACCTGATGCAAACCGGCATATGGGGTGCAAAATTCTTTGTATTGTCCTCCTCTGTCGAAATTATACGATCCGCAAAAGTAGTCTTCGGTACCTGTTCCGCATATTGTCGGGAATTTTTTATCCCCATCCATAAAGAATTTAATTTCACCTTCGCCCCACCAGCCGTTATTATTTACTCCCCAGGCCATATAGACCCCTACATATTGTCCTTTTCCTTTGATTCCGTCTACAATTGTGTAGTCAGAACCTTCATTGTAAGGTGTTCTGCGGAATTGAGCATGAAAATAGCCTGCATCCTCAGGAACTTCCGTCAGGGTATAATCAATTTGGTAGTACAGTGTCATAGGATCTTTATCGTTGATATTCTCCATGGTGATCTTACATTTTTTACGGAATGGCATTGTCCAATAACAGTTAAAAGCACTGCCGGGATTTACACAGATCGCAAGAGACGACAATGGAGCATATTCTCCCCAACCCATAGCAAAAAAATCTCCTACAGGACATTCCACTGAAGGTTCCTTTTCATCATCCCAATAAATGCGCATAATGGTAAAACGCCAATTCCCGGTTGGAGTCATCCATATATGCTGAATTGCGCCGGGACCGCTTATTTCTGCAATCGTGAATGTTTCTCCGGGTTGTATCCTGATATACGGGTTAAGCTTCCAGCCCTGACCTAGATCTCTTGCTGCATAGCTGGCATTAGCCACATTGGGAGATTCTTTATCTTTTAACTCGGCCATTCCTCCCTTACCCTTTTCTCCGGTAAAGTTTTCAGGACTTATTGAGCGGGTTTTAGCATTCGACAAACGATAAATGTTTCCCATATTTGAATCTAATCCGTTAAAAGGATATTGTTGGGCAAACGATTGTAAAGAGAAAATAAAAATGGCGATCAATAATCCAATGTATTTCATAATAATCTGTAATTAATGAACTTAATACTACTAACAAATATTACAATAAACAAACATTACATTTTGTATCCTTTCAATCCGTAAAACAGGATAAACAGGAAACAAACCAACGGGACAAAGAATCCAATAGCCATCGATTGATCTCCGATATAACCCATTAATAGGGGAGCAAAGGCACCTCCGGATACCCCCATGATAATATAAGATGATGCCTTTTTTGTATAAGCGCCCATTTTTGAAAGTCCAAGGGCAAAGATCGTCGGAAACATAATAGACATAAAGAAGAATGAGATATACAATGCATAAAGAGAAATTTTTCCTAATTGCAAGATAACCAAAATCATAGTTATTGAACACATAAGCGCATAGAATGCCAGGATCTTATAAGGTCTGAATTTACTCATAATGACACTTCCGGAAAGTCTGCCGACCATGAACAATAACATACCTCCGAAAGCCAGTAAATTTGCAGCCTGTTCGTTTGTAATCGTGGCGTCCAGTTCTGTTACATAATTAATAAAAAAGCTGAAAATTCCTGTTTGGGCAGCACAATATAAAAACTGAGCTATCACTGCGAGTATGAAATGTTTGTGCGACCACATGGATTTACTAACCGTGTTTTTTTCTTCTGAAGCCGGATGTTCGTCTGTCTCTACAATATTTGGTAGTTTTGTAAAGAAGAACAATACTGCAATAATCAGTACACAACTGCCTAGTATGATATATGGCTTGGTCAAAGCCATCGTGTCGTCTGCAGAGGCACCCAATATCAATTGCCCTCCGATGAAAGGACCTAACACCCAACCTAATCCGTTGAAAGATTGAGATAAATTAATACGCTGAGCTGCACTATCTTTGGGCCCTAATACCGTCGAATACGGATTAGCCGCGGTTTCCAATACGCATAATCCACATGCTACAACAAACAATGCAATCAGAAAAGGATTGGCAGAATGTAAAAATGCAGCCGGAATGAAACCGAATGCCCCGATTCCATATAATAATAACCCTACAATGATACCTCGTTTATATCCATACTTTTTCATAAACAATCCGGCAGGAATACTGATAATGGCATATGCGATGTAAGTAGAGAACTGTACAAGGCCGGATTGTGCTTTTGACATGGTAAATGCAACCTGGAAATGTTTGTTCAGTACATCCAGCAATCCGTGAGCGAGTCCCCACATCAAAAATAAGCTTGTAACGAGTATAAAAGGAAAGAGATAGCTTTTTCCCGATGGAGAAGAAAAAATTGATTTTTTTGATTCAGCAGATTTCATTATTTATTGTTTAGTATTAGAAAATAATATAATTAAACGTTTAACTTGTATTTTAAAAAATTAAAAACTATCCAACAACTCTGTTTGTAACTCTATTCTTTGAACCTTTTTTTGAGTTCCGGATGTCTGTTTCATTTGATTAACTAATAATTCTACCGCATTTTTCCCCATCTCAGGGATCGGTTGCTGAATGTAAGAAACCGGAAATTGAATGAAATCGAATACGTCACTTTTATCGAAACAAACTATTTTAAGTTTGTTCGGGATGTCCACATTTAATTTCATCAATTGCTTTATGCCCAACATAGACAAAGAGTTGGTCGCAAAGAAAATACCATCTACGTTTCGTTCTTTTAGCAACAAACTTTCTACCGCAATTTCAACATCACTTGTGATATTCGAATAGTTAATTTCTTTAATCAGTGAAGGATTATATATCCCGTGTTTTTCTAAAACATCTGTATATCCCTGTTTTCGGTCAATCATATGTTGTAGCTCACTTTTGTAAATAATCATTCCTATATTTCGACAACCTTGGTTGACCATGCTTTTTAATGCTTTTACGGAAGCATTGTAGTTGTCGACCATAACAGAACTCGCAGCAATTTCAGGGAAATTCCGGTCTATTAGGACTGTCGGTATATTCCGTTTGATCAGATCCTCGACATAAGGCTGTCCGTACTCTGTAGGTACGACGATAAATCCGTCTACCGATCTGCTTTTCAGTATGTTTGTCATTTTTTCCATTTTCAGATCGCTTTCGTTCGTATTTGTAATAATGACACTATAACCGAATTTTTCCGCATGTTCCTGGATATGGAATGCCAGATTAGCAAAGAAGAGGTTGGATATATCGGCAACGATCAATCCGATGGTTTGCGAACGTCCGATTCTTAATCCTCTGGCAAGATTATTTGGTTCATAATTCATTTCTTTCGCCATTTTACGGATACGATCGGCCATTTCCTTGCTCACACGACCATCTTTTTCTTTGCCGTTCAAGACCAGAGAAACTGTTGCATTGGAAACTCCAATCACCTGAGCTATATTTTTTATTGAGACTCGAGACATTTTAGATTATTAAACCAAATTTTGTGCAAAAATAATTAATTAAACGTTTTAGCAAAAAAGAATTTGTATGTTATATAGCATGTTTTAAAAAAGGTCTTGCGTTTCTTTATCTGAGTGAGTCTTTTCTGAAACCTGCCGGAGTTTGATTAAAACACTCCCGGAAACATTTGATATAATAACTCGGAGAACTAAAGCCGACATCATATGATATCTCTGAAACAGATAAGTCCGGCCGATGTTGCAACAAATATATAGATTTTTTCAAACGTATGCTGGTTATTAATTCATTAGGAGTTTGTCCGGTCAAGCCTTTTATTTTGGAAAATAAGTTACTACGTCCTAATCCCATCTCTTTTGCAAACACATTGACATCAAAATTAATATTACTGATATTTTCTTCAATGATAGCATATATTTTGTCTATAATCTCTTGATCCAGAGGATTTGACGAAATGATATGAAGCGAGGTGTCCGGGTCTTTTGTGTATTTTGCCTGTAACATTTTACGGTTATTTACCAGATTGTTACACCGGGAAACCAGTACCCGGACATTGAATGGTTTGGTGACATAATCATCAGCCCCGGTTTTTAGACCTTCAACAGTGTATTCTATCGCGGTTTGAGCTGTCAGCAGTACTACCGGAATATGACAAGTTTCAACATCCGTTTTGATTTTCAGACACATATCGATGCCAGATACTCTGGGCATCATGACATCGCTTAGTACAATATCCGGCTGATTTTCTTTGGTTTTTTGAAATCCCTCATCTCCATCTACAGCAATTATCACTTTATAGAAAGGAGTAAAGAGGTCTTCGAGCATCGTTCTTACGTCATCGTCATCTTCAACGATAAGCATGACTGACGATTGACTTGAAACTTCGACCTGGGATTCTTTTACATCGTGGATGAATTTATCATCCAGTTTTTCATTTTCAATTGTGATCAGAGGTTTGTTCTTGTTGGGAGAATAATCTTTTTCTTCCTTTGACAAATGATCTTCTCCCATCAGTAATTCAACAATGAATTTACTACCTTGATTTTCTTTACTGACTACTGAAATTTTTCCTTTGTGTAACTCGATGATTCCTTTACAAACAGCAAGTCCGATGCCTGATCCGACATTTTTTGTTAAGTTATCTTTTATGTTGTCAACCTGGTAAAAACGGTCAAAAATTTTATTGATATCGATTTCTGCTATCCCTTTCCCATTATCGGATACTGTCACAAAAACCGAATAACTGTGAGTTTCGACAGAAAGGTCGATACATCCTCCGTTTGGAGTATATTTGAACGCATTCGATAAGAGATTATAGAATACTTTCTCCATTTGAGTAATATCGAACCAAAGGTCGAGATTTTCTTCTTTATGATTAAACGAAAAACGAATATTCCTGAAGGCCGCATAATCTTTAAAGGTAATAAAAATTTCGTACAAAAACGAGATCAGATCTTGTTTTGATGCTTTAATATTCAGATATCCCTGTTCTTGCTTTCTGAAGTCCAATAATTCATTGATTAATTTTTTCATCCGGTTGGTATTCCGAAATACATTCACAAGTTTATTATATACAGAGGGTTTGATATCACTCATCTGGAGTAACATTTCCAACTGTCCGGAAATAATAGTCAAAGGAGTCCTGAATTCATGTGATATATTCGTAAAAAAGCGGAGTTTAGACTGGTTCAATTCTTCGATTTGTTGTTTTTCTTTTTTTTCAAATTCAAGGGAAGTCCTCAATTTCATTTTTGAAGTATAGAAATTAAATAATACACCTATGATTACAATTATAATAACCATAAGAATTAAATAGGCCCAGACTGTCTTGTAGAAAGGAGGATTAACGACAATTGTTATTTTTTTTTCAACAACACCAGATTCATTCTGGTTCTTTTTAGTTTTCAGCAATAACGTATATTTCCCGGGATTAAGGTTGGTATAAGTAATGCTATTCCTGTAATTTGCATCAGTCCAGTCCTTATCAAATCCCTCCAGCTTATATTGAATGTCTGTCTTGAGGAATTTCGTGTAACTGGTTATGGCATAGTCGATTGAAATGATGGCGTGATTGTAGTTCAATTCTATTTTGTCCGTATAGTAAAGAGAATATTTTAATATACCGCTGTTGTCATCCGGAATGATCCGTTCATTATTGATCCAAAGATTTACAAAATTGATACCTGCGGGTTTATCATTTGCTACCAGTTCTGTCTCATAAAAAGATACTAAACCATTCACACCTCCAACAAAGACTTCATTATCTTTGGTGACGTATAAACCAAATTCGTTAGTCGCTGTAAAAGGGAAGCCATTATTTGAATTGTAGTTATAGAATTTTTTATTTTCTACATCGAAACGAGAAAATCCCTGATTAGTACAAATCAATAAATAACCGGATTTAGACTCCTTGATATCATTGATATAATCATTTAATAATCCGGATCCGGATGTATTATAAAAATAAATATAGTCATTATTCTCACTTAGTAATCCAATTCCGCTACCGGTAGAGCCAATCCAGATTCTACCGAAAGAATCCTGATAAATAACACTGATACTATTTCCAAACTGATGATCCTGAAAGATTTGTTCCAGTCTTTCTGTCTGTAGATTATATCTGTAGAGTTCTTCCGAGATTGAAAACCAAAGTCTGCCATTTTTATCAATCATGGCATCCTGAATCTGACGATTATTAAATTTATCGTCCTCTCCCTTTAATAAATTGGAAAATTTCTTTGTATTCTTGTCAAAAACGATTAATCCTCTTAGTGTTGCAATGATCAGGCTGTCTCCATAAGGTAGAAGATGCCTGATTCCGTCTTCTCTGAGAGAGTAAGGGTTTTCGGGTTCATTCCTGTAAACATCAAAATGCATCGTTTTCAAATTTAAACGATTTATACCTCCCAGGTGTGTTCCTATCCATAAAATATCTTCATTCTCTTCGTACAGGAGCGTTTTTACAATATTGTTGGATATGCTGTTTTTATTTGGAATGTATCTGTATGTTTTGAATGTCTTTGTTTTACGGTCCAAATAGTTGAGGCCTCCACCTTCAGTTCCGATCCATAAATTTCCGGATTTATCTTCAATCATTCGGGACACAATTGAAGAACTTAACTTACTCGGATTGGCTTCATCGGTGTTATAATAATTGTAAGAACCATATTCCGGATTGAAAAAGTCCACACCGCCAAAATAACTACCGATCCAGATGGTACCCTGATTATCCTTTAGAAGTGACCATATTGATGAATTGCTGATACTTTTAGGATTACTTTCCGAATGTTCATAGTGCTTGAAAGTGCCTTTCCTTGGATCGAAACGATCCAGGCCTGCAGAAGTCCCAATCCAGTAAATCCCTAAATTGTCCATACAGATTGTGCGGATAAAATTGGACGATATTGATTCCGGATTATCTTTTTTGTGAGTGTAATTGACAATATCAGAACCTTTCCCTAATTTGAAAAGACCTTCCCGGCGGGTGGTAATCCATATTGTTTTATTGATGTCTTCGAAAAATGAATTTACATAGATATTATTTATCAAATTCATAATTTTTTTATTTCTATCTATGGCGTATGTCCCTTTCCCCTGGGTCCCGATATATACATCTTTTTCTGAACTCTGGAAGATAGCGGAAATTTGGATTTTTTCTTCTGGAGGAAAAGCATAGAAAAAAGAAAGTTCATGTGTTTCCGGGTTATAAGAAAAGATACTATCCTGAGTGGCAATCCATAAATCCTGAATGCCATAGCTTATTGTTTGTACATCAGAGGATTTGATTGTTGTAAATTTCTCTTTTTTTAAGTCGTAGACAGATACGGAGAATTTACTTCTCAGAAACAGATGCCCATTTCTATCTCCACATACTGTTCTTACATTATTGGAATAAATACTTGAGGGATCATTTTTTACCGGTTTGAAAATCTCGATGTCTTTACCGTTATACCTGTTCAGTCCGTCGCGGGTTGCAATCCACATAGAACCGAATTCATCCTGGTAAAGACTCAATGCTGAGGATTGTGAAAGCCCATCTTCCACCCTTAGATGTTCGAAGTAAATATCCTGGGAAAAAGTATTAAGGGTACAAAGAAAAAATAGAAATAAAAACCGGATTTTCATCAACATGTAAGTTATTAATAGTATTACATATACAAATATAGTTTGTTTTTCTCAGGATTATTATTCAAAACTAAATACGGGACGATTTTTATACAAAACCGTACATTTTTGATATTTAGGAATTCGTATTGGACGATTTTTATTTTGTTACATATTTATTTTATACCCTTCACAGGCTTATATCTCTACTTTTGTATCAAAACCATATTAATTCAAATTTTATGAGAAAAACTTTTATTGCAATCTGTTTGGTCGCATTTTTATCTCAGGCATATGCTGCCGAACCTAATGCTAAAATGAAGAAAATCATAGAAAAAGCTATGACATTTTCGGTCGATCAATCCCAAAACATGTATGACATTCTTAAGAACCAACAAGGAAAGTTACCGAAAACAGCCGAAAATGGCCAACTGGTTACTTGTGAGTCGGGTTGGTGGACCAGTGGTTTTTATCCGGGAACACTTTGGTATCTATATGAGTATACCGGAGATGAAAGTCTTCGTAAAGCGGCGGAAACAATGACAGACCGGGTTGAAGAGCAAAAATACACTACCAGTAATCATGATGTCGGCTTTATTATCAATTGTAGTTTTGGAAACGGTTATCGTCTGACAAAAAAAGAAAGTTATCGTGATGTTATTGAAACCGCTGCTAATTCATTAGCTACGCGTTTTCATCCGGTTACCGGATGTACCCGTTCATGGAATAGTCAGAAATGGCAATTCAGTGTGATTATCGATAACATGATGAACCTGGAATTATTTGGAGTGGCTTCTGCATATAGCGGAAATAACCGTTATTATAAAATGGCTCTTTCCCATGCCGATCAAACTATGAAGAATCACTATAGAAGCGATTATAGTTCTTATCATGTAGTAAGTTACGACACGATTACCGGAAAGGTGATCAGTCAGGTTACCCATCAGGGAGTTTCAGACGAATCTTCATGGTCCCGCGGACAAGCCTGGGGATTATATGGATTTACGATGATGTACCGTGAAACAGGGGATAAAAAATATCTTGATTTTGCAGCGAATATTGCTAAATACATTATTAATCACCCTAACCTTCCTAAAGATAAGATTCCGTATTGGGACTTCAGCGCTCCAGGAATTCCTAAAGCAGACAGGGATGCTTCTGCCGGAGCAATTATGGCCTCTGCTTTTGTGGAATTAAGTACCTATCTGGATGGGGATCTGTCGAAACAATGCCTGGCAATTGCTGAGAAACAAATTGAATCACTTGCTTCTCCTGCTTACAGGGCAAAAAAAGTAGGAGATAATGCCAGTTTTATCCTGATGCATAGTACCGGATTTATGGCTAAGAAAAGTGAAATAGATGCTCCTCTATCATATGCTGACTATTATTTTGTAGAAGCAATGATGAGATATAAACGACTTCTGGATAAGAATGAAGTAGTAGATGTAATTGCTCCGGCTTCGACGAATGAAGATAGAGCTTTCTGGATCAGTGCGATGACCCGTATTACTGAACCTGTTCTTCTCAATTTGAGCAATAACACGTTAGTTAAAAATATGCCTGTTGAATCGAGCGCTACTGATCTTCAGAAAAGAAGGGAAGTGACCCATCTTGAAGCATTTGGCAGAACATTGACAGGTATAGCTACCTGGCTGGAGCTTGGTCCGGACAATACTCCAGAAGGTAAGTTAAGAGGAAAATATATTGCGATGACTCTACAGGCTCTGAAAAATTGTGTAGATCCGGCTTCTCCTGATAAATTGAACTTTAATAACGGGAAACAACCGTTGGTAGATGCAGCCTTTTTAGCTCATGGGCTTTTGCGTGCTAAAACCCAATTGTGGGATAAATTGGAACAAACAACAAAGGATCGTCTGATTGAAGCATTTAAATCTACCCGGGTAATTACTCCGTCTGAATCAAACTGGCTGCTTTTCTCGGCTATGGTAGAAGCTGCGTTGAAGGAATTTTCCGGAGAATGGGAATTTAAAACGATCGAATATGCCATTCGCAGACATAAAGAATGGTACAAGGGAGATGCCTGGTATGGTGATGGCCCTGAGTTCCATCTCGATTACTACAACAGTTTTGTAATTCAACCAATGATGGTGCAAGTCTTGGAAGTTATGAAAAAATATAATGCGGCCGGAGCTGAATTTTACGATATCGAATTACCTCGTTATCAGCGATATGCCGCACAACAGGAACGTATGATCTCTCCGGAAGGTGCTTATCCGGTCGTCGGACGTTCTCTGGCTTATCGTTTCGGCGCATTTCAGGCATTAGCGGATGTTGCATATCGTAAGTTGTTACCTGAACCGGTAAATCCGGCACAGGTTAGAGGCGCTTTAACTTCAATACTTAAAAGACAAATACAGGCTCCCGGGACTTTTAATCCCTATGGTTGGTTGAAAGTCGGTTTCTGCGGAGACCAGATAGGCGTTGGAGAAGGTTATATTTCAACCGGGAGCCTTTACTTATGTTCAGGAGTGTTTATTCCTCTTGGACTGAGTGAGAAAGATGAATTCTGGGCAGCTCCTGCTCAAGATTGGACTTCAAAAAAAGCATATTCGGGAAAACCACTATACTTAGATAAAGCTTACAAAAACTAATATAAACTTTTAAATCTAAAAACATGAAAAAGACAAGAATGAAAAAGAAATTATTGTTGCTTTGGATTTGTTTGACAGGAATAGTAAGCGCTGTTTCTGCTCAAAACATAAATGTAACAGGTAAGGTTTCTGATGCCACCGGACCGCTGATCGGTGTTACCGTGAAAGTCCGGGGAACTAAAACCGTATCTCTTACCGATGTTAATGGGAACTATTCCATTAATGCAGGTTCCCAAAATGAAATGTTGGAATTCTCCTATATAGGCTTTCTTCCTAAAGAAGAAAAAATAGGAAGTCGCAAAGTGATAAATATAGTTATGGAAGAAGACCAGACTGAATTGGACGAAATTGTAGTAATTGGTTATGGTACAGCTAGAAAGAGTGATTTGACTGTGTCTATTTCTTCAGTAAAAGGTGACCAGTTAACAGCAACTCCAGCTGCCAGCGTAACTGAAATGTTGAGAGGTAAAGCTTCCGGATTGGAAGTAAACCTGAATTCTGGTCGTCCAGGCTCGGGCTCTACAATTAAGATCCGCGGAAGTCGTTCCCTCAGTAGCGGAAATGATCCGTTGTATGTTGTCGATGGTATTCCTATCGAAGGTATTGCTGATATTAACTCCCAGGACGTTGAATCTATAGAAGTGTTGAAAGATGCTGCATCTCAATCTATCTATGGAGCACGGGCTGCAAATGGAGTTGTTTATGTCACAACAAAGAGAGGTAAGGAAGGAAAGACGACCGTAGAATATAACGGATATGCCGGACAGCAGTATCTGGCCCGCAACTTTGACTTCTACAATGGAGAAGAATTTTATCAATTAAGGAGAGAAGCTCAAAGAACAGATGCCGGAGGAACATATCCGGCTACCCCTCATGATGTATTACAGGATCAGATCATGGAAGATGTATATGCAAGTAAGCAATTTGTAGACTGGGAAGATCTGATGATAAAACCATCATGGTTAACAAAACAGGATATTAGTGTTAGAGGTGGAAGCAAAAATATCAAAGTGTCTACAAATATAGGTTACTATTATCAGAACGGTATGATAGAAACGTCTGATTATAACCGTGCTAATTTTCGATTGAATTTAGATTGGGATTTAGGTAAATATTTTACAATGGGAACTAACCTTTCATATTCTAAATCCGTCCAAAATATTGAAGATGGTTCTTTCAATGAATTTATTACCCGTCCTCCTTTGGCGAAACCCTATGACGAAGATGGAAATCCAACTAAGTATATCAACAGTTCTTCACAAACGAATCCACTGTATAAACTACAAGAGGCTTCAAACCAAACAACTAATGACAAGTCCAGCATGGTTCTTTTCGGAATATTAAAACCGTTCAAAAACTTTTCATACAGGGTTAATGGTTCATATTATAGAAGTAGTTCAGAAACAGGACAATATACGACATCCGATTATCCGGGAGGAAAAAGTAGTGGTTCTCTTGGCAATGCGACTAAAGAACGTTATGTAGTGGAAAATATATTTAACTACGATTGGAATTTACAAAAAGCTCATAAGTTCAATTTCACATTTATCCAAAGTTGGGATATAGAAAACTACAAAACAATTGGCTATAATGCAGAAGGTGTTCCTAATGACGATTTCGGATGGAATGGATTACCTGATGCGGAAACAATAAAGGGCTTGTCCAGAGACTATTGGGATAAAAAATTCCTGTCTTTTACCGGACGTATCCGTTATAACCTGTTGGACCGTTATTTGTTAAACGTTTCACTCAGACATGATGGTGCCAGTGTATTTGGAGACAAAAACAAATGGGCAACATTTCCGTCTGTATCTTTGGCATGGAGAATCAGTGAAGAAGCTTTTATGAAAGATGTATCTCAGGTCTCTTCTCTTAAGCTGAGAACAAGTTATGGCCAAGTAGGAAATAGTAATATTTCTCCATATCGTTCTTTAGGCCTTGTTGAAAGTTATCCTATGTTATTCCAGGATAAACTAGCAATTGGATATTTACCGACAATGGAATTAATGAATCCATATATTCGTTGGGAAGCTACTGCATCTACCAATGCTGCTCTTGATTTAGGAATGTTTGCTCAACGGCTCACTGCTTCTGTAGATTTCTATTGGACAACAACTACAGATTTGTTAGTAAAAAAAGATATTCCGGAAGTATCAGGATATAGTACGATGTATGATAATTTAGGGGAAACAAAAACTCGTGGAGTAGATCTTCAAATAAATGGAGATATCATCAGACAAAAGGATTTCAATCTTTCTGCTGGTATTATTTTCTCTAAAGCAACCAGCGAAATCGTGAAAATCGATGATCGTGTGGATGATAATGGTAAACCACTGGATAGCCCAACGAATAGCTGGTTTGTGGGAGAGCGTCTTAGCGTGTATTATGACTATGAATTTGATGGAATCTGGCAAACCGGAGATGACTTTTCTTTAATGCCGGATGCAAAACCGGGACAAGTGAAATTGAAGGATATTGATGGTGATGGCAAAATTACCACAGCCGACCGTAGAATATATAGTCGTGAACCGGATTGGTACGGATCTTTCAATACAAGTATTATGTATAAAGGTTTTGATTTGTATTGCGATCTCTATACAGTACAAGGAATTATCAAAAAGAATGCTTACTTATATGATGCTAACAGCGGAGGATCTTTACAAGGAAAACTAAATGGGATGAAGGTAAATTACTGGACACCTGAAAATCCTTCTAATGAATTTCCTCGTCCTAGTTACGACTCCAATGCTTTGTATCAGGGAACTATCGGATATCAGGATGCTTCTTATTTCCGGTTGAGAACTCTGACATTAGGCTATACTCTTCCGTCTAGTGTTTTAAAGAAGATCGGAGCACAAAAGATCCGGTTGTATGGTACAGCTACAAACTTGTGGACAAGTACCGATTTCAAATCATACAGTCCTGAATTAAATCCGGGACAATATCCGGAACCTAAACAAGTTATTTTTGGTCTTAATGTTTCATTCTAAATACTGATAATCATGAAAAAATTCAATTATATTATTCTTTCTCTTTCTGCTGTTATCCTCTTTGGTTGTGAGGACTATTTGAAAGAGGAATCGAAAAACAAGGTGACTCAGGAGTACCTGATATCTACACCTACCGGGTTATTGCAGGAATGTATCGCTTTGTATAATGTAGACAGGGCCCGTGTTCCTGATGCTGAAAGTTCTCTTTATGCCTCATTGATGGACAGAGGTTGTGACATCGATGTGTTCCGTGGAGGAGGTGGTGCAACGTTCTTCCGTTATGATAATTTATTGCCAACTAATGGTGATGTTGGTACATTTTGGCGTCATCAGTACCGTTTGATAGGAAAAGCCAATGAAATCATTGCCGGAGCAAAAAATATGGAATTGGATGACGATGTGAAAAGAGCTTTGGGTGAAGCTTCAGTATTTCGTGCAAGAGCTTATTTTAATCTTTTGATCAGATTCGGAAGACTTTATCTGACAACAGAACCAGTTACAGCAGACAATATCGGTCAGTTGAAATTTGCTCCTGCAAATACGGATGATGTACTTAAGCTTATATACGATGATTTAGATGTTGCAATAGAATATCTGAATTGGAAAAATCAGGAAGATTATCTGGGTCGTTTTACCCGTGGTGTTGCCAAACATATCAAAGCAAAAGTGGCAATGTGGAGAAGTGATTGGGATGAAGCAATCAAACAAGTGGATGATATCGATGCCAGTGGTACTTATTCATTATTGTCAGAACCCCAAACTGTATTTGAAGGAGCAGACCTGATGCATAAAGAAGCTATCTTCGTTTATCAGTTCTCAAGAGAAAGAGGTGGTGGCGCTGGACATCGTATGTCTTTGATATACAATCCAAATTATTCTAAAATACCAGGCTTCCGTTGGGATCTTTCATTAGGAGGATATGCATGGGGAAGGTCTTACCCGAATGCTTACCTATTGTCTTTGTATAATAAAGATAAAGATAAACGTTATAAACAATGGATTAAGCTTCCCTCTCAATGGGTATATCAATTCGCAGACATTCTTCCTGCAGGAAAAAAACTGGGAGATCCGGCAACTGTTTCCAATACTCTTTTTATGGAGACAATGCATACCAGTACTTTGAAGTATTATGATAAATGGACTCAGCTGTCAGCTTCTGAAACAGCTAGTTATAAAGACGTGATTGTTTATCGTCTTGCTGAAACATACTTACTTGGTGCTGAGGCTTACATGAGAAAGTCAGGAGGAAGTAACGAAAAAGCTTTGTATTACTACAACAAAACGTGGGTACGTGCCGGAAATGAAAAATTCACCGGAGTCTTGACCGAACAAATGATCATGGATGAACATGCCCGTGAGTTGAACTTTGAAGGTCAGCGTTTTGAATTTTTGAAGAGGATTGGTAAATTCCTTTCTCAAACCCGTACATATGGTGGAGAAACAAAGGCTGACGCTATTTCTGCTGATTATCTTCAACCAAGAAATAACTTGAAAGATTATCATATTGTTTGGCCGATTCCTCAAGATGAAATCGATCAAATGGGTGGAAACACAGTATTCCCACAAAATCCGGGTTATATTCAGTAGGACACATTTTTAACATTAACACATAGACACAAAGTTTCAAAGAATATTCTTAAATGTTTATAACCTTTGAGGCATTGTGTCCATGTGTTTAAAAAATCTAAAACCATGAAAATCCTGTTTGCCAGTAGTATATTATGGATATTTTTCTTTCAAATATCGATTGCTCAATCTATTCAGAATGTGGCGCAAGGAAAACCAGTGACAGTTAGTTCGGAGAATGACCGTTATCCGGAATCTTTGATTGTAGATGGAGGCATATCTAAATCATCCACATGGATGCCAAAAGATAATGCCCGTCCTCCTCATTGGGTTGAGATTAATCTGGAGAAGTATTACGATATCGAACAGATTGTTCTCTACAATGGTATTCCTGATGACGCCATGACTGCACGTGAAAAGGAAAAAGCAGCAGGATTCTATTGCGTAAATAATCTTAAATTCCAGTATTGGGATGATGCTAACTGGACGGATTTTCCGAACACCGAATTAACAGAAAATCGGAAATCCGTCTTATCTTTCAATTTTTCACCCAAAATTACAACTTATAAAATAAGACTTATCGCTACGGATGGAGAACCTATCCGTGTCATAGATATTCAGGTATTTGGCAAGGAAAATCCAAATCTGGTGATGAGTAAAACCGACATGAAAGTACCGGTTGCCACAACAAAAGATAAGGCAAACCATGCTTTCGTAAAGGTTTCCGATAAAAAGACAGGAAAAACATTTAAATATGTTGGTTATAATCAGGGTTATTTTTTACCTGGAAGTAATACTACATCCTGGATTGAATATTCAGGAGTCAACTCGATACGCCTCTGGGCTTCTTTAAATGAATATGTCCCTATAAGTAGTATTGATCTTACTCCTCAGGTAAATGACCTGGCTACATTTGAAGAACTAAAGAAAAAAGTTCGCCAAAATCCTGAAACAAATCCTTACATCCGGTGGGAAATAATCCGTAAAAAAGCGGCAAATCCCTTGGCATCAACAAACACGATGGTATTGGATTATGCTTTAACCGAATTGAAAAAACGAAATATCGATGCCTTGATGCAAATCAACTCTACTGATTTTAATAATGAGTGGAGTAATAACTGGAAACAATGGATCCGGTATTACGCCCTGGCATTCCATACGGCAAAAGTAGGTGATGTTCAGTTGTTTGCCATGCAAAATGAACCTAATCACGCACATTCCAATATGAAACTGGATCAATATTGTAATGCTCTGAAATTCACATCTGATGCTGTTCGGTGTGCAATTGAAGATGTAAATAAATTATATAATAAAAAACTGAAGGCCCGTTTTGTAAGTCCTGTTACAGCAGGTACTAATACTAACTGGTGGGCTACTGTTATAGCCAGTGTCAGGACCGATTACCGGGGTAACCCTATTGACCATAACTTATTAGATATCTTTTCAACTCATTCTTATAACCTCCCGGCTGTAGGATATACGGATAAAGTCAATGGAATCAGGGATTTATTGATAGAGAATCATCCTAAGCATGAGAATTTTCCAATCGTATTCACTGAAATCGGGAGATGGATGAATGCCTACCTTATTGATCGTGAAGAAACGATGGATTCTCCTTCTTTATTTACCGAATGGGCAGGGATATATGCCAATAATATGAATAATGGCGCCTATGGCATGTGGGCATTCAAAATGGCAAATACAGTTAGTGAGACCTATCTGCGGGGAATTAAATCAGGCCATCACTATACTTGGAAAGGAACACGGTTTATAGAGGACTCTCAGGAAAATGTAGCTCTCGGAAAACCTGTAAAAGCGATTAGTGAGAGCAAAGAATTTTCAGCGTCAAAGGTGTCGGACGGAAATAAATCCGATGAATCTTCGTGGATATTTTTCTCGGACGAGGACAAATGGCTGGAAATTGACTTGCAACAATCAGTAGAATTAGGTGGCGCTGTTGTTTATACCGGTTCTTCTTCCGGGGTTTATACCGCTCCTGATCGAGTTAAAACCTATCGTTTACAAAGTTGGGATGGAAAACAATGGCAAGATATTGAAGGGGCTTCGGAAGATAAATGTAAATATGCGCAAGTATTGTGGACTTTTAAGGATAAAGTAATAACCAATAAGGTACGTTTGTATATTGAGGATGAAGGTTCTGTGAAAATTCGAGAGATTAAGCTTTTCAAGTCTGATTTTATGAATAAAGCCAAACCGTCGTATGACATCAGTGGAATCCAACGTACCGGAGAAGTTGTACGACTGTTTGCCAAGGGTTTCAAAGATGAAAAAGATCTGTTGGAGACAAAAATATCCATTGAAGATCCGGATATCAATATCAACACAAGTTTTAACAGTAAAAATAATTCCTGCTATATATGGCTTGTAAATCGTAATGACTTTGATTACCAATTAACGCTCGATCTATCCTCTCTATCTCTCGATTCCTCTTCCAAACTTTTTATAGAAGAGGTTAGTAACGATTATTATGGAGAATTGGTTGATATCAAGGAAATCAATAATTCCAAAGAGATAAATCATATATTGCCTCCTCAAAGTGTGCAGTTGATCTCTATTCCATTGAATAATCTGAAAAATAAAGAATATGAGGCTAGTGCGGCAACCGTTATCAAAGGCGGAAATGAATCCGGAAAGAATTTCTCGGCACAAAATACTCTAGGAATAGCCTTGGATTCAAAGGATTTTTCAAAAAATGAAGTTTCATATATACAATTTGATCTGGGACGACAAAATAAGATTGCATCGAATAAAGCTGTCTTCAGTATTTGTGGATATAATGCAACAGACACGGTTCCTTATCGCTTTCATGTATATGTTATCCCTGATTGGAAATGGAATGAAAAACAACTTACATGGGATAATGCAATTTGTATTGCTAAAGATGAGGCCTGGATGCAGGAGGTAGGATCTAAAGCTTTTTTTGCAGGGGAATTAGTCTTTAATAACCAGGCAGAACGCCATGAACTGGATGTTACAGAGTTGCTAAACAGTAGATATTCATCTGATACTTATACTTTTGTTTTGATCCGTGAAGCCAGGGAGTTAGGGGATGATTATGATAAGGGGAAAAATTGTGTAGTTTATTCTAAAGATCCATTAAGAAAACCATTACTTAAATTATTCTAAAATGAAATCTTACCAGGCTTGTTTACTGGCCGTTATGCTAATTTTCCCTGTTGTCTGTCAGTCACAACATCAGGATGTTATACGAAAAATTGTGCCTTTCACATCTGATAAGGGATTGAAAGCGGAAGTACATCTATCTTCAGGAAAAAGTGAAATCAGGGAATTGCAGATTCGCATTTTTGAGGATAAGACTAATGAAATATTAAAAGATATTGATGTTAAAAATCTTCACATACCTATAAACTCAGATACGATAATCTTAGTAGAAGTCAATAATTTGTCTCCTAAATTGTGGAGTACTGTGCAGCCTTTTTTGTACAACCTCGAAATAAAAACCAGAAATTCATCTCTTTCCCAACGTATAGGATTCCGTAAATTCGAAATGATCGCGGGACAATTTTATCTGAATAGTAAACCGATTTATTTGAGAGGGAATGCGATTAATCCTCCTAATAGAGGTATTCCTAAGGAATTAGAAGAAAGCCGGGAATTTGCACAGGATTATGTACGTTTTATGAAAAGTATCAATATCAATTTGATTCGTATACCAGAGAACCAAAATTGGCTTGATGTCTGTGATGAAGAAGGGATGATGGTTTTTGGCGGACGATATGGTCGTCCGAAAGATGCTACAGCTACTGAACCTCCTGTTGATTTTCAACGTTCGGTTGAAACTTATAAAAATATCGAATTGGGGCCATTTACTTCACATCCATCTGTCGTAATTTATGTTTTGTCGAATGAAATGCCTTATGAAGGAGTTGCAGGAGATAGATATCGTGATTTTTTGACTCGTTTACACCAAGAGCTTAAGTTGTGGGACGATACCCGGTTATATATTGGGAATGCAGGTTATGGCTTAGGTAAATCAGCTGATATTTATGATGTACACCGCTATTGGGGATGGTATTACAATACGTTTCTTACTTATCTCAATATGCGCGATCTCAGTATGTGGCAAAATCCGGGTAAGGTGCAACCGATTACTTTTTCTGAATGTGTTGGCAACTATACCGGCATTGACGGGAGATTCAACCTTTGCTCCAGAACGAAACAACCTGTTGCCCAGAAGTGCTGGACAGGACATACTCCGGATTCGGAACAGGCCGATGCAGCATTGACTTATCAGGCCTTTATGCTGAAGAGTGCTACGGAGATGTTCCGCCGGTTTCGTTCCCAAAACAATCAGCTGGCAGGAACTATGCCATTTACGATTATGTTCTATAATTGGGACGGCGTTAAGTCATTCTCTGAAATGAAACCCAAGCCGGCGGCATTACAATACCGGATAAGTTATCAACCTGTGCTTCTTAGTTGGGAAAATTGGCAAACTCAGGCTTATGCAGGAAGCTCAACCTCGTTGACAGCCCATATCGTAAATGATGATGAACTGTGCCGCGACCTGAAAAACCTACGTCTGTCGTGGTGGATAGAAAATGGGAAACAAAAAATTAAGCAACAGGATATTTATTTTGAGAATGTACCATACTTCTCAACGGTAAAGAAGAAACTTTCGTTACCTATTCCGGCTGATCTGCCGACGGGTAATTACGCAATAAAGGGAGAGGTCTTTAATGGTTCGGAAAAAGTATCTTTTAATGAGACCGAATTGTTTGTTGCAGGAAAAGAGTGGGGAACTCGGCAGAAAACTCAACTGTATGTCTATGATAATCAAAAAACAACGACTCCGGTACTCACAAAAATGGGTTATTTAGTAAAGAATATCAAAAACATACAGTCTGTATCGGGAGAATCAGTTTTGATAATCGGAGAAAATTGTTGGGATTCCGCGATTCAGAGTGAATCGGAACAACTGTTGAATTTTATAAAAAAAGGGGGGCGTGTCGTTTGTTTGAAGCAATCTGAAAAATTTAATACCGACTGGCTTTCGGTAAATACGGAAATGCTGAACGAAAGTAATAACAGTTCAGAATATCTTTCTCCTGCTTTTTGCTATAAAGATGGGATGAATATCAATATGGAGCGTCCGGATCATCCTGTATTCAAGGGTCTCGAGAGGAGTCATTTCCGTTTATGGTCGGATTACACGGATTTTGATGAAAGCAAACCCGGATTTCCTCAAATATATCCTGTCACACAAGGTTTTGATCTGAAAAATAACAGTTTTGGCAATATTGCTATATTGGCTAATTATAGTCGGGGGTTAGCAGCTACAGCTTTGTGTGAGATTTCTCAAGGAAAAGGTTCATTTCTTCTTTCCGGATTCGATTTGATTAACCGTTTGGGGAAAGATCCGGTTGCCGACAGATTATTTCAGAATATGATTTCATATATGTCCGATAAAAAACAAGAGCATCCGGTTTATGTGTTTGTAAAAGACTCTATTCTATGGGGAGACTTTATTTCAGAAAATGGTATTGTTACAGGAGCGTATAATGGCCTGATGTTAAATACGACACCAATCATTCCGGAAGATCAATTGGATGAATTTCCTCTGAAAGTAGACCAATATGGTTATCAATATGCCGGCTCATATGGAGGTTGGAACACCAAGCCCGGGATACAATATGTTCCAAACGGAAGACGGCCAATGGCTCCATTCTCGTTTTCGATGGGAGGTAGTCCTGTTGTAGATACATCAACCAAAGAAGGGGAGGGTTTTTTCTACGCATCTATTCCTCAAGGGAAAAAATTGATGTATACTTTGTTTGAAAATGTAGTTGATGAACCATTACATATCTCAATTGCGATAAATGATAGAGAAATAAAAGGTTATATCATTCCAGCTAAAGAAAAATTGAATATTAAAAGCGATATTTCCTTTGTGAAAGGCTCGATAAAGGTATCGTTTAAAGGAGATCGGCGTACGGTAATCCTACAAACCAGGTTTGAATGATCGATAAAAATTCTAAATATCATGATGAAAATACGAACACTTCTATTATTATTTGTTATCATTTTATTTTCCTGTAATGAAAATAAGGTGTCTGAAAATCCCAAAACGTATTGTAATCCGTTGAACTTGGATTACGGATGGGGTAATTTTAAATCTCCCGTACGGAATGCCAGAACTTCTGCGGATCCTGTTATCGTACTGTTCAAAGAAAAATATTACCTGTTTACAACTCAGGATATAGGAGGATATCGTGTCTCCGATGACCTGAAAGCATGGACAAATGTGTATTTCGATCCGTCTATACGTGCTTCAGCTCTGGATGTAGACCATTATGTGGCTCCTGCTGCCGCGGCTGATGATAATTATATCTATTTCATCAATTTCAATCGTGATAGAACATCTAAAACTACGGATTTGATCCGTTCGTCTGATCCTCTTAGCGGTAAATGGGAAAAATGTGGTACTGTTCGAAGAATGGCAGATCCGACTCTTTTTATAGATAATGGCCGGTATTTTGTTTATTATGGTTTAGGTGCCGATCAACAAACCACAGTCTATGAGTTGGATCCGGTTACATTTGAAGAGATCCCTGGTTCAGCCAAGCTGTTAAGGGAATATATAACGGATGTAGATGATTGCAAGTCAGGATATAATTTTGGAAGAAGAGAACTGTATGATCAAATAGAAGCTACAGATTGGGTTGGTAAATTCAAACGTCTTCCTTGTCCGGAGGGTGCCTGGATCGTCAAAAATAACGGAAGATATTACTTGCAATATGCTACTCCTGGTACTATTTGCCAATGGTATTGCGATGTTGTTACTGAAAGTAATAGTCCTACCGGTACTTTTGAAGAAATGCCATACAATCCGGTATCATTAAAGGTTGGAGGTTTTATCGGAGGAGCAGGACATAGCTCTGTCTTCCAGGATAAGTTCAAAAATTGGTGGCAGGTAACTACCATGTGGATCGGCAATCACGATGAGTTTGAACGCAGAATCGCTTTGTTTCCAGTATCTTTCGATAAACAAGGAAGAATGAGAGTGCATACTGTCTTGGGAGATTACCCTATGAACTTCCCGGAAAAAGCATTCACTCCCGAAGATATATCTTTAGCCGGTTGGTGGCTTCAATCATTCAATAAAAAATGTACCGCTTCCTCTGAATTATCCGGTTTTGAAGTGTCGAAAGCAAGCGACGAAAATGTCAGGACATGGTGGTCTGCTCAAACCGGAAATCCTGGAGAATGGTTATCAATGGATTTAGGTAAAAAAGTTCGTATCAACGCGATTCAGATCAATTTTGCAGAACAAGATATTGACCTGAGTACTAATATGGATCAGGATTATCACGCATATAAACTATATATATCCAATGATGGGAAAAATTGGGAAATGATTGCGGATAAGAGTGAAAGTCGTAAACCGGCTCCTCATGACTATATTGAACTTGCAAAACCTATCGAAGCTTCTTTTGTCAAAATAGAGAATGTTCATAGTCCCAGAAATGGTAAATTTGCATTGCTGGACTTACGCGTTTTTGGATTTGGAAATTCAACAGCACCATCTTCCGTAAATCAATTGGAAGTTGCTCGGAATCAGGAAGATGAACGTTATGCCTCCTTATCCTGGCCTAAAGTTGATAATGTCGATGGATATCTCGTTCGCTTCGGTTATTCTCCGGATTTTCTCAATCAATGTATTCAGGTAAAAGGAAATGAAAAACATGATCTTTTGCTACACATTCTTACCAAGGGCTTGAAATATCATTATCGTATAGATACCTATAACGATAGCGGCATTACAGAAGGAAAAATGGTTGGAGAGAAATAAAATTGGTTGTTGCGTAGAATCAGGTCTCATTTATAAACAGGGCGGACCAAATGTAAAGATTAGGTGTGATAGCACCGGTATTTGGTTATTTTATTTTATATTTAAACGGAAATACCGGGAGGCCATCCCCATTGTACAAATTAGGATTGACAGGGTTATCCCAGGCATATTTCACTGAAATTGTAGAGGAAATTCCTGGACAAGAAACAACGAGTTTATTATTCTCTATAGTTGCCGTTGCAGGCTGGTAGTCTTTTCCGTCATAAGATATGAAGATATCGTTCAGTTTATTTCCTGAGATATGTAATCCTCTTGCATTTTTTAAACAGATAATCAATTCATTATCTTTCTTTTTTACAGATTGAAGAATTGGTGATGTGAACGGTACATCCTTAATTTTGTACACTTTGTTTAAAGCAAGATATGCAAACCGTTGTCCATAAGGAAGTTTAGCTGGTGGATGAACATCGTTCAACATTCCTAAATCAATAGAACAAAACACATACGTGTTTTTAAGTTTTCGTTGATTTAATTGAGCTTCTCTTAAGAGGGCAGCATTTTCAGGAGAAGAATATCCGAATACAGTTAATTGCCCTACCAAAGCACAAAAATCTCCTTGTCCCCAGGCTTTTCTCCAGGATTGGATCAAGGTGTTTAACTGATGTTCATATTCATCAGGCCAATTTACATTTGAAGTACCCTGATACCAAAGAATACCCGTAATAGCATAAGGAATACATGGAGCGATCATTCCATTATACAGAACACTGTACTTACGATGTGGACGACTAATTGCGACCACACTACGCGGTTCTTGTGGGCGTGCACGTTTTACGCCTTTGATGCTATCCTCTTTCCATGATAATTTATCTTGTTCGTACTTGATACTATCCTTAGGATATTCAATAAGCCATTCAGCCCATCTCTCTGCCGGCTTTTGCAGTTCTGAATCTGAAAAAGTAGCTTCTCTTGAAATCCAGGTTTCGATGCCGACGCCACCCCACGATGCATTGATTACTCCGACAGGAACATTTAGTTTCTTTTGTATATCACTTGCAAAATAGTAGGTCATAGCTGAAAATTCCGCAGCACTTTCCGGGGAACTTATTTTCCAGGAAGCGTTTCCTGCAAAATTCTTTTGCTCTGTTTCAGATATCTGACGAGGGACCTTGAATAACCTTATATTAGGATTATTTGCATATTTAAGAGTACTATCAGCTTTGGCATCCCGTTTCAGTGTCCATTCCATGTTGGATTGACCGGAGCTCAACCATACTTCTCCGATCATTATATCCGATAATTGGACAGTGTTTTTTCCGTTTATGGTGATGGAGTGAGGGCCTCCGGCGGATGGTGTTTTTACAAATATTTTCCAGCCACCTTCATTATCGGATTTTGTTTGATAAGTCTTTCCGTTCCAGCTTGTAACAACCTGAATTATAGTATTGCTATCTTCCCATCCCCATAACGGTACTTCACTTTTTTGTTTTAATACCATATGATCTCCAATGATAGCAGGTAAGTGTAACCTTGCATTCAAAGACGGAATTGTCAGGAGGAAAAAAGTAAGAACAGAGAACAAATAATTCAATGATGTTTTCATGGTAATCCCTTATATCCAATTGTTTACAACAATTCTTTCCAATTCCCGGAATAATATGCTTTGTCCAGTTTCTTCACCAGACTTTCATCATTATTCAATTTAGCCATATGCCTTAAATCTTTATACACATAAAAATTCAACCAGTAGCCATAAGAATATTTTTCAAATTGAGTATGAGGTTGTTTCCAGAAAGCATACCACGATGTGTTCAATTTGTGTTTTTTAGCAACAGCAAGTGCGTTTGCTGACCTTTCCCAGATACCTTCCGTTACCGAAGAAAATAATTCTGTGAAATTATTATACTTCATTTTTGCAGGATCGTATAATGTTGTTTTATCGTCAATTCCAAGAGCAAAAAGAGAAATACTTTCTTCAAAAATTGTATCCCCATCCAGGTCATATTCTATTTTGTCGATGAATCCGTTACCATCAGTATCTTCATATCTTACTGTAGCCCAGATTTCGGGATTAGGGTACAGGCGTTCTTTCACTTTCATCGGAGGATATAATCCTCCATAACCCTGAAAGTAAGACGCTTTCTGGTCGATGCGCCATGCTCCCCATTCAGCTCCGTATAGGTGAATCTTTCCGTCGAAAGGAGCGATATATAGTTGGCCTTTTCCGGAATTGTCTTCATCAAATTCACCTCTGTCGCCAATGGCATCCGACTGTTGATTGTTATCCAGTCCACCGCCTTTTGCTCCGACTTTGAATAAATCCATCGGTTGATATAGTTCTACTCTCTCCCACCGGTTACAATCATCGTCTTCATCAAAAACAAACCAGCAATAATCCCATTCGCCTTTCTGGAAAGTCATATCATACGATACTTTTTCGTCGGGATAGATCAGTTCTTCCATTTGTCTCCATTTCGGATCATATAAATATTTATCCGCGGCTGGTAAGCCTCTGAGATTTCTGAATTTATGGACCTGATCAGAATAGTCGAATCCTTTTCCCCTGAAATGAAGGGTCATGTCGAGGTCGAATTCATTTCCCTGTCCATTGTCATTATCCAGATCCCAGGCGATACTTACCCATGTTATCTTCTGACTGAAAATGACATCAATATCTTTATCTACTTTATCGAATGCAGGATTTGCTTTTTTATCAGAACCTGGTTTTGGTCTGAAATGAGGAATATCTAACATTCGGATAGCCATTTCTGAAAGGTTATCATTGTCATAATCGTAGAAAATAAATGGATTTTCCCAGTTGTAGCGGGTATCTGCTATACGAAAAGACGATGCATGCATTTTAAGAAATAAAGTATTTCCATGATAATCCTGAAAGAAATTAGAATGTCCGTTGTGTTCCCAGCAACGAAGAACAATATCATTCCAATTTACAAAATTCTTGATATCGTCTTTTTCTATATCGATTACACACATATAATCGGATGTAAAGTCGTAGGTATAACGACTATTCAACCCTCCATTCGCAATTACAAACTGAATGTCTGCAATACCGTCGCCATCAGTATCAACCCAATCGATAGATAAGTCATTAGGGCCACCAAAGATACCATCCCTGTTCAGATCGACTAATAAACAATCATTGTCGGTATCACCTTCCAGAGCTCCATATTCCATGTCGCCATCGTCATCTATCCACATGATAGGAATACCATCCAGAATTGTAGTCCGGATGATTTCAGGTTTTCCATCCCCATCGATATCTTCATAGGTGATTTTTGATTTATCTATTGTAATAGGAGGTCGCCATGGGATCAATTGAGTCCGTTCATTCCAGTATTTTGTTTGAGAATAAGATGGAAAGGCAATCAACAATAGTAGTAATAGAAATAAGAATTTTGAATATGATCCCATAATTGTAATTTTAATCTGATAAAAATATTACAAATTTAGTCCATCTCTATTTTACAAGATAAAAAAACTGTGTGAAATGATATGAATATTGTCCATATGGCTGCAAATAAAAAATTTTGCTTAATTTTACAAGTCACTTATCAGACGGAACTAATTAATTAACTCTACTTATAATGAAAACAAGATTACAACTACTACTATTAATCATTATGTTTTCGTCAGCTTTATTCGCTCAGAAAGTGAATGAAACACCGAAAGCATATATTGTGTCGAATGCACACTTTGATTCCCAATGGAACTGGGATGTTCAGAAATCCATCTCTGAATACATCCCTAAAACGCTTAATCAGAATTTGTTCTTGCTGGGTAAGTATCCTCATTATGTGTTCAATTTTGAAGGAGGAATAAAATATTCCTGGATGAAGGAATATTATCCTTTTCAATATGAGTTGATAAAAAAATATATAAAAGAGGGTAGGTGGTATGTCAACGGAAGCACATGGGATGCTACGGACCCTAATATCCCCTCACCGGAATCATTTACACGTAATATTTTGTACGGACAACAGTTTTACAGGGATGAATTCGGAGTACAGGGGACTGATATTTTCCTGCCCGACTGCTTCGGATTCGGTTGGACACTACCTACAATTGCGGCCCATTCGGGTCTGATTGGTTTTTCGACACAGAAATTAATGTGGCGTAACCGTCCATTTTATGGAAACAGTAAGATCCCATTTGAAATAGGACTCTGGCAAGGAGTAGACGGATCAAAGATTATGATGGTAGCCGATGCCCATAACTATACTACCAAATGGCGTGATGAAGACCTGAGTAATAGCAAATACCTTCAAGGAATTATTGACAAGAGCCCGATAAAAACCGTATATCATTATTATGGAACAGGTGATACAGGAGGAGCTCCAACGATAGAATCCGTACGGACTGTTGAAAAAAGTATAAACGGAACCGGGCCGATAAAAATCATCAGTGCGACAAGCGATCAGCTTTATAAAGATTATCTTCCTTTTTCAGAGCATCCGGAATTACCGGTATTCAATGGCGAATTATTGATGGATGTACACGCTACCGGTTGTTATACTTCACAGGCAGCCATGAAATTATATAATCGTCGGAATGAGATGTTGGGTGGAGCCTCCGAAAGATCTGCTGTTATTTCTGATTGGCTGGGTACTATGACTTATCCTAAAAATACACTTTCCGAAGCTTGGAAACGCTTTATATGGCACCAGTTTCATGATGACCTCACAGGTACCAGTCTACCGAGAGCTTATGAATTTTCGTGGAATGACGAGTTGATCTCAATGAAACAGTTTTCCGATGTATTGACTTCTTCTTCAGGAGCGGTATCCCGGGCTTTGAATACTCAGGTAAACGGAATTCCTTTGGTAATTTATAATCCTCTGTTTACTCCGGTTTCTGAAGTAATAGAAGTGACATTGAATTCCGGAAAATCATCAGGTTTCTCCGTTTATGATGAAAACGGAAAGAAAGTATCTTCACAAATCCTTGAGAATGCAGGTGGAATAGTAAGAATGCTTGTTGCAGCATCAGCTCCGGCTTGTGGATATGTAGTTTATGACCTGCGTCCCGGTGGATCGGAAAAGTCATCTTCTGTACTGAAAGCAACTGGTAATTCCCTGGAGAACAGTATTTATAAGATTACCCTGGATAGCAATGGGGATATATCGTCTATCGTCGATAAACGCAGTCAGAAAGAATTAGTTGAAAAAGGGAAATCGATCCGTCTCGCTTTATTTGCTGAGAATGAGTCATTTAATTGGCCTGCCTGGGAAATAATGAAAAAAGCGATTGATAAAGCTCCGGTATCTATTACCGGAGATGTTCGTATATCTATTGCGGAAAAAGGTCCGTTGCGTACTTCTTTGTGTGTGGAACGTAAATATGAAGGATCGAGTTTCAAACAGTATATCCGTTTGACAGAAGGAGCCCAGGATGATCGTATCGATATTTTTAATGATGTGGATTGGCAAACAACAAATGCTTTGCTGAAAGTGGAATTTCCATTGAATGTATCAAATCCAGTGGCTACATATGATTTAGGAGTCGGATCTGTAGAAAGAGGAAATAACACCGATACAGCTTATGAAGTATATGCTCAATATTGGGCGGACCTGACCGATCAGGATCAGAGTTACGGCGTTTCATTGCTTAACGATTGTAAATACGGATGGGACAAGCCAAACGATAATACTCTTCGCCTGACCTTGTTGCATACTCCAAAAACAAAAGGCCGGTACGCTTATCAAAGTGAACAGGATTTCGGGAAGCATCAATTTACATATTCCATTTTCGGGCATGCGGGAGAATATAGAAAAGCTGGAACTGTTTTAAAAGCTGAAGCATTGAATTATCCTTTACAGGCGTTTGTAGCAGATAAACACAAGGGAGAATTCGGTAAAAAATTATCTTTTGTCAGCATTGACAATTCTAATGTAATTGTAAAAGCATTGAAACAAGCAGAAAAATCAGATGAATACGTTATCCGTGTGTACGAAACAACCGGAAAAGCTACGCAGTCGGCGTCATTGTCTTTTGCCTCTAATATTGTTTCTGCAAAGGAAATCAATGGTGTGGAAGATGAAACAGGAAACGCAGGTTTCAATGGAAATAAACTAGCCTTTGAAGTAAAACCTTTCAGTATGAAGTCTTTCAAGGTTAAATTGCAATCTCCTGAGAATAAGCTCTCTTTAGTACAATCAACTCCGGTTGAATTACCTTACAACATTAAAACGGCATCTTACAATTCTTTCCGTCAAGATGCTAATTTCGATGGAAAAGGAAATTCTTTTGCCGCAGAATTGCTTCCACAAAAAATTACATACCGTGGAATTGATTTCAAATTAGCAGAAGGTGAAGTGATGAATGGGGTAAAATGCAGGCAGGATACCGTTAGTCTGCCACAGGGAAATTACAACAAACTGTATCTGCTTGCAGCTTCAACAATGAAAGAAGACTTACTGACTGATTTTCTGGTAGATGGAAAAAAACAAACAGTTGCGGTCCCAAGTTATACCGGTTTTATCGGACAGTGGGGACACACCGGACATACAGAAGGATTCCTTAAATCCGCAAACATAGCTTACGTTGGAACTCACAAGCATAATTTGATAAAGAACTGTGATCTTCCGTATGAGTACACGTACATTTTCTGTATAGCTTTGGATGTGCCTAAAGGCGCAAAACAGCTCATTTTGCCGGATAATCCGAGTATTGTTGTATTTGCGGCCACAGCCATAATGGATAGCAATAACAGTTTGTCGCCTGTGACAGACCAGCTTGCAGTAAATCTACCGGAAAAGAAAGCTTCCGGAGACGTATTCGTGAAAAAGAACCTGTTATGGGGAAAAACCATACTTGAAAAATCAGGTGAAGTAAGCAGAAGGGAAAGAGCAGAATGTGCAATCGATGACGATACAAACTCCAAATGGTGCGATATCTCAGATAGTAAACCGAAATATATTACGATTGATTTAGGAAAAGAGGAGTCCATTAAAGGATGGTATGTATTGCATGCCGGAATCGAATCATTAAATTATATTACCAAGGAATATAGTTTACAAATCAAGTCTGAAACAGATACAGACTGGAAAACTGTAGATACCGTATACGACAATATTGATTTGGAAACCGACCGTTTGATGCAAAATCCACAAAAAGCAAGATATATACGTTTGTCTATATCCAAGCCGGATCAAAGTGAGGGTAAAGATGCCCGTATTTACGATTTCTGGGTATACTGATAGTATCACACTCACAATCGCGTGAGCGATTTAATCTCAGTAGGCGGGGACGCCAGTCCCCGTATATTGAATATCCGCAGGGTGTCATTCGCCCCACATGTCGAACATCCGCACCATGTCCTGCAGAGCCGCGTGAGCGGCGACATTAATTGTTATTCATTCATCAAACACATATTTTTCGTTATAATTTATTCCGAATTTTTCCAGATAATCTAAATATTCATCCCGAAAATTACGTTTTCTATGGTGTTCGGGTTGATTCAAAATATATTGAATGACGGCCTTTGTATGTGATTTTGAATATGCAAAGGCTCCATAACCATCCTGCCATCGAAATTGAGAATTGAATATTTTCTTTTCATTGATAAACCTGGATGAGTTGGACTTGATTTTCTGGACTAATGTCGAAATCGATTTTGTAGGATGTAATTCGAAAAATAAATGTACATGATCGGGATTACAATAAATAACAATTAATTTGCATCCTTCTTCGGATACAATTTTTGATATGTATTTTTCTAAAGAAATCCGGAATGATTCAGGAATAAGGTTTTGTCTTGTCTTGACTGCGAATACGACTTGTATAGGCAATTGAGTATAGGTATCGGCCATAATTTGGGGTTTTGGTTTTATACTGCAAACATAATAATATTTTTTCAAATAACAAAGATATCGCCGCTCATGCGGCTTTAGGGGGCATGGTGCGGATGTTCGACATGTGGGGCGGATGACACCCTGCGGATATTCAATATACGGGGACTGGCGTCCCCGCCTACTGAGATTAAATCGCTCACGCGATTGAGTTGCGATACTAGTCCGGAATACTTGCGAAATCTCAAAAACAACTATTTATTTTTAATGATGTCTCCGGTGTTGAGATAACCTTTTTCTGTTTTAATTTCTTTGCTTCCCGAGATTAAATTATAGTCGTGGAAATAGATTGGCAAACCATTGCTCCCGGTGTAATTGGGATTGTCTCCTAACTGATAATGTAGGTGCGGATACATTGATGAACCTGAATTTCCAACCTGGCCTATAGGCTGACCTTTTCTAACCATTTCTCCCTCCTTAACCGTTACGCTTCCTTTTTTTAGATGTACCAGAAAACTATATTCTCCATTAAGATGGTCTATGAAAACACAATTGCCAGGAAGTAAATCTTTATTTGTCTTAACATCCTGAATTTTAAAACTCATGGATCCGGGCTTATTGTCCTCAAAATGATTATTTACTTTTACAATTTTCCCACTTGCCGGAGCATACACTGTATTCCCAAAAATATAATGGTTCATATTATTGTCCCAATCTCCGGAATACTCATTGCCCAGACTGTCTATAACAGAAAAATCAATCGCAAACATTTCCGAATTTGTATGAATGTCTAATATGCCATAAACCAGAGAATTATTTAGGTCTAACCGCCTGTGGTTTGCGTATAAGTCATTCCCATCTAAAACGAAGACTGTTCCTTTTAAAGGAATCGACATATTTGATTTAGATAAATATAATTTGGGATTGACGTCAACTCTTATCGTAAAACTCTTTCCTGAATCGCTTTTGAATGATATTATAAATTTCAGATGATGTAAGTCGATGTAAGGATTAAAAACCGTAAATGGGTTGAAAACCGTTACATTCTCATTGCTTCGGATCTGCCTGACCTGAATTGTTCCTATACTTGGCATAGAAGGACCATCCCTTAGTGTTTTAAAATTTATAAGATTCTCATTTTTGTCATAGACATATAATTCAATCCTTTTCAGATTGATCGTCTCCGACCTTTGATTTCGAATGTTCAAGTCGAAATTAATCTGTTGAGACCATTTATTTTTTACAATATAAACATCAGGCTGAATAACGTTTATTGAAATGCTATCGTTATTCTGGCCATAACACATTGTATTGTAAAGAAATAAAAGGAGGATGAAAGTTTGTTTCATAATTCGGAGTTTATTTCTTTTCACCCCGGATTTCGACTCTTCGGATCTTGCCACTGATTGTTTTTGGTAATTCATCTACAAATTCTACAACACGAGGATATTTGTAAGGAGCAGTTACAGCTTTTACATGTTCCTGTATTTCCTTTACCAAAGCATCTCCGGCTTTATCTTTATAATCTTTAGCCAGAACAATAGTCGCTTTTACCACTTGTCCCCGAACTTCATCAGGAACCCCTGTGATAGCACATTCTACTACAGCCGGGTGTGTCATGAGGGCGCTTTCTACTTCGAATGGGCCGATGCGATATCCGGAGCTTTTTATTACATCATCGTTACGTCCTACAAACCAGTAATATCCGTCTTCATCGCGCCAGGCAATATCGCCGGTATGATAAATATTGTCAAAATACACATTTTCAGTTAGTTCCTGGTTACGGTAATAACCCATGAATAAGCCCACAGGACGACCATTGTCTGTGCGGAAAATGATCTCACCCTGTTCGCCGTCTTCAGCGCTGCGGCCATCAGGAGTTATCAGATCCATGTCGTAGGCGGGGCTTGGAATTCCCATAGAACCGGGTTTGGGTTCTATCCATGGGAAAGTCGCAATAGTAACTGTTGTCTCTGTCTGGCCAAAGCCTTCCATTAATTTTATTCCTGTAGCTTTATAAAATGCCTGGTAAACAGACGGATTAAGCGGTTCTCCGGCAATGGTACAGTATTTCAAAGAAGACAGGTCATATTTACTGATATCTTCGCGTATCATAAAACGGAATACGGTAGGGGGGGCACAGAAAGAAGTTACTCCATATTTTTGAATCACCTCCAGTAAATCAGCAGGTGTGAATTTCTCGTGATCATATACAAAAACACTGGCGCCTACGATCCATTGACCGTATATTTTCCCCCACGCTGCCTTTGCCCATCCTGTATCAGCCAAGGTCAGATGTAAACTATCTTCTTTCAGGTTTTGCCAGAAACCGGCAGTTACAATATGGCCTAAGGGATATGTAAAATCATGGATTACCATTTTCGGGTTGCCTGTTGTTCCGGAAGTAAAATACAATAAGAAGATATCATTATTGGAATTTACCTTTTCCGGACGGACAAAAGGAGCTGCTTTTTTCAATTCCGCATTGAAGTCGAACCAGTTTTCCGGTACATCCGGGCCTATCGAAATCCGGCTTTTGACTGAAGGAGTCTCCGGCATCGCATCATTGATATGCTGCATTACTTCCTGTTCGCCGACGCTGATAATTGCTTTGATATCAGCTGCATTACAACGGTAAACGATATCTTTTTTCGTTAATAAATGCGTTGCGGGAATAGCAATTGCACCTATCTTATGCAAACCGAGGATAGCAAACCAGTACTGATAACGACGTTTCAGTATTAACATTACGGTATCACCTTTCCCTATTCCTTGTGATTGAAAAAAGGACGCAGCCGCATCACTTTGTTTTTTTAGGTCTGAAAATGTGAAGTCGATATGTTCACCTTTATCATTAGTCCAGCATAAAGCTCTTTTATCCGGCTCTTTTTGGGCCCATTCATCCACAATGTCGTATGCGAAGTTAAAGCATTCAGGGACGTTTATTTTGAAGTTTTTCTTGAAGTCTTCCTGATTTTCGAAAGATGTTTTTGGAATATATTTTGTTATCATTCTATTGGGAGTTAAAGGGAGTTATAGGGCCCATCTACATAATTATCGCTAAAAATTTCACGGGTTTTCCGTCTAAGGCTTTCATCCCATGTGGATTAGAGGAGTCAAAATAGATGCTGTCTCCTTCTCCGAGAATCAAGTCCTTGTCGTTGATGCGGAATTGTAACCGGCCTTCCAGTACATAGTTAAATTCCTGTCCTGTATGTGTGTTCTGATAAATCTGATTTTCGTTCGGTTCGACTGTAACCTCGAATGGTTCGGACACCGGGTTCTTGAATCCGCTGGCGAGTGCCTGGTATTTATAAGCTTTTGTGCGTTCCACAGAAATTCCTTTTCCGTTACGGGTAAGGAAATAGGATTTCATCCGGGGTTCATTCCCTGAAATAAGGGTCGATGTATCTACTCCCAGGTTTTGAGCCACATCAAACAAATAGCTCATAGGAATATCGACTTCCCCGGACTCATATAACTCTACTTCCGACGCTTTTTTCTCGCACTGGACTGCCATCTCTTCTATTGAAAGGTCGAGGGACTCCCGTAAACCTTTCAGTCGTTCTGCAATTTGTCTGATTTGATCGTTCATATAAGTAATAAGTTTATTTGCATGCTTTCATTGCTTTAATTATCGCATTTGAAAAACCATTGGCTTCCAACTCGTTGATGCCTTTAATGGTAATTCCTCCCGGAGTGGTTACTTTATCGATTTCATCTTCGGGGTTCACTCCTGTACTCAGGAGCAGGTCTGCGGCACCTTTCATCGTATAGGCCAGCATTTCCTGTGCGTCTTTCGGATAAATTCCCATTTCTATTCCGGCTAGCATCGCTGCACGTATGTATCTGAAAAGGAAGGCGATACCGCATGAAGTGAGAGCAGTACAGGATGTCATGTTATTTTCATTGATTAGAATTGCTTTCCCTAATGCATTGAACAAGTTCATTACCAGCTCTTTTTGAGTGTCAGAGGCGTTCTCCGTTGCGACTAAGGTCATACTTTCCTGAACAGCGATAGCGGTGTTAGGAATTACACGGAAAAGAGGAGGCAATGAAGTGTCGTCCGAAATTTTTGCAAGTAATTTTCCCATGGTTTCCAATGTAACACCGGATGCAATAGAAATAAGCACTTGTTTCTCATAGTTCAGCTTGAATTTAATATCAATGATAACATCCTCGATAAGCCAGGGCTTTACCGCCAGAATAACCACATCAGCAGTAGTCAGGCTTTCATAATCGGATATAACGGTATTTATTCCGGGTATAGATTCCTTCAGTGTTTTCAACGGTTTTTCGTTGACATCCACTACTGTAATCTCGCCGGCTTTATATATGTTTCCGGCGACCAAGCCTTTTGCAATGGATCCTCCCATGTTTCCACCGCCGATAATGGTAAGCTTCATGATAATATCTTTTTAAATCGTTTCAAGAATTCTTCTGCTTCCTGCATGCTGAGGCATAGGGGAGGAAGTAAACGGAATACATGCATGCCTGTAACTCCGGTGAAGACTTTCTCTTCAAATAATAATTTATTCCGGATCTCTTTGATGGGTTGTTCAAATTCCAGTCCAATCATCAGTCCGTGTCCCCTAACATCTTTTATTTGCGGGAATTTTTTCAACTCTTCAATCAAAAAAATTCCTGCTTTATTGGCATTTTCTACCAGATTTTCTTCTTTTATAATATCCAGGACTGCAATTGCAGCAGCGCAGGCCAGGTGATTGCCCCCGAAAGTAGTTCCGAGTTGTCCGTGTACAGCCTTAAAATCAGGCCCGATCATTACTCCTGCGATAGGGAAACCATTTCCCATTCCTTTTGCTATAGTAATGATATCCGGACGTATTCCGGCGTATTGATGAGCAAAAAACTTTCCGCTCCGGCCATATCCTGATTGGATTTCATCTAAAATAAGAACAGTACCGGTTTCCTTACAAACCCGGCTTAGTTCCTGCATGAATTTCACATCAGGTACTTGGATTCCTCCGACACCTTGTATTCCTTCAATTATAACCGATGAAATGTCCTGTTTGTTCAACGTTTCTTCAACAGCTTTCAGATCATTGAACGGAAGAAAGATTACATCCATTCCTTCATTGACAGGCGCTTTGTAAGCCGGAATGTCGGTTACTCCTACAGCAACAGACGTTCGTCCGTGAAAAGCGTTCCTGAAAGCAACCACTTTTTTTCGCCTGTTATGAAATGAAGCCAGTTTAATAGCGTTTTCATTGGCTTCCGCTCCTGAGTTGATCAGAAAGAGGGAATAATCTTCATAACCGGAGAGTTTCCCTAATTTTTCAGCAACCTCTTTTTGTAGGTTGTTGATAACCGAATTCGAATAAAAAGCAATTTTATTCAGTTGTTCGGTTACTTTCTTAACATAATACGGATGAGAATGTCCTACTGAAATAACGGCATGCCCACCGTATAAATCCAGATATTCGGTACCATTTTTATCGTATACTTTGCAGCCGTTAGCTTTTACCGGCTCGATGTTCCACAAGGGATAAACGTCGAATAAATTCATCTTTTTTATAATTTGATAATAAGGAAATAAGGGAGATTGTATGGTAGTGAAATGATTGCTACTAAGGTAGCTTGAATAAATAAGGTTTTTGGTATGACCACCTTTGTCTCTTGATTCTTTCTGCTTAATGTCCTTTAATTCCTAATCTATTTTATATTAAAAAGCACTAGGTTTCAATTTCAAACCTTCATTCTCTTCCAGTCCAAACATCAGGTTGAAATTCTGTACGGCTTGTCCTGAAGCGCCTTTCAGCAAATTGTCGATTATAGAAATAATAAAAATTTTATTTCCATGTTTTTCTAAATAAAGTACGCATTTGTTGGTGTTGACCACTTCTTTCAGATCCGGATTCTTGCTGGTGACAAAAGTAAATGCAGCTCCTTTATAATACTCTTCATAATATTTTTTCACTTCTTCCAGCGGTAAATCGCAGGAGGTATAAATATTTGCAAAAATTCCACGGGAGAAGTTCCCTCTTACAGGGACAAATAATATATCCTGGTTGAAGTCCTCCTGAAGTTGTACTACAGATTCCGAGATCTCTTTCAGATGTTGGTGTTCGAATGGTTTGTAGACGGAGATATTATTGTCTCTCCAACTGAAATGAGTTGTTGAAGATGGTTTTACCCCGGCTCCGGTCGAACCCGTGATGGCATTGACATGTACCTCATCTTTCAGCAAGTTATTCGCCGCCAATGGTAAAAGAGCGAGCTGTATAGCTGTCGCAAAACATCCAGGGTTGGCCAGGCGGTTTGTTTTTCTGATAGCCTCTTTATTCAGTTCCGGAAGTCCGTAAACAAATTCATTTTCCGAACTTTTATGACGGTAATCAGTCGATAAATCAATCACTTTCAATTTGTCAGGGATCAGATTTTCTTCGATAAATTTCTTGCTGTCACCGTGGGCTGAACAAAGAAACAATGCATCCAATCCTCCGAAAGGATGTTTATCAGAAAATATCAAATCCGTTTCACCAATCAGACCTCCATGAACATCTGTTATTTTATTTCCCGCATTACTCGTACTATGAACAAATGATATTTCAACTTTCGGGTGATGGATCAACAACCGGAGCAACTCTCCTGCAGTATAACCTGCACCACCAATAATTCCTACTTTAATCTTCATCATATATTTTTTCGGCGTAAGCCATTCTTGTAACTCCCTCTAACTCCTTGTGACGTCCTTTAACTCCCCTTTTTATTCTTCTCCTGTATGTTGAAAAATATTTTCGTAGGTATTGCCGTGATTTTTGTAAATCCTTTGGCATCATCGGCAGTCCATGCTTTGTTGATTTCTCCATATTCACCAAAGTCAGCTTTCATCAGATCGAAATTACTTTCCACCCCTACTAAAGTATAGCTGTATGGGCGTAATTTAATGATCACCTCTCCTGTTACATTTTGTTGAGTACTTTGGAGGAAAGCCTCCATATCCCGCATTACCGGTTCAAGGTATTGTGCTTCATGTAAAAACATACCGTACCATGTGCCGATTTGGTCTTTCCAGTATTGTTGCCATTTCGTCAACGTATGTTTTTCCAGCATTTTATGGGAGTTGATAATCAGTAAAGGACCGGCAGCTTCAAAACCTACACGTCCTTTGATGCCGATAATAGTATCTCCGATATGCATATCACGACCAATGCCGTATTGAGCTCCGATAGCTTCTACGGCTTGAATAGCCTCTACTTTATTTTTATATTTTTTCCCGTTTACCGAAGAGATTTCCCCTTTCTCAAAGCCCAACGTTAGAGTTTCTTCTCCTTGTTTTGTGATTTGAGAAGGATAAGCTTCTTCCGGTAATGTCTGATTTGATTTCAGGGTTTCTTTTCCACCGATACTTGTTCCCCAAAGACCTTTGTTGATAGAATATTCCATCTTTGTGAAATCGGCTTCATATCCGTGTTGTTTGAGGTAGTTGATTTCATATTCACGGGTCAGTATCATGTCGCGGGTAGGGGTCAATATTTTGATTTCCGGAGCCAGGACATCGAAAGTCAGGTCAAAACGTACCTGATCATTCCCTGCGCCGGTACTTCCATGGGCTACATAGTCAGCGCCGATTTCCTTGGCGTAGTTGATGATTGCAAGCGCCTGGAAAATACGTTCAGAGCTGACGGAAATAGGGTAGGTGCCATTACGCAGTACATTTCCATATACCATATATTTAATACTTTTCTCATAATATTCCTGAGTAATATCCAGAGATACATGTTTTTTTGCACCTAGTTTGTAGGCTCGTTCTTCAACGCGCTTCAGCTCTTCGTCATTAAATCCTCCCGTATTTGCAAGAGCAGTATACACTTCGTATCCCTTTTCCTGAGATAAATACATAGCGCAAAAGGAAGTATCCAATCCGCCGCTGAATGCTAAGACTACTTTTTCTTTTTTCATTTTATATTGTATTATCTTTCAAAATTAATCATTTTTATTGGTATCACCTTTCTTTTTTCTGTTAGGATCATATAACATTGCTGTACAAATACAATATTTTCTATCCGTACGTTGCAAAATATCGTAGTTCACGCACCCCTGGCATCCTCTCCAGAAAGCCTCGTCGTCAGTCAGGTCGGCGAAAGTAACCGGAACGTATCCCAGTTCCGTATTGATCTTCATGACGGCAGCGCCGGATGTTAACCCAAATAATTTTGCATCCGGAAACATTTGTCTGGAAAGCTCGAAAGATCTTTGTTTGATCCTCATCGCCAAACCGTGTCCCCGGAATTTTTCGACAACGATTAAACCGGAATTGGCAACATATTGCTTGTTTCCCCAGCTTTCGATGTAACAAAATCCGGCAAAATCATTGTCGCAAAGAGCAATAATCGCTTTTCCTTCCCTCATTTTTTGCTCGATATATTCGGGAGTACGTTTGGCAATACCTGTTCCGCGAACTTTAGCCGCGGCTTCAATTGTGTCCAGAATTGTCTGCACGTATTTTATATGGCTTTCGTCGGCAATTACGACTTGTATTTCTTCGTTCATTTTTTTTTAAGTTTTTAAACTTACTACCTATTACTTTAGTCCTAAATTAGGAATTATATTCTGCAACACATCTATTACGGTACTCCGACTGATCCCTTCTCTTGGAATCAACAATATAGTATCGTCTCCGGCAATGGTTCCCAATATCTCTTTTGAAGCCAGGTTGTCGATGTCGGATGCTATTCCCATAGCATATCCGGGACGGGTCTTCAATACGGCCAGATTACCGGAAAACTCGATGGAGGAGGTTATTCTGGATGAAAGTTCATTTTCATCGGCGGAATCAGTTATATCGTATGAATAATTATTCTTGCCATGAAATGTGTAAATATAATTGCCGCTTGCATCCGGAGATTTAACAATCTTCAGTTCTTTGATGTCCCTTGATAATGTGGCCTGTGCGAAAAGAATCCCGTCTTTTTCGAGAATGCTTTTCAGTTCTTCCTGGCTGCTTATAGGATGATTTTTAACCGCTTTCCTGATTGCTATATGTCTTTCTTTTTTAGTACACATTGTGAATATTTATTCAAATTGACTGCAAAATTATGCAATATTTTGATATGTTGTATCGATATGAGAAAAAATGTGTTGAAAACTTTTTTTTGATGGCTCCAAGTACTCAAACGCAACAAGTCACATCCAGCGCTTATAGTAAACGAGTAAAACTTTGGGTAGTCGATTATCTGCCAAGCTTCCTGAAACTAGCTGAATATCCAAATCCGGCAACCGTAGGCAAAACTTACAAGGTGATCAAGAAATAAGGAAGGGGCTATCCGACTTTTTGGACAGCCCCATTTTTTATTGTAATGAGGGGTATTATTCTACCAACAATGTCCGTCCTTTGGGGTATTTAACTTTGTAATTCAATTCCAAATCATTCTTTTGTAAAGATTGAAGAGTGAATTTCCATTTTACTTCACCTGTTTCTTCGTTCAATGTTGCTCCGGATAAATTTTCAGCGGAAACTTCTATTTCATGGCTTGTAGAAACCGGTATTTGATCGAATAATAACATGGATATTGGTTGGCGTTTATTATTTTTTACAGAGATCTTCCATCCACGAGTGGTCTCAGATTTACTTCCTAAAAACTTCTGGGAAGTATATTCTTTCATTTTTTCACGTTGTATGGATACGTTTTTATCTCTTCCCAGTGAGATATTCAATGTGTCGCTTTGTCCACGGATATCCAGGATCGTTTTGCCGACAAATGTGTTTTCAAAGAATATATTCGCTTCTCCGTCAAGTAGATTGTATTGTTCCCAGTCAGAGATGTTTGCAAGTAAAAAAGCATCCTTATCTATTTTTGGAATACAATAATACTCATATTCGGCAGGAAGGGAATAATGTTCCATCTCTACAACCGTATTTTTATTGCCGGATAAAATGGTGTAAGGTATTTTGATCTCGAACTCAACTGATGTCTGATTTTCTATTTGGGCTACCGGCAGTGGAGTGTTTGCAGGTTTTGCTTTTAAATCGGACATTCCTCGTATTTGAACTCCTGAAACTTTTCCTGATAATGCGCTTGATACTTCTTTATTTTGCGCTCCATATCCCACAACAACCACTTCGTCCAGAGTCTGAAGACTTTCTTCCAGAACCACATTCATATAACTATTAGATATAGGTAGAGTCCTTGTATTCATCCCAAGGTATGAGAAGACCAGTTCTCCTCCTCCGTATGGGATTGCAAGTGCAAAATTACCATCTGCATCACTGGCAGTACCTATCGTGGAGCCTTTTATCATTACATTCACTCCGATAAGAGGTTCTCCTGAGGTATCAAGAACTTTTCCTTTCACCTGGCTTGAAAGGTCGTTACCATCATATCTTGGAGGCTTTGTATAATAGTCCAGGAAATACGTTTTCAGTTTAGGGGCGACATTCCCTAAATTGGGATTTACAGAAGAAACTTTTAATTTGATATTTTTCCACTCTTCTTTCGTGTTTTGCATGATATTGGCTTTATAAACCAACTCTATAGGTTCGGAGATGTTTTTTGCACGGATATCATATGAAGGATACCAACTGGCATTGTTAACATAATAAGATAATTCCAAAGGAATTTTTACTGTTGATTTACAATCGACTTCCAAAACAACTTCTCCTGTAGGTTCTGATTTGACATTACCTAAAGCTGCCAACTTACGTTCCAAAGAGGTTCTTTCTATTGTTAGTGCTTTGAGCTTTTTATCGGTCTCCAATTCTTTCATTTTCAATTCAGAAATCCTTTCTCCGTAAAAAGCCAGGGTTGTTTTTAAGTTAGTATAATTAACACCTTCAGTACCACCGACTTTTTTATTTTCCCGCAGGAAAGCCAGTTCTTCATTGATAATTTCCTTGTTTACGGTTTCCAGTTTGATTTTTTCATTCAGACCATCTATTTGTTTGATGTAGTTTTCGATTTCTGTGGTTTGTTTTATACTGTCATTGTAGTTTAACTGGTAATTTACCGATAAAACCATCACATCCCCATCTACGTTGACCCGGACACTTTTAGCATCGGCATAGGGAGATAGCCCGGAAAACCTAACTGTCGATTTCCCCAGAGGGAGGCTTGTTGATGTCTTGCGAAGAACTTGTGCACCTTTAATAAAAACGGTCGCTTCCGAAACTTCTGTTTTTAATACTACATCTTTTTTCTCCTGTGCTACAAGGGAAAAACTCAATAAACTAAGCAATAAGAATACAAATCGTTTCATAACTATATTTTTTAATAAATAATTGATTTTATTTATTAGATGCAGTTATGATGGGAATTCCATAAACAGGATGAAAATAATGTTTTCATGCGTTCTTTAATTAATGAATATAAACATAGATAATATTTGGAGATCGATACAGCAAGGTAATTGAAAGAAGAAGGCCAATATTTCATTTGAATTTTATAAAATCCGTCTTCGTATTGATTTTGATACTATCGGCAGGGATCGTATCGATTAACACAGGATAGTCGATGCGTTTCTTGCCGAATAATTCGTAGAGGTGATCAAAATCTTTCCGGAAGACAATTCCAAGGCCTTGAGTCGTTTTCGACCGTGAATCAAGATAGTAGTAACGGTAGTTGTAGTGGTTGTAAGCTTTCAGGCGAACACCACCTCCTGGTGTAAGTTTATATTCCAAATCAAAATCACCCACAAAAGGAGTCATACCTTTTGCATCGTCGCCATAAATAGAATAATCCCGATATCCAAGATTTCCATTTATTATAAGTCTATTATCCAGTAACTGACTGGATAAGATTAATTCGACTTCGGTCCCGGTCATGGCTTCTTTATCTTCGGTCCTGATACGTGTTCCTACCTGTACATTGTCGGTGAAAGAATTTACAATACTGGAGAGAGAGGATGATAAAGTAGTGGAAGCCAGGGCCGAAAGGTCATTTGTCCGGGAAGTATTGGCGTTGGGGCCTTCTGCCGGAGGGGCAAACCTATTCAATACCAGAAGATAAACAATTTGTCTGTTCATCATATCTTCGGTATTGATATAATTCTTGATTTGCCGTTCAATATATTCCGATTCAGGAACTTCCAGGTTGAATTTGATGTTCGGGTGAGCCATTGGCCCCGAAATATCCAGGACACAGTTGGTCATAACACTGCTTCTACCTGCATATTCGACCAGGTCGGGATTGAGATCTCCTAAGTTCGCCATCGTAGAGTAGATCGCATTGACATCGAAGACTGCGGCATATGGGTCGCCAGGAAAAGAAACGGAACTGCCTTCCCTGATATTGAAGTCTCTGAAAAGCATTTGTTGGAAACTGAAATTGTATTTTCCCTGTTCGATAGTGTATTTTCCCTTCATTTTCAGAGGGGTACGTGTCCCATATTCTACCTGGAGATTGTTTGCGCTACCATTTGTGCGAATCCGATCTCCGGTTACCGGATCCATAATAATTTCTACCGTAGCATCCGGAGTGGCGTCCAATGTCATATTGAACCGGATATCTGTTCCGGCAATGGATTTCATATAAATCGGTTTGTCGGATACCATTTCAAAGTACTTTTCTACCAGATTTGTAGTGTCGGGTTTTTTATCAACGAAGTGGATGAAGTCATAGTTGGAAATCTCATTGTTATCCATGAAATTAAGGAAAAGTTTGGTGTTCTTGTCGTTTCTCATTCTGACATTGATATTTACAACGTCTTCCGTACCTCTGATATTGGCACTTCCGGAAGCAAAGATTGTTCCGTAAATATTTGGATTTTGACTCTCTGTCGCGTTGAATACCAGGAAATTATCGAACTTCAGTTCCGCAGAATAATAGAAATCTGCAAAAAGATTATGTTTTACATAGCCGTTGGCCAATGCTCCCCAACCATTTTTGTCAATAAAATTGATGTCTTTAATGATGATTTCATCCGGACGGCACCTTACAGTGTCGGTGAATGAATAGTAAGTGTTCAGGAAAGGTATCTCGAATCCTCCGTCTTTGACAAAAACATCTCCTTCTACAGTCGGGTCATTCAGGTCTCCGAATAGACGTAGTTTACCTGTGAGTTTTCCGGAAACGTTATTTGCAACTTTCTTCAGATATTTCCTCAGGAAAGAAGCATCTGTATTTTGGGCATCGAAGACAATCGATAGTTCTTCTTTTACAGGATAAATGATTCCGTCGACTCCAACCTTAGTCGAATCGTCTTTGTAAATATTACCCCGCATGAGTATTCCCTGAGCTTCGTCGTCCCATGTCCCCGAAAGTTTCATGTCCCCGAATGTAGTGTTGTTAAAAGAGAAGCTCTTTACGTCCAGGAAAGTCGATAGTTTCTTTGTTTTGAATAGATCTTGTGCATTGACATGCCCGGAAGCCAACCCTCCGAATTCGAGAGCCGGAATATTTAATGTTGTAAAAACATATTCCAGGTCGACTTTATTCAGATCCACTCTGAGACTATCTTCGGGATGATTGGAGATAACTCCGTTTATCCGGACAAATTGATCCTCATGATCTATTTTTAACCTGTTGATGGTTATTTTTCCGGAATCTATTTCAATGTTTGCCGGGCGAACTGTCCATGTGGTATTATTGAAAGTCGTATTTGTCTCATTCAGGGAGATATACGTTTTCAGAGGCGACTTTTCATTTTCCCTTGAAAACCGGGAAGACAGGCTCAGTTTACCCAGATATTTGTTTTTCATATTACTGTCCCAACTGAAAAGCGCTCCTATATTATCGTCATAGGCATTAATAGATGCGGAAAATGGTAATTTCTTATTATTCTTTTGCAGGCCGACTCCACTGATATCTATTTTTATTGTATTTTCAGGATTTTCAGCGAGTATTGTGCCGGATTCGATCAGGGTTTTTCCATAGCTCATCCGGGGAGAGTATAGTTCTAGCCTGAATTTATCATATATACTGTTGTATTGTCCAACCAACTTGGTTCTGTTAAATAAGACAAATGGCAGATCGAGGATGCGTGAAAGTTCCTGTGTATCTTCGATAGACAGATTGATTGAAAAATTGTTGGGTTTTTCTACTTTTTTGGAATTGTTTTTTTTGACTAAAGCCGGCAGATAACTATTAAGCAGCCGATTTACAGAAGGTATAATTCCGGAAAAGGAGTAGAGTCCCCGGATTTCTCCATTGACGAGATCGGATTTCAGCAACAATAGTTTTTCGTTTTCTATTTGACTGGATCTGATATTAAAAGTGTCGAGATAGTATCCTCCTTTTTCCGTACTGAATTTTATGTCGGAAAGATACACATCTCCAAGCAGGTTATCAATATTGTTCCCTGTAAAATCGGCTTTTACCTTGAATGAAAGGTCTGAGTCTTTATACTTTTTACTTAAATTCAGTTTATCTAATAGTATGTGATCGACTTCAGCATAGAAATTGAATTCGGAGTTTTCTCCATTCAGGACAAATAATCCTTCCGCATTGATCTTCCCTTCCTGATTGTCCAGAGTGAATTTCCCGGAAAAACTTTGAGGAGTAAAAGCTCCGATGAGGTTCATATTTTCATATGAATGGCCTTTATAGTCGAACTTTTCGACAATAGCGTTGATGTCGCCGGAAAATTTCTTATTAATTGTCTGTATCGCATTGACTTGTATGTTGAAACTTGCCATGCCGTAATCTGTGCTGTTCATCAATCGGTTGATATCCAATTTGTCGGACATAACTCTGCCACTAATAAAGAATTGATCGTCTCTTCCGATATTGACATCTGTATTTACAGTTCCAATGTCGGTTCTAAAAATACCATGAGCGCTTAAATGGTGAAAGAAACCGGAGACATCTCCTGTAAAATAGACATTCCCTAATTGGAAAATTTGAGGAGGAAGGTTTACGGGGTCCTTACTGAAATTATTTGTCATTTTGCGGATACTTTCGGAAGATATAAATGAATCTTCGATCGTTCCTCTGACAAATATATTGGTAGGGCTGGTAATATCAGATAATTCGATATTTGCTTTAAGTCGTAAGTCATTTTTATCAAGGATTGCCAGATTTGACAGTTTCAGGTGGCTTGTGTTCCCGGACAGATTTCCTTCAATACTAATTGCGTCCTTGAAATTGGTAAAGACAGGTAAAAAAGCTTTCAGATCTTTCAGGTGAATCGTGGATGGTTCGATCCGGAGGTTGAAAAGGGCTTTGGACAGGTAATCTTCCGGATGATTAACCCCTTTGAGATCAGCGGATATCCCTATGAGAGACAGGTTTGTCTCCGGTAGTTTTACTTGTAAGTGCCCGATTTTTACACTGTCGGTGTTCGCATTAATATCGAATGAAAGCCGTTGAACATCAAACCCGGATTTTTCTGAAAAACTCAGGTTCTGGAAGTCTGCTATTAACTGATTTTCGGTTAGTTTGTTAAGCTTTATTTTGGCCGACAGGTCTTTGATCTTAACGTCTTTGGAATTGAATTTTTCCGGAGTCTCAGGCTCATTTTTGATGCGGTATGAGAAATTTCCCCGTCTTAAATTCAATCGTTTTATCTGCAGGTCGATTTTTGTGTCTTTTTTTGTGGTATCCCTGCTTGCAAAGGCATCGAGAACAAATTGTAAATTAAGAGGAGAGTCTACCGTTTCTTTATTCAGGTTAAACTGAAAACTGAATAACTGTATGGTTTCGAAGCGTAGACGACCTTTTAACAGAGGTATGAACTCAAATCCGGCCCCTAGTCGTTTAGCCTGAAAAAGAGTATCTCCGGATTGATCCTCCAGATATAAGTCTTTTAGTATGATCTTATTGAATAATTCAAAATCGACATGCCCGATTTTTACGTCGACGCCTAATCTTTCATGTAGTTCTTCAGAGGCTTTTTCTGATATTTTTTTCTGGAAATAGGGCACTTGAAACAATACTACCGGTAATATATAAAATACCAGCAGGAGAATCAGAGTAATCCGGAAAACAATCTTTAATATCCTCATTTGTAAAATAACGACAAACTTAGATAAAAATTTTGGTATTTATGAGCGTAATATCTGAAAAAACGTATAATTTCGATAATATTATCGATTGAGTAATATTGTGCTATCTTTGCAAAGTGTTACCAAAGGTTTCCGGACGGGTGTTTTGGTAGCATTGAAAAAACTTCAGATACCGAATTTGCGTTGTCCGGGTGGTTGTTTTGCAGATGAGTATCTATAAAGATCAATTTGTCTGGAATGACTGCGAAGAATGTAACCGGGAGTATTTTGACGTCTGATAGTATAACAGATTATAATACTTTTGAGAATCCAGATCTTGTAAAGCCTCAGGTCTTCACGAAAGCGAAAGTGGTTAATGGACAGTTAGATCTGGATTTGCCGGCAAAATCAATTGTTGTTCTTGAAGTGGAATAATATCCCGGCCTCTTGAACGCAAAGACATGAATTACTCCTGCCCTCGAAAGGGGAATGAGGAGTCCAGATGTAGAGTGTAAATTACCAGTTGTCGGTGCGGAATGGCGTTACAGGGATACCATATACACTGAAGATACTCGCTTCTGCATAGTTTTTGTATGCATATCGTACTGCTACCGGATTTGGAACATCTTTACAGGAGACCATAAGTCGGGCCGTCTTTGTTTCTATTTCGGCTTTTGCAGGATGAAACACTTTGTCTTCTCCAGCTATCTCAAACCCCTTCAGATCGGCCCACATAGGGCAAATACCTCCCGGAGCATTACTAAAGTCGATATATATTTTATCATCGGCTTTCTCCATTGATTTGTATTCGGGAGATAAATATCCGATACCGGATTTTCCGTAGGTTTTTGCCAGAGCCCAATATGCAAGTCTGTTTCCCACCGTTTCTTTGTCTGCGGGATGAATGAAAACAGGATCTCCTATATCCATTGTCAACGCCATTCCTGCATTTGGAATATCTCTCATATTCCGGAACTGGACTTCTCTCAACCGGGCGGCTGAAGTCGCATCCGGATTTTCGTAATTAAACGGAGCTATTTGAACGAAGTAAAACGGAAAATCTCCTACATTCCATCTTTGACGTAAATCTTTTACAAATGCAGGCATTAATTTAGCGTACAGGTCAGCATTGCTACGATTACTTTCGCCCTGATACCATAAGAATCCTTTGATTGCAAAATTTGTCAAAGGTGCTATTTTGGCATTGTAAATAACACAAGGAGTCGATGTCGGATTTTTGACTATACTGTCGTTATCCAAAATAGAAAGATTTACTTCTTTGAAAGGAGATATTGCTTCCCGGCTCATCCAGGCTTCAACCATAGAGCCTCCCCAGGATGAAACGATAATACCTATCGGAACATCCAGGGCATCTTGCATGTAAGACGCAAAGAAATAGGCCACAGCACTGATGTTAGCTACGTTTTCTGATGAATTTTCCAGCCATTTACCTTTACAGTAGGCCTCTGGTTTCTTGCTGAATTGGCGAACCCATGAACCATTTTCAGAATCTGTCGTATACATTCTGATCGGAGTCTTGATTTTTGCCTTTGCTATTACATCATTTGAGTTTTTTGTCGGTTGGCGATCAAAACCTCTCATCGGCATTTCCATATTTGACTGTCCCGAACAAAACCAAACTTCTCCAATGAGAATATTTTTAAGAACAATTATTTCTCCGTCGCTGATACTTATCTCATAAGGGCCACCCGCAACAGGAGTATTGACAGATAGTAACCATTTCCCATTATTGTCACTGATTGTGGTATATGCTTTGTTGTCCCATGATGTTTTGATATTTATTTTTGCCTTTGGATTGGATTCTCCCCATAGTTTGACTAGTGTTTGTTGTTGCAATATCATATTGTTGTCCAATATTGTCGGCAGTTTAACTTTAGCCTGAAGAGAACTTGCCAAAAACAAAGTGTAAATAATGCAGATAAATATATTGACTTTCTTTTTCATGGGAACTAATTTTTTATTGTTATAAAGGTGCTTTGCAGATAACTAAAACACGTATCCGATGCCAATTTTACCCTCTGTCACCGCATATCTCACATTACTTGGTTTATTGACAGGAGGAGTAGAATAATAACTTTTTCTGATGTAATCGGAAATGCTGGCATAAATGCTGAGATGTTCGTTGAATTTATAAATTCCCGACAATCCAACGATACTTAACCTACTGTTTCCTTTATCCCCTTGGGCATTGACATACAGGCCTTCCTCATGAGTCATGCTACTCCAATCGATATCCTGCGGATAGCCTTTCCATGTAAAAATTTGATAATGTTCGAAATTCAGTCCCATCTCGAACTTGGAGTTGAAGACAAATCCTGTTTTGAGTTTGGTGCTATATCCGCTTCCCAGGTTGTAGTCGCGGTCGATATCGTTATAATAGTCCGTTGAAGTTGCTCCCAGAAGTACCCCATTGATATGCGCCGACAATAAAAAATAATTTTTTTCCGACATATTTGCCCGGTAGATCATTCCCCCTCCGAAAGCTGCAGCCTCAGCAATCCGGAAGTAATGATAATCCACTTTTTCAACCCCACCTTCGCCCATAAAGTTTCCACCATAGGAATCATAGTAATCAAAGTGTTGGAAAATACCCAGTGTCAAGTTTCTGGTAGGCTTTTTCATCTCTATATCCTTCCCCCAGATCATCCCGATAGCATTGATATTGCTGATTAACGGCTGCCGGTCTGAAATAAGATTGAATCCGGCTTTCAATGAAAAATAGTCATAGGGTTTTTGATTTTCCCGATCGAAAGGATCACCATATATAAGAGATGCATCAACATACATAGAATTACTTATACTTTCAGAGATGTCATTGTTTTCCGCGAGAGCCCGGTAGCTTAATCTGACAATACATTCCAAAGGAACGCTGTTTGCAACAGATCTCCCCCTGAAATTGCGCCGTTTCCACATATCCCCGCTGATAAGACGATTCAATCCGGTCATAGGTGAAATTACCGTACTTAGAAACTCTCTTCCGACCCGTTCCCAACCGGTAGAGCGACTGTCGATAATCAGGTCGGAAAGCCGGTAAGTGACTTCTCCTAAAGAAATTCCTCCGATAGAAGTGGAAATAAAATCATTAATGGCTGGAGGTTCATTTTCCATGAAAAATTCCCACATCAGACTTCCTCCGACAGAGTAAGGGATAGATTGGTAAAAGTTGAGGCCGCTATTTCTGGCAGTATTGAAATACAATCCTCCTGTATATGGGTGAGCAAACAAATTGGTCGAAAACTGATCATTATCCCAAACAAAACCGGTCTCAAAATTATTTTTAATAGTCTTGCTATTGATATGGGCAAAATCACCCTGAAGTACATAGCGGTCAAAACCCCAGATCCCGACATTCAGGCCGAAGGTTTCCAGTGCTGCTTTCCATGGCCTTTTGGGATGTACGATCAGTGAATCATTATAAATAATAGCCGGTTTAGAAGGAATTTCATTTATTTCCTGTGCTCTTGTTGTGAAAAATGTCGCTGTAATTGAAAGAATAAATGTTAGTGAAATGATTTTTTTGTAATTCATAAAGTTACTTATCATGTGGTTTATTTTAAACTAAATATTTTATAACAAATATCTATAAGATTTGTTTACGATTTTAAATAAAAATACGATTTTATTTACATATATACAAAAAAAGCCTCCGGCATTACTGTCGAAGGCTCTTCTTAATTTTATTTTGTATGTGTACTACTTTTCTGTAAATATAAATTCTACCCTGCGATTTTCCTGATGCTCTTCTTCAGAGCATTTTACACCGGGCTTACACCTGTTTAGCAATCGGGAAAATCCGTATCCCGTAGACTTTATACGATTAGACGTTATCCCTTGTTCAACCATATAATTTTTTACGCCATCTGCCCGTTCCTGAGATAATTTTTTATTGTAAGCTGCAGAACCCCGGGCATCTGTATGGCCTTCCACAGATACCTGTATTTCAGGATTTTCATTCAACATAGTGACAATAGCGTCTATTTCTTTTTTTGCGTTGGGACCAAGGTCGAATTTATCCAGATCGAATAATACTAAAGCCGAAATCATCATTTTTTTGAGAGGATTTAATGTTATTCCTTCCGAATTTAATTTAAGCGCCACGTATGAAGGCTGTAATTTATCCGGATCTGATGGGATATCGAGTTGTACCGTATCGGAAGCATATCCTGCTTTTGATGCGATGACGTAATAATGAGTGCCTGCGTCGACTGACGGAACTATGAAATATCCCTCCCGGTTTGTTTGGGCATCATAGTTTTTGGATGCCAGATCAGTAATTTTGATATTCACATCAGGCAGCAGGTTGTTCTTATTATTTTTCACTGTCCCTGAAATAGACGGATGCAGAGGTATCAACAATGTGATTTCATTTTCTCCGGATGTTGTCACAAACTGTGTACTGTACGAAGGAAATCCTGTTTTTGTAATCGTTGCATCATATTTATTTTCGGGATATAAATTTGTAGTAACGGCATTTGTGTTTGAAGAATAGACAGTCTGATTGTCGAGGTCAGTACAAGTCCGGCATACGATATCCACCTGAGTGGATAACGGTTTTTTTGTTAAACTGTCGAGAACACGAAGCGTATAAGAGGGCTTTATAGGTTTGATTTCCCGGATTACCGGTTGTTCTTCTATTTTCTTTTCCTTCTTCACTTTTCCGAGTTTTATTCTCAAGCCGATTTCTCCTCCTAATGCCATCAGGTTGACTTTATCAACAGGATGAGAGTTTATGTAACCGTTATACTGCAGATGATCACCTACGTATGCTGCCGGGTGTATGGTTTTGGTGTTGTTCTCAGGATTTATCAGATAGGCTTCCGGGGTCTTGTTCCCGTCTTTGATATTGCTCAATCCATAATCCATATAAACGCCAAAAATGAAATCAAGCCGTGGAGTAAGTGTTTTTATCAATCCAAGTTTTCCGGAAAGTGCAAAACTCGTTTTTATATCCATGTCTCCTTTGTAAGTTATCTCGGAATTAGTCCCGTAACCGTGCCAACTGACATCCGGTCCTGCCGGATCCGGTAGAACCAGATCCGGTTTAGGATAATAGCCGGCTACAGATAATTCACTGCCTTTTTTTACCGAATAGGTTTGACTGAAGACCGGAAGTTGAATTTTTCCTCCAAGTCCCGCATACATTCCCCAGCTTTGGGACGTTCCCCACTTGGTCTGGTACATAAGCATCAAAGGAATTTCAAAGAAATATCCCTGTTGGCTTTCTTTCCAGTCCTTTAATCCTAACCGGAGATCGTAATCTCTATAGTCTTCACCAAAAAGATAGCGAAAATCATCATCATACATTCCTTTAAATAAATAGTGTTTGGAGTCATTCTCCCAAGAGTTGGCATAAGTTCCCTTACTGTTGTAATAAGCAATGCCTAGTCCTGTACCTAATCCCCAATGTTTGCTGAAGAAGTACTGTAAGCCCAGGTTTCCTCCGAAGCCCAGTTGAGGTACGCTACTGTTATTATTATCCAGGGTGTAGCGGTAATGGTTTGCGCCAAGACTACCGCCAATAGTGGTATATAGCCCTTTTTCCTGCCCTTTGGATACGGATGCATTCAAT
>JAVBTA010000012.1:0-95336 GCA_031556375.1 Bacteroidales bacterium | reverse complement strand
GCCATCCCATTCGTTTTCCATGAAACGGGTAGTCCGGTTTTCTGTCCAATACCACTGTCCGTTATATATGACCGTTAAATAAAAACGGGGTTCCCGGTTGGAATACATGTTGAATGTTTTTCCATAGGTGATTTGTCCGGGTTTCACATCCGGAGCTTTCCGGCAAATATCCCATTTGGTATTCCGTATCTCCGGTTCTTCGGCGAATCCTTTTTCCGTATATCCGGAAGCTTCATTGATGATCGGACTACCATCCGCATTATATCCCAGAATGGGAGAAAGCCCGTTTTTCATAAAAAAGGCATCGACTAAGCTTTGAGTAACGCCAAGACCTCCATTTCCACCACAACCTCTCGGAGTAGCGTGTCCCTCGTATTCTTTATAGTTACAATCCGGACGGGCAAACAGAATCTCATTGTTGCCTTCGGATGTTTTTCTGAAGAATACATTGGAGCACGACATGAACGGGTCGATGGAACCATCATTGTTGTACTCATAATACAGTTTATGTCCGGCTGTGTGAGACGCATCCAACAAGTCTTTACAGGCTTTTGTGGCCCGAACCCATTTAGATGCATCGTATGTGCTGTTAAATCGTTCTTTTCCATCGTAGTTTGTAATCCCTTTATACATTGGGTTTCCGTTTACCAATGGACTGGCAGCAAACAATAATGCCCGGGCGCGGACGGCCAGACAGGCGATGGATGTTGCACGACCGAAGAAAGTATCCTCCCATTTAGTCGGTAATTTCTTCGACAGATCCAGAAGTTCGGAATCGATCCATTCAATGGTTTCATCAAAAGAACGCTGTCCTCTCATTAAAACATCCTGAGGGGAATTTACATCGATCATATCTTCATAATACGGCACAGATCCGTAAGCTTCGGTCAATATCCAGTAATAGTAAACAACTAAGAAGCGGCATTCGTTTTTCATTGTTTCGATATCTTCGTCTGTGACTCCCTGTTTTGGATTGGAATGCGCGTTATGGATCAAAATATAAGCGTCTCGTATTTTCTGAGGCAGGTTACTCCAGAAGTTGGCATTCCAGCCAGAGTCGGTATACCAGTTACCCACCCGATAATTCAAGAGCGTACCTCCCCACCATTGCACCCATCGTTGAGAAGGAGTGGCGTCATCTGCAACCGTTTCGTATCCTATATCTCTGATCATGGGGAAGTAAGGATCCGGAATGCCACTATAAACGTTGGCCAGCCAATCTTCTGTCCGGGTTTTATCATTAAAAATCATTTCCAATGTTAATGCATCATCTGGGGCATTATCTAAAAAGTCTGCACACCCACTCAGTGTTAAGCATAAAACTGATAATCCTATATATTTTAATAATTTCATATTACTGTTTATTAAATGTTTTTTCAGAAATTAAAAATTGACATCGATACCAAGAGATAAAGATTTCATTATTGGGTATTTAGCTCCGTTTGAAGTGTCAACTTCCGGATCCCATAATTTGAAATCAGAGAATGTCAGCAGATTAGTTCCTTTTACATAAAGGCGTAACGATGAGAGGCCGGCTTTTCCAATCCATCTTTTAGGGAATCTGTATCCGGCTTCTATATCTTTCATCCTCAGCATACTCATGTTACGTAACCACCATGTTGAGTTTTGAGAGTTATTTTCATTCGGTCCGTATGTTAAGCGTGGATAGAAAACATCCTGATCCGGATTATTCGCTGTCCAGCGGTCGTTATAGTTGGTCAGGATATTCCCCATTGCTCCAGTATTACTTCCCGGGATGAAATTAGAACTGCCAATGAAACGCCATGTATTTCCATTTCCCTGGAAGAATATATTGAGATCAAAATTTTTGTAAGATGCATTTGCACCGAAGCCATAAACGACTTGCGGATCATAAGTGCCTCCGATGGGAGCGACATCCATAGTGGTAATTGAACCGTCTCCATCGACATCTTTATATTTGATATCTCCCGGGCGCAATTTACTTGTAAATGTTTGTGGGGTTATTCCTTCTTTCAGGGTACCTTTTGCAACATCTTCAAAATCATCTTCAGTGAATAGACGTTCAGCAATTAAACCGAACAATTGTGCAACAGGTAAACCGGTAGATGAACGGTTTGTTCCGATTATACCCGGAGCTTCATCTTGTTCGATGATTTTATTCCGGGCATATGTAAATGTTCCGCGAGCTCCTAAAAACCAGTCATCATTCAGTTGTTTATGAAAATCCAAAGAAAGGTCGATTCCTTTGTTGTCCACTTTACCGAAATTAGCCCACGGCGTTTTTATAAAACCGGCAGCAGTCGGGATATTTTTACGTTGCATAAAAATATCTTTCCGGTGTTCCATAAACCAGTCAATCTGGAAATCCAATGCATGCCATAACCCTATTTCGGTTCCGATATTCACTTTCTCTACAGTTTCCCAGGTCAGATTAGGAATTCCAAAATCCCCTTCAAAGCGTCTGGAACGATTGTAGTCATTATTTACACCCCATTTGTAACTACCATCCTCATCAATTGTCGTGATATAAGCAAAACGTCGTCCGGCCAACTGATCATTGCCCACAGTTCCCCAGGACCCTCTGAATTTGATTTTAGAAAAAGTCCTTTTGTATGATTCCATAAAAGCCTCTTCTGATAAGAGATATCCGACAGCAAAAGATGGAAAGAAACCGAACCGTTGACCTTTTGCAAAGTTCTCAGAACCATTATATCCAAAATTGAACTCAGCGATATACCGGTTGTCGAATGTGTAAGAAGCTCGTCCGGCAATACCCATCCGGCGAAAAGGTACTACATCCCCATTTTGATAATCTCGTTGGTTATAGAGGAATAATCCTTCTACATGATGCTTCCCGAAATTTTGAGAATAATTCAGATTACCCTCCAGGTAAGTCGCTTTATTTCCCCATTCAGTCTTCTTTTCTGTACCTAAAAATTCCTGTCCGTAGCTTCCGATGGAAAGATTCAATGAACCGTCCTCGTTTCTGCTCGTTGCCGGGAGGTAATAATCCGGATTTTTAGACCGTACGATTCCGGATCTGGAATACCGGTCGAAAGAAAAAATCCCTTTAATTTTCAGTCCGGGTAAAAGGAATTTCAGATCCTGTTCCAGAGAAAACAACGATTCTATTTTGCTGGAAGAATAAGTTGAAAAGCCATGTTGAGTAGTTAATGACCAAGGGTTGTCCCGGCTGGCGACTTTCGGGATCTCTCCGGTGGAATAGATGGTTGGATGGACGAATGGCGGTGTTTCAAAAGCTCTGTTGAATATATCATCTGACTTTATTGCCATACCGTTTGTTTCTTGCAAATACCCGCCGATACTAACGCGAACGACAGTTGTTTTTGTCAGGTTGACATCTACATTCGAACGAAGGTTGTATTTATTGAGTTTCGTGCTCGAATCCCAGGTTTGACTTTTGTCCCTTTCAAATATACCTTGCTCTCCGTAATAAGAACCAACCAGAGCATAACGAAGAATATCGCTACCCCCGTTAATTGTTAGATTCGCACGTTGATTGGATGCATGGTCTTTTGTAACTTCATCCAACCAATTCACATTAGGATAAAGTTCCGGATCGGTTCCGTTCCGGAAGTTGTTAACTGCCTCTTCTGAGAAGCGGATAGGATTTCCGGATTCCAGGGACAGTTCGTTTAACAATAAAGCATAATCCGCCGAACCAATGTATTCCGGTAGTTTAACCGGTTGTGTAAAACTTTGTTCATATTGAACATTTATAGAAGGTTTTCCCAATTTACCCCGTTTTGTATTCACAAGAATAACTCCATTTGCACCACGTACTCCATAAACAGCACTGGCAGAAGCATCTTTCAGAACAGAGAATGATTCGATTTCGGCAGGATCCATATCGTCTAATGTACGTTCGATACCATCGACAAGAATCAATGGAGAACGACCTGCATCCTGGAATGAAGAAATACCACGGATCCAGAAATTGGATCCATCGACGCCAGGTTCTCCCGTACGTTGTACGGCAATAACTCCGGCCAATTGTCCCGCCAGGTTGTTACTCAAGGCCCTGGTAGAGCTTTGTTGTAAGCGTTTCGGTTCAATTGTGGAAATAGAACCGATCACCGACACTTTTCTTTGTGAACCATATCCGACAACAACGACTTCATTCAGGCCTGTTTGTACTTCCTGTAAGTTTACATTAATATTTATCTGTTTGCCAACCTTTTTTTCCTGAGGTTCGTATCCGATATACCGAAACTCCAGAATGGCATCTTCATTTGGAACTTCTATAAAATAGTTTCCCTCGAGATCTGTTGTGACACCGGTTGACGTTTCTTTTACTATAACACTTACACCAGCAAGAGGAAAGTGTTGTTCGTCCCAAACCGTTCCGTTAATGGCAATGCCTTTTTTAGATTGCCGGGTATCATTTTTACGGTTTATAATTACCTGCCTGTCGTTCAAAGTATAAGTCAAATTTGTATTTTTAAGTGCGGAAGTCAATATTTGCTCAATTGTTTCCGATTTGGCTTTTACTGTAACATTTTGATTCAGATCTGAATACACATCTCCGGAATAGAAAAATACGAATTCACTTTCTTTCTCTACAAAGTGGATAACGTCTTTTACCGGAACTTGAGACAAATTCACAGACAAACGTGTAGTTTGTGCATAAATGGATGCCGAATAAATGGGACATATGCTTGTCAGGCATAAAAGTGTAATGACATAAGTTATTCGGAATGAATGTTTAAGTTTTAATTTAGAGTGTAACATTTTTAGTATGTTAAAAGGTTTTTTCAAAAAAAATATTCTTCTGGTTTAATAGTATTGTAACTATCTGTCTTAAATCCGGGTTTATTTCATAGGCATTTTCTTATTAGGGTTAGAACTTAATTTTATTTTATTTCCTGTTTCTTCGCATGAAATAGGGAAGCTTTTTTCTAAAGTATGTAAGACTTTGTTCAGGTTATCGAATAGTACCAGTTTGCCGGAGCAAGAATAATTTTTAATTTCCGGAGTGCAAATGAAGTCTACATGATAATACCGGGACAGACGTTGAGCAACATAACCCAAACTTTGGTCTGTGAATAAAAAGATACCATCCTTCCAAGAGGTATAATCGTATGTATTTACTTTTGAGACAGAAATCTGATTTTCTGTCAGGATCAACCTTTCAGTAGGTTCTATCACTTGTTTTGATCCTGTTTTAGATTTTATTTCCACCCGTCCTTCCACGAGGACTACCGACTGATAGGTCTCATCATTATAGGCCGTTACATTAAAAGAGGTTCCCAATACGCGGACATCCATTTTCGATGTTTTTACATAAAATGGACGGGAGGTATCTTTAGCTACTTCTAAATAAATCTCTCCATTGGCATATATGGTTCGGTGTTCTTTTTCAAAAGAATTTGGAAAATGTAAAACACTTCCGGAGTTGACCCAAACTTTAGTTCCGTCTGCTAATATGACGGAGGAATAGCGCCCTCTTGGGACTTGCAGCACATTCATTTTGGGTTTTGTGGCAGATTTTGAACTGTTGACGTTCAAAGTATTGTCAGCCACGGTAATCTCTTCCTGATTTACATGGATAGTACCGGAATTTTTTAACCGGATAACAGCGTTATTTGTTACTGATACTCTTTCAAGGTTGGTTAGTTTCAGTTCAACTTCAGTCAGAGTACTGTCTACCGGAACTAAATTTTCTATGGTGAAAAATGTTGTCTGATTATTCTTTTGAAAGTATAATAAAGAGCCTACACACATTGCAAGAACAACACAAGCAGCAGCTACTACTCTGGGCCAGATATATTTCTGTTGTTTCTTTTTCAGGAGTACAACATTTTTTTCTAGCCGGGCATATAATTTTGTATAGTCTTCTTCGGAAGGATGAATGTTATTGAGTTTTGTAGATAAGAGGATTCTTCGAGCTTCTGAAATGTCAGCCTTTCTTTCAGGATAGTTTTCTGCCCAGTTTGCCCACCATTCATCAGACTTATCAGTTGGAGTATAGCACCATAATATGAAGTAAGAATTTTGAAGTAATTCTTTTACTGCTTCAGGAATCTTGTGGTTAGAGGTATTCATATTTTGCCGGTATTTTAAACAAATACGCAGACAAATCACAAATGACCCCATTTTGCTTCTTAAATTAACTTAAATTATATCAATTTAAGTTAATTTAAGAAGCAAGGTCAATTTATTAGATAAAATGATCTTGGCGATATACCGGATTGTATAAATTATTTTGTCTCGACTACCACATATGAGTCATGACCATCCTGGGAAATCGGTTCATAGTATACTCCATTATAAACAACATATTTTTTACCATCGACAGTCGTTTCCGTTGCTCCTTCCGGTAGTTGTGTTATGATTGCTCCGGCAGGTGCAGTCACAACCTTGTATTTGCTTCCTGATTTTATATAGTAGGCGCCTCCGTAGTAGTAATAACTAACACCTGATACATTCAGTGTTGTATATCCAGAAGGTAAGGATGATATTTCCGCACCGATTGGGGCAGGTACGACTTTGTATCCGTTTGACGATTCCGTATAGTAAACCCCCTGATCGTAATGATAAGTAGTGTTATTGATGCTGATAATGATAGCAGCTGTCGTCAGTGTTGCAACAAAAAATCCTATAGGATGCCAGGCTGGTCCCCAGTAGTAAGGAGTAAAAGGATGATAGAAATATGGATGATGAAAAGCGGGTACCGGAACAGGTATAGGGCGGGGTACGGGAACCGGGCGAGGTATTGGCCTCGGGTAAGGCGCCGGTATCGGACGTGGCACCGGACGAGGTGGATATGGCGTTGGATGTGGGTGGGGGACAGGATGCGGAGGATAATACCCTCTTCCTCGTTGTGAAAAAATAAACATTGGCTGAGCAAACAACCAGATGAAAACTAAAATGTAAGCAAGTAAACTATTTGTATTTATTTTCAGAATATTTTTCATTTTTCCCTTGTTTTTTACAAGTTAAAACAAGGGAAAAGTGAAAATGTTTAATATTTCAGCCACTTTACAATTTCTTTAATGTCAGGTTTTTTTCCGTACATTAAAATACCTACGCGATAAATTTTGGCAGTCAGTTTAACCATTAGGATTACAGTTCCGAAAAGTAAAGCGATAGATACCAGTCTCTCCCATAGAGGAACATCGAAAGGCACACGCACCATCATTACTATTGGAGATGTCAATGGAAACATAGATGCCCAGAATGCTAGAGGCCCATTGGGATTTTCGACACTGTAAATTCCTGCATATAAGGCAAATAATATTAGAAGTGTGATTGGGGTCATGAATTGTTGTGTATCTTCCTGGCTATTGACCATGGCTCCAACGGCTGCAAATATAGATGCATAAATCAAGTATCCTCCGATGAAAAAGATGATGAAACTAATAATAATTTCAGCCATATTAATGGTTCCCATTAACTGAAATATTTGTTGTATCATTCCTGGGGCAGCCATTCCTGCACCTGCTCCTTCCATCCCTGGGTTGGAAGACATGAAGTAAGCTCCTCCGAAGAAATAAAATCCGACAATGAGGGCGACCCATAATAGAAACTGGGTAAGTCCGACAAGTCCGATTCCAATAATTTTACCCATCATCAATTCAAATGGTTTTACAGAAGAAACCATTACTTCGACAATGCGATTGGTTTTTTCTTCAAGAACTCCTTGCATGACCATTGCTCCATAAATGAAGATAAACATGTAGATGATAACTGTAAAAGCCATTCCTACGACTGAGGCTACTGCGGCAGAAGCTTCTGTTTCTTTTCCATCTTCACTCAACCGTTTTGTCTGCAGATTGATTGAAACCTTACTTTCGGTCATGATCTGTTTAAGTTCTGGAATATCATAGCTTGCAATTTTTTCATCACTTAGGTATTCGTTCAATTGGTTGACAATTGTTCGTTCAAGATCACTTGTGACTTGTTTTTCCGAATAAAGAGTGATAGCAGACGGGTTTTGCATCAGATCACCGGAAATGACAAGAGTGGCATAAACCTGTTCATCCGAATTTTTTCTAAGCTCTTCAAAACCTCCTTTAGCTTTAACAAAATGAAATTGATCCGTACTTGTAAGGATATCGAAATACTTATTTGTTTCATCTGCAACGATGATCACTTTAGTTTCTCCATCTTTGATCGATGAAAGGAAAAATGTTCCGAATATCAGACCGATAAAGAGGAGTGGTGTCAAAAAAGTCATGATAATGAATGACTTTTTTCTGACCCGGGTAAGGTATTCCCTATTTATTATTATTCCTAGTTTGTTCATAATGAATCTTTTAAGAGTTGCTGACTGTTTTGATGAAAATGTCGTTCATCGATGGGATTTCTTCTTGGAAAGATATAATCTCATTATCGTTCAATAAAAGAGACAAAAATTCCGAGTTCGACATTTCCTCTTTCTTCTTTAGACGAAGTAATACTGGTGTATGCGGTTTGCGTTCTTCCCCGACAACCTGGCATATATCAGAATTAATCTTTGGAGACTCTCCGGCTATTTGTATCCTGAAAATATTAGTCTTATGATGTGATCGAACTTCATCCACGTTACCATTTAACACTACCTTTGAATGGTTGATCAATGCAATTTCATCACAGATTTCTTCTACAGAAGCCATATTGTGTGTTGAAAAGATGATCGTTTTGCCTTTATCCTTCAGTTCAAGGATTTCATTTTTAAGTAGTTCTGCATTAACAGGGTCAAAACCGCTGAAAGGTTCGTCGAAGATCAATAGTTGTGGGTCATGGATGACAGTAGTAACGAATTGTACTTTTTGCTGCATTCCTTTCGATAACTCTTCCAGCTTTTTATCCCACCAGGACATGATTTCGAATTTTTCAAACCAGGTCGTGAGGCGTTTTTTTGCATCCACACTACTTAGTCCTTTTAAGCGCGCCAGGTAAATGGCTTGTTCGCCGACCTTCATTTTTTTGTATAATCCGCGTTCTTCAGGAAGATATCCGATGTTGTAAATATCGTTTTCGGTCATTAGCCGACCTTGAAAAAGCACATCTCCTGTGTCGGGGGCTGTAATCCGGTTGATAATTCGGATCAATGTTGTTTTCCCTGCCCCGTTTGGCCCTAAAAGTCCGAAGACTTTTCCTTCGGGAACTTTGATACTTACTTGGTTCAGAGCCAGATGAGCAGCATACTGTTTGACAACATTTTTTGTTTCTAAAAAGTACATATTGGTTTAATTATTATGTTTTACATAAAACAATAATCAGTAATGATTTTAATCAGGAATAGGGCTGCGATGATGTATACGGCAACAGAAACATCTTTTGCTTTCCCTGCAAAGACTTTTATAAATACGAATCCTAACATCCCAAAAATAATGCCCTGGGCAATACTGTATGCAAATGGCATCATAATGATTGTCAGGAAAGCAGGAATAGATTCTGTAAAATCATTAAAATTGATTTCAAGGACTGAGCTCAACATAAATAATCCTACGATAATCAGGGCAGGGGCTGTAGCCTGTGCCGGAACCAGCAGGAAGATAGGAGCAAAGAATAAAGCCAGTGCAAATAAGATCGCCGTACTCACAGCGGTTAATCCGGTTCGTCCTCCGGATGCGACTCCGGATGCGCTTTCCACGTAGGAAGTAACGGTACTGGTACCTGCAACAGCTCCGAAGGTAGTAGCGATAGCGTCTGCAAAAAGTGCTCTTTTTGCTTTGGGGAAATTCCCGTTTTTATCGATCAAGCCCGCTTTGGATGCGACTCCGATCAGAGTTCCGATAGTATCGAATAAGTTTACAAATAAAAAGGTAAACACAACGATCAGCATATCGAATGTAAAGATATGTGTCCATTCGAATTTTGCAAAAACAGGGGCGATATTCGGAGGAAGACTCACCAGGTTGCCTTCTGGAATATGTGCTACACCGAGGAATAATCCGAAAGCTGTTGCAACAAGGATCCCTACAAGGATAGCCCCATGTACATTTCTGGCAAATAAAACTCCGGTCACGACCAATCCGAGTAATGTGACCCAAACTCCTTTGTCGGCCAATGACCCTAAAGTAACCATAGTATATTCGCTTTTTACAATCAAACCGGATTGCTGAAGTCCGATAAATGTGATGAATAAACCGATTCCGACCGGGATTGCGGATTTTAATACCTTAGGCATTTTGTTCACGATCATTTCCCGGACATTGAAAAAGGTCAGTATTATGAATATGATTCCTTCTATGAATACCGCAGTAAGTGCAAATTGCCAGGAATATCCCATCGTGAGGACTACCGTAGAAGCAAAGAAACTGTTCAACCCCATACCTGGAGCCTGAGCCAGAGGTATATTGGCAATGAAAGCCATGAGTAACGTTCCTACTACACTGGCAAGTGCTGTTGCTGTAAATAATGCTGCTTTATCCATTCCTGTCTGCCCGAGGATAACCGGGTTTACAATCAGGATATAGGACATAGTAAGGAAAGTAATCAGTCCGGCGATCAATTCCCTTTTAACGGTAGTACCGTTTTCGCTGAGTTTAAATAATTTTTCTAACATTAGAATTGCCATTTAGCGGCCAGTGTAGGCAGTACATACACTTTCCGGTCGTAATAAAAATCACTGCTGACCTCGATTTCTGTTCCTATCGCGATATGTTCTGTGGCATTGAACCAGAATTGCGGCTGGGAGAGTAAGATTAATTTTTTACCCCCTTCTCCTGCCATCCGATCTTTATTTTCCGTCCAAAGATCCATAAATCCGCTCATACTCAGCTTGTTGTTCAGTAGGTTGCAGTTCCATGTAACGGTCCACTGAATATCGTTACTGGTCTTTTCGAAGGCATTGCATTTGTAAGCAACATAGGTACTCATAAAAGCTTTTCCCAGTGCGAAAGGGTAGGATGCTCCCAGTAAATATGAATTAGGTATGGCATTAGGTACTCCTTCAACTATACCGCCATTATATTCCACGTGCGCCATGATTGGAGCTTTCCAGAATTTCAGGTCGCGAGCGATTTCCCAATAAGCAGAACTTATACTTCCTTTGTTCCCGGCATAACTCATGTCGATAAAACAAAAAGTAGAACCCCATTTGTCCGGTTTGAACATTTCTACAGTAGAGAAAAAATAATTTTTACCCGGGTCGGGAGCATCTCCCGGAACCAGTCCATGACGTGGAGCAAAATGAAATTGGATGTTTTGTGCGGTCAGTCCTATAAAGACCAAAAGAAAAAGAGACAGTAGAGATAATTTTTTTGTCATATGATCACGTTATTACATAATTGAATATTATAGTTTTAATATTATTCTTTCTCCAAGATGTTTAGCAATTAGTTTTTTTGATTCCTGCCATAACAAAGACAATTCTGAGATTAGTTCTGTAGCTTGTTCTATATTCTTTTGTTCCTGAGCTGTTTTTATTTTAAGATTCAGATCTTCCATACGTTTCTTTAGAATAGCGTCTTTGTAGTTTAATACTTCATATGGAACCAGTTCAACCAACCGGTCGGACTCTTCTTCCATTTTCTTAAATTTCGAATGAATCTTACTCAACGGATATTTGTCACTTACAAGATCTGCTGCCAGTCTGCTTATTCCCGGGTCCGGATGCGTCAAAAAATAACGTTCGGTGGCGAAACCCTCCTGTTTGCTTCTTTCGGAGGCTTCGGCCAATATCTGGCGGTAAACAGGATTTTCGAGTACCAGTTCGTCCTGCTCAAAATCCTGAGTGATATATTCGGCGACAGTAATGGTTGTTAACTCTTGGCTTTCAGGGTCTTCGGTAGTATAAAGAACCTGTTCCCCATATCGGATGACGAAATGTAGGATGGCTCGTTCAAAACTATCGAAAAAATAACCGGAAGATGGAATGTTTGTTCCCGTTGGCAGATATTCTTCGGGAAATCCAGGAGGGATGGGAGGCGGAAAATCATTATCCTGTCCTTCCTGAGAATTATTTTCGGATTTATTTTGTTGATTGATTATCTTTAGTTTCTGCTCAGTATTTTCCTTTATTTTTTTTGCAATGGCCGTGACCAGAATCCGTTCGTCAGTGTCCAGTAAGCGGGAACATTCTTTGATATAGACCGACCGGATTATTTCTTCGGGGATAATTGCAATAGTATCAATGATCTCATTGATCAGTTGGGCTTTTTTGATAGGATCATTACCGGCTTCTTCTATCAAGAGGCTGGTTTTGAAGCGGACAAAGTCGGTTTCGTTCTTTTTGATATATTCAATGAAAGAACTTGCGTTTTGTTTACGGGCAAAGGAGTCGGGGTCTTCCCCTTCCGGAAGCAATACGACTTTGATGTTCAATCCGGCTTCCAACAGGAGGTCAATACCTCGGATAGCAGCTTTTATACCGGCGGCATCTCCGTCGTATAAGACAGTCACATTGTTTGTAAATCGGTGAATCAGACGTATTTGCCCTTTTGTCAGCGCTGTTCCGGATGAGGCCACGACGTTTTCAATACCAGCCTGATGCATCGAGATTACATCAGTATACCCCTCAACGAGGAAACACTGGTCATGTTTTACAATTGCCTGGCGGGCAAAATAGATCCCGTATAATTCATTCCCTTTATGATAAATTTCGCTTTCAGGAGAGTTGACATATTTAGCGGTTTTATCGTCTTTCTTCAGGGTTCGTCCTCCGAATGCAACGACTTTTCCGGCCAGGGAATGAACAGGGAACATCACCCGGCCACGGAAGCGGTCGGCCATGTATCCGTCTTCCCGGACAATGGTGAGTCCGGTTTTTTCGAGGAAATCCAGTTTATATCCCGAGTCTAACGCTTGCCTGGTAAACCAGTCTTTCTGTTCAAGTGAGTATCCCAACTGGAATTTCCTGATCGTATCTTCTCTGAATCCCCGTTCTTTGAAATAGGAGAGTCCTACGGTTTTCCCTTCAAGATGTTCTAACAGGTTGGTAGAGAACATTTTTTGCGCAAATCCATTGAGGATAAACATACTTTCCCGGTCTCCCTGAGCTTGTTTCTGTTCGTTGGTCAACTCTACTTCTTTAACCTCAATCCCATATTTCTTTGCAAGGAATTTTAAGGCTTCATAGAATGTGAGTTGTTCGTGTTTCATCACGAAATGAACAGGGGTACCACCTTCTCCACAGGCAAAACATTTACAGATATTTTTTGCCGGGGATACATAAAAAGAAGGGGTTTTATCTTCATGAAAGGGGCATAAGCCAACATAGTTAACCCCGCGTTTACGCAGGGTCACAAAATCGGAGACTACATCCGTGATCTGAGCTGCCGATTGTATCCTTTCTATTGTCAGTTGATCGATCATTTAACCAACAAAGATAGAAAATCTTCCTGATTTATTCTGTGGTAATTTCAATAATTACTATTTTTGGCGCGAAAATAGCAGATATTCCGGATTGGCATGATTATAGCAGCAATTCGGCGTATCCAATAATTACATCTAATATGAAAGAAGAGGAAAATGAATTTAATCCGGTAGTTTATTCTGAAAAAGAAATGGAAACTATCGAAAATCACATTGAGCAACATTTTGGAAAATTTGATGAAGTATTTCATGAGATAATATCGCCGGATATACATGTCGATATTTGTGTTGTTAATCCTACAAAAGAGAAGAACTACTACACATTGGTAACTATGGGGATGGGGGCCCATGTGATGAACGTTCCCAAAGAATGGCAGAATAACAATACCCGTGCGGAGATATTGGTTACATTGCCTCCCGATTGGAATCTAAAAAGCGATGAAGAAGCCGACTACTGGCCGCTTCGTTGGCTCAAAATACTGGCACGTTTGCCGATCAGTGAGGATACATGGTTGGGATGGGGGCATACCGTTCCGAATGGTGAACCATTTGCTGAAAATACAGAGCTTTCGGGTGTTATACTCGAGTTGCCCTATACATCGGGAGAGGAAAGTCCGACTTGTAAGCTGCCGAATGGCGATATCGTGAACTTTTATCAAATGATTCCTTTGTATGAAGAAGAAATGAATTATAAAGTCGAACACGGGACAGATGAGTTATTTGATCGTTTTGATGATGATTTTACTCCGGTAATAGATATTCAACGGAAAAACTATCTGGCGACCCCGATGGGTACTCCCGGAAAAACGATGAATCTGAGCCGGGCATCCCGTTCTGCTCATATTGAACCGGATCCGGATCGTCTCAAAGAATATGATATTTATATTGAAAAATCAAAAAAGGATAAACTGAAAGCATTGTTTTGGGTACTGATTTTCGGAGGCGTTGCGTTTACGCTTATCAGTAAAGGTTATGGCTGGTGGGCATTGATACCGGGAGTATTCGTGTTATATAATTTGTTTTCTCTTATCATGCAATTGATAGCTACTCCCAAAATGGCCTTTTCGTCGGGTTTGCTTATACCTGGAATTGTTGTAGAAACGAATCCGGTGAAAGTGTTGGCAATGGCTGAAATGCAAAATAACGACGATGCGCCTGTTTGTTGGGGACTAAAAGTATTGACTTCTCCTAAATGGCCGGAAACAAATCCTCAAATAGGAGAACGAATCCCTTGCGTATCGCTCTTTGGAGGGTCGTACAAGGGTGTTTGGGTCAATATGGAACCTCGTCCGCTGATCTGGGGAACAGGGGATAAGGAGGTTCTGAATAACGCAATATCTGCTATTGATGAAAACGAATGGGAGATAATCAACAAACTGAAAGACAAGGCTCTGAATAATAGCAAAATAGAAAATGATGTCGTTTATTTCAATAAAGATCTAACCGAGAAAATTTCTGAATGAGGCAAGCAATATCCGCACCATGTTGATTTCTTCTTAAAATTTAAGAGTATTCAGGTTTTTATCGACAAAAATTTTATCAATTGCTTTCAGGTCGAATTTTACTTTTTGTTTGGCTTTGAATTTAAGGATAAATAGTTCCTGAGTACCTTCGAGAGATCCTTTATTTCCAATATTAATGAATGTCGGATACAAGGCTTTGACTCCATTGGTATGTAACCTGTCGTTAGTCAGGTTCTCCATTTCCATCATGTTTAAAATTTGTATGCCAATAAAGTCATAACTTTGAGGATCGTAGGGTAAAGCAAAGCTTAATGCGTTAACCGATTGAAGATCAATTCCTTTGACGTGGATTTCAATTATTTCGTCTTTGTCGTAAGATTGTTTTGATGTACTTAGTTCAATTCGTCCGTTAACTTTTTCTACAGGCTTATTGTCTGCTCCGCCATCGAGTTGGGTAGTGACAACAGAAATATCGTAAGCATCGATCAATCCGTTTTTGTTGATATCCCCATTACTTATGTATCCTTCGAAATCGGCATCTCCTTTTCTCAGACCGGTGTAGTTCGTGTATGAAGTCAAGTCGTTTCTATCTATCAAATGGTCATTATTAATATCTCCGGGGAGATAGCTTTCTGTTCCCGGGACTTTGAATACATACAATTCCCTTCCGGAGCCAAAATTTCCAACACCTTCAGTAATAGATAATTTTATATATCGTGCTGTTGGTTGGTCCGGGAAATTGAATTCTTTAACCTGATCATTTTTTGTCCATTCGAAAACTCCGGCTTCTGTCCAGGTTGTTTTGTCGTTGCTGTAATAAACAGTTCCTTTCAGCAGTATTCCGTTACCTCCACCCAGGCGTGGTAAATAATGGAATTTATCGAGCTGATTAATTGTTTTCAGATCCATAACCAGATCGAAAGGCATAGCATTAACACCCCATTTGGTATGCCACATACTATTTTCATCGAAGTCGAATAGTTTTTTGATTCCGGCACCTCCCTGGTTTTCAGCAGTTGTTTCGCCGGAGATATCAGGGATGGCAAATTCTAACGGATTTACTTTTGTTGTGGCCTCGAATTCGGCCCAGGATGAATATCCGTCTTTATTTACTGCCCGTAACCTGAAGGAATAAGTAGTTTCCGGAGTTAATCCATCAAATAGTAGTTCAGTATCTTTGATCGTGGAGTACAGCATATTATTGAAATCGATCTCGTAATAATCGGCATTATCGACCTTGTTCCAGGTTGGTTTTAACGTATATGCATCCGTATTTTCATCGCTGATTTGTGCATTCTCCGGTACAAGTAAGTTTCCGGAAGTTACCCGTTGTTTTTCAGCAGGTTGGAAAATAAAACCTTCGATTATGAGGTTTGTTTGAGTTGCAGTAATATCGGAAGCTTCCAGTTTGACAAGGAGTTGAGGATTCTTCGTGATCATGAGTTTTTCAAAATCACTTCCTTTGGTTGCAAACTGGTTCAGATTAGGCTTAGGGTTGTAGAAGAACACATTTTCTTTAGCATTAAAATCATTCAAGGAATGTACTTCTGTCAATTTGATATTGTTTTTTCCTATTTTAGCACTTACTTTTCTCGGTTTTTCAGTCACATTTATTCGGAATTCCGTAGATTTTTCTTTTACAAAACCGTTGAATTCACCTTTAGCAGGATGTATTGTAACAGATATGGTATTCTTTTTGTTAACTGAAGATTCGATCAGAGTGTTAACGCCTTTTCCAAGTCTGTATTCTTCCGACACTCCATCATCATCATACTCCGTAAATGATGTATTTCCAGACGGATAGATATCGTATATACGGATATTTTTATTGATTTCGGAAACGTTATTATTGGAGTTAGTCATAGGAATGATTGCTCCGTTTTTAACAAAGACCGGGAGTTTCCAAACAGGTGAAACAAAGCCGTTTATAATGCGGTTTCCTTCATGTAAATCGCCTGAAAAATAATCGATCCATTGGCCTTCAGGAAGATAAATGCCATTGCGGATATCATTGCCCTGATCATCTGATTTTGTTGCCTGATAGATAGGGGCAACAAGAAAATAAGGACCATACAGGAACTGGTATTGAGTTGATCTTCCTTTGGTGTAGGTATTTGAATACTCCAAAAACATGGCGCGTATCATTGGAAGTCCGTCTACAGCTTCTTTTGCAATGCTGTAGGCATAAGGCATCAGTTCTGATTTGAGTTTCAGGTACCAGCGATTGATTGAAGTAACCGGTTCTCCCAATGCATGCGGATATTTTTCGTTAGCACCCCATCCATCCATGTTCAGTTCCATCGGAGTAAAAGTTTTCCATTGGAAATCCCGTGTGTTGATAACCGGATTCTTACCGCCAAAGATCCCGTCCATATCAGAACAGATGTTAGGTTGACCGGATAATCCTGATCCGATGTATGTCGGAATGTGGAAACGGATGTATTCCCACACTCCTCCGGTCTGGTCCCCGGACCAGATTCCCGCATAGCGTTGTGTTCCAGCCCAACCATCGAGGGATATAATAAACGGACGACTGTTATTTCCATAATAGGTCATGATATTTGAAACATCGGTAATGCCGTTCAGACCGAAAGAATATCCGGCGCCGACCCAGGCTACGTCTGTTTTTAATACACGCACTCCGGCATCCCGCACTTCTTTCACGATATCCCGTTGTAATAAAGCGCTGATCTCCGGTTTCGGATGAAGGTCGGATTGAGTCCATAGTCCGATTTCGACACCGTTTTTATGGGCATACCCGGCCAGATCTTTCAGGTTTTGGATATTTCCGTCTAAAGTCTCTGTTTGTCCGTATCCGGCGCCGTATCCGTCATTCGGAAGCAACCAACCTAACGGCATATCCTGGTTTTTATATCGGTCGATTACTGCACGGGCGGAAAACTGGTAATTATTTTTTTCTCCATTGAGGGATTCTTTTGTTCCTTCAGTATCTTTTTGACTTTCTTTGTATCGTTTACCATCTTCAAATAAAATTCCTTTTTCATCTTCTTTCCAGTAGTCCCGGTTGTAGGCATTCAGGTGCCCCTGATAAAATCCGAATTTAGGCAGGAGAACAGGATTTCCGGTGAGTTGATAGAAATCATTCAATAGTGCTACGGCTCCATTTCCTGTCATAATAAAGACATCCAGATAATTTGTTTCATGATATAGTTTCACGACACCTTTATCTTTTGCTCCAAAATCATATTTCCCTTTTTTGAAGGTGTACCACATAACGGCATATCCATTGGTAGACCAGTAGTAAGGAGCTGGAGATGCTACTCCTCCGTCGGTCCAGCTGTTTTGATTTTCGATGGCTATAGCCTTTCCTTTATGAGAGAATCGTCCGTTTTGGACCCCTCCTCCATAAAAATATTCTTCCGGATTTTCTTTAAAACTTAGGGTGACTTTATTTTCTTCAAAAAAAATAGGTTCTATTTCATCGATGAGTACAGCTTTAGTGGCGGAATCGATCACTTTGAATAGAGTTGTATTTTTATCCAGAACGATATTGATTTTTCCTGTTGCGATGGTTATCGTATTTTTATCCTCTGTCAGATTGAGGGTCGATATTGCTTTTCTGGGATTATCTACCAGGATTTTTGCTTCGGGTTTTGCTTCAGGCTCTCTGAGAATACCGCCTGAGTTGTCTTGGAAGAGTCTGAAGATATTTTCTCCATAAAAATCGAATGTTATTCTCTGATTATCAGAGAGTAATACTTCGATTGTCGTAGGATTGATTTTTTGTGCGGAAACAGCTTTCTGTGTAGATTGATTTGCATATGAACTCAGATGCAAAAATAAAAAAAGAAAAATGAGAGCAAATAATTTTTTCATGGAATATAAGAGTCTGTATATTAATTGTTTAATTTAATATTGGGAAGAGTTCATTAAATATTTTTGATTTTTTCAAGCATTAAAATTAGATATTTTATTTAGAATACACAAACTGTGTTTGCTCAAGTTGAATAAATCGAGTAATTTTGCACCGTAATGAAACAATTTTTGTTTTTTATTTTTCTATTCATCAATCTCAGTCTTTCGGCTCAACCTAAGCAGGAAATCCGTGCTGCATGGCTGACGACTAATCATGCTTTAGATTGGCCTGGCAATCCGGTTCGTAATCAGAGTGATATAATTAAGCAACAGGATGAGTTTTGCCGGATCCTGGATGAACTTAAACGGGCAAATTTTAATGTGATTTTCCTGCAGACCCGTATTCGTGGGAATGTTATCTATCCTTCCAATATAGAGCCCTGGAGTGGTTTTGTTAATTGGGCGCCTTCTTTAAATCCGAATTATGATCCTTTGGCCTTCGCGATTAAGGCTTGTCATGAGCGGGGATTGGAGTGCCATGCATGGTTTGTAACATATCCTTTGGGGTTAGAAAAGGTTAAGGGAAAGCCAAATAATACTCAAACTGTAATCCAAAATAAGGGTTTAGTGAAAAAGTTCAAGGGTGAATTGTATTTGGATCCGGGGAATCCCCAAACTCGTAGCTATTTGCTTTCTTTAGTTACCGAAATTGTTTCAAAATACGATATCGATGGGTTTCATTTCGATTATATCCGTTATCCGGACAGGGCTTCCGATTTCCCGGATCAGGATACCTACAAAAAATATGGGCAGAAACAGAATATAGATTCCTGGAGAAGAAATAATATCAATCAGTTCGTTTATGCTGCTTACGATACGATTAAATCCTTGAAACCCTGGGTGATGGTCAGTAGTTCTGTGTTGGGAATGTATCAGAAGATACCCGGAAATACACAGGCTCACTGGACTGCTTATCACAGCGTTTTTCAGGATCCGGCCGATTGGCTTAACAAAGGAAAACACGATTTGATAGTTCCGATGATGTATTACATGGATAATTTGTTTTATCCGTTTGTAAAAAACTGGCAGGATCATAGTTCGAACCGCTATGTTGTCCCCGGAATCGGTTTGTATCGTATGGACCAAAGTGAAGGAGGATGGAATGTATCGACAATTCTCGATCAGTTGCGATATTCACGGATGTCTCATACACAGGGGAATGCATTTTATCGTACCCGTTATTTGATGAATAATATGAAAAGTATTTCGGACTCCATTAAAACAAACTTTTATCAGTATCCATCACAGATTCCTCCGATTCTCTGGCAAGATAGTATTGCTCCGGCCGTTCCTGAGAAACCGGATGTGATTCAGTCCGGAAACACATTGCGGATCAGTTGGGATGACAATCCGCTAATTACGGAAAAATTGAGTTACAGTGTTTACTGTTCTGAAAAATACCCAGTGGATACGGAAAATCCCGAAAATTTGTTGGCTACACGTATTTCCGGGAATAATTTTGAACTTTCGATAGATCGGAGCCGGGAGAAAGGATATTATTTCCTGATTACGGCGAGCGATCGTTGTCATAATGAAAGCGATGGTTCGAATGTAGTATTCTATTATATGGGTTCGCTGGAGAAATAAATTTATTTCAATGGGCTTAACTCTTCTATCAATGGCATTGAAATCCTGAAACCGACACTATTGTAATCGAATTTATCTAACCCGACAAAGACTCCTGCGCTTATACCTAATGCTCCAAAAGCAGTAAAAGTGGCAGAATACCCCCATTCTGAATAGTACTTTTTATCCGGAGTATGTAAAAACTTCCCGTGAAGCGATTCTTTTATTGATTTTCCCTGAAGGAAGTGCAAGCGTTTCAATAGTAAATAATCCGATTGGAAGTTAACCATTGCTTGTATCCAGTCTTTGTTTGTGGAATAGGTATAATAAGGCAGAAGAGAAAATGAAGTATCGAATTCTTTTCCGGTTACTGTTTGATTTGCCGAATTAAAATGCTTATAATCGATATAGTTAAATTCGTTTTTATTAAAAAATTTTCCGGCATTGACCATATAGTGAAAACGATTAAAAAGTCCCATTCTTATGTTTTGAGCAACAACAAGTTCTGAACTGTAGAATTTTGAATAATCGGAGCCATTTCCTGGAATTCCTTGCCTGAAAGTTATTCCAAATGTCGGGAAACGGGTTTTTATGTGCCGTTTTTTTCCTTTTTCGATCATATAATACAGTTCCGGAGTGTAATATAATGCTATGTTGTATTTGGCCAGCATGTTATATTGTTCATTCAAGTTGCCGGCATATGGAGGAATATTTGGTTTTATATCTTTTTTATCACCAAACAGGCTGTAGCTGGCATGGTTATCAAGAGGATTTCTATCTGCAAACTCTACACCGGTAGACAAGTCCAGTCCATTAATAATTTCAATTTCATTTTGAATATTAATAAAATCTTTTTGATAAAATTTAGCGTTGTTAATACCCCAAAGAGCGGCATTAACCATATTTTCAAATCTTAATAAACCTTTATTGCCCATGTAATCATAGGAAGTGCTACCTCCTGAAATTTTTAACTCTCCAAATTTCAGGGGGGCATATGTAAAGTTCAAGTCCACCGTCCACAATAATTTCTCTCTGGACAAAGCCCAGTAGGCCGCCGGTTTAATTTTCCATCGTGAATGTTCTTTTCGTTTGATAATCAGGTCGAAAGATGTGCCAAGCCATAATCCGTCAACAAAATTGTATTCGGGAGCAACCTCTGCGAGACTTCCGTATTTCAGGATTACTTTTGAAGAGTCCCTTCCGATTTGTCCTCCAAACAACGCATTAGTCAGGGAATATCCTTTTGCTCCGGATTTTTTATCTTTTATTGAGTCAGATTTAATCTGGATAGTATCTTTACGGGCATAACTGGCTATTTCTTCATCATTAAGGGTTATACTCCGGATATCCAGCCAATACAAAGAATCCCGTTTGGTTGCCAGAGAATCGGATTCCCGTTTATATCTCTCATCATAAGATTTGATTTCCAGGTTTTTTTTTCCCTTTTTCTTTTTGGGTTTCAGGTCTTGTTTGACTAATGCTGTAATCGAGTCATTTGTCTGAATGTCAGTGTACTTCACTGAGCACAAATAGTTAAAAGTAAATTTAACACCCATCATATTGGCATCGATATGTGATTTGAAACTTGTAACCATGAAGATATTATCAGTCACCTCATTATAGTTCAGAGTATAAGTGAATTTACCCATTTCCGTATTACGTGTAAGTTCGGCAGCACGTATATCCCAATAATCTTCAGCCAGATATATATACCCGCTGAATAGTTTAGGATCATTGAATTTAGGGATAATCTTTATTTTGTTGATATTTACGCCATTGACTTCCTCAAAATCCTCATAACGGAATTTATAATAAGAAAATGTTTTGGGATGAAGGATAGCTCCGTCATATTGAGAATAAAGAGATCCCCGGAATATTCCCATAGCATCTTTTGCGATAGAATCGTTAGGCATCGAACTAGAGAATGCCTTGACATTCTGGGTGTATTGATCGGGATAGGAATATTTGATTTCACTGAATGATTCCTGAAGGAACAGGTTATTTTTATAGAGTTTGAGCTGTTCACCGCCCATTTTCTCAATCCATCCGGGGATATTTGTCGCTTTTCCGGCGCCTTTGATATAGGCTTCACTGGTAAATGATTTTACCTGAGCCAGGTGTAGAGGCGCTTTTACAACTGCTTTGCGAATCATTTCGTAGGCGGGATCTTCTCCGGCGCGGACTACAACTTCAGATAATTCAAAAGATGTGGCTTTCATGGTTATTTCCATAGAGACGGGTTCCGCATCTTTTTTTATCGAAAATGATTTTTCTAAGGAAGTATACCCCAGACAACTGACATTACAATTGTAGTCGCCTTCCTCCAGGCTCACCTGAAATTCTCCATTGGCATTGCAAATCAGCCCCTGTTTTATTTCTTTTATATAAACTGTAGCTCCGGGAATTGGTTCCCCTGAAGTTTCTAATACTCTTCCCCTGAAGTTTTGAGAAAATAGTGTTTGGGAAGAAATAAATAGAGTTATAACGATTAAAAGGTGCTTCATGTGTGGTGTTAGTGATAAATTTGTGACAAATGTAAAATAAAAACCGAGACGATATATTACGATTAACTTTTTTTATTTTCTCACGGAAAAATGTACCTTTGCGTTCAGAAAAATTAAGAAAAAAATAAATGGTGCATATATGAATATAAAGACTGCAGAATTTGTGATGAGTAACACCGATGTCCTGAGATGTCCTCAGGACGGCAGACCGGAATATGCTTTTATCGGTCGGTCGAACGTCGGTAAGTCGTCGTTAATTAATATGCTTACAAACCGCAAAGGCTTGGCTATGACTTCGTCTACTCCCGGTAAGACGCAACTGATCAATCATTTTATCATAAATGACGAATGGTATTTGGTTGATTTACCAGGTTATGGATATGCTCAACGCGGGAAGAAGGGCCGGGCTATGATAGAAGAAATTATTCGTTCTTATATAGAGGGAAGGCATTTATTGACTTGTCTTTTTGTTTTGATAGATTGCCGGCATGAAGCACAAGTGATCGATTTAGAATTTATGGAGTACCTGGGAGAAAATGGTATCCCATTTTCGATTATTTTTACTAAAACGGATAAGATATCGAATTCACAATTGAATGAAAACATAGGGAAATATAAAGCTAAGTTATTGGAAAGCTGGGAAGAACTTCCTCCGCTTTTTTTCACCTCATCAGAGCATAGAAAAGGTAAGGATGAAGTTTTGAATTATATTGAAGAAATAAACAGATCGTTAGAAGAATAAATTAAAAAGAATACAATGAATTGGTTTGAATGTAAAGTCGCTTACGAAAAAATAATGGAGAATGGTGCTCCTAAAAAAGTAACAGAGCCTTATCTGGTTGATGCTTTGTCGTTTACAGAGGCTGAGGCTCGTATCCTGGAGGAAATGAAGCCATTTATCAGTGGAGAAATGACTATTGCCGATATAAAAAGAGCCCGTCTGGCAGAGTTATTTTTCAATGAAAACGGAGACCGGTACTACAAAGCTAAAGTACAATTTATTACTTTGGATGAAAAGAGTGGGGCTGAGAAAAAAACATCGATGCAGATGCTGGCTCAGGCATCTGATATCAAAGAAGCAATTGCTGTCATCGAAGAGGGAATGAAAGGAACGATGGCTGATTATGTTATTGCTTCTGTTTCGGAAACAATGATTATGGACGTTTTCCCATTTTCAGCAGAAGAAAAGACAAAAAAAGCAGATAAAGAATAAAAATGGATATAGCACGGCAACTTCATGAAATTTGGGACGAAATTCCTGAATGTACCCGTTTGGTTGCAGTTTCGAAATTTCATCCGGCATCAACGATCAAAGAAGCTTATGATGCCGGTCAACGTGTATTTGGAGAAAGTCGTGTTCAGGAAATTTTATCCAAATACAATCAATTGCCCAAAGATATTGCCTGGCATTTCATCGGTCATTTGCAAACCAATAAGGTGAAATATATCGTCCCTTTTATCGACATGATAGAGAGTGTTGATAGCTTTCGACTGCTGGAGGAAATAAATTTTCAGGGTGAAAAAATCAATCGCCGGATAAATATCCTGTTGCAAATTCACATTGCGGAAGAAGAGACTAAATCCGGTTTAGCATTCGATGAATGTCGCCGGTTGATAGCAGCAGGAGAGCTTTATGCGTTCGAAAACATCAATATTTGTGGTTTGATGGGAATGGCAACATTCACCGACGATAAGTCCCGGATCCGTTCGGAATTTGCCGGATTAGCCGGATTTTTCAAGGAGATTAAACAAAATTTCTTCAAAAATAATTCTGAATTTAAAGAACTTTCTATGGGTATGAGTGATGATTATTTGCTTGCAATAGAAGAAGGTAGCACATTAATCCGTATTGGTAGTAAGTTGTTTGGTCAGCGAATTTAGGTTTTTTTACCATATTAAATTTAAGAATTGAGAATTTATCGTTAATTTTGTAAATCATATCTATATCAATTGTTATGGGAAATACTTTTGAAACCAGATTTGCAGGTTTGAATTTGAAGAGTCCTATTATCATAGGAAGTTCAGGATTAACGAACAGCGCGGAAAAAAATCGTGAATTGGAGCGGGCTGGAGCCGGAGCTGTGGTGTTGAAATCATTATTTGAAGAGCAAATCACTATGCAGTCCGATTGGATGCTCCAAGATAGCGATTATCCGGAGGCCAATGACTACATTCGTAACTATGTCAAAAGTAATGAAATAGAAGATTACATTAAATTGATACAGGAAACAAAACAACAATGTTCTATTCCTGTTATTGCAAGTGTAAATTGCTATAAATCAGATTCATGGGTTGATTTTGCGCGCCAGATTGAGATGGCTGGTGCGGATGCTATGGAGCTAAACATGTTTGCACTTAATACAGATATCAATACAGATGCGGAACTCCTCGAAAAAACATATATCCGGATACTTGGTAAAGTAAAGGAAAAAGTGAACATTCCTATTATTGTAAAGATGGGTAAGATGTTCAGTAATATTGTTGAAATGGTGGATAGTCTTTATGCGTATGGAGCTTCCGGAGTAGTATTGTTCAATCGTTTTTATCAACCGGATATAGATATCAATAAACTGCAAATGGTTTCAGGACAGGTGTTTAGTTCGCATACAGATATGGCTGAAACATTACGTTGGACAGGAATTGTTTCCGGTCGTATTCCTCAAATGCCAATCGCATCCTCTACAGGTATTCAGGATTGGGAAGATGTAGTGAAATGTATCTTAGCAGGCGCCTCTGCCGTTGAAATATGTAGTACCGTTTATCAACACGGTAATGAAATCATCTCACAAATGATACGTAGTATGGAGGAATGGATGTCCTCCATGAATTACGATAGTATCGATGATTTCTGTGGTAAATTGAATTATGCAAAAATTTCAGACCCATCGCGATATGAACGGGTGCAATTCATGAAATATTTCTCGAACAGGGACTGAATTAAGTTACATCAGCGGAGCAAACACTCTTAAAATAGATTCCAGTAATTTCTTCCATTTTGAGCGCTTTTGCCATTCTTCTAAAATAAGTTCCTTGCAATTTTCCATATCTGTAAGGAATATTTTTTTATTCTGTTGCGCAATTTCGGCATCGTACATATAGCAATTGATCTCAAAATTGGATTCAAAACTCCGGAAATCCATGTTTGCAGAACCAATCACAGAAACCAGGTCATCGGAAACCATTGTTTTGGCATGAATGAATTTACCTTCCAGCTCGTAGATTTTTAATCCGGCCTCCATCAAATCTTCGTAGTAGGAATGTGCTGCCGGATCCACATAAGCTGAATCCGATTTTTTTGATACCATTAACCTTACGTCTACTCCTCCTAAAACAGCCGTTTCAATAGCCTGGCAAAGTGAATCCGTGGGAAGAAAATACGGGGTTTGAATGTAGACGTATTTCTTTGCACTCATGATGATTTGCATTGTTGCCTGTAGCAGATTTCTGAAAGGATTTACAGGCCCTCCGGCGGCAATTTGCATAACGTTGGGAGACATTTCTTCGCAAGGAGGAAAATAATCCGTATTGTCGGCTACAACTTCTCCTGTGGTGCTCCAATCCATTAAAAAGTTGATCTGCAAACCATGTACGCCTTTTCCCAATACACGTAAATGAGTGTCCCGCCAGTTAGGATCTATTGCGTAATCGTTAGCAATATTCATTCCTCCGATATATCCGATGGTGCCGTCGATTACAACAACCTTTCTATGGTTCCGGTAATTGACTTTACTCCGGACTGCCGGTAAAGATGCTTTCATGAATGACGATACTTTGACTCCGGCCTGAACCATTTCTTCAAAAAATTTCTTAGGAACCATCCAATTGGCAACATTGTCGTACAGGAAACGAACCTCAACGCCTTCAGATGCTTTCTGCATCAATACTTCTTTTACTTTGGTTCCTGTTTCATCGTTATAGAAAATGAAATATTCCATATGGATATGATGTTTCGCATTCTTCATATCCTCGATCAATGCCCGGAATTTTCGTTCTCCGGTAGTGATTACTTCGACTTTACTCCCTTTTAATAACGGAGCCGTACTGCTATTTTTAAGCAATGTCGCCAAAGTAGAGTATTGAGAGGGAATTTCAGCATCATTATCGGGGGAAAGCGACTTAAAATCCAATTTTTGAACACGTTTCAGGTATTTGAACGTAAGGCGCTTTATTCTTCTTCCCTGTCCGAAGAAATAAAACATGATTAGTCCTAATGCAGGTATAAAAACCAATACCAGCACCCATGCAAGAGTACGTATGGGGTTACTGTTTTCAGAAAGTATGATCAGGATAGTCCCGATCACCAGGATAGCATAAATAATGTAACCGACATAGTGTAGGATAGTTGAAATATCCATATCAATAGATTTTAGAATTAAGTTTCATCTGTAATCATCCCGCTTCCCAGGCATAACTTACAATCCTTGTCGTAAATTACACCGAATTGTCCTGCGGCGATACCTTGTATTTTATCCTCTGATTCAATTCGATAGATGTCTCCGATTCTTTTCAGTTTCCCGAAAGTAAATTCCGGGGTATGACGAATCTTAAAAGCGATTTCTTTTTCATCTGTAAAATCACCCCAGGGGTCTTCGGTGATGAAATTAAATCCGTATAAATTTACAATTTTACCGTATTGTGTTTCCGGATCATATCCGTTTGATGCATAAACAATATTCCGGCGAATATCTTTTTTGACTACAAACCAAGGTCCTCCACTTAATCCAAGCCCTTTACGTTGTCCGATAGTATGGAACCAGTAACCATTATGGGTTCCTATTTTTTCGCCGGTTTCGTAATCCACTATTTTGCCTGGACGATTGCCTAAGTATCTGCGAATGAAATCGTTGTAGTTAATTTTGCCAAGAAAGCAAATCCCCTGGCTATCCTTACGTTGAGCGCTTGGAAGTCCTTCACGAGCTGCAATTTCGCGTACTTCACTTTTCTGCAGATGTCCGATAGGGAACATCAATTTGGAAATCTGAAGATAATCGACTTGTCCGAGGAAATAAGTCTGATCCTTTATCTTGTCGGCAGCGGTCGACAGATAGGTTTTTCCGTCTATTTCAGTCGTTGTAGCATAGTGACCGGTAGCGATTTTATCGAATTCATGCCCCCATTTCTGTTCGAAACATCCGAATTTTATCAGTTTATTGCACATCATATCCGGATTTGGGGTCAATCCTCTCTTGACGGCATCGATAGTATAACTCACGACATTTTCCCAATACTCTTCATGCAAAGAGACAATCTCCATTTTACAGCCATACTTTTTAGCAATAAAAGAGGTGATTTCAATATCTTCTTCCGCAGGACAATCGATATAACCATCTTTATCTTCCATTCCGATTCGGATGTAAAAAATGGTCGGATCGTACCCTGCCTCTTTCAGTTGGTGGACAACCACCGAACTGTCTACGCCTCCTGAAACTAATGCTGCTATTTTCATCATACAAAGGTAATGATTTTTTAGAAATGCAGTAGAATTCAGGGATTAGTATTTATATCTGCTGTAAGAGTCCATACCCATTTTTCATACTACTTCTTCTTATCAGGATCTTTCTTAGAGTCTCTTCTTCGCCGATAGCCGGAAGATCTTTTGTTTTTGCATCTTCGAGAAATTCCCATGCAAATTCTGAGGCTATAGCAGCATCGCGGAACTGGGGCAGATTGGGATGACGTACGCCAGAATTAATAGAATCAGCAAAAAGATTGCATAATATGTCGATATTTTTTCCTCCGAAAGGACGTTCTTCGCGTATGGTTTGAGTTACACCATGCAATTCAACTACTGCGGTTTTGAAATCGTGTGTCATACGTACAATACCCTCTGTTCCGATAATGTCGATATATGAATTGTGGGTTTGTTGCTCAGAAAGCTGTCCGTAAACATGACCTTGGGTAATATCAAATACAACTCCATTTTCAAATGTTCCATGGCATTGTAACCACCATGGATCTTTGTAGTTCCACATTCGTATAGCCTGAGCGCTCCAGGTCTTAAAATTACACCCGGTGTACCAGCGTGCGATATCAACATAATGCATACCACAATCGTGAAATGACGGGCCTTCGTATTCGTGTCCCTCGCCTGGAGCCAGTCCTGGTGTCATGTGGCAAATGCGGATAATCGCCATTTTACCTATCTCACCCTGATTGATGTACTGTTTGATTAATTTATGATACCATGAATTACGTAGGTAAAGGTTAACCGTAGAAAAAAGGTGTGTATGTTCTGCTGCCCTTACCGCAGCCCATTCTCTGGCTACGGTATCGGCAATAGGTTTTTCAGAAATGACATGCTTTCCATAACGAAATGCTTTTTCAATCTGTTCTTTCCTTGAATTGGCCAGTGCAAATAAGCCGATCACTTGTATGGATTTGTCTTCAAATATTTCCTGCTCATCGTCTGTTACTTTGGATTCAGGTGAGAGTTGGCTGGCAAGCTCCCTTGACCTGGGACTTAAGTCGCATATATAAGCGATATTCCATTGTCCGCTTTTCAGCATCTCTTTGATGTAGAATCGACCCATTCGTCCGCAACCGATAAGTCCGACTTTAATTTTTGTATTCATGTTATTCGTGTTTTTCCTTGTTTCACAAAACTAAGATGAATAAATGTCGATTTTTTGAATTGGATGTTTAAATGTAGAAGACTGAATTTTTAAGTTTTTGATAATAAATGGGTTGGTTATTTTTTTGAACAAAAAAATGTAGATCAATTGAATGTGTTTTTCTTAGTATTTCCTATCTTCATGACCATTTCTTCAAATTCTTCTCTGCTGTATGCAGCTTTGTTTCGCATTTTGGTACGGTAATTATAGATGGTGCTCATTGAACACCGTAAAAATCCGGATATTTTTGCACTGTCGGTTATTCCCAACCGTAGGAGAGCATATATGCGTAATTCCCGGTTCATCAGGTCGTCGGCTTTCAGTTGTATTTGCTCATCCTTATCAAGTAATGAATTGAAATCAGTCACGAAAGTAGGGTATAGGGAAAGGAAAATACTGTCGAAATGCTTATATAAGTCTTCAAGTTCCATATCTATTGCAGTAGTTGATCTGAGCTGTTTCACCATCTCCTCATATTGCCGGTTGATGGCTAGCTTATAAAGTCCTTTGCGAAAATTTTCCATATTATCGATGTAGGTGGAACAGAGGTTGAAGAACTGGGCAATATACTGTTCTTTTATTTGGTTTGATTCCGATAAATGCTCGTTTGTTTTATTTATAAGTATGTTGTGGTCGTTTAGTTCATCAACTAATTTTTTAAGTTTTCCGTTTGTAAGAGAGAGTTCTTCCTTGATGTATGATAGTTTTTTCATCTGTTTATATACATAAAGGACAAGCAGAATTAAAAAGACCGAAAGTACGCTTATCAATATAAGATAGGTTTTGAGTTTATCGTTCGTTTTGGTTTCTTTTACCTGATAAGAAGAGTTTATAATGGAATAAAGTTCGGACATTTGGGTCGTGCGAAACTGTACTCCGGAAGAGACTGCATCTTCAATGGCCGACTGACTATATTGGAATGCTTTGGCAATGTTACCGTTTTTATAATAAATTGTGGCGAGCCGCTGGAAGGATGCATTTTCTTTGATCGAGTTCTTCACATCGGCAATGGCCGACATGATGAAAAATTTTATTTCCTGATCCGTCTGCCCTTTTATTCCGCTGATGGCACCCAGGTAGTAAGTAATCCGGGCATATTCGGCAGAGTCGGTATCTTCTTCTTTGAGTAGATTTAACAATAGTTCTTCCGCTTTGTCATTCTCCCCGGCATTAACGTATTTGTGTGCCATATTGATACGGTACTTAAATGAAGAAGGGTTGAGTATAGAAAGTAAAGAATCCCTGTAGATTTCAGCTTGTTTAAAATAACTGTTTTGATTGCTTACAACTGCATAATGTTCATTGAATCGAGATTTGGTCTCGTAATATTCTTCTAATAACTCCCCGTATAAATTTTTTGAATTGATGCTGTTCAGGATTTCTTCAGATTCGAGAAATTTGCCCGAATAGGAATATACACTTGCCAGGTTAATATCCGACAGATATTTTAAGCGTTGATTATTCAATTCGTTGGCTATACACACATTTTCCAAGGCGTAATGTATGGCTGAATCAAGTTTATATTTCTTATATTCGTTGTATAACTTATAATTGATTTCAAAGATGTATTCGGGAGAAGATTCTTTTTTTGCCAACATCTTTTTCAGACTGGCAATTTCATTTTCTTTCTGATCGGTAAACTGTGCTTTATTTGTAATAATGTGGTCGAGGTAATTGGACAAAGATTTCAAGTCATTTTTCCCGTTTATGGTGACGGAAGAAAGACAAAGCATACTACAAAGGAGAAAGATTTTATGGCATAATATGATTTTCATATAATTGAAATTCCTGCTTGATTACCGATGTAAAGTTAGAAGTTAAAAGCGAAAGTTGCAAAAAATCAATTTTATTTTCAGTAAATTTTTACTACCTTTGCGTAATTGTTTATGCAATAATATCAATGACAATGGAGGGTTTGGAAAAACAAGGCAGTATTGGTTTGGTCTTTTCAATTATGATAGGTAAGGTATCTATGGCAATCAATCGTAAATTGTATCGGGATTTCAAATCTGCCGGGCTTGAGTTTACACCGGAGCAATGGACGGTACTGTATTGCCTTTGGGAAAAAGATGGTGTAACCCAGCAAGAACTTTGCAATAAGACATTCAAGGATAAGCCGAGCATGACCCGCTTAATTGATAATCTGGAAAAACAAAATTTCGTTGTCCGTATTGCAGATCCTTCCGATCGCCGTACTAATATGATACATCTTACCCGTTTAGGAAAGGATTCAAAGAATCTGGCAAATGCAGTAGTTCTAAAAGCTATGGAAGAGGCTTTTGAAGGTGTTTCAGGAAAAGATTATGAATTAGCAAGACAAATACTGGATATTGTTTTTGAAAATCTGAAAGTTAGCCTGGTTTAATTATTCCTCCGGAGCATTATTATCCGTTTCTGTTATTAATTTTTCGGCCATAAGAACTGTATTTTTCAGAATTTCGTATTCTTTTTCAAAGCATTCGGAGAAAATTCCCTTTCCAAGATTTTCTTCAATTTGTTTTTCCGTCCACAATTTCCCTTTGCCAAGGGTGATTCGATTCATTATATCTTCATTAGTGACTCTACAGGTATAGAGGTATACGAGTCGGCTTGTAGCTTTATTTTTGAATAAGTACCGGAATACAAATTTTACAGGTAAATCTTTCCTCCCGATTTCTTTCTGGAGAGCATTACCGACTGCATCATCAAGAGAGTGGCTGTAAAAGACATACTTTTCGAAGGGATAATCAATCTTTCCGGGATTGATGACATAATGATCCGGACGTTCGCAAAGATAGAACATCCCTTTGTAGATCATAGCGATTCTGACAACGGGATGCAGATAGGGCTTGTTGGACGTTAGACTTACACTCAAAGCGACTTTCCCGACAACCCCGCCTGTCTCATTTACTATAGGCAACCAGTTTTCCGTATTAATTTTCCGTTTAATAATAGATAAACGGATTACCTCAAAGATAAAAATCAGAAATATGAAAATGAATAACAGATCCGGTATGATAACCTTGTCAGCAGTTACATTATGAAACTGATCGGGCAAGACTTTATACAACAGAACAATTATTAAATGAGCAACCAATGTGTTACGTATAATTCGGGCGGCAAGGAAAGTTTCATTCATGTGTGCCAAAAATGTAGCTCGATGTTCCTTAGTCTGTTTCCTTTTGGCTTTTTCAATGAAGAAGTCTTTGAGTACCACTGCAATTGAAAGAACAACAATCAGAATGATTTCAGATACAATTGCCAGGCATTCAGGTAGTATTTCATCAAATTGGGAATATGTATATAGTATAAACCCAATAGCCAACATAATACCGGAGACTACCAGTATGAAAGAAGGCATTTGCTTTGTAATAAGCAAGATTGACAAAAGATATATTAAATACGAAATGATACTTATAGCAAATGCCACTCCTAAAGGAGTGAAAAAGCTTGTAACTATCAGTAAAACAATAGGGAAAATTTCCCCAATAGAGTTAAACCAAGGTTCTATAACTCTCTTAAAATTCATAAATCATCAACAATAAAAACATAAAATGTTATGTGTCATCTCTCGCTCTTATAACAGTAAAACTTTTTGAAATGTTTTGATTAATGGGATTTTCCTTTACAGAAAGTCAATGGAATGATAGGAAGATCTTACTAGTGGCCCGCTTTCTACATGCTTAAATTTTTTTGTCTCTGCAATCAATTTGAGTTCTTCAAATACGGCAGGATGGATGTATTCCACAACCTGAATATTTTTTTTCGAAGGTTGAAGATACTGTCCGATGGAGAGAAGATAACAACCTGAAGCAATCAGGTCGTCCATTAAAGAAATAACTTCTTCTCGTGTTTCGCCTAGACCTAACATTAAACCTGATTTTACCGGTATCCCGGATTGTGATACGTATTTCAACACCTCAAGGCTGGTGTGGTATTTTGCTACACTCCGTATCCGGGTAGTCAAGCGTTCTACTGTTTCCATGTTGTGCGAAATAATATCAGGTGCCGCCTGAATAATCAAGTCCAGTAATTCGTGTTTACCATCAAAATCGGGAATTAAAACTTCGATAGTTGTTCCCGGATTTATTTCTTTTATTTTATTGATAGTCTTAGCCCAATGGTTGGCTCCATAATCGGGTAGATCATCACGATCTACAGATGTAATGACAGCGTGTTTCAATTCCATCTGGCGCACTGAGTTTGCGACTTTCTCTGGCTCCTGGGAGTCCAACGGCAAAGGTTTTCCAGTCTTTGTATTGCAGAATTTGCAGGAACGTGTACAAATATCCCCGCCAATCATGAATGTAGCGGTTCCTTTGTTCCAACATTCACCAAGATTAGGACAACGTCCGCTTTGACAAATGGTGCACAATCCTTTCGATTCGATAATTTTTCCAGTCTTTGAAAAATTGTCGTTATTACCCAGCCTGATTTTTAACCAATCAGGCTTCTTAATATGAGACTTATTAAGATCCATTATAAATTTTTCTGCAAAAAGTCTGCGACTCTCATGTAAAGGTGAAAACGATATTTTATCCCCAGTATACTATGGTTTTTATTCGGATAAACCTGCATCTCGAATTGTTTTCCGGCTTCAACTAAAGCTTGTGAGTAATACATGGAATTTTGGAAATGGACATTGTCGTCCGAAGTTCCGTGCATTAACAGCAAACGGCCTTGCAAATTGGATGCTAATGCTATAGGTGAGTTCTTATCGTATGCAGTGAAATTTTCTTTCGGAGTCCTCATAAAACGTTCTGTATAAACGGAATCATATAATCTCCAGTCGGTTACGGGAGCAATAGCAATTCCTGCTTTGAAAACACCATTACCACGACTCATAGACATTAAAGTTATAGTTCCTCCATAACTCCAGCCCCAGATAGCGATTTTATTTTTATCTACATACGGAAGATTTCCTAAGTAATTGGCTGCGGAAATCTGGTCATCGGATTCCAGGATTCCCAAATTCATGTAAGTACATTTCCTGAATTCTTCTCCACGTGCGGCAGTCCCGCGTCCGTCCACACAAGCTACAATATATCCGATAGAAGCCATAAAATTTTCCCAGCCGATTCCGAATTTGTCTGCGACTTGTTGTGAATTCGGACCACTATACTGTACCATTAATACCGGATATTTTTTCGAAGTTGAAAAGTCAACAGGTTTTATCATAAAACCATTTAATGAAACTCCCTGAGGTGTTTCAAAAGTAAAAAATTCCTTTTGAGGAATGGAACTACCTTCAATTTTGGATTTTAAAGTGGCATTATCATTCAAAACAAATAATTCTTTCCCTTTGTCATCATTCATGGTGATCAGGTTTGGAGTTGTCGCGTTCGAATAATTGTTGACAAAATAGTTGAGGTTAGTACTGAAATTCGCCGAATTAGTACCTGTTTTTGAAGATAATTTTGTAACTTTATTCTTTATATCGACCGAATATACCGATCTGCGTAACGGGCTTTCTTCAGCTGATTGATAGTAAATTGTTTTCGTGGCAGGATTGATACCGTAAAGATCGGTTACGTCCCAGTTACCTGAAGTAACCTGTTTTTCAAGGATACCATTGATAGTGTATTGATAAATATGGGAAAATCCGTCTTTTTCGCTGATATACAAGAAATTATCCTTTGTGAATGTTATTCCCAGAATGAAATCAGGCTCGATATAATATTTGTTTTCATCTTTCAGGATTAAACGCGATACCGTTGATTTCGGATTGACATAATACATATTGAATGCATTTTGGTTGCGATTCAGGGTCATCACAGCCAGTTGTTCCGGATTTTCTGTGAATTCGATTCTTGGAATATATCCGTCTGCGGGAAGAGGAATATTCATTTTCTTAATGTCTTTTGTTTCTACGCTGTAGGCATGACAGGTGACTACAGAGTTATTTTCTCCGGCTTTCGGGTATTTAAAAGTCAGGAATCCCGGATATAAGCTTCCGTCATATTGCTGAAAACTGAAACTGGGAACATCCGTTTCATTCGATTTTACAAATGCGAGAGATTTACTGTCGGGCGACCAGGACAAGAGTTTGGTTGTTGCAAATTCTTCTTCATATACCCAATCGGTAATCCCGTTCAGGATTTTTCCGGCTTCTCCATCGTTTGTCACTTGGGATTCGGTATCGTAATCGAATTTTTTTAACCAGATATTATTATCTCTGACAAAGGCGCACATTCTTCCATCAGGTGAAAATGTAGGGATCATCAATTTTCCCGGAGTTTCGGAAAGTGGTTTCATGAAGTTTCTTCTGACATCATAATCGTATAGGTTTGCTTTCCAGGAGCGGCGATAGATGTATTCCTTATCTGTAGAAACAATGATACGATATCCTGTATTGCTGATCCAGTAGTCGTCGAATGACTCCAGCTTGGTTTCGCGGACAGTATTTACATTGAATAATGTATCTACGATTTTCCCTGTTTTATAAGCGTATCTCAATACACATTTTTTATCGGGACTTTGCATAGTATAATGTTCGCCATCGGGCATGGGACGCATCTCAGACATCCCTCTTGCAGAGTATTTACCTTCCACAATTTCCTTCAGGTCTATACGGTTGCCCTGAGCTATGGCAACATTGATGCTTAATAAAGAAAGCAGTACAGTCAAAAAACGATTCATAATCATGTGTAATCTCAAATGTTTGAAGATACAAATGTATGATATTTCCAGATACAGACAAATAGTTTTACTCAGATTTCCGGAAGTTTTCCAATTTCTCCTGTGTTTTCCGCAGAAATTCTATGTATTCTTCCGAATCCGGATTAAATGGCTTATGACTTAATGCTTTTTGTATGCTTTTCCATTCTTTGACTTTTGATTTGGTTTGAGATGTAAAAAAAGTCTCCGAAAATTGCTCCCGGATATATTCTATGGCAACAGAAGATGGGTGAAGCATATCTTCGGCATAAAAACGGTAATCCCGTAACTCATCCATTAATATTTCGTATGATGGGAAGTAATGGCAAGAATTATTTTGACGGATAAGTTCGTCGATTGCAAGCAAAAGGGTGGATTTGCTCAACTGATTTTCATGGGCTCCGTCTTTCCAATGCCGGATAGGACTGACTGTAAAAAGTATTTTTAAGTCCGGATTATAAGATTTCAGTTCTTTGATCAATAAACTCCAATCATTCACAATATCCTCTATGGATAAACGTTTTCGGATAAAATGGTTATCCGGTAGTTTGTGGCAGTTTGTGACAGTTTCCCCATTTGATTTCAGGTTGTAAACGTATGATGTTCCGTAAGTTATTATAAAAAATGTTGCCGTTTTTAAAAAAATGGCTGACGTATCCAACTTATGATTGATGTTCTCCAGGCTGGTTTCTGCGGAAACAGAGGAAAACCGGCTGTGATGGGCGAAACTATGGTATAAACCTTGGTGAAGAAATAGGTCGGATATGGCATATTTTTTGTGCGACAATACTTCCCGGATGCCAGACGCAAGGGATTGGGGGTTGTAAACAGTTCCGAAAGGATTTGTATCGATCTGGAATCCGGAGTCCAACAATAAAGCTGCCATGTTTTCGGCAAAACAGGATCCCATCATCATGATTTTATCAGAATGATCGATGGTGAAATCGAAAGTTGGAATTGTAATTTTTGTTCTGAAATCCATAGCGTTATAAGTTATTTTTCAACAAAATTACAGTTATATGTGGTTAATTATGTAGATTTGCAAAAGATTTTTTTAGCTATGGCTGAAAACAAAGAATATAATATTCTCAACACAATTGATTATCCTTCTGATTTAAGAGGTCTTAAACCGGAACAACTTAAAGAGGTTTGCTCAGAGTTGCGACAATACATAATTGAAGTATTGGCGGAAACTCCGGGGCATTTCGCATCTAGTTTAGGTACTGTGGAATTGGCAGTGGCGCTTCATTATGTCCTCGATACTCCTTACGATAGGGTGGTATGGGATGTTGGCCATCAGGCTTATGCCCATAAGGTTCTGACCGGTAGACGAGAAACTTTTAAAACCCTTCGTAAGTTCAAAGGTATCAGTGGCTTTCCGAACCCTAATGAAAGCGAATATGATGCATTTATTGCAGGTCATGCTTCCACTTCAATTTCCGCGGCTTTAGGAATGGCAATCGCATCATCCTTGAAAAAAGAGAAAAAAAGGAAAATTGTCGCAGTAATCGGCGACGGATCAATGACCGGGGGACTGGCTTTCGAAGGACTGAATAATGCTTCTTCCGATCCTAATAACCTTCTTATCATCCTGAACGATAATAATATGGCCATCGATCGTCCTGTTGGTGGACTGAGCGAATATCTTGTCGGAATTACGACTTCAAAAACATATAATAAAATACGTTACAAGCTGTACAACACACTGAAAAACAACGGTTTTATTAAAGAGAAAGGAAAAGGACTGATCCTGAGGTTTAACAACAGTTTGAAAGCCTTGCTGACCAAGCAGCATAATTTGTTTGAAGGTTTTAATATCCGTTATTTTGGCCCTGTGGACGGAAATGATGTAGAAGGACTGGTTAAAGTCCTGAATGATATAAAAGATATGGATGGCCCAAAGCTCCTTCATATTCGTACCACCAAGGGAAAAGGATTCGAACCTGCTGAAAAAGAAGCGACTATCTGGCACGCTCCCGGAAAATTCGATAAAAAAACCGGAGAACGTATCTCCCAACGATCACTCGACGAACCTCAACTTTACCAGGATGTGTTTGGCCATACTTTGGTGGAGCTCGCAAAAGCAGATGATAGAATAGTCGGGATCACTCCGGCAATGCCGACAGGCTGTTCGATGTGCTACCTGATGAAAGAAATGCCGGAAAGAGCCTTTGATGTAGGTATTGCGGAAGCTCATGCGGTGACTTTTTCCGCGGGACTGGCTAAAGACGGAATGTTGCCGTTTTGTAATATTTATTCGTCGTTTATGCAACGGGCTTATGATCAGTTGATTCATGATGCTGCTCTTCAGAATTTGAATATGGTAATCTGCCTCGACCGTGCCGGACTGGTAGGGGAGGACGGAGCTACTCACCAGGGTTCTTTCGATCTGGCTTATTTACGTTGTGTCCCGAATATCACTATTGCTTCTCCTTTCAATGAAGTGGATCTCAGAAATCTGATGTATACGGCTACACAACCGGATATGGGAGTCTTTTTAATCCGTTATCCGAGAGGCAAAGGAGAGTTGAAAGAATGGCGACAACCTTTGGAAATTTTGCCTGTAGGAAGAGGGCGGAAAATGAAAGAAGGAACAGATGTGGCTGTTATAACCATCGGCCCGATTGGGAATATAGCCCGGAAAGCTATTGAACTGGCTGAAAAAGAAGGAGTAGATGCAGCCTTATATGATATGATATACCTGAAACCGATTGATGAAGATATGTTACATGAGATCGGACGTAAATATAAGAAGATAGTCACCGTTGAAAATGGAACTGTCAAAGGTGGATTAGGATCTGCTGTGCTTGAATTTATGGCTGATAATGGATATACTCCAAAAGTTAAAAGAATCGGTATTCCCGATGAATTCATAGAACACGGATCTATTTCGGAGCTGTATGAACTGTGTGGAATGGATGCGGAAAGCATTGCTAAAGTCTTAATTAACGAAGTATGAGAATCATCATTGGAGGAGCAGGAGAGGTAGGTACTCACCTCTCTAAAATGTTGGCCCGCGAAAAACAAGATATCATTCTGATGGATCAGAGTGAAGAAAGGCTTAATTTTTCAAGTAACGTTGAAGTGATGACCGTTGTCGGAAACCCGACATCAATTCAGGATCTTCAGGCGGCAGGGATCGGAAAAGCCGATATATTTATCGGAGTTACCCCTGAAGAATCGACAAATATGACAGCCTGTATGCTTGCTACTAATCTTGGTGCTGCTAAGACCATTGCACGTGTGAGTAATGAAGAATATTTCCTTCCCAAAAATCTGGAGTTTTTTGAAAGATTAGGAGTGGATTCCCTGATTTGCCCTGAAAGACTGGCTGCTCAGGAAATATTAAGCGCGTTGAAGAAACCTTGGACCCGTCAGTGGTGGGAACTGTGTGGAGGGGACTTGATCCTGATTGGGGTAAAAGTGCGGGATAATGCACCTATTGTCGACAAATATCTTTATGATCTTTCTCCAGAAGATAGGATTTATCATATCGTTGCAATTAAACGTGAAAATGAGACGATTATCCCCCGGGGAAAAGACCAGGTGAAATCGGGCGATATCCTTTTCTTCACAACAACGAGAGAACACATCGATGTTGTTAAGAATCAGGCGGGAAAAGATGAAATCAATATCAATAAAGTAACAATTATGGGGGGAAGCCGTATTGCCATTAAAGTTGCGGAACAACTTCCCGGGAATATACGGGTCAAAATTCTTGAAAAAAATAAGGAGAAAAGCTATAAATTGGCGGAGAAAGTAGGTAATAATGTGATGATTATTCATGGCGATGGGCGTGATACGGACCTTCTTACTCAGGAAAATATCAAAAGTTGTGACGCTTTTGTCGCTTTGACTGAAAACTCCGAAGCTAATATCCTCGCTTGTGTGGCTGCTAAGACCCTGGGCGTAAAAAAAACTGTGGCAAAAATAGAGAATCTTGATTATATACAGATGGCGGAAAAGTTGGATATTGGCACCGTCATCAATAAAAAACTGATTGCAGCAAGTCATATTTACCAGTTTTTGTTGGATGCCGATGTCTCCAATGTTAAATGCCTTGCTTTTGCGAATGCCGATGTGGCTGAGTTGGTGGCCCACTCTAACTCGAAGATCACACGTAAGCCGGTGAAGGATCTCAACCTGCCTAAAGATATGACTTTGGGAGGATTGATCCGCGATGGTATTCCTTACATTATCGAAGGAGATACTCTTATTCAGGATGGCGACCATGTGGTAGTATTCTGTTTGGATACGGCAATGAGAAAACTGGAGGATTACTTTAATTAAATGTTTTCGTTCTTTAAAGATATGAGTGGACCTGGTTTGAATTGGAGGTTTATTGCTAAGATTCTTGGAATGACTCTTGTCATGGAATCTTTTTTTATCTTTCTTGCAGCAATGGTTTCATTGATATATCACGGTGCTGATTTCAAGTATTTGTTGATCTCGACAGGTTTATGCCTGTTTTTCGGACTGCTGCTGACATTTTCCGGAAATCTGGCTGAGAAATCAAAGATTGTTGGGAAACGGGAGAGCTTTTTTACCGTGACTATGTCCTGGATACTATTTTCTCTTTTTGGTTCAATCCCGTTTTTTATCAGTAGTTCTATTCCGTCATTCACTGATGCTTTTTTTGAGACAATGTCGGGTTTTACAACGACAGGTGCGACTATACTGAACGATATTGAGGCTATGCCTCAAGGCTTGATGTTCTGGAGATGCATGACCCAATGGCTTGGTGGATTGGGAGTTATTGTGTTTTCTCTTGTCCTTTTACCATTATTCGGAGGAGAGGCGTCCCAGTTGTTTGATGCGGAGACAACCGGATTATTTCACGACAGGTTCCGTCCACGAGTAGTAGAGGTTGCAAAGCGGATCTGGGGTATTTACATGGTGTTTACCTTGTTGTTGGTTGTACTTCTTTACTTAGGTCCGATGGATTTGTATGATGCGATTTGTCATGCAATGACAACGATTTCGACCGGTGGATATTCTACCAAGCAGGCGAGTCTTGCACACTGGGGATCCACTTATCTGGAGTTTGTCGTGGTGATATTTATGATCATAGGTGCGATCAATTTCTCAATATATTATTTTCTACTCAAGAAAAACTTCAAGCGGGTATTACATGATGAGGAAATACATTGGTTTTTAGGTATTATTACTGTCGCTACAATCGTTGTAATGATTGGTTTGGTCATAACAACCCCGGACGTAAGACATTTTGAATCGTTCCGTAATTCGTTGTTTCAGGTAGTTTCATTGATTACTACAACAGGATTCTCTACGCAGGATTATGTTCCCTGGGGGCCGTTCTTCTGGGTTATCTTACTTGTATTGATGCTTATATGCGGATGTGCAGGTTCTACCAGTGGAGGATTGAAAGTTATCCGGGTAGTTGTTTTGATAAAAAATGCGCTAAATGAGTTTGGACGTCTGATTCACCCGAGAGCTGTTATCCCTGTGAGGTTAAACGGGCATGTTATTTCCATGGATGTTGTGCAACGCTTATTGGCCTTCGTATTTCTTTATATAGTGATTATCCTTTTCGCGATGATTGCCCTTCTTTTTACCGGGTTGCAGTTTGATGAGGCCATTGGAGCCGCGGTTACGGCGATCGGAAATGTAGGTCCGGGATTGGGAAGCCATGGCCCGTCAGGATCTTTTTCTGAACTTACCGACTTTGCCAAATGGTTGCTGTCTTTCCTGATGTTAGTCGGCCGTTTGGAGCTTTTTACCGTATTGATCCTGTTTACTCCGGGTTTCTGGAAGAAATAAAATTGGGAGGTGGGTACCATCACCATACGGGGGCTGACACCCCCGCCTACAGAGATGCTCTGCGATGATGAGCTGACGCACGAAAAATGTGCATCGTATGAAGTGTTATATCAAATAAAGAGAACTGATAGATTCGTTGTTGTAAACTCTGCGAATGGCATCCGCAAACATATCTGCCACAGATATAATCCTTACTTTTTCGCATTTCTTTGAATAGGGGATACTATCGGTAAACATGATTTCTGTTAATGCAGAAGCATCGACACGGGTAGAAGCCGGGTCAGACATTACAGCGTGAGAAGCAATCGCGCGAACAGAAGCGGCTCCTTCTGCCAACATCAAATCGGCAGCTTTTGTTATTGTTCCTGCTGTATCTACGATATCATCAACCAACAGGATGTCCATTCCTTCAACATCTCCAATTACTTTCATTTCAGCGATTTCATTGGCTTTTTTACGCAATTTATAGCAAATAACCATTGGCAAATTCAGGTGCTTTGCGTAAGCGCTTGCACGTTTTGTCCCTCCAACATCAGGAGTCGCAATTACCAGGTTAGGCAGATTCATGCTCTTTATTTCTTCAATAAAAACACTGGATGCATATAGGTGATCCACCGGAACATTGAAAAATCCCTGGATTTGATCGGCATGTAAATCCATTGTTATCACACGGTTAACTCCAGCAGCGCTCAGCATGTCTACAACCAGTTTAGCCCCGATTGCGACACGTGGTTTATCTTTTCTATCCTGACGGGCCCATCCGAAATATGGGATGACTGCGATAACCGATTTAGCAGAAGCTCTTTTTGCTGCGTCGATCATCAGCAAAAGCTCCATTAAATTGTCGGCATTAGGAAATGTAGATTGAACTAAAAATACGTAACTGCCCCGGATAGATTCTTCGTAGGAAACAGAAAATTCACCGTCAGCGAAACGCTCGATGTTCATGTGACCTAATTCACAATTGAGACTTTTACATATTTTTTCAGCTAGATAACGGGAATTTGTACCCGAGAAAACTTTAAAGGGGACGCCTGTTTGCATGAGATTAATGATGGGTTTTAAAATTTTCACAAAAGTAATACAAACTTTCGGAAAGAAAAATCATTTTATAACATACTTACGAACAGTGCCGTCAAGTTTTACAATATAAACACTTCTAGGTAAATTAAGTGTATATTCTCCGGAAGAAGTCTTCATTTCAAACTCTTTTACTTTGTTCCCGACGATTGAATAGACTTCCAGTTTTTTCCCTATCGGGGCATTCTTTACCTGTAATTTGTTCGAATCGACCAGAATGATGTCAATAGCATTGCTATCCACCACAGCAACAGACTTTTGCTTCACATCCTGTTGTGCGCGAACAGCAGACTGTAAAGATAAGAATACCGCTATTATAATAAAAAGTAGATTTCTTTTCATATGGATACAATACTCCAAATCTTTGCAAATATACAATTAAAACGCTAATAACAAAAAAAGGATGCAAAAAGGACTTTATTTTTTATGCAATAGGGTATTGTTCTCTGAACCTGTTTAAGCGGGTTTCCAGAAGTTTGTACTGATGATTCTTGATAAAAGATACACATGCTCTTAATCCTTCCTGGCGACTTCCGGTGGTAAGCAGGGAAATAGCGCTGACTCCATATGGAATCAGAGCTTGCATTAGTTCGGCTCCTGTCATTCCCGGATAACTGATTGTGAAATAAAATCCGTCGGCAATAGGATCTTCCATATCTTTATCATAAACGATTTTAAAACCATATTTCAGGAAAATTTCCTTCAGTTTATGAGCCCGTCGTCCGTATTCCATTACATCATCGACAAAACGAAATTCTCCATCCGATGCAGCCTTGAACATAGCAGCCAAAGCATATTGTGCAGTATGGCTGGTTCCGGAAGATAGAGCGTATAAGGCTCTGTGTATAAATACGCTTCCAAAAGTACCTCCTCCATAACGGGCAGTCAACCCGTCATATTTACGGTGATATAGTTTATCCGACATGGCGACGACTCCGATCCGTTGTCCGGCGTAACTGAACACTTTAGATCCGGAAATCAACAGCAGATAATTATCGGTATATTTCCCAACTGTGGACTGAAATGGCGCCTGAAAAGGACTCCCCAGATCTTTCCGGAAATCCATTGCGAAATAGGCCAGATCTTCTAAAATAATAGTGTCATATTTTGTAGCCAGGTCACCTATAATTTTCAATTCTTCTTCTTTCAAACAGAACCAGGCCGGGTTGTTCGGATTGGAATAAATCACGGCTGCGATATTTCCTTTTTGAAGATAACTCTCCAATATTTCCTTTAGTTTCTCTCCTCTGTAATTATAAACATCGAAAGATTCGTGTTTATATCCCATGACGAGGATTTGTTGTTTTTGTACGGGAAAACCGGGATCGATAAATAAAATTGTGTCTTTTGTAGGATCGCATTGTCCTGCAACCAGGAATGAAGTGTAAGTCCCCTGCATCGAGCCGGTTACAGGCACACAACACTCCGGAGAAATATCCAAATCAACAAATGCCTTAATAAACCGTGATGCTTCAGTCTTTAATTCGGGGAGTCCGTCAATGATCGGATAAATAGAGGCAATGCCATTCTGTAAGGCCTTAATTTCGGCATCGACTCCTAGTTGTGCAGGAGGCAAACCCGGAACACCCATTTCCATGTGAATAAACTCGACTCCGGAGTTTTTTTCTACTTCACCGGAGATAGCAACAACCTCACGGATAGTTGCCCGTCCGAAATCTTCGATATTTAATTTATTGATAGCTTCGCTAACAATGGTTGGATCGATAGGAATATTATTCATTTGTGTTATTTTTTGGATTAGTTCTCACAAAGTTACGTCTTTGGTTTTAATTTTCAAAAAATACTTTTTGCATAATCCGCAGAACGACGCGGAAAGCTCTCATCTCTCCTCTCTTTCCTGTTTATTGCCGTCTACTTTAGCTGCCGGAGCTTTGAATGCAGGTTTCTATTTAGGATCTAAATTTATGATAGGCACCAACATTTCTTCCATAGAAATTCCTCCATGCTGGAAAGTATTCATATAATATGAAACATAATAATTATAATTATTGGGGTACGCAAAGAAATCCTGATTCATTGCGAAGATATATTTTGAGGTAATATTGGGGGTTGGCAAGCCTAATTTTTCCGGATTTTTAACCTCAAAAACCTCTTTGGGGTTGTAGGATAGGCTTTTCCCCACTTTATAACGTAGGTTTGTATTTGTATTTTTATCTCCGACTACTTTTATCGCTTCATTTACCCGAATCGTTCCATGGTCGGTTGTAAGTATTACTTTACAGTTTTTTTCTGATATTTTTCTGAAAAGTTCCAATGTTGCCGAATGGCGGAACCAGGAGCGGGTTAAAGAACGGTATGCTGCTTCCGAAGAAGCTAATTCCCGAACCATCTTTGATTCGGTACGGGCATGAGAGAGCATATCTACAAAGTTCAGAACAATAACATTCAACTGATAATTATCCAGTTGGTTGAAATTGTTGAGCAGTCGTTCTCCATAGGAGGATTCATTGACCTTGTGGTATGAAAAAGTATATTTCTTACGGAAACGTTCGATTTGAGTCCCGATCAGGGGTGCTTCGTTCAGATTTTTACCTTCTTCCGATTCTTCATCGACCCAGAGATCAGGGAACATTTTTTCTATCTGTACAGGCATCAGACCTGAGAAAATAGAGTTTCGGGCATATTGGGTTGCCGTAGGAAGAATTGCATAATACATATCCTCTTCATACGTAAAAAAATCCGAGAGCAGGTCTTTTACTTCTCTCCACTGGTCGAGTCTGAAGTTATCGATCAGGATAAAATATACCTGATGGCCTTCTTCGAGCAGAGGGAACACTTTCTTTTTGAAAATATCCGGACTGATGAGAGGACGTTTTTCAGGATTTTCTAACCATCCGGGATAGTTATTTTTGATGAATCTGGCAAACATCCGGTTGGCTTCCTGCTTTTGTGTTTGCAACATCTCGGACATTCCCGTTTGAGATTCTTCCAATTCGAGGTCCCAGTAAACGAGCTTTTTATATACTTCTTTCCAGTCGTCCGTCGTCAGGGAATCATTGATCTGCATCCCGATTTTTCCAAATTCCTGTTGATATCCGGAAGTAGTAGTCCGATTGATGATCTCGGTTTTATGTAGGTTTTTCTTTATAGAAAGTAGAATTTGATTGGGGTTTACAGGTTTGATGAGATAATCCGCGATTTTGCTCCCAATAGCCTGGTTCATAATACTTTCTTCCTCGCTTTTGGTAATCATTACCACCGGGATATTAGGTCTCAGATCCTTGATTACAGCCAAGGTTTCCAGACCACTTAGTCCCGGCATATTTTCATCGAGGAAAATAATGTCGAAGTGTTCTTCTTTACAACAATCGATAGCATCCTGACCGCTACAAACGGTTACCACTTCGAAACCTTTATCTTCCAAAAAAAGAATATGAGGTTTCAGTAAATCAATTTCATCGTCTGCCCATAAGAGCCTGTCTTTCTTCATGCTAATTTTTCTTTTTATCAGCTTCTTTTTGCTTTCTTTCAGCCTCTCGTTGTTTCTTTTTCAACTCCTGCTGTTCTTTATACGCCTTTTGTTTTGCTTTGCGTTCTTCATCTTTACGTTTTTGCTCGGCTTTACGTTCGGCTTCCTTTTGTTTCAGAGCTTCCTGACGGGCTTTATCTTTCAGCCTTTGCTCTTCTTTATCCTGTTTTTCTTTTAACTTACGAGCGTCATCTTTACGCTTTTGCTCGGCTTTGTAATCATCTTGTTTTTTCTTTCTGGCGGCATCTTTTTCTTTTGCAAGACGTTCTTTTTCAGCTTTTTCCTGTTTTTCAGCTTCTTTTTTCAGTCTTTCCTGTTCTTTTTCTTCTTCCTGTTTCTTTTTTAGCAGAGCTTTATCTTCAGCCTCTTTCTGTTTTTTCAGTTCACGTTCCTCTTTGTCTTTTTGTTCGGCCAATTTTTTATCTGCTTCTGCTTGTTCTTCCTGTTCCTTTTTTAGCTGTTGTTGCCGTTCTTTTTCTTCTTTTTCCTGTTGCTTCACGTATTCATCGATCGCATTGGATTTTGATTTTTTCTTGAACAGTTCCTGTACTCCGCGTATCGGGTCTGCCGAGACTTTATCCATTGTACTCTGAACATTGTCTAAAGTTTCGGAGGCTTTTCCTACGACTTTATTAACCTTTTCAGCATCCTCCTCATCTAAAGATTCCAGCAACATCTCTCTGGCGCTTCCCTGAACCCGGCCTTCCGGAGTTTTTGTGATGCCGGCTGCGATTGTATCTTTACCTGTAGGAGTGATACTGTCTGTAACAGGCTTATTCCCAGCTCCTTTTTCTGATTTTTGCATTACGTCCGATTCAACAACTGATTCTTCGTCTTCAACTTTAACAGAATCAGGAATTACAAGCTCTTCTTCGTTATCTTTCCATTTTTCGATAAGAACAGCGTTTTCTTTTCCAAAATGGGTTTCGAAGAATGTTGTATATTCTTTGATCGTTTTACCTTTTTTCAATAATTCAAAGTCTGAAAGCGAAATTGGAATTATCACTGCCGAATTTTCAATTTTACGGGCATATCCTCCTTCCTGGTAGATCATTCTCCAGTATTGAATTACATCATCCAGATTCTTAAATGTCTTAATTTGTAACACTCCTGCAGCGCCAAAAGTTTCAAGAGACAAATCGAAATCTGCAACTTTGAAATTACTGAAGTTGTATTCCGCGACAGTAAACAATAATAAATTTTCATTGATTGTTCCTTTTGGATACATCAGCATCATCATGTACGGATCGTTTTTCTTTGCGGAGAATACTACTGTGGAATCCAATTTTGTAGTATCTGATTCGCTGGCAAAACTTAAGTTGAATAATCCTCCTCTTACCAGGTTACCATCTCCACCTGCCAATGATAACCCGCGTTGGAAACCAGCCATCATTTCTCCGGCCAGAACCGATACATCAGCATCCGGGAATTTCTCTATCAGGGTTTTCAAGCGAACTTTGAACGTATCCGGTTCATGTGTCATCACGTAACTTAATGCGTCAAGGAACATAAATTTCGGCATTAATTTCGATTGTGGATATTTTTTATTCGTTGTTTCGAAATTTTTCCGTATGACAGGTACATTTCCCTTCAGATACCCTGAGTATGTTTCCTGATAAAGTGAATCCTGAATGACATCCATCATTCGCATATTGTACTCATAATCAGGATCGGACATCGCAATAGCAAAATCACTTTCCGGAAATTCGGATCTGATTTTCGCCTTAAATAATTCTGCCATTTGCATATTGCCCATTCTCAGGTAAATAAGATAAAGGTTATAATATGCCATTAATTTATTTTCATTCTCAGGGAAACGAGTATTTAGTTCATCAAAAGATTCAATAGCAAGATCATAGTCCTCTAACTTATCTTTATAGATCAGTCCCATATTGTAAAGACCATCGATAATAATCAGATTAGAAGCCTCAATATCCTTTTCTGTCAGAGGTATATTTTGCAAATAATATTGTGGATCATACGGATCAGTCACCAGTGGAGTTATGGAATCGTTCTCAGCTACGGCAAGCGAATCTGTTTTTAAAGCAGTAGAGTCTTTCGGTTGTTGAGCCATTTCATCGAATTGGCTACTCATTGGATTCGCCTTGTTACGACGTCTCCAGTCGTCTTCCAGCATACGTTTTCCCCACTTCTGCTGGAATGCTGTTTTTCCTACCGTAACTGCTTGTTGACTATAGAAATAGAATGTTTCTCCTTGTCCCGGCTGTGATGGATTTGGCATTAGCCCTATTTGGGGTTGTCCCGCAGCAGATGTAGCTCTTTGTTCCACTTTTTTAGCCTCTTGTTCGGCAATGAACTCGGCTCTTTCTGCTTCTTTTTTTTCCTCAGCTTCTTTTTTCTTGAGTTCGTCGATCATTTTATTTACAACAGCCAGACGTTCAGATTCAGGTAACTTTGCTAATTCCTGCAGACTATCCTGCAATACGACGGCTTCATAGTGTACGATTAACTCATCTAAAGCCTCTGAACGACGGGATACCCGATCATAATTCTTATCTTCTTTTTTCAGTTGCGACAAGGCTTCGGAATAGTTGGGTTGAGCCAGTACATATTTTCTTTGTTCAAAGTAGATATCTCCAAGTTTAATCTGGCAAAGAGCTTTTTCTAAACCACCTCCAACACTTTCCTTAACGCCAAGTTCGTAATTTTCCACAGCTTTAACAGTATCGGGGATACTCAGGTATACATTTCCAAGAGCATAATAAACCTGGTCGAGGTAATCTTTATTCTTGGAACTCTTCGACATTTTTTTCAGAATTTTGATAATTTTCTTATTATCACCTCCTGGATAAACCTCTGTCTGACGTATCTGGGCGCTAAACTGCAGGATATAAGGCGGACTTGATTTTCCCACCTCTCCATATGCTTTATATGCCAGAGCTTTCTGGTCGGAAGCCTGATACAATTGTCCTAGCAGGTATCGCATCCTGGATCGTTGGTGGCTATTAGGTTCGTGTTTAATCGCGATTTGCAGGTAGGGAGCCGCTTCCGCATATTTTTTTTGTTTTATAAGAACATCAGCATTTACAGCGGCATACAAATTTTTATTATCTTGTGATAAAGTTTCATTGTTGGCTTTATGCAAAATATCTTCAGCCTCGTAAAACCATTCCATTTCTCCATAACATCTTGCCTGCCATAGTTTTGCCGCAATAGCAATGTCTCTTTGAGAGGCGTAATGCCTTGAAATATAAGAGAATGAGCTTGCCGATTGAAGGATATCTCCATTGTAAAATTGCGATTTTGCCATTAACATCCAGGCGTTATATAAGAAGGGGTTATATTCTTCCCTACTCATAAATTCCTGATATTTAGGGTCATTCCTTTTTCCACTCTGTTTTTCAGGTTTGGTGGTAATCGAATGGGTTTTAATTGCTTTTACTGATTTTTCAATTGCCCGGTCAAAAGGGCCTCCTGCTTCTTTCTTTTCTTCCTGGGTGTTGGCACTGATCGGATACATATAAATCATTTCGGAATAATTTTCCGTATATCCATCCAATTGAGCTTTCAGGGCTTCTTTAAAAGCCTCATTTCCATTAAAATATACATTGTAGCGTGTGTTAAAAGAATGATACCACCGCGTATTGGCCGTATTCTTACTTGAAGTACAAGATACGATCAATATTACCAGTAACAGTATAGGAACAATAATACGATTTTTCAACATTAAATTTTCAGGATAATATTCCGCGTAGTTTAAACAATATTATCTTTGTTTTATTGTCCTTTGATGCAGAAAAATAGCTGACTTACAAAGCAAAAACAAAATTACCTGTACAAAAATGATGGTTGCTCCGGAAGGAATGTTCAGATAATAAGAAAATAGTAGTCCCGAAAAACAGCTGAAGATGCCGATTATTACGGAATAAATCAGAAGTTTTTTAAATCTTGAAAAGAATAAATTTGCGGTCATCTGGGGAAGGGTTAACATAGACAATAACAGCATGATTCCAACCAAACGAATTGAAGACACAATTGTGACTGCTATAGCCAACATCATCAGATGTTCAATAAATGCTACCGGTAATTTCTTGACTTGGGCGAATTCACGGTCAAAAGCGCTGTATAGAATAGTTTTCATGAAGAAAGTGAAGGCTAGCAACATTATTACCGCAACAATTCCAATCATCCAGAGGTCAGAGCTCGTTATAGTAAGAATATTTCCGAATAGATAGCCTGAAATATTCGGTGTATAACCAGGTGTAAGATAGATGCATATAACTCCGAGAGCCATTCCGAGTGACCAGAAAGCGGCAATCGCCGAATCTTCTCGAACTCCCTGCCTTTTCGAAAGCCATTCCACTCCAAAAGCAGAAGCTACAGAAAAGACCATTGCCGAAATAATGGGGTTAATCCCAAGATAAAAGCCTAGTCCCAGGCCACCGAAAGACGCGTGGGTGATTCCTCCACTAATGAAAACCAGTCGGCGGACAACGATATAGGTACCAACAATCCCGCAAGCGATGCTGATAAACAAACTACCCCAAAGGGCATGTTGAAAAAAGGTATAGTGTAGTAGATCCACGTTTAAATTGAGAATTGAGAGTTATGACGGAGTATTTATTTGAAGATAATTCGATAATGATTCCGGAAGTGAGATTCCTCTCAACTCCAGACTTTTTAACCATCCGGGAATATCGCTTGTAAACATGGTTTCGAGCACTTCTTTAAACAGCTCTACTTCATCCTGAGAGTAATTATCCGGTGTTCTTCCTTTGAAAACATCCAGTTCGTCGTCGTCATAGTACTCTATTTCAGGTTCACATGTTTTTTTTGTGAGGCCTTTTTCACAGACATCATGGGCGCCACAGCAAAATTCAGTATTGTTGCAATTATTGCTCATAAGTTTTGTATAATAAATCCCGCGGATTTCAGATCATCCCAAAAACCGGGGTATGATTTAGAAACAACAGAAGGGTCATTGATGTTTATTTTTTCCAAAATAACTGCTACAGGAGCGAACGACATGGCCATGCGATGGTCTTCATAAGTATCGATTACCGGATCGGATTCAGGTTCGCATCGCTCTCCCGACCAGACTAATGCACAGTCATTATGGTCAGATATGATATAACCCAGCTTTTTCATTTCCTTTTGTAAGGCCGACATACGGTCGGTTTCTTTGATCCGTAGACTCTGAAGACCTGTAAACCGGAAGGGAATATTTTTCACTGCGCAGGTCACAACAAATGTTTGTGCCAGATCCGGTTCATTAACGAAATCATAAATGAATTCATACCCGGGATTGTCAATTCCTCTGTTTATTATTCGTACACCATTGTCATTGTATTCGGTAAATACTCCTAATTTTTCAAACAATTGAGCAACCTTGGCATCTCCCTGGAGACTTTTTTTGAATAATCCGGTTAGTTCTATTGTTGAGTTTTTGTCACAAAAAGAAAGTATCTCATACCAGTAAGATGCTGCAGACCAGTCACTTTCTGCCGTTTGCGCGCACGGGTTGTATACTTGAGGTTTGATCTCAATGGTTTTTCCATTCCATTCAACATTCACTCCAAAATCGTTCATCATTTGTGATGTCATTTGGATGTAGGGTTTGGAAATTACATCTCCCGTTAGCGTTATTGTCAATCCCTCCGACATGTTCGGGGCTATCATCATCAATGCGGAAATATATTGGGAACTAACACTGCCATCTAGACTGATTTTTCCTCCCCTGAGTTTTCTTCCTGTGATTTTCAGCGGAGGAAAGCCTTCTTTGTCAAAATATTTTATATCAGCGCCTAATTCCCTCAAAGCATTAACTAAAGAGCCTATTGGCCTGTTTTTCATTCTTTTCGAACCTGTAAGCAGACAATAACCTTCTTTTTGCGCCAGATAGGCTGTCAAAAAACGCATGGCTGTTCCTGCGGCTCCGACATCGATAGATCTATCCTCGCTTAAAAATGCCGCCAGCATCACTTTTGTATCGTCACAATCCGAAAGATTATTGACAGGATACTTATTGCCACTCAGGGCATTTAAAATCAATGCTCTGTTGCTGATACTTTTGGAAGCCGGTAATGATATATTTTTTCCTGAATATTTCGAAAATTCAACTAAATACTTCATTTTAGCGATATTGAATTTGAAATACAAAAGTACTGATTTTTTCATCATCAAATTGAAGTTTTGTTTTCATTTTTTTTGTTTGTAACTGAAATATAGTTACATTTGCAAAATAACCACTTTAATTATGAGTTCTCACGAAAAATTGTTGCAACGTTTTTTAAAACTTCCCAAAGACTTTACTTGGGATGAATTGAGTAAATTACTAAGAAAATATGGATATGTTCAATGTAATAAAGGGAAAACATCAGGATCACGAGTCGTTTTTGAGAATAAGATATTGACAGTTTCTTTAGACTTGCATAGGCCTCATCCTAAAAATGTACTTAAACCTTATCAGATGAAAGACGTTTTAGAATTTTTAATGAGAATTGGAGTTGTTGATATAGAAGAAATAAATGATTGATAGATTATGGATAATGCATTGAAATATAAAGGCTTTATCGCGACTGTTAAATACAGTGATGAAGATGAGGCTTTCATTGGGCACATAGAGGGAATTAATTCTGTTGTATCTTTTGAAGGACAAAGTGTTTCTGAATTAAAAGACGCATTTAAAGGTGCGGTTGAAAGTTATTTGGATTTTTGCTTTAGAAATGGGGTAAAAAATGCTCAAAAATCGTATACTGGGATATTTAATGTGAGATTAAACTCAGACTTGCATTATAAAGCAGTAATTACAGCTAAATCTATGGGTATTACTTTAAATTCGTTTGTTAAAAAGGCTATTGAGACTCAACTTGGAGGAATTAATTATTAAATTCCTTAACTTTGTTTCCCTATTGGTTCAGTATTTAGTATATGAATATAATTTATCTGGATAAAAATTCAATTCTTCCGAATGAAGAATTTGCCGCTACTATCGGATTTTTCGATGGAGTTCACCGGGGTCATCGTTTTTTGATAGAACAACTTAAAGCGATTGCTTCTGAAGCTGGTCTTCCTTCTGCTGTGATCACATTTCCCGTGCATCCGCGTAAAATATTACAATCGGATTATCAGCCGCAGTTGTTGAATAATTTTGAAGAAAAATTGTTTCAACTCTCAACTACCGGAGTAGATTTCTGTTTTGTTCTTAACTTTACAAAAGAACTATCGGAGTTAACAGCTGAAGAATTTATCCGTGAGAAACTGAGTAAAGAGTTGCATGTTAAAGATTTGATTATCGGATATGATCACCGTTTTGGGAAAGGTCGTGTAAATGACTTTAATGACTATAAATTATACGGAAACTCATGCGGAATGCAGGTTCTGCAAGCTAAGCAGCTGGAAGAGACTGGTTTACACATTAGTTCAACCACTATCAGGCATCTTCTTTCCGAAGGAAATGTAGAAAAAGCCTCATCACTATTATCTTATAATTACACCATTGAAGGACAAGTGATTACGGGAAATCAAATGGGGCGAAAAATGGGATTTCCTACGGCAAACCTGCAGATAACTGAGCCATACAAAGTTATTCCGGCTATCGGAATTTATGCCACACGAGTCCATATCGATGGAAGTATCTATAATGGAATGACCTATATCGGAGACCGTCCGACTGTTGTTTCCGGAGGTGAGCAGCGGATAGAGACACATATTTTGGATTTTGTTGAGGATATTTACGGGAAAGACCTTAAGATAGAGCTTGTAGAATATATCCGGAATGATATAAAATTTGATACTATTGAAGAATTAATCTCGCAATTAGTACGAGACGAAGTTAAAATCCGGGAAATATTGGAGTAATTTCACCTTTTTTATTACCTTTGCGCCCGATATCTTTAGGGGTGCCCATTTTGGGCTGAGATTATACCCTTTGAACCTGAACCGGGTCATACCGGCGGAGGGACAAAGATTTGCCGGCCGGCACATTTCTTCCAATATCATTGTGAAGAATCCGATCTCAAACTATCCCTTTTTATTTTTGTTGAATCTGCAAACAGAAATTTTTTGTCAAAAAGGCAAAAATCTTTGTCTGCATAATTAATTTACAATGAAAAAGGTTTTATTTATTTGGTTGACATGCTTTTTGTCAACAGCGACACTTACATTTTCTCAGGAAAAAACGGATACACTGAAGTCCGTTGATTTGCAAGAAGTTCAGGTCATAGCTACCCGTGCAAAAGAAAAGACGCCGTTAAGCTATTCCGACCTTGATAAGACACAAATTGAAAAAATAAACTACGGGCAGGATATCCCGTTTTTGCTAACTCTTACTCCTTCTGTTGTCGCTACTTCCGATGCGGGGAATGGTGTCGGTTACACAGGATTCCGGGTGCGTGGAACTGATGCCAACAGGATTAATATCACGGCAAATGGAGTCCCGATGAATGATGCGGAATCTCAAAGCGTATTTTGGGTTAATATTCCTGATTTTGCATCTTCAGTACAGGATTTACAAGTTCAGCGTGGTGTCGGTACTTCGACTAACGGGGCAGGAGCCTTTGGAGCCAGTATCAATCTTAAAACGGCGTATATCCCAACTCTTCCGTATGCTGAATTTGATGGGACTTATGGATCTTTCAATACATCAAAAGCCGCATTAAAAGTCGGTACAGGGAAAATGGGAGGGCATTGGGCTTTTGACGCGAGATTATCTGGTATAAACTCTGACGGATATATAGACAGGGCGTCTACAGACCTGAAATCATATTTTGCTCAGGCTAGTTATCACCATACAAATACTCTTTTGAAATTCATTGTGTTTGGAGGAAAAGAGAAGACATACCATGCCTGGGACGGGGTGCCGAGCGGGAATGGGGAAGAAATTGATTACCTTGCTATCAATCGTACCTATAATCCTTGCGGCTTCATGGGAGTAGATAGTAAAGGGCTTCCTCTTTACTATGATAATCAAACCGATAATTATAATCAAACTAATTATCAATTGTCTTTTCTTCAGGTACTTAATCCGTTTCTTAAATTGAATGCAACTTTACATTATACTAAAGGCGACGGTTATTATGAAGAGTACAAAATGGGTCGTAAACTGGTTGAATATGGATTGAAACCATTTATTTATGATGATAAAGAAGTAACAAAAACAGACCTTGTCCGCCAAAAACATCTGGATAATGGGTTCGGAGGTATGGTTTTTTCCCTCGATTATATCAAAGGTAAATGGGATATTTCTCTCGGAGGAGGAGGTAACTACTATGATGGAAATCACTTCGGGAAAGTGATCTGGACTAAGAACTATGCAGGCGACTCAGATTTTTATCCTGAACATGAATATTACCGGAGTGATTCGGAAAAGACGGATGCAAACATTTTTCTGAAGGCGAATTATCAATTGGATGATCATTGGAATTTCTTTGCCGATATGCAATACCGTCATATCAGGTATAAGATCAACGGACAAAATGATGAGTATGATAAATCGACAAAGGCAATGCAAGTCCTCGGTTTTGATAATAATTTCAATTTTTTCAATCCTAAAGCCGGAATTTTTTACCGGATCAATCCGGAGAATGATTTGTATGCTTCTTTAGCTGTCGGTCACCGGGAGCCCAACCGGAATAATTATACGGAAGGGAAAGAGCCGGGCGTATTACCTAAAGCAGAAACTCTTTATGACTACGAATTAGGATACAAATATCATGGATCTTCATTTTCTGCCGGAGTGAATCTGTATTACATGAAATACAAAGATCAATTGATCCTGACGGGAGAAGTTAGTGATATCGGTGAATTGCTTACTGACAATATTCCGGATAGTTATCGTATGGGAGTTGAAATTACTGCCGGACTTCCGATTACACATTGGTTGCAATGGAACGGAAATGTCACATTCAGTCAAAACAAAATTAAAGACTACACAGAATATGTTTATGGTGTTAAGAACGATCTGGGAACAACCAGCATATCCTATTCTCCGGATATTGTTGCCAATAGTTTGTTCTCATTCAACTACCAAAAATGGTCGGCTGGATTGCAATCGATATACGTTGGGAAGCAGTATCTTGATAATTCGGAAAGTAATGATCGGAAAATTGATCCGTATTTCGTCAATAACCTGAGATTTGGTTATTCTTTCAGCCTGAAAGGAATAAAATCCCTATCTCTGAACCTGTTGATCAACAACCTGTTCAATGAAGAATATGAAAGCAACGGCTATGTCTATGACAGTTGGTATGAGGGTAGTGATAATACAAGTAAACGAATCAGTCAACTACGTTATTTCCCTCAGGCAGGAACAAATGTATTAGCAAATGTAGTGTTAAAATTTTAAACGTTATCGTGCCCTCCCTGCCGCACTATTTTCATGCGGCAGGTGGACACGATGTGTTTATTTATAATTGAATGTTTCTTCCAAAGAGGTATTTCCTATCATTGCTTTGAACTCTCCCGGCTCAGTGATCCATTTGTTTTGATTGTTTACAAATGCCAGATCCTTCCCATTGATAGTGAACTTCACGGTTTTCGTTTCTCCCGGTTGTAACTCTATCTTTTCAAATCTTCTCAGGCGTTTCATATCCGGAGTCATGCCGGCTACCAGGTCGGAAGTGTATAGTTGGACGACTTCTTTTCCCGATCTTTTTCCGGTATTTTTTACGTCTACCGTGATTGTAAGATCCTGATTTCCTGTGATATTTTTTGAACTTAGTTTCAGGTTGGAATATTCGAAAGAAGTGTAACTCAATCCGAATCCGAAATGAAATTCAGGGGTGAAATCACCTTCGTAATTATACATACCGGCTGATTTAGCCTGTTCTTCAGATGGTTTGTGGATGTAGGTTATCAGCGAATTAACCGCACTAGGATATGTGACAGGAAGTTTTCCGGAAGGATTTACATCTCCGAAAATAATGTCAGCCAAAGCATCTCCTCCATAATTTCCTGGCCAGTAAGCCATCAGGATACCATTTACACCGGGAACGATTTCGCGAATCACGCGTGGACGACCTTCAGCCAAGACTAAAACTACCGGTTTCCCTGTTGTAATCAGGTCTTTAGCGTATTGCAACTGTAATTTACTCAAAGTCAGATCGACCAGGTCTCCGGGCTTTTCAGCATAAGAATTTTCTCCGACACAAAGTACGATATAATCCGATTGTTTAGCAGCTGCCAGAGCTTCATCGTATTTGTCTTTGTTTTCGATACGATAATCCATTTCTTTTCCATAACTAACCCCTGGGATACATGTTGCATTGGCGCCAATCTTCTTTTGAATAGCTTCTGAAACCGTATTATAACCGGCTGCGAATTCGTCGCTGAGCTGTCCTTGCCAGGAGTATGTCCAACAACCATTAAGAGGACGCATTGAGTTTGAGCCCGGACCGGTTACCAGAACTTTAGCAGTCTTACTTAAAGGAAGTATATTATCCTGATTCTTCAACAAAGTGATCGCTTCAGCTGCAGCCTGATAAGCTTTCTTACCAAACTCATCACTTCCGAATTTAGGATAATCCTTATAGTTGACAGTTGGTTTATTGAATAGATTCAGCTTGTATTTCAACGTTAAGATACGGCTTACTGCATCATCAATACGACTCATTTTTACTTCTCCGTCTTTAACCAAAGCCACCAGGTCATTGCAGAAAGGTTCGTAATCATAAGCGATCATGGACATGTCCAATCCTGCATTTATAACCATTTTAACGGCTTCACGATTATTTGCGGCAACACGGTCGCGTTTGTACATATTTTCAATATCTCCCCAGTCGCTGACAATTAAGCCTTGGAAACCAAGTTCTTCGCGAAGTAGTTTTGTCAACAATTCATAATTGGCGTGACAAGGTATCCCGTTGATAATTCCGGAATTGATCATGATAGTATGAGCGCCGGCTTCTATTGCCGCTTTAAATGGAGGCAGGTGATATTCGCGCAATACATGATCCGGAATATAGGCAGGGGTGCGGTCTTTACCGGAAATAGGTACTGCATATCCGAGGAAGTGCTTCATACAAGATGCGACTTTGTAAGGGTTGGAAATGTCGTTTTTGTCGCCTTCATACCCTTTGATGATTTGAACCCCGAATTGGCTGATAAGGTAAGGGTCTTCACCCATACCTTCGCCCAGGCGGGAATAACGGGGATCCGCTCCTAAATCAAGAACAGGAGAAAAGTTCCAGGGAATGTTGCTTGCACGGGTTTCGTAAGCGGTGACTTCACCCATTATATAACCTAAGGACGGATTCCAGGTTGCAGCCAAAGCCAGTTCGTGAGGGAACATTGTAGCGCCGGCTGTGTAAGTTACACCGTGAATAGCATCGATACCGTAGATTACCGGAATCCTCATCCGTGTTTCTTTCAGGGCAACATCCTGTATCCCTCCGATGATCTTAGCCCAGACTTCAGGTGTACGGGCACGATTATTAGCTGTATTTAATACCGATCCAAGATGGTATTTTACAATAGCGTCACGAACCAGATTCATATCCAGTTGAACGGGTTCGTCACTGGAAAACCGGTTTGGTCCTTTGGTAATTACATCCAGGGTAACCTGTGCCATTTGTCCCACTTTTTCTTCTAAAGTCATCTCTTTCAGCAATGCGTCTACTTTTTGTTTGATTTCCGCATCACTCATAGATGATTTTTGTGCATTAACCGCAAATATTCCTGTCGCTAAGACAATTACAGTTAATAATAATGATTTTAGTTTCATTTTATGATTGTTTATTATATATTTATATGTCTTTTGGGTTTACCGTGAACCTGATTTTCATCTCTTCCAGATATACGACACAACACTTTTTGCCGGTAATTCATAGCTGAATGTATTAGTTCCGTCTGATAATGAAACCGGAATAGCCTGATCCGTATCATTTTGAACTACTGCGGAATATGTATTGTCCGGATTGAGGAATGCTGCGTAATACAAACCATTTGCAGTATATCCTTTCGAATCGATGCGTTTGGCTCCGGGCTTGATAACCTTACTCAGATGGGCCATTGTATAATAATGGCTGTTTTTGGTAAGTGTCTTATAATTTTTTGAGTCAATATCGATACATCCCAGACAGATATTACAGCCTCCCGGGCGGAAAGGTGCATGTTTGTCGTCAAGCATAAAGTTCCACATAATAACGGCCTTATTCCAATTGTTGATAGTGCCGAGACAAACTTCACGCATGTTCCACATCAAGTCACCTCCGAACTTATAACCATCTCCCCATAGTCCGATAGACATTTCTGTAAAGTACAGGTTTTTGTCCGGACGGGTATTGTGAATGTTCAGCATTTCTTCTTTACGTCCACCATAAGCGTGGTAAGCGGCTCCATCTATATATTGTGCTGCTTCCGCATCTTCGTAGATATGCAACGGATAACCTACCTGATCAGAATTTTCAGGCTTATTAACATCATAATTATAATTGTGGTCGTACACAATTATCTTTGTGTCAATGCCTTCGGAACGGAATGCCGGACCAAGGGCTGTTTTTATGAAGTCGCGTTGCTCCTGCCAAGTCATATAGAGTGAAGCTGAATTGCCCCGGTTAAGAGGTTCGTTCTGAATTGTAACTGATTCAATGTTGAAACCTTCTGCATTCATTTCGTGTATCCATTTCACAAAATAGGTAGCATAATCCTGATAGTAGGCCGGATTGAGTTGTCCGCTGGTCCAGGATTCGAAGGGTTGTAAATCTTTCAGGTTGTTCACTTTCATCCATATCGGACAGGTCCAGGGCGAACCCATAATTTTTATTTTCGGATTGATAGCCAGAATTTCTTTTAGAATCGGAAATAGATCGCGTTTATCATATTCGTTAATTTCAAAGTTTTCAATACCTGGTTTATCACACCAGGTATATTCATCCATCGAAAAATCCGAACAACCGATAGATATCCTGATGTAACTGTACCCGTCTCCGGTTACAGGATCGAAGGTTTCTTTCAGCAGGGCTGTTCTGTCTTCCTGTGACATTTGTAACAGGTTGTAACATGACGAACCTGTAATTGCCGCTCCAAACCCATCCATTTCCTGATAGGAGATATCCGGATTGATTAGTATGACGTTTTCTGAATTTTTTGATGCATCGACTTCGACCGGAGTTAATTCCATACTCCGGTCGGCAGTCGTTACATATAGTTGCGCTTTCTCCTTTGAGGCGCAACTCCAGACTAATGTACCTAAAATGATAACTAATGCTATATGTTTTTTCATTATAATTTTTGTTTTTACTTTACTTTTTTTGATATACTCTTACGTAATCAACTTCGTAAGTTGTGGGTAGTGCGCTTTCATCTACACCTTGGGATCCTCCCCAGTTGCCTCCCCATGCCAGATTCAATTTCAAATAAAATGGGACGTTGAAAGGCCAGGTGTTTTTATCTCCATTGTTATCGTTTTCGAATTTAAAATGAGATTTTCCGTCAACAAAACATTCAATGCAATCTTCTGTCCATATCAAAGCGTAGATATGGAACTCAGTTTGAGCTGTTTCTATGAATTGTTCTCCGACTTTTTCTGTTTTTATAGAGTGATTGTACGACTGGCAGTGAATAGCTGAAGAAGTCCAGTTCGGACGATATCCCACTTCTTCCATAATATCGATTTCTCCATCCAGAGGCCAGTTTTTGAAATCTTTAGGCAACATCCAGAATGCAGGCCAGGTACCTTTTCCTTTCGGTAATTTCAACCGGGCTTCAAAATATCCGTATTTCCAAGCGAGATTGGTATTCATCCGGATAGATATAACCTTATTATTTTTCTTTTTAGCTGTAATCTTGAGAGTCCCTTTCGAAACTAGGGCACAAGTATCCGTTCCGTCTACTCCTTCAATATAGTTTTGCAGTTCGTTATTACCCCAGCCACTGGCTCCTTTTTCATAATACCACTTGTTCATATTCGGCATGGTATTTTTCCCTCCGGAACCGGTTTCATTGAATTCGTCCTGCCAAACGAGAGTGTAACCCTCAGGAATGAATTTAGAATAAATAGTATCCTGAGGAATTTCCGGATTTACAACGGGAAGAGTTACTGGTTCTTCTGAAGGAGTATTGTTACCACATGCTGTGACGAGTAACAAAAATAAGCACAGGATAGAATTCATGTTTTTCATGTATTTATTGTTATTTGACTATCATTTTTGAGAAAGCCTTATAGATCATTTGATTTCCTTTCTCCACACACATTTGAATTTGATAAACTCCGGAAGTGAAATTATTGAAGTATTCCATACGGTTTTCTCCCTTTTGTGTCTCTTTTGCGTGTATTACATTCAAAAGAGCCCCCTGAAGATTATATATTCTGAAGGTTACTTTGTCAACTTCGTAAGGAAGTGTGTATCTGACTGAAGTAGATGAAACTACCGGATTAGGAAAAATTCCGTTGAAACAAAAAGATTCATTTTTTAATGAAAAAATTCCTGTTGAATTTTCGATATAATCAAAAGTCAGGTAACTGAAATTAAATCCTGTATTTATGTATATTTGGATTACGTTTGTTCCCTGATTCATTGTGATTTTTCCTAAATCACCAAGGCGATAATTACTCCATCCTCCAGTAGAAGATAGAGAAAAGTTATTTATAACAGTTACCCCGTTCAATTTAACAGTTACATTTCCAGAACTGCTTGTTCCTACTGAATATCTTATTTTTAGATTATAATCTCCTTTTTGTTGGGCGTTTACCGTATAATTGAGCCACTCTCCGGATTGAGTCCAACCGATATTGAATCCATTGCTTCCGGGATCGGTGCATGTTTCAGCGTCAACCGCATCATTGCGGCCGAGCCAACCTTCGTTATAACTTCCGTCACTGCTTGATTCCCTTGATAAAATACCTTTTTCATTGTATGCAAAGCCGTTTCTGCCCAGATCATATTCCGTAGCATATAATTTCCCCGGAAGAATATTGTTTCCATAGGGGAGAGTATTATTGTTGTATGGTTGTTTAATCATTGAATAGATAACATCTTTGTTAATCTTTGATCTTTCCAATCTGGTATTTTGAGCCAGTTCCATTAAAATTGCTTTGGTATTCTCAGCATTCAGTCCAAGAGAAGCGCTATTATCTGTCGACGATTCCAGGTAATTTAATATTTTATCCCAGCCATCAGGTCGAGGGATACTGACAATTCCGGAAATATTACTGACTTTTTTGTATGCCCACCAGGCCCATCCTGTCTTATTGTTTTCCAGCAATTCGATGGCGGAAGTAAACCATGTATTCGAGTTTTCTCCACTTTCTCCCATCCAAATAGGTAATTTGTATATGTCCCTTAGATTGAGAATATACTGTATGTCGGATTGTTTGTTTCCGCACCAGTAACGATGAAAACTGTAGGCCATATTGTTATCCCAGGGCGGAAATAATTCTGCGAAGTCATTAGCATATCCGTTTCCTTCAATGAATAAGATATGATTTGGATCTACTTCACGGATAGCAATTGTGATTCGTTGATATAAATTACGTATCTCAGGTGCTAATCCCCGGCTTGGATAATACATGATTTCATTAATCAGGTCATATCCTCCGATCCATTTTTCATTGCCATAACGTTTTGCAATTTCTTTCCAGAGTATAATTAGCTTTGTTTGATATTGACCTGGAGTTCCTTTAGAGTCTCCATCCCATAATCCGGGAGAATATTGATCGGAAATAGCTTTGTCTGTACTCTGTCCTCCGGGAACTGCATGCATATCAAGGATAAGGTATATCTCATATTTTTTACACCACTGCAATAATTCGTCGATCATTGCAAAACCTTTTTCCCGGATAGCATTGTTTGTTGCATTTTCTTCAATAAACAGATTGTAATGCATAGGCAACCGAATAGAATTGAATCCGGCCTCTTTCAACATCTTGATATCGGTTTCAGCAACATAGTTCTTACGGTACTCATCCATGAAGGTGTTTACGTTATCCCAACCTGTAAGTTGAGCTAATGAAGATAAGATAGCTTGTTGAGTATCGCTTTTTTTTGATTTTGCGTTATTAATTCCCCACATATATGGTTCAACCAGCATATAGTTTCCAAAGCCTATACCCCTTAATATAAATTCACTTCCATCTTTATCGACAATTTTAGTGCCCGAAGCGTGGAGGAATTCATTATTAGTTTCTTGTGCTTGCAGATTCATTTTTGTAACCCACAAACAGCCGATTATCAACAAAGAGAGGAAGTATTTCATGATTTGAGATTCAAGTGTTATATTTTCCGCCATTTCAAATATAATGAAAATAAACATCAAAATATTTGAAATGACGGTTTTATATACTCTGGCCTTAAATTATGGCCTTGGAGCTGTAGTCAGATAATAGTGCCAGCTAATACCTCCTGGAAGGTATACAATGTGCATATCTGTTTCTGTTATTGAGACAATCTTATACTGACCATTTGCAAGTGAGGCCGGGTTAACTCCATAAGCAGGAACTGCACCTTTTAACACTAACCAGTTATCATTCCCATTTTTTGTAATCGCCCAGCTTGCATTTGGAGAAGGTGTGTAATAATGTGTTACGAATGTCCCGCTTGAGTTTCCATCCGGGAATAATGATGCTGTCGATTCGTTCATTAATGATGCTCCTTTGTTGTTTAGAACATATTTTTGAGACGAATTAAGAATAAATGTCATATCATCATCGTATAAGGCCGGATCCAGACTCCAAGGATCGGGATTCCACCAGTTATTATAGCTGCTTCCTTCTTCTCCACATCCAATGTGCCCTGAAATTTCACCTTTGATCCTCCACTTTTTACCATCTGGACTCGAACATCCACCAGTTAATAGTTTGTATAAGTTATTATCACAAATCGATGGATCTGTAGTCCTGATGATAACAGGAATAATTACAGGCTCTGAGATCCCGGCTTTATTATAAACTGTTACTTCAAAATTATAATTTCCTGCCCAAGGAATATATTGGCTGAATTCAGAACCGATAAAATCAATTCCTAATTCCGGACATTTGAACATTCCCACGCAGGAGGGAGTGGTCAGCGTAAAAAGAAAATCATTAGGTTTACTAGCATCTGGAGTTGTTACTGCAACTTTGATATCACTTGTACTAACAATATTTCCTAAGCTTTCATGTACATCTTCCTGAGGATCGCAGGCTCCAAAGGCGAATCCTAAAATTAATGCAAAGGCAATTGTTTTTATATTATTTTTCATAAGTCGATATATTTAAAATTTTTAATACGGATTCTGAGTAAGTGTTCCTCCGGCTTTATCTATTTCGCTGGATGGAATAGGTATATGCTTTTTGTTTGCAGTATAGCCGCGTGAACCAAGAACAGATTCCGCTTTACCGTAACGAACCAGATCCCAGAAACGGTGACCTTCCCCTACGAATTCGAGACGACGTTCTTGCAATAGAAGATCTAACGATACAGTGACTGCCGGAGCTGAACCTTTGTAGGCACGATTACGGACTGCATCAAAATAACTCTGGGCATCTGCTACAGTACCATTTGTGCGTAGAGTAAGTTCGGCTGCATTCAATAGAGTTTCGGAATAACGGAATACTCTTACATTGTTGTTGAAATTCATATCTGAACTTCCTGTAGAACCGGTATTTCCACCTTTTCTTGGTAGATATTTTCTAAGGAAGTAACCTGTATCTTCAAAACGTGGACTGTAAGTTGCCCCTGTTTGTTCATGATATTTTACAAAGTTAAGAATACCGATATCTTTTCTTTGATCATTATCAGAATAAAGGTCATATATCTCTTTGCGGACAGGTTCACCTCCCCAACCTCCTTCAAAATCAGGAGAACCTACTAAACCATTAATACCAATCAATTGCGGGTAGACAGTTCCTCCTGCAGCAATAGCATTGTCCCATGATTTTGAGCCATTTACACTAAAGTTATTGATGTCCCAAATTGTTTCAGAACTCCATTCGGTAACTTCTTCCCAAAGATCAGCAAAATTATTTAACAATCCATATTGTCCACTTGCAATAATTGCTTTCATGTCAGAAAGACATTGAGTATAGCGGCTTTCATCATTCTTATAAAGTACTACTTTTGTCCTTAACATCATAGCCATAGCTTGAGTTACCCGGCCATAAGTGGTACTTGTGGCACGCATAGGTAATGCATCGCTGGCAATAGCCGCATCCAGATCTTCCAGAATATGTTTGTAAACTTCATCTGCCTGAATTTGAGGTACAAATGAATTTGGGTTCACAACATAATAAGGAATATTTCCCCAAAGTTTCCATAACCAGGAATAATAGAACGCACGAAGAGTTTTTGCTTCAGCTACAATTTTAGCTTTAACTTTTTCATCCAATCCATCTAATTCTTCAGCCTTATTAATTGCTATATTAGACCGGTTTACTCCAGAATACATAACAACCCAAATATCAGAAAGAGTTTTTTCCGGAGTTGCTTTGAAATCTGCCATCAGGTGTAAGACATCAATGTCCGAATAATCGCCTCCTCCGATATAAATATCATCAGACATTGCATCACTTAAAAAAGGCAAACCGGAAAATTGTCCCCAGGCATAATCACACCATTTCAACGGATCGTATGCTGCTACCAACGCTTTTTGTAAGTTTGCTTCATTAGAATAATAATCACTTTCTGTATTTTGAGTGGTAGGAGTCACTTCAAGAAAAGAATCGCTGCATGAACTCATGCATAAGATACTTATTAAACCGAAATATATAATAATCTTTTTCATATGTACTTATTTTATTTTATTAAAACCCAAGGTTAAATCCGACTGAGATAGTTCTTGCCTGAGGATATACCCCTCTATCAACGCCCAAAGAAGTTCCTCCTGAAGAAATTTCAGGATCGAAGCCACGATATTTGGTCCATGTAAGTAAATTTTCTCCTGAAACGAATATGCGGAATTTGCCTACAAGTACTTTTTTTGTCAAATGTGATGGTAGAGTGTAACCAAATTGAAAATCTTTCAGGCGCACATATGAACCATTTTGTACAAATAGATCCGAAGACAACCAGTTTCCATTATCACTGGCATCAAGCAAACGAGGGATTGAGTTTGATGTATCTTCTCCACACCATCTGTCAAGCATATAGACAGGCATGTTGACATAAGGCAAATCGGTACGCCTGGTTCCGTCAAATATTTTGTTTCCTACTGTTGAATAGATCATTGCACTTAAATCGAAACCACGCCATTCCAAACCGATATTTAATCCGAAAGTCCAATCCGGAGTCCCTTTTCCCAAATATACACGGTCATCATCGTTGATTTTTCCATCATTATTTGAGTCTACAAAACGAACATCTCCAGGTTTTGCATTAGGCTGAATTAATTGGGTTGAATTTGTTTGTGGATTTGTCCAGGTATAGTTATTTATTTCGTTTATGTTCTGGAATATCCCATTAGTTTTACGTCCATAGAAGAATGGGAAAGCATATCCGTTTTCAGCACGGGTAATTGTACCTACGTTTTTCAGATTATCATAGTTGCTCCATCCGTTACTGTTACCCAGATTAATCAATTCGTTCTTCAAATAAGTTGCGTTTCCATTCAGACTGATTTTGACGTCTTTTACATTGAAACGATAACCCAAATCAAATTCTACCCCTGAGTTTTCCATGTCACCTACGTTACCAACAGGAGGTGTATCTCCTACATATTGAGGTAATGGTATCTGCATAAGCATACCGGAAGTTTTCTTCACGTAATAGTCAAAAGAAAAACTCAAAGCATTTTTTAAGAAACGGGCATCAAATCCAAAGTCTGTTTGGATAGACTCTTCCCATTTCAAATCAGGGTTTGGAAGACCATTCGGTTTAACCCCTATTTGAAGGGACAGGTCTTCTCCTGTTCCGAAAGGATAATTATTTCCAGAATTAATAAGAGTTGTATATCTGAAAGCTTCTGTACTTTCATTTCCGTTTTTACCCCAGCTGCCACGCAGTTTCAAAGAAGATAACCAGCTTTGAGAAGATTCCATGAAAGATTCGTTACTGATATTCCATCCTGCAGATACGGAAGGAAATGTAGCATATTTATTGTTAGGACCAAAATTTGATGATCCATCTCTACGGACAGTAAATTCAGCGATATACTTTTCATCAAAGTTATAACCAGCACGGGCAAAAAGTGATGAAAGTGTATGATCCGGACTTTTTTGTCCCCATCCATTACGATCTTCACGTGTTCCTTCTCCATAATCGACCCAAGCTTTATCCGGATCAATTGTTTGGAGGTAATAATTGCCTGCCCCTACGTTTTCCTGCCAGTTTTTTGTTGCGGATTGTCCGACCAATAAGGCGATAGAGTGCTTACCGAATGATTTTTCATAAGTAAGAATATTATCAATTTGCCATGTCATTCCTCTGAATTTTTCAGCAGAAACCGAAGACCGGTTGGAATTATTTGTCTTTCCTAAATAATATTCATAGCCATAGCTGTTGTTAGCCCAGAAAGCCAGATCAGTACCTGCGCTGGTCTTAAATTTCAGATTGTCCCAGATGCCAAGTTCTAACCAGGCATTAGCGACAAACTTATCTGAAGTATTCTTAGTTCCAGGTAAGTTTAAGTCTGCCAGAGGGTTTACTATTTCATTGTATTGGTCACCTGCAATAGAATAAACGCGACCATTATTCTTATCTCTGATCCAACGTTCCTTTGTAATTGTTTCTCCTGTACGAGGATCGGTGTAAGTATTTACTCCCTGATAAAAAGCGGTATTTAATTCATCATCGCTTGCATATACAGGCAATAGAGGTGAAAGGTATAACGCATTTCCCAGAGGAGATCCGAATTCACTATTTGTGCCGACTCCTTTTGAAATGATATGAGTATACGAAATACTTGTACCTAAAGTAGCTTTATTTAAGAAATTACGTTCTTTCTTTGCATCAAATAATTTGTAAGTGTTATTATCACGGATAGAGTAACGTTCATAGTTTGAACGGTCATAATTACCACCTACAATACCATCTTGGGAGTAATATCCAAAAGAAAGGAAATAAGATACATTATCATTTCCTCCGTCGACAGAAACTTGTTGATTTGTTACAGGTGCATCATAATTGAATACCATATCCTGCCAATCGGTATTAACTGTTGATGAAAAGTCATAAATAGGAGTTCTTCCGGAATTAATTGCCTGCTCGTTCATCAATACCTGATATTCGTGAGCATTTAGAATAGCCCGTTTTTTCCATGGATTTTGCCATCCGTAATTAAAATCGTAATTAACAGATGTTTTTTTCTTAAAGTTACCTCCTTTAGTAGTAACCAATATTACTCCATTGGCTGCCCTTGATCCATAAACTGCAGCAGACGCAGCATCTTTCAGAACTTCAACGCGTTCGATGTCCTGTGGGTTCAAGTAATCTATACCTCCATTAATAATCATACCATCTACAATATATAATGGGTCACTGTTATTAATGGTGCCTGTACCACGGATACGTACTTTAGAACCAGCTCCCGGTTGACCTGAGGATTGGGTAATCACAAGACCGGCAGTTTGGCCTTTCAATACATTATCAATACGTGTTGGGGAAACTTTACTGAGTTCTTCTCCTGTTATGCTACCGATTGCTGCTGTAACCACACTCTTTTTTTGTATTCCGTAACCGATTACAACGACCTCTTCAAGCATGCGTAAATCTTCTTTTAAGATGATTTCGAAGTTTACTGTATTTCCAACCGGAATTTCAGATGTAATATAGCCCAGGTAACTTACGACTAAAACATCGTTGGAGTTTGCAGTAAGAGTAAATGTACCATTCAGATCAGTCGCTGTTCCAACAGAAGAGCCTTTGATGCTGACACTAGCTCCGGGAAGAGGTTCTTGTGGATCACTGGAAAGTACTACTCCTTTAATTGCTTTTGTTTGTGCTGAAATTGCCCACGATATGGACAAAAATATCAACACGAGAGAAAAGATTTTTTTCATACGTATTAAAATTAAAAAAATTAACTTAAACTTGAGGCAAAAGTAGGAGGGTAAGTGTTAAGAAACAAAAAAATAGCTACTGCTTGAATACGTCAAATAGGGAAAAATACTACGTCAACATTACGTCAATGAAATTTTCGGGTCAGAGATAAGATTCCCATAATCCGGAACTTATACTTTTTTTTGACTTTTCGGATAGTTCGCGGATGTTAATTGCAGCATCACGGATGCTTTCAGTTTGATAATTTTCAGTAGGAATTGGATCGTGAATAATCAATTCAATTTTGTGAGGATTTAAGAAAAATGATTTAGTAGGCATTACCTCAATTGTCCCATTAATTGTTAAAGGTACAATAGGAAGTTTCAAGTCGAGAGCCATTTGAAATGCTCCTTTTTTAAAAGGAGCCAGTTTCCCGGTTTTACTACGGGATCCTTCCGGAAAGATTACTACCGAAGCTCCGTTTTTAAGTTTGGCTTTTGCTTGTTCTACAGTTTTCGCGGCAGCTGTTGGAGAAGAACTATCCACAAAAATAAACCCGGCAGATTCACATGCTTTACCAACAAGAGGAATTTTTCTCAGGCTTTGTTTCATTACCCATTTAATGGGGAATCCCAAATAGCCGTATATCAAAAAAATATCATATGCTCCCTGATGGTTAGCTACAAAGATATATGATTGTTTTTTGTCCAGTTTCTCTCTTCCTGTCACTTTTACGGGGCAAAGGGATATAATGCAGGTAAGTTTCGACCAAATCATTCCGGGATAATAACTGAAAATTTTTTCTCCTCCCAGCAGACAACCGATTGTGGTAAGCAATGCTGTCAAAATAGTGATTACCAGAAATATAGGCAACCAAATGAAGATTTGAAAAATTGAGAGAAAAAAACGCTTCATAGTAAATATGAATTATGTACCCTGATTGATTTTACAAAAGTACAAATTTCTTTTTTGATTTAAAAAAGAAAATCCATCCTTCATTGGTTTTATTCATTATAATTCTCCATATACACACTCTGTAATTTAAATTCTACAACTACTTTCCCAAGCAATTATAAAATGGGGATAAACAATTTGAGATTTACAAAAAAATAACCAACATCGAAGGATGGATTATATCATGTGGTCAAAAACCGTGCCAAAGGTACACTTATTTTTTAACATAAAAAAGGTTAAGTGTACTTTTTACGAAATTATTGTATTGCATTGTAAATGGCATCCTGAATTTCAGTCCGGATGTTTAATTGCGATAATTTTTTGTTACCCCGATATGGGTAAACTCTGTTGGATAAGAATATGTATATGAGTTGGTTATCTGGATCAACCCAGAAGCAGGTACCGGTATATCCTGTATGACCATAGGTTGAAGCCGGAGCTAGTCGTCCGGTAGGACTGGAAGAGGTGTTTTCCTTGTCCGGTTTATCAAAACCTAAGCCTCTCCTGCAGCTTGGACTTTTGGTACGGGTAAATAATTTAGCTGTGGCTTCACTAAAAAAGCGTTCATTTCCATAAATACCGCCATTTAGATACATTTGTAATAATTTTGCCAAATCATTTGTATTCGAAAAAAGACCTGCGTGTCCGGAAACTCCTCCCATAAAAGCTGCGGCTTCATCTTCGACAAAACCGATGAGGATTTGGCCGCGAAGGAATTCATCGTTATCTGTCGGGGCTATTTTTAAGGTGTCAATTCGTTTTAACGGGTTGAATAAAGTATTGTTTGCTCCCAGACCGGAAAAAATCTCATTTTCGACAAACTCATCCAGTTTTCGTTTTGAAACAGTTTCAACAACCTCTTTCAGCAGCATGAAATTAAGATCGCTATATAAATATTTTGTGTTACTTCTCAACTTTGAACTCACGATTTCATCCAGGATCATACTTTTGAATTTGTTGTTCAAATAGAAGTTCTTGGCTACTTGTAGTCCATATCCCTGTTTAAGTGTGTTTGAGACCAGATCGGATTTGAATTCAAAGTCTGTTCGCATATAAACATTCTCATCATAAAGAATACGATAGGTGAGGTCTCTTTTGGATGAATATAAGGGCCCTGTATAACTTTTTTCGTCAATGGCCATCCGGTAGAAAGGTATGAAAGGCATGAGTCCGGACTGATGGAATAATGCGCTTTTTATTGTAATATCTTCTTTGTCCGTATTTTTCAGAACAGGAATATAAGCACTCAGTTTATCCTGCAATTCAATTTTATTTGCATCGTACAACTTCATAACAGCGGAAAGGGTTGCTGTTGCTTTTGTAACCGAAGCCAGGTCGTAAATATCCGTATTCTCTACAGGGTGGGTATTTGCATAATCGAAATATCCGAATGATTTATTGTATATGATAACACCATTTTTAGCTACTAATATTTGGCACCCAGGATAAGCTTTTTCTTTGATTCCATTTCTGGCGATGTTATCAATTATTTGTAATTTCTCAGGAGAAACGCCTGCTTCTAAAGGAGAAAAATATGATAACCTTGTCTTTGTAGTGCTGAGGCCAGTTCCGGCTTTATATAGTCCGGAAATACTTACCGGAAGTTTTCCTTTGGCAGGTATACCTCCCATGATTAACTGAGCAGCAGCTCCCTGGCTATGTACGGTATTTTCATAAGCCATCACAATCCCTTCCGATAAAGACACGTTTTGCCTGTATTTTTTCAAAGAGTAGGGGGATGTGAAGAAACAGAGAATTACTTTTTTTGTGGCATTGAGTTTTTGAAGTTGTACATAATCCGGCATTCGATCCGAGTGAATTGCGCAGATAATCAGATCGTAGTTTTCGATTTTCTTAAAAACCGAGTTAACTGCTGTTTCTTTTGCATTTCTCGGAATTTGAAAACAATCGGTTTTCCCGTATAAACTCAGGATTTCTTCAAAAGTTGTGGCTTCGTCTGTGCCGAGGGAAAGAATTGCAATCCTTGTTTTTGCAAGATTTGTTACCGGAATAACTGAATTTTGATTTTTTAACAGAGTCATTCCTTCCGCGTTAAGCTTTTGGATCAACCATTTTGAATAGTTGGAATTAATATCGGAATAAAGTTGGTCCGTATCAATTGGAGAATAATTGTTTAAGCCTGCAATGTATTTGTATCTCAGTACTTTAAGGCATTTTTCTTCGATTAATTCGATATTAAGTATCCCATTTTCAATCGCTTTCTTTACGGAATCAAATTCTGCAATCGGTTTGGCGGGTTTTAGCAGGATATCGTTCCCTGCCAGTAGAGCTTTGACACAAACGCTTCCGGAACCCGCACCTTTCATATCGAGCGCATCAGTAAATGCCAATCCTTCGAATCCTAGTTTTTTCTTTAATAATTCGTTGATTATAATTGGTGATAGGGACGTTGGAACGGAAGTGCTATCCAGGGCAGGAACAGAAAGATGCCCTGTCATAATTCCGGCAAATCCGCTGTTAATAAACTGTTTGAAGGGATATAGTTCTACCTGATTCAGATGCTCCGGATTATGGGATATCAAAGGTAATGTTTTATGTGAATCGTCAGAAGTGTCTCCGTGTCCGGGAAAGTGTTTCCCAACAGCCATCACTCCGGTAGATTCCAGACCTTTGGCATATGCAATCCCTTTCTCTGAGACGTCCTGGGGACTTTCCCCGAAAGAACGTGTTCCGATTACAGGATTTGAGGGATTGTTATTGACATCTAACACAGGAGCGAAATTGATATGTACGCCGAGTTTACGGCATTCCCTCCCCATTTCTTCTCCATAATTGTGGATCAACTGATTATCGGTAACGGCTCCCAGAAGAATATTTTTAGGAAAACGCGGAGTTTCGGATAGTCTCATAGCCAATCCCCATTCTCCATCGAAGGAAATCAGCAATGGAATCCTACTGTTTTTTTGATATAAATTGGTGCTGGCAGCCTGATCACTCAATGCTCCTCCGGCAAATAAAACTCCTCCGATTTTTTGATTTTCAATATATTTCAGAACCCGGTTAGTGGTATTTGAATCTCTTCCGGGATCAGTTACAATCATAAAAAGTTGCCCGATTCGTTCATCCAGAGTCATAGAATCGAAGACAGAGTCTACCCAGGCCTCCATCTTCGTCTGATCTACATTTTTATATAGATTCGGAGTTTGTTGAGAATAAGAGAGACTACAAGATAAAATAAAAGTTATAAGAATGAAAAAACGAGTCATGTTATTTTCCTTTATCACTTAGAGTGACATCCAGTCGGCCTACGTAAATACCGCTTTTCCCCATCTGGTTGATCACTACTTTTTTTCCTTCGGCATTTTCAGTCCAATAAGGATTACTCATAAACGTGTGTGTATGAGCTCCGATAATAATATCTATATTGCTTGTTGTTTTAGCAAACTGTATATCAGGATTATATCCCAGGTGGGAGAGACAAATAACCACATCACATTTTTTCTTCTTTTTCAAAAATGAAGCCATCTTATTTGCTGTTTCTGAGGGAGATAGAAACTTCATGCCTTCATAATTACTTCTGGCAATCAATCCCTCCGGACTTATACCAATCCCTATTATGCCGATTTTCAGGCCATTCCGTTTGATAATCAGGTATTCTTTAGTCAAACCTTTCAGAGGAGTTCCTGAAAAATCATAGTTTGTTGCAATGATAGGAAATTTAGCCTGTTTGAACATTTTTTCCATTACCGGGAAACCATAATCAAATTCATGATTACCAATGCAGGCAGCATCGAATTTGGTTTGATTCATTAATGCGACTTCTACTTCTCCTTTAAACATGTTGAAATAAGGAGTTCCCTGGACAAAATCTCCGGCATGAAATACTAAAACATCAGGATTGTCTTTTCTGATACTTTGTATATAAGCTTCATCACGGGCCATCCCTCCCTGATTCGGATTACGGGAATCATTGTCCGGAAGAGGTTCAATCCGGCTGTGAGTATCGTTTACATGCAGGATTACGAGTTTTTTCTCGTTTTGCGAATAAACATTTACAGCGAGAAATAAAAGGATCCATATAATGATATTTGATTTCATACTTGCCTACTTTTCAATTATAATTCTATTGTCCAGTTTAGAATCTATCTTTTTACCTTCTGCCGTACATTTTCTGACATAATCGATCATTACGTCACGGAGAGTGACGCCTGTATCGAAGGTTTTTGTAGCTTTAGTCAGAGCAGACATCCCGCTGTTGCCGTCGGCCAGATAGTCGAGAGTCGCTATTCTATAGATCTGATCATCTTTTACCGGTTTTCCTCCGATAGTTAAAGATTCGACTTTTTTATTGTTGATTTTTAGCTGTACATCGGAAGAAACGCCTTCTCCTTCATTTGAGGCATAGTAGTTAAACAATTCTTTTACAAATTTTCCTTCCAGATCGAGAATGACAAGTAAGTTGTCGAACGAATAGACTTCAAAGAGGTTACCTACCGTTATCGGTCCCTGAGCAAGCATAGCCCGATGTCCGTGAACATTACAAACTGCAAAGTCAACAGCTTGTTTAGAGTATTTTTCTCCGTATTGTTTCATTGCGTCGGAAGTCAGGTTGGTGAGCAAACTTTGTGGAGTCGCAGACTTCATCGTTGCAGCCGCCTCTCCGATAACTTCGTTCATCTGGTCGTCCAGTTGTTTTTTGTATTTTTCAACCAGATTACGTGTTTCCGGACTCATTTTAGATTCCCAGGTACTATCCATTAAGATTCTGGATCCCTGTACATCTGTAACTACATATTGTTTTTTAGAACAGGATAACAACATCCCGCTGAAGATCAATACAAACAGAATATGTTTAGTTAGTCCTTTTTTCATCCCTCTTCAGTCATAGAATTTTCAACTTCTTTTACTTTCTTGAATAAATCGGAGGCAAATACGAAATCGTTCAATGCTTTATTAGAAGAGGTCATAATTTCTTCTTTATTACCTTCCCATCCTTTTTGTCCGTCATTGATGAATATAATTTTTTCACCGATATTCATAACAGAGTTCATATCATGAGTGTTTATGACTGTTGTCATATTATAATCCTTCGTGATATCATGGATTAGATCGTCGATCAATAGTGAAGTTTTCGGATCCAGTCCGGAATTTGGCTCGTCACAAAATAAATATTTGGGATTCAGGGCGATAGCTCGTGCAATAGCAGCACGTTTCATCATCCCTCCGCTGATTTCCGCAGGAAATAGATTACCTGCTTCTTTCAGATTTACCCGTTCAAGGCAAAACAAGGCTCGTTTTTGTTTCTCTTTATTATTTTGGTTAGAAAACATTATCAGAGGGAACATTACATTTTCCAATACAGTCATGGAGTCAAAGAGAGCAGACCCCTGAAATAGCATCCCCATCTCACGACGAAGTAATTTCATTTCTTTATCCTGCATCGTGATAATATTCCTGCCATCGTAATTGATCTCTCCGGAATCGGGCTTGAGCAAGCCGATCAGATTTTTCATGAATACTGTTTTCCCGGATCCGCTTCGACCAATAATCAGGTTTGTTTTTCCCGGATCAAAGATGGTAGAAATGTCTTTCAATACCTGTTTTTCATCGAACGATTTAATTATGTTTTTAACTTCTATCATTTCGCAAGCATCATTTGGGTCAATAACAGGTCGAATAGTAACACTACGACACTACTCATCACAACAGAATTGGTACTGGCCTTTCCTACCTGCAAAGCCCCTCCTTTTACATTATATCCGAAATAGGAAGATATGGATGCAATGATAAATGCAAATACTACTGATTTAATCATTGAATACCAAACATAGAAAGGGTTGAACCAGTATCTGAGGCCAAATTCATATTTTGCAACAGATATCATATCTGTAGCATAGGCGATAATGTATCCGCCACAAAATCCGAAGAACATACTTAATATTACCAGAATAGGAATAAATGACATGAAAGCTACCAGTTTTGGTAATATCAGGTAATTTGCCGAATTTACGCCCATGATTTCCAATGCATCGATCTGTTCCGTTACACGCATGGTACCAAGCTCAGAGGCTATGTTGGATCCAACTTTACCCGCTAAGATTAAACACATGATAGTAGATGAGAATTCCAGTAATATGGTTTCACGGGTAATATATCCTACCGTAAATTCCGGAATCATAGGTGATTGTATATTTAACGAGACTTGTATTGTAAGTACTGCCCCAATAAAAACAGAAATAAAAATAACAATCCAGAGTGAGTCGACGCCTAATTTAAAGGTTTCTTTACCGGTTTGCCTGAAAAATACACTCCATCGTTCCGGAACCGCGATTGCCCTAAACATCAACAGGGTGTATTCTCCTAAATTTTGTAATGCTTTCATTCGCTTGATGAATTAAACCGCAAATGTAATGTTTTTTTACTACTTTTGCGATAAATATATTGACTCTTTTATGGAACAGATGGTTCTTCGGACAGAAAATTTAGTCAAGCGATACAAAAGCCGGACAGTAGTAAATCACGTATCTATAGATGTGAAACAAGGAGAAATTGTCGGATTGCTTGGCCCTAATGGGGCAGGAAAGACAACTACTTTTTATATGACAGTAGGTCTGGTGACGCCTAATGAAGGTAAGATATTTCTGGATGAAGTGGAAATTACCAAATTTCCGGTTTATAAAAGAGCTCAAAATGGTATTGGTTATCTGGCTCAGGAAGCTTCGGTATTCCGTAAAATGACAGTCGAAGACAATATCCGTTCGGTACTTGAGATGACGAATAAACCGGTCGATTATCAGAAAACGAAGCTGGAAGATCTGATCACAGAGTTTGGTTTACATAAAGTAAGAAAGAATTTAGGAGATCAGCTGTCGGGAGGAGAACGTCGCCGGGTAGAAATTGCCCGTTGTCTGGCAATCGATCCTAAATTTATTATGTTGGATGAGCCTTTTGCCGGTGTAGACCCTATTGCGGTGCAGGATATCCAACAAATTGTAGGAAAGTTGAAAGATAAAAATATCGGAATTCTTATTACAGACCATAATGTTCACGAAACTTTACGGATTACAGATCGGGCATACCTCTTGTTTGAAGGTAAAGTGTTATTTCAGGGGACAGCAGAGGACCTAGCTGCTAATGAGGTTGTCCGCGAAAAATATCTGGGACGTGATTTCGAGTTAAGGAAGCGTGTGCTTTGATTTTATAGAAAATAAACACATTATAACAATTATTATAGATTTTTGGTTAAACAAAACCGTTCGAACTACGTCATTATATAAAAGGCCAAAATACAAACCCATTAATTTTACGATCATGAAAACAAAATTTTTTACCGTTTTTGCTTCATTATTTGCCATCATGGCACTTGAAGTTTCCGCACAAGTTAGTGTTTCTGTTTATGCCAGAATTCCTGTGGCTCCAAATATCATGCTTACTGTAGGAGCAGAACGTATTCCGGCTCCACGTGCCGATTATATCTGGATCGATGGCTACTGGTCTTGGGATCCTGTTTATAGGAATTATACCTGGGTTGAAGGTTATTGGGCCTATCCTCCTTATGAAGGTGCATACTGGATTCCGGGTTATTGGAACAGAACTTCTCGTGGATATGCCTGGGTAGGTGCATGCTGGGCTCCACGGAACTATCGTATGGCTTTCGGTTATTACGCAGGAAGATATGATTATTATGGTCGTCCGGTGTATTATCACAAACCGGATCATTATCACCATCATCACAGTTATGCATATGCTTACGATCATCGTCCCGATTATCGTGGAAGAGGACATAGTAGCTCAGCATATTATAATACCCATCATTATGACAAAAAACATAATGATAACCGCAACTACAATTATGGAAACAACCGTAACGATCGTAATGACCATTATTACGGAAGAAATGACAATAATGCAGGAGGCCGGAATAATAATAAAACATATAACAACAATAATCGCTCAGAAAGAAGAGAGGATAATCGTAGAGAAACTCCAAACTACTCGAATTCAAGAAACGAAGATGTGAAATCTAACAATAATTCCTCAGGGAGGACGAGAGTAGTGGCATCGGATAATAACTCAAGAAGAGAGAGGGCTGTTTCGAACGAATCCCGTTCAACCGGATCGGAAAGCTCCGGAGAAAGAAGACGCTCCCGGTAAGGCTGGATAAAGTACATCGCTTTTTTATGAATAATTAATAGTTTAAATCTTGTGTTTCAAATAATAACCTTTATATTTGCGGCATTAAATATACAACCAATTTTAATTAAATTAAAAATTAAGGTATGAAAAAAGTAATTTTATCAATGTTCGTAATGGGTGCTTTTTGTTTGTCAACAACAGTTGTAGCACAAGATACAAAGAAAGAAACAAAAGCTAAAACAGAATGTACAAAATCGGAAAAAAAATCCTGTTGTGCTGCAGATAAAAAAGCTGACACAAAAAGTTGCTGTTCAGAAAAAAAATCTGCGGATACAAAAGATACAAAAAGCTGCTGTTCTGCTAAGAAAACGACAGCAGATAATAAATCCGCAGGGAAAAAATAATTAACCTTAAATATAGGGTTTGAAAGGGTGATTCGGGAAACCGGGTTACCTTTTTTTGTTTAATATTATTCTTTTTTGTATTTTACTTTCATTTTGAGTGTTGTTTTGAAATAATTCTTTCAAAATAAAGTTTTTTATCAAAAAAATCTTTCTAATTGTTTCGATTTTAAAATAAAGTGTGTATTTTTGTGCCGGTTTAGTTAGAATTAGATTAAAAAAGATTGAAATGAAAGTACAAGAAGTTTTAAATGATTTGAAGAGAAGGTTTCCTAATGAACCTGAGTACCACCAGGCAGTAACTGAGGTATTGGAATCGATTGAAGAAGTTTACAATCAGCATCCTGAGTTTGAAAGAGCGAATTTGATAGAAAGACTTTGTATTGCCGACCGTATTTTTTCTTTCCGTGTGACCTGGATGGATGATAAGGGAAATGTACGAGTAAATATGGGTTATCGTATACAACATAATAATGCAATTGGGCCGTATAAAGGGGGTATTCGATTTCACTCGTCAGTAAATCCTTCTATTCTGAAGTTTTTGGCTTTCGAACAAACGTTCAAAAACTCGTTGACTACACTTCCTATGGGTGGTGGAAAAGGAGGTTCTGATTTTTCTCCAAGAGGTAAATCATCAGCTGAAATCATGCGTTTCTGCCAGGCTTTTATCCTGGAATTGTGGAGACATATAGGCCCTAACACGGACGTTCCGGCCGGAGATATAGGTGTCGGGGGACGTGAAGTTGCTTATATGTACGGCATGTACAAAAAATTAGCGCTCGAAAATACGGGGACATTTACCGGAAAAGGAATCGAGTTCGGAGGATCTTTGATCCGTCCCGAAGCTACTGGATATGGAAATATCTATTTCCTTTTGGAAATGTTAAAGACCCGTGGTATCGATATTAAAGGAAAAAAATGCCTTGTTTCCGGTTCCGGAAATGTGGCCCAATATACTTGTGAAAAATTGATTGAGTTAGGCGCAACCCCTGTAACATTATCTGATTCGGATGGTTATATCTATGATCCGGATGGTATTACCCGCGAAAAACTGGATTTTATAATGGATCTGAAGAATATTCAACGTGGACGTATCCGTGAGTATGCCGAGCATTATGGTTGCAAATATGTTCCAGGTGGCCGAGTATGGGCCGAAAAAGGAGATATTGCCCTACCTTCTGCTACTCAGAACGAATTGAATGGAGATGATGCTAAAACTTTGGTTGCTAATGGTTGTATCGCTGTTTCCGAAGGAGCAAACATGCCGTCTACTCCGGAAGCAATTGAAGTATTCCAGAATGGAAAACTACTTTATGCTCCAGGTAAGGCTGCTAATGCCGGTGGAGTTGCAACCTCAGGTCTGGAAATGACTCAAAACTCAATGCGTTTGGCTTGGACTCGCGAAGAAGTTGATGAAAAACTGAAACGTATCATGTCGGATATCCACCAACAATGCCAAAAATATGGAACAGAACCTGACGGTTACATTAACTATGTGAAAGGAGCTAATATTGCCGGATTCATGAAAGTGGCGAAAGCCATGATGGCGCAAGGGGTACTGTAATTTTCAACGTCCTTTTTTCAGGCTTCTCCCTCCGAAATTGCCGGATTTCTGATAATGTTGGAATTTCTGAGCTTGAGATTGTCCGCGTTGGCGGGATAATTCCGAACGATTTAATTCCTGGGAGGTATGAGCTGAAGTTTCAGAGTGGGTAGAGCCCACTCTTTGTTGTGTTCTGGGTTGCGTAGTGCTGTGCTGAGTCGAGCCCAGACTGTTGGCGCGACTCCAGTTTCCATTTGAATTTTTCTTGTAGACATTTCCATCGTGCCCTGCATATACTCCGTTATCGGTATGTATTTTTGTGCCATTTGGACCGTGAGTAACAACACCTTCTTTACCCCCCGAAGTTTGATATCCGAAAGCAGTACCATGAGCAGTAGTGACGTGTCCTGAACGAGCCCATTGGGATCCATTGCTTACAGTAGAATGTCCCCATTGTGCATAAGGATTGTGTGCTTGTGAGGTGTGTCCGTATGCTCCTGTCCATGGGTTGTAGGTGTTGGCGGCAGTACGGCCTCCATGCCAACCTTGTACGCTGGCAGAACGTCCGTATCTTCCGGTTGCAGGGTTATACCAGGCAGATGTTCCAACAGCTCCGTATGGGCCATACGCTCTTCTTCCTGCGGCAAAACCACCTGTCCATGGGTTATAGACAGCTCCTGCACCATATGTACAAGGCCATGGCCGGTAAATAGGATAAAACGCTCCCGGTCCCCAGTAAATATAAGGATGATAGTACCAACCTGTTCCGTAAACGATTGCTGTGCTTACTATTGCTCCAACTGTGGCTCCAACGATAAATGCACCAAAATAACCGCTTGTAGTGGAACTTTCAACGGTTGTGGATGTTGCATTGGTCTGAGTTACATAAGTTACATTATATACCGGTGAACTGGGTGGTATTGTATATATCTCGCTGGGAATAGAATCTGCAGTCTTCCATGGGCCTTTAGGGGATGTAGAAACAAACCATACTGCCTGAAAGCAGAGGTAGTAAAGATCGCCTACTTTGATCACTTTATCTTGGGTATTTGTCGCATAATCCATTTTAGTCCCTTCGATTGGTGCAAACTTTGGATCTCCGTCGTATGTAACCTGAGCTTTGGCTTCGGCTTCAGAGCGGTTAACGACCACTGTCGTTGGGATCTGAGCGAGCATGACTGCATCGGAAGCTTCTGTAGTGCCCGGAACAGATGCCAATACATGGGCTTTAGGGGAATCTTCAGGAATTTTGGAAAAGTCAGCAGGTAGATTATTTCCTGCGTAAATCCATGGTCCTCCGAATGCTTTGGAAGTGAACCATCTTCCGGAAAGCAATATATAATACTGACTTTGAGCTTGATCGACAAAAATATCATCTTCAGAATTGCTTACATATAGTAATCCTGTATTTGGAATTTTTGAGAAAACGGGGGTTCCTTCCGTAATGATTAATTCTGCGGGAACGTTGCTGTAAAATACCTCAGGAATATTTGTTGTGGGATGAGGCGGAATTTCTTTTTTTACATCGTCAAAATTTTGTCCGGCAGGTAAAGCTGACATGTCTTTTGGTAAGATCTGCGTTTGTTTCCATGAACCATTGAGATTTTGTGATGTCAACCAGACATCATCCACCAATAAAAAATATTGTTTGGTAGATTTTTCATAGAATAAGTCCCAGTTCGTGTTCACTACGAATTCGATATCGGTTTTATCGATAGGAGAGAGAACCGGATCTCCATCTACAATCAGTAAAATAGCCGGATCTGCACTGTAAAAAATAGCCGGAGGATCATTTTTTACTTTTATAGCAGTTGCTTTTATATTTTTCGAATCAAGTTCAGCCAGGATCCTATCCATAGAGATGGTCTCTGAGTTTTTGGGCATCAGGCTGAGGAAAGTTTTCTTCATTGACTCAGCTTGTTGTCCGGTCAATGATTGAAACCTGACATCAGTATAATTGATATTGTGAAGATAGGTGGTACGTGCATCTTTGTCCGTTTTGGTATCGCACTTGAAAGATACTACACCTAGAGTTTCCTGTCCCCCTGCAGGGGTGATCCCAAAAGCTATTCGCCCGGATAGTTTTTTGTAATTATCCCAATTATCAATTTGTGGTTGATAATAAACGATCGTTGCGGTTGAATTTGAGACTTGACGAGGCCATCCTATATCTTGTGATAAATCATTTTGAGCTTTTAACGAAAATGTTATTGATACAAGTAGGCATGTAAGAATTAAAAGGCGTTTCATGAACTTATTCTTTTTTGTTAAATGTTTTTATTTAAGTATTAACAAGAAAGAAGGGAAAAGGTTTGAAATATTTATTGTAATAAAAAAACCGGAAACATTACATTCCCGGTTTTTTAAACGATATTTAGTGGATTTTAAGCATCAATATTTGCATAAGTTGCGTTTTCCTCAATGAATTCCCTGCGAGGAGCGACATCTTCACCCATCAACATAGAGAATACATGGTCTGCTTCTGCCGCGTTTTCTATAGAAACCTGACGGAGAGTTCTATGATCAGGATTCATAGTAGTATCCCATAGTTGTTCGGCGTTCATTTCTCCAAGACCTTTATAACGCTGGGTATGTACCTGGTTTTCATTTCCGTCAGCAAACCTGTCGATGAATGATTGGCGTTGTTGATCATTCCAGCAATATTCTTCATTTTTTCCTCTTTTACAAAGGTAGAGAGGAGGAGTTGCAATATAGACGTATCCGTTCTCGATCAGCGGGCGCATATGGCGGAAAAAGAATGTCAGGATAAGAGTGGCAATGTGGCTTCCGTCCACATCGGCATCGGTCATGATCACCACTTTATGGTATCTGAGTTTTTCAGTGTTCAGAGCTTTACTATCTTCTTCGGTTCCGATAGTTACTCCCAGCGCAGTGTAAATGTTGCGGATTTCGTCGCTTTCCAAAACTTTGTGGGGCATTGCTTTTTCTACGTTCAGGATCTTCCCGCGCAAAGGCAGGATGGCCTGGAACATACGGTCGCGGCCTTGTTTGGCCGTACCTCCTGCCGAGTCTCCCTCGACAAGGAAGATCTCACATTTTTCAGGATCTTTGTCTGAACAGTCGGCTAGTTTGCCCGGCAAACCTCCACCGGAAAGAGGAGATTTACGTTGCACCATTTCGCGAGCCTTGCGGGCGGCATGGCGGGCAGTAGCAGCAAGTATTACCTTTTCAACAATAGTTTTAGCTTCTTTCGGATGTTCTTCGAGATAGTAACCCAAAGCTTCACTGACAGCCATATCTACAGCTCCGATGACCTCGTTATTCCCAAGTTTTGTTTTCGTTTGTCCTTCAAACTGAGGTTCTGCAACTTTAATAGAGACTACGGCAGTTAGCCCTTCACGGAAGTCATCACCACTGATTTCAATTTTTACTTTTTCAAGCATTTTGGAATCTTCGGCATATTTTTTCAGAGTACGGGTTAAACCGCGACGGAATCCCGCAAGGTGTGTTCCTCCTTCGATGGTGTTGATGTTGTTGACATACGAGTACACATTTTCATTATAAGATGTGTTGTAAGTCATCGCCACTTCAACCGGAACTCCTTGTTTTTCAGTAATGATATGGATTACATCGTCGATCAGAGCTTCTTTTGCTTCATCAATAAATTTAACAAATTCTTTCAGTCCTTCGGAAGAATAGAAAACTTCGGATTTAAAATTTCCATCATCTTTTATAACCCGTCTGTCAGTCAGAGTAAGATTGATACCTGCATTAAGATACGCTAATTCCCTGAGACGGGCAGCGAGAATTTCATATTTATACTCGGTAACAACAAAAATAGAACCGTCTGGTTTAAAGCTGATCGTCGTTCCTGTTTTATCTGTATTACCTATGACTGCGATATCCCCCAAAGGCTTTCCACAAGAAAATTCCATCATGTAGATTTTTCCATCTTTGTGTACTTCGGCGCGAAGGTGTGTAGAAAGTGCGTTAACACAGGAAACTCCGACTCCGTGAAGTCCTCCGGATACTTTATAAGAATCTTTATCGAATTTACCTCCGGCATGAAGTACGGTAAGTACGACCTCCAGGGCAGATTTATTTTCTTTTTTCATGTGGTCGACAGGGATTCCGCGACCATCGTCCGATACGGTAATAGAATTATCTTCATTGATGGTTACTTCAACATTTTTGCAGTAACCGGCCAATGCTTCGTCAATAGAGTTGTCTACTACTTCATATACCAGGTGATGTAAACCTTTCTGGCTGATATCGCCGATATACATCGCCGGACGTTTTCTTACGGCTTCCAGACCTTCCAGTACCTGAATACTATCCGCGGAATAACCATTAGAGCCATTTTTAACTTCTTCGCTCATTTTATTTGGATTAGTTGAACATTCATTTTCCATTTTCGGAAAAAGCTAACAAATGTACGATTTTTTTTTGAGATAAGGAAGTAAAAGCCAATAAAAATTACCCGGCGAATTCGATTACTTCCAGGTCTTTGATTTCTTTTTTATCGATACAAAACCGGATGATCGTTCTCACCTGGTGAAAACCTTGTTTCCCGGCAGCTCCAGGGTTGATATGCAGTAATTTAAGATTATTGTCGTATTGAACTTTCAGTATATGGGAATGTCCGCAAATGAATAATCCGGGAGGATTATTATAAATTTCCCGGCGCACTTCAATGGCGTAATTTCCCGGGTAACCTCCGATATGGGTCATCAATACATCCACATCTTCAATCTGAAATCTTAAAAATTTAGGACAGGTTGTCCGGATAGGGTATCCATCGATATTTCCATGGACTGCCCGAACCGGTTTGATCTCTTCCAGTTTATGTAAAACGTCAGAACTACCGATATCTCCGGCATGCCAAATCTCGTCACAAGTAGAAAAATATTCAACGAATTTTTCGTCCCAATAGCCATGAGTATCTGAAAGTAGACCGATTTTTTTCATTCTTCTTTTATTCTTGATGCAAATTTAATACTTTTACACTCAAAATACCGGAGATGATGGAAAATAATTTCAAGTATTTTAGTCGTGATGTCAGTTGGTTGTCATTCAACTACAGGGTATTGCTCGAAGCTGAGGATAAGAATCTCCCGATTTATGAACGGATCAAATTTTTGTCTATTCATGCCTCTAATCTGGAGGAATTTTACAAAATCCGGGTTTCGGAACATCAGAGTGTGATTATGAAAAAAATTCACTCGGAAGAAGATCCGGCTGAGGCAGAACAGACATTAACTGAGATCAGGAAGGAAGTGACTCGTCAGCAGGAGAAATTTTCTTCGATTTTTAACCAGGAGATTCTTCCTGAATTAAGGGAAAAAGGAGTTGTCCTTTACATGGATTCTAAAGTAGAGGATTTTCACCAGGAGTTTGTACGTAATTATTTTGAAGAGGAAGTATTTCCATTCCTTCAACCTGTTTTGTTGTTGAAGGACCAGATCAAAATGTTTGTCCGTGATAACCGTCTTTATCAGGTAGTTGTAATGAAGAAGAAAGACAGTTTCCTGGATAATAATTATGCAATTATTAAAATCCCATATTCTAAAATCCCTCGTTTCATAGAGTTGCCGAAACACAATGGCAAACATTATTTTATGTTTGCAGAAGATATGATCGCTGCAAATCTTTCTTATATTTTTCCCGGATTCAATGTTTTAGGGCATTATAACGTGAAAATTTCGCGGGATGCCGATATTTATATCGACGAAGAAGTGGAAACAAATGAAGAGATTCTTGTAGAAACGATAAAGCGCAAGGTAAAGAAACGGAAGATCGGAGATTTAAGTCGTTTTGTTTATGACCGGAACATGCCTTCCGATTGTCTGGAATATATTTGTAAAGCATTTGATCTCCGAGATGATGAACTCGTTCCCGATAATGTACATCTGAATATGGAAGATTTGATAAACCTTCCTAATCCCTGTGAGAAAGAACTGGAACGAGCTCCTTTGAGCCCGATTCACATTCCTCAGCTGGAAACCAATGATGTGTTCAACGTCATCCGGAAAAGGGATGTGTTTTTATTTTATCCGTATCACACGTTCAATTATTTCATTAAATTCCTTATTCAGGCATCGTACGATCCGAAAGTGGAAGAAATTTTAGTGACGCAATATCGTGTGGCTGAAGATTCGGAGGTGATCAATAACCTTATCAATGCTGCTAAAAACGGGAAGAAAGTAACCGTTTTTGTAGAGTTAAAAGCTCGTTTTGATGAGGAGAATAATTTGTATACGGCAGAAACCATGCAACATGCCGGAATACGGATTATATATAGTCTTCCCGGGCTTAAAGTACATGCGAAGGTTGCATTGGTAAGGGAAAAATCCGGTCAGTCGTATGCTTATTTGAGTACCGGAAATTTCAATGAAAAAACGGCAAGGGTTTACAGTGACATGGCGATTATGACTGCCGATAAAAAAATAACCCGCGAAATAGTATCAGTTTTTGAGGTATTGGAAGGATCTGACAAGGAAAGAGAATTTAAGAATTTGTTGGTTGCCCAATTTAACCTGGTATCAGAATTGAAAGGAATGATACAACGGGAAATAGAGCATGTGAAAGCAGGTAGGAGAGGATATCTTTTGCTTAAAATGAATGGGTTGCAGGATAAGGAGATGATCGACGAACTTTACAAAGCCTCTATGGCCGGAGTCGAAATCGATCTGATTGTCAGGGGGATATGTTGCCTGGTACCGGATCAGCCTTATAGCGAAAATATTCGTATAACGCGTATTGTGGATCAATTCCTGGAACATTCCCGGATATGGTATTTCTATAATAATGGCAAGGACGCATTATATCTTACCTCTGCCGATTGGATGAGGCGCAATTTGTACCGTCGCATAGAAACGGCATTTCCGGTATTGGATTTAAAAATTAAAAAGAAAATCATAGATATATTACAGATTCAGCTTAAAGACAATCAGAAAGCCTGTTTTATAGATGAAAATCTGAATAATGTTTTCAAACGTAATGACAACGAGAAGCCGGTAAGGGCCCAAGGTGATACATATGATTATTTATTGAAAAAATAACCCGGTTTATGAGTGGTAATATACTGATCCTGGCGATCATTATCATATACTTTTCTGTTTTACTGTTAATATCTTATATCATAGGGAAAAAACATTCCGGAAACGATGCTTTTTTCCTGGGGAACCGTAAGTCTCCGTGGTATATTGTGGCTTTTGGAATGATCGGTTCCTCCTTGTCGGGAGTTACTTTTGTATCGGTACCGGGGATGGTCAGGAACTTCGATATGACCTATATGCAGATGGTATTCGGTTTTTTACTGGGTTATGCTGTGATTGTATTTGTTTTGTTGCCACTTTATTACCGCATGAACCTGACCAGTATATACACCTATCTGGATGAACGGATTGGTCGTAAAGCATATAAAACAGGAGCTTCATTCTTTCTGGTTTCCCGTACAATTGGTGCTGCTGCCCGCTTATATGTCGCCGTTCTGATACTTCAAACCTATGTTTTTGATGCATGGAATATTCCTTTCGGAGTGACGGCAGCCGGATTTCTTTTAATGATCTGGCTTTATACGTTCAAGAGTGGGGTTAGAGCTATTGTCTGGACGGATTTGTTGCAAACTTTTTTTCTTTTGACCGCTTTGTTTTTGATTATCTGGCAGGTAGCGCAGAAAATGGATCTTGATTTTTCCGGAATAGTCACTTCTATCAAGGAAAGTCCCCATTCCAGAATGTTTGTTTTTGATGATTGGCAAAGCCGTCAGAATTTTTTTAAGCAGTTTATCAGTGGTATTTTTGTGACTATTGCCATGACAGGAATCGATCAGGAAATGATGCAAAAGAATTTGTCCTGTAAAAATCTGAGAGCCGCACAAAAGAATGTTTGTTCGTATAGTTTATCGTTTGTTCCGGTTAATTTCTTATTCCTCTGTTTGGGTATATTACTGATCAATTTTGCAAATTCCAATCAGATAGAATTGCCGCCGATGGGGGATGATATTCTTCCGATGCTTGTTTCTGAAGGTTTTCTGGGTGTTCCTGCATTGATATTCTTTACGATCGGGATTATTGCGGTTACGTTTGCCAGCGCCGATTCGGCCTTAACCGGACTGACAACCTCGATTTGTGTGGATATGCTTGACATCAAAAGATATGATGAAAAGAAAGCCAAGCGGGTACGGATTGGAGTACATTTATCTCTGTCTCTTGCATTTATTGTTATTATGCTGATATTTAAAGCAATAAATGACACCAGTGTGATTGATGCCATTTATACTATTGCCTCTTATACTTATGGTCCGTTACTAGGACTATTTGCTTTCGGAATTATCTTCAAACAATATCAAACCCAGGATAAACTGGTTCCATATATCTGTATTTTAGCTCCGTTGATTTGTTTTGCTTCGGATAAGATTCTTAATGCAACTATCGGTTATAAGTTCGGATATGAATTGTTAATTGTCAATTCGTTATTGGTTATGGCAGGATTATTTTTGTTTTCCCGAAAATCAGTCTGAAACCTATTCGAAGATATACAATTCGGAAGGAGTAGTTCTTTTTAAAGGAATGACATTAACATCTTTGCCGATACGGATACCGTATTGCCCCATTGCCATTTCTACCGTTTTTAGTGCCAGTTCAGGATGGTTATTATCGCGACTGAGGTGACACAGCCAGATATTTTTCAGGTGAAGATCAAAATTTGCAGCAAGGAACTCTGCGGCTTCAATATTACTCAGGTGTCCGTTCCCATTCATGATTCGTTCTTTCAGGAAAGGGGGATAATTTCCCTGGCGTAACATTTCTTTATCATAGTTTGCTTCAACAATCAGGTGGTTGGCGACCCGTGCATATCTTGCAAGAGTATCGTTAATGTGCCCGATATCTGTGGCAAGGACAAAATTATGTTCGCCGAATTTAATGTAGTATCCGACACAATCGCTGGCGTCATGAGGAATTTCAAATGCTGTTACACGAAAATCGCGGATCTGAACTGGTTGTTCTTTTTCCAATATCCTGCGTGAAGAATAGAGTTTTTGTTCGACATAGCGGCTGTTGTTGATACCCTCGTGTACTGTTTCTGTAGCATAAACAGGGATCCCGTACTTTTCACCGAGGCAGCCGACAGCTTTGATATGGTCAGCATGGTCGTGAGTAATAAAAACAGCCATGATCTGTTCAAGACCGATATTATTGTCTTTGAGGATTTTTTTGATGGTTCGGGTATTGATTCCGGCATCGAAAAGGATACCGTAATCGTCGGTTCCTAAAAAATAGCAGTTTCCACTGCTTCCGCTTGCCAGACTCAAAAACTTTAACCTCATAATATGCTTTCAGGGTATTGTTTTGTAAAATGCCTGCAAAGTTACAACTTTTTGTCGAGAAATTAAAATATAAATCTAAATGCTATGTGAGAGTTGTTTGAATAGCTCCCAGATTACTATTCCTGATGCGACGGATACGTTGAGGGAATGTTTTGTGCCGAATTGAGGGATCTCGATACATCCGTTACTTTGGTTGATAACTTCCTGTTGAACGCCATGTACCTCATTCCCAAGTATAACGGCATATTTCCCTTTTTCTAATTTGAGGTCAGGAAGAGAAATACTACCTTCAGCCTGCTCTACAGCCCAGATCTTATATCCTGAAGCTTTTAATTCAGATATAGCATCTAAAGTATTTTCCATATAGATCCAGCTGACAGTATTCTCTGCACCCAAGGCTGTTTTGTGTATCTCCGGATGAGGAGGAGGGGCTGTAATTCCACATAAATAAATACATTCGACACGAAAAGCGTCAGATGTCCTGAATACAGAACCTACATTATGCAGGCTTCTGACATTATCCAAAACGACTACTAACGGGATTTTGTCTGCGGTCTTGAATTCCTGGTCGTTTAGCCTGTTGAGTTCTGTTATTTTTAGTTTTCTCATTTTAACTTTCTATTGCTTTAAACGCAATTGCATAGAGTTTCATCTGCTTAAGCATTGCTACCAGGCCATTTGACCGGGTAGGAGACAAATGCTCTTTCAGTCCGATTTTTTCGATGAAATACAGATCTGAGGATAAAATCTCGTCAGGGGTATGTCCTGAAAGAACTTTTATCAGTAATGAGACGATTCCTTTGACTATCACCGCATCACTTTCTCCCTGGAAAATAATATTTCCATCGATGAGATCGGCTTGTAGCCAGACCCGACTTTGGCAGCCTTCTATCAGATTGTTGCCTGTCTTGTACTTAGGATCAAGCGCCGGAAGTGAATTTCCTAATTCGATCAGGAGTGCATATTTATCCATCCAATCATCAAAAACGGAAAAGTCGTCAATAATTTCGTCTTGTATGTCGTTGATAGTCTTCATTATTATTTTTCGTGATAAAGAACATAAAGTAAAGTTTGGCCTACAGCCTGCATTGTTTCTTTACTTATATTACTCATATTGTCGTTTTGTGTATGCCAGTATGCTCCGAAACTGTGGTCGGTATTTGGATCAAAATGTATTATATCGATACATGGAACTTTCAGATATTTCATCACATGTACATGATCGTCTTCAATTGCCCCTCCGTTTGCGTCAATGAAAAACTGTCCGTATCCGCATATTTGTGCAGCCTCCCATACTTTTTTAATGATATTCGGAGCCATTTGTTTTGAATTCAGTTCTTTATAAAAACGGGCTCCCGGTGCGCTTACCATATCCAGCAGGATACCATACCGGGCAGTATAACTTGGTGTGTTTCTAGCCCAATAATCCGATCCCAGGCACCAACCTTCGAGATCCTGATTTTTTTCATCGAAAGAGGGTACCCCCCAGTCTTCCGCATCAAAAAAGATGATGTCCACACCGATTGAAGGTTGTTGAATCCCAATCTGACGGGCTATCTCAAGCAGGACAGCACATGCTCCGGCTCCATCATTTGCTCCGTCGATAGGCTTCTTATGATTTTCAGGATTGGGATCGCGATCGGAAAATGGGCGTGTATCCCAGTGAGCGAACAGGAGTACACGATTTTTATTTCCCGGCTGAAAAGATCCAATAATATTTTTTGCTTTCAGTTCTATTCCATCATATGTTTTCAGGTTGGCGTTTTGCTCTTGTACTGTTGCTCCAAATGATTCGAGCTTTGATACGAGATAGTTGCCACAATCGACATGAGATTGAGTATTCGGTACTCTGGGGCCAAATGCAACTTGTTCCGAGGTATAAACATATGAACTGTCGGCACTGAAAGTTGGAACGTTGACTTTTGGTTCTTCTTTTTTTGAAGACTTGTTTGTTTGTCCACAAGCCGTAAATGCGACTACTGTAACAAGTATGAATAAAAAATAACGATACATATTGGGCTTATTTTAGGCAGCTAAGGTATTAAATAAATTTCAAATATACACTCTGATCTTCTACAATCAGTTGAGCTTTTCCGTTTTCAATCATAGGATAATTGATGTCGACATGCCCTACAGGAAAATCAAAGCAAACAGGGTAATCATATTCTTCAATGAGATGAAATATCGATTCATAGATAGAACAATTCATTTTCGGATCATCATTACATCCGGAGAATTGTCCGACGATCAGACCTGAAATCTTTTTCAGAATACCTCCGAGTTTCAGATTTCGCATCATCCTGTCGATATGATAGGCTTGTTCATTGATATCTTCGATAAACAGAAGCGTATTTTCGGTAATAAGATCGTATGGGGTTCCCCGTAATCCGGATAATACCGAAAGATTTCCTCCCCGGATATATCCGGTACAACTTCCCTGGCGATTTAATGTATGATTATTGATGGTATATTCCGGTTTTTCTCCAAAAATGATTTGCTTCAAGAATAATGAAGATTCATCTTTTCCTTCTTCCTGAGCCAAGTGGGATGACATTGGAGCATGTAAACTGCAGGTTCCATTTTTTGAAATAAGAGAATGTAAGGCTGTGATATCACTATATCCGATAAGCCATTTCGGGTTTTGTTTGAATTTGTCAAGAGAAATTCGGTCCAGAATACTAACAATCCCATATCCTCCGCGCGCAAAAAAAACAGCTTGGATATCCGGATTATCCAAACTGTTTTGTAGATCGTAAAGACGTTCTGATTCTGTGCCTGCAAAACGTCCGTATTTATTAAATATATGTTCTCCTAATGCGACATTTAATCCCCAGCTCTCGAATGTTTTCCGCGTTTTTTTAACGTATTCCGGTTCAACTACTCCGGAAGGAGCAATGATGGCTATCCGGTTTCCGGGTTTTAATGCGTTCGGGGAGAACATTGGTTTGTTGTTAGATCTTGAGTAAGGCCTTGATTTTAGGAGTTGCAAATGATTTCATTTCTTCTTTTGTCTGTGAATCGACAAAGAAATAAAAGTTCAAAAAGCAGTATTCTCCTAAGATATTGTCGATATTTTCCTTTGCAAAACTAACCATCATAGCGGTATTTTCTTTTGCCAGATTCTCAAGAGCCTCATTTCTTGCGGCTTCTTCTTCCGGTGTTGCAGTTCCAGCTTCTTCTTTTTTTGTAAATTCGGACACAATATCCTGACCCTTTTTTCTATTGGCCATGAATTTACCATTGAATTCCTGTAATTTATCGTTGAGAGGGGTGCCTCCGATTTTTGCAATGTTATCTACAATTTCAATTTTGATATTTCCTTTTTCAGCAACATAAACGAAAGGAATTAAATCTCCTCCATCAGGAGAATAAACGGATTTGATACAAATGGTATCAACGGTTCCTTTGAACGAAAATTTTCCGGATTCTATAGTCAAAGAGTCGATAGATATAATTTGATTGTTTGCAATTTGCTGAGAGACTAATTTTTTATTGTTGTAACTTGGATTGTCAATAGATCCGTCTAATGTATATTTTTCTTTGTTCTTTGTTGAGCATGAACATAAAACAATAACAGCAAGTGTCAGGAAAATAATTCGTTTCATAAAATTATCAATGTTTAATTTTTTTAATTGCAAGTTTAATAAATCGGGTGCAAAGGTAATTATTAAAATTGAGAATGAAAAGTTCAATTTGATAATTTACTTTTTAAGTATTCTATTCTGGTTTTTGCTTTCTCTTTTTCTTTTTCAAGTCGTTGTATGTCAGATAAAACAACGGAAAAATCATGGGTCTTAATCAGGGATTTCTTGTCGCCGTCACTGATGAAAAAGCTATAAGGTTTTCCTCCCAGAAGCTCGGCTTTCAACCGGTACTTACTATTGTTGTAAATAAACAGGATTACTCCGTTGTCTTTATTATTTTGATAAGTGACGACTTCCGTAGTCATTCCTAAATCCTGAAAAGAAAAATTGACACCGCCATCTTCCGGGATAACAGATGTTTCTGAGAATGATTGATCGGGAGCAGATACTTTGAGTTGATTATGTTTAAGCTTTCCTCCTCCATGATAAACACTTGCGATATACATTTCGCCTAACTCGTTGACTCCCGAACGGATATAGCTTCGACCGATATTTCGTTCAAGGACTTGTTGTTTATCTATGTATTTCCCAATATCATCATATTTGGGGTCTTTTTCAAAGATAAATAACACCTTCATAGAATCTGCTTCGGCAGTTTTAACAATCAGCATACTGTCGCAATATTGGATATTACGCTCCTGTTCTCTTAATTCTACCTGGCGCATCACTTGTAGCCCATCTTTCAAAACACCAACTTCTTTTGGAAAATTGACTTTCAGGCTGTCAAGGCTTTGTTTTGCAGCCTCAAACTGATGATTTTCAGATAAAATACGAGCTCTTTCAAGATTTTCCTGTGCCAGTTTCTTGTTATTATTACAAGCGGTGAATAACAAAAACGCGATGAGAATAAAAAATATTCTGTTCATTATAAATTGAATTAAACTATGACAAAATATACGAAGAATCTCGCAAAGATAGGCAAAATTCGGAAGAATAGAGTAAGTGTTTGGTAGTTAGGTTTATTTGGCATTGTTTCGCTATATTCTTCCGATAGGCTAAATGGAAGAATATAGAGCAGTTAAGCAACGGATTTGCTACCTATGTACTGCCTTTTGAAATCTTCGGATTAGGAAACGAAAACAGCCTGGATAAAGATAATCACCTCAAAGAGCGCTTGTTTTTCTAAAAACGTCTTTCAAAAATAATCCTTTTTTTGCACAAACGGCGAAAAGATGGGTTTTCGATAGAAAATTGGAGTTTGTTGCTCATTGGCTCCACATTTTATATCATTATAAATAACTCTGTTTCAAGTAATTTTACACTTAAAAAACAGAGTTATGACAAAGGACGCAAAGGTGTCATTCTACCTCAAAAGAAATGAAACAAAAAAGGACGGTAAAAGCCATACGACAAACGAGATTAACCGGCAGTTAGACGAAATCAGGGCATCCGCCCTCTCGCACTACCGGGAACTGTCGGCAGTCAGGGAAAATGTAACCGCCGAAGATGTGAAAACCCTCCTGCTGGGCATGGCCTCCGGGCAGGAAACGCTATTATCCTATTTCCGCACCCATAACGAGCATTTTGACAAGCGCATCGGCGTAAACCGCAAAAAAGGCTCGGAAAAAGACTATTGGCTCGAACTTAATCACGTTACAAAGTTCCTGAAAGAGAAATACAAACTCTCCGATATTCCTTTCTCCGCGCTGGACAGGTCGTTTATTGATAAATTCGACCTCTATCTAAAGATTGACTGCCGGCTTGCGCCGGGTACGATTGTGTTATATACCACCCGGCTGGGGACTATTATCGGGGAAGCCATAACCGAGGGGATCATAACCAAAAATCCTTTTGCCGGTTATGAACCGGAACATCCTCAGCGGGAGCAAAAATATCTTACCCGTAAGGAATTGAACAAGCTGATGGCAACGCAGTTTACCAAACCGAAACATTATCTCATCCGTGATTTATTCCTCTTTTCGTGCTTCACGAACCTAACGCAGTAGCAGCAAGGAAAGAAAAAGCAAGGTAATTGAATAGTTATCAGCAAACTATGTCTTTTGGTGGCTTTAGCTGTCCGATGCCGAAATTGCCGAAAAACGCAAAGTAGCGCAGCCTTTCCGCTTCTATATCGTTACCCATTCGGAACGATGCAAAACAAGGCAATTCGATGGCTTTGATTGGCTGGCTATAACGCTGTCTGTCTAAGGTTTACATTGCTCAAATAACTCACAAAGGAAGTAATTTTATCAACTTAAAATGTGAGTGTTATGAGCAACGAATTAAAAGTGTCCTTTTACCTGAAACGGGAAGGAAAAAACGGAACGGTTGATACCAATCCGAACGAAGTTTATCCGATT
>JAVBTA010000074.1:0-52814 GCA_031556375.1 Bacteroidales bacterium | reverse complement strand
CTGTACTTTCATTGGAACGGTTCCATAATCAACACTGTTGAATATAGCTGATACGTAGAATGTAGTATCCTGTTGGACGGTTGGTGTATAAGCATAAGTTGCTGTCGTTCCCAAAACAGCTCCGCTACGATCCGGTTTCGAATACCACGATCCACCGAAATTTGTACTCGTGATTTCTAAGGTACTCTCGGAATTCAAGCAGGCTTTAACCGGATTAGAAGCGGCTGTAAGAACAGCGATATTCAGCTCGCCATTTCCTACTGAAGCATTCGTTGCCGGACAGCTATTGTCAAACTTAAGACTCGTTACCACTGCCAGGGCAAATAATTGTTCGGGGCTGGTTGCCAGGGACTGTCCACTTGGGGTGTAAACCAATGGGATATCATAAACGATGTCGGATCCGACACCCTTGTTGGCTGCTCCATTTAGAGCGGTTATAGGCAAGCTCAGAGTTACGATGCGTTCACTGCCGACAACCGTACTTCCTGTCGTGACCGGAGTGCCGGCGCCCAGACCGGAAGAGATCGTTGTACCAGAGGCGACATCGAATTCTTTCGGCAATGTAAGGAGTATATGATCTCCTGCATTCACATTATCAGTATTTCCTAATGTTTTTTGGATGGTTGCCTTCAGAGTACCGGTAGTCCGTTGTTCATTGAAAGCTTTGTTTGCATCAGCCATCGTCATATTTACAGAGAATGTATAGTTGCTCGTGATGTTTGGGAACAACTGGTTTGAGAATATGATTGCCCCTTTCCCTTTGGCGTTATCCCCGCAAGCTGTAGTTCCGGAGAGTTCTCCTGAATAACGGATCCCTGTCAGTACGGTAGGACACAACGGAATAAAATCTGCTTTTATATCGATATAGCCATTTCCGCCGGCTTCTGCAAGGAAACCGTCCAACAGGAAGTTCGGATCTACATTGAGGGTAACAGTCACCGGCGTGGTTGAAGTCCCGTCAACAGCTTGTAATGCCAATTCCAGTGCGGAATTCAGTGGAGCTGTCGTAGCATCAGGATAAACCACTTTGCCGGAACCGACGTCATATTTTTGTCCTGCCGGGATAGTCAACACCATTTGTGGGTTCTTCAGGGCTCCCTGACCGCTTTGTGCGCTCATCGTAGTGGTAACAGTGTATTTCTGATTGTATGTAATCGTGTTCGTCGATGTCGATACACTGCCGGTTATAGCAGCCGGGGCTGACGTGATATCCACTGATTTACGGGCTCCTACATGGTCATAGTCTTTAGTATCCAGAATGGCACCGGTAGGAACCGTCCAGGTCGGATCATCAAAACCAGAAACCGTATAAACGGTTACCTTATCCGTTGTCGAACAATCGTTGCTTCCGCCATAAGTAAAGTTCATCTTGTAAGCAAGACTGGCATTTACAGCCATCAAGTCTGTCACTTTGATCCAACGTCCCTGGTATCCTTCGCCCAAAATCGGGGTAGAGGAACCTTCGGGGGTTATCGAAATGTTACTTACATTACCATCGACATACAACCAAACCTTATTTAGAGAACCCAAACTCGGGTTACCGACCGTAACCACAGGGATGGACATTTGGGCCCCGTAAGCAGGCAAAGTAGTTGCACTCAACTTCAAAGTCGTTGCCATGCCTGAGTAGTCGAAGTGGAAATTCGTTGTCCCTGTTTTAGTCACTCCCTCAAAATCATTCCAAACATCGTAAACTGTTTTACTTGAGGATCTACCCAAAGCAGCTCCACGGGTAGCGCGGACAGTATAAGTTATATTGTACGTTCCTCTTCCTTCCGGCACCATTATGCCCGTTGGTGTAGCAGTGCCATCAAAAGTCCGGTCAAAATACTGCTCCAAGTCATAAACATAAACATTATTGTCAGTTGATACAGGCAAAATATTTGTTATGGTAGTAGTAGGAACTCCAGATCCTGAAAAAGTGAAGTCTGCTTTCTCAATTACATAACCTTCGGGTAAATTGATAGTTCTTTTTAAATATAGTCCAAATGGACGATACTCATTGGAGAAATATGGAGAGGGAACTTCGCTCGGATTTATATTATTTTCAACAGTTGTTATCAAAGCATTATTATTCGCAAAACGCAAAACTGTTTCTGCCATTCCGAACGAATATCCGGTATATGAGAATGTGTAAGTTTCAAAGTCAGAAATTAACTTATCTTCTCCATACCTGTTTACGGGAGCATAAGGATCTACTTCTGCAACATTACTAGCATAACATTCTGCAATTATTCCGGTTTTTGTGTTCTTTCCTGTATTGACCATGAAGTCAACATTCAACTCATAAGTATTTCCTCCGGAAACTGTTCCGGCATAATGAACATACAGTTTTTTCGAATCACTTGAAGGACTCAATGTTGCAGGATATTCTGTAGCTCCAATCTTTATTTTAGCATTCGAAGAGACAATATCTTTTCCTGCTCCAATAGTCCATCCTCCCATATCCAATAAGAAGTACAGGTTGGTATAACTTCCAGTTCCGGCGATATGTCCTTTATAGGTCATTGTGCCCTGGTCTTTGACCATATAGCGGGTATTCAGGATATCGGTATTCGAAGCTTCTCCGGTTCCATCAGGAATATTATTATTGTCTGTGTCTGCCAAACCTTTAGTCAAACGAGTTAAATAAAAGTCTTCCAGTACAGCTCCGCTTTCCTTACAGAGAAGAGTCGTTGGAATAAAAACTTTTGAAATACACTTGATAGTCGGACGTTGAGGGTTTGAACCGTCACCCGGGTGATAATCAAACCAGCAAACAACTTCGGACTCTGGATTAGTCGTCGTTCCCGAACATGCTTTTGATTTCAAGTTCAGATAAACATACGGAGACGAACTAGTATTATAAGTGATAGAATATAACCCATTCCCATGATCCGTTGTTGCAGTAGGAGTTGTAAATGATGTTTTTTCGACATTCCCTATTTTTATGGCATCACCAATAGTGCCATCAATTTCCATAAAATCAGGCAACTGGACAAATAATTCATATGAATTATTATAAATTGAAGAAACAGTACCATTACCTGGGCGAATATATATGGATTTTGTAATGGATTGGTTTGGCCTCAAGGTTATTTCGCCAGGTTGCTCTCTAAAATAGGTATGATCCCTAAAATCACCTGTATAGGTGTAGTTCACAGCTCCCCCTGCTTCACCGCATCGATTGTTTGCAGTTGCTCCTTTCGAGGTTCCCAGAACACGATCACAGCATCCAGTTAAATATCGAGATACAGTACTCGTCGTATTATCAAAAATTTGTCCTTGTATATAAGCCCAACGGATGTAAATTACCTCGCCCGCAGGAAGTGGTTCCGGAATTAAAGCTTTTATTATAGTTGGTTTTCCGACCAGAGCCGGCTTTATTACGAATACTGAAGAGGTCGCTGCCAATGTAGAAGAGACGGTTAACAGACTCGGAGCAAGTTCTTTTTCAGTTCCACTTGCTCCGATCTTATAGTACACTTTACTATTCAAATCAACATAACACCATGAATTAGTAGAATTTCCTAATGTAATTGTTAAATCATACGCATCGGCCGTCCCGGCATTTTTATACGACTGCAGTAAGAAAGAAGGATTTACTCCATCCAATGGAATATCCCAGAAAGTGCATGGAGCTAATGTTGTAGCATCAATGTAAGTGCCTGAAACATACTGCATAGAAGGTAATCCTGCCTCTCCTGGGAAACTCATAGTTAAAGTCACCCCATTTTCCGTTCCACAACTATTGGTAGAAGGATATTGAGATGAAGTTTCAATTGTTGAAGCGCCGCAACGGGTACTTCCCGCATCGAAAGTCAAGGTTTTCTCCGTAGCAGTCAGTTTTCCTCCCATTTCTGTTTCAGTTAGGGTGATGGTCGTTGTAACTGTAGTCGTTCCACTCGTGCTGATCGCAGAAGCCGGAATAGCAGTTCCGTTCAGTGCGAAATTCTTCAAAGTCGCATACTGATTGGTTTTCAAAATCAACTTGAATGAAGAAGCGTCACCTGTAAGTGTGTTGAGCTTCAGAGTAAACGTCTTTTCCTGTATCTGTGAAGTGTAGCTTTGTGTTGAAGCCGGGCTAGTTACACGAATCACCGGCACCTGCAGGTTGATCGGAAGATCTTTTTGTCCGTTAGTAACTGCAGTCGATCCCGATAAAACACTGATACTTGCTTTGTCACCGCTTTTTGCAGCACATCCGGATGTTACCTTCAATCGGAGCGATACTTGTTCCCCGATCTTTAAGACCTTACCGTTAGATGTAAAGTCTACTGTGACTGTCTGACCCGTAGCAACCGTTCCGGTAACAACCGGGGCATTGTACGTAATCGCCGAATTGTGACCCGATCCGTTGGTAATACTGCCATAAGTAATATTGGCCGGCAGTTTGATTTCCAACCTGGCATTTGCAATATTGGCTACAGTCGGGGCAAAAATTACATCTAAATCCCCAGGATCTCCCTGGGCCGTTAGTGTAGAGGGTGTTAGCTTAGGGTAACCCGTACTCCAGGTTACACTTTGCGCCTGCAGGCCTATAACTCCGGCCAGCAGGAACGTCAGAATCAACCCGTAGAGCCTTAAATACGGCCTCCGGGTCAATTCCCGTTGAATTGTAATTGTTTGTTTCATTTCTAAAAAAATTAGTGTAATTGTATGTATGTAATATGTATTGTATCGCTTCCTGAAATGAAAAAACTGCCGGTGACTTCTGCCCATATACCACATAATTGCTCACAAGAACATATATAATAATACTTATCTGAATGGGATGTTTGTCTCTACTTTCACAAGCTGAGGAAAAACAATTACCCCCCAGCCCCCTAAAGGGGGAGTTGAGGAAGCGGTTCAAATAGGACCATTTTTGAGATGAAATGTGGATATTTGGACCGAAGATACCGGCAAGCCCCCCTAACCCCTTAAAGGGGAGACAGAAGGATGAGTTTTTATTGTTAAATAAATGATGATTAAATTGACGTGCGGGCGAGACTAGGCAGAGTTTTTTTCTCTCTAGGTTAAACAACGAAACTTCCAAATTTAATACATTAAACTTGGAAAGAAAAAGATTTCGTTCTTTAAATAAAAGGAAAAGCCGCATGTGTTGTATGTATGTATTACGTGCCTATGCTTTTACAGCATGGCTGCAAATGTAAACAATTATTTTGAATTGTGAAAAAATCATGCCAATTTTTTACATCTGGTTCATGCTCAGTATTATTCAAATGATAAATAATGCTTGAGTTTTTCGAGCGACTCTACCGGAAATTCCTCCAGTGTTGATAAGTTTTCGAGACCTATAATTTTCCCATTCTTTTTTCGTAGTTCAATAATTGCTTTGGCTTGATAGAAATCTATGTATGGGTGAGATTTTAACTGGTCTAACGATGCTTTATTGATCGAAATTTTAGTGATATTTTCTTGCGAAATATTGAAAAAAGGAACGATTTTTTCATAAAGTTCTTCATACATCCCATAGATTTCTTTAAGCTGCTCTACGGAATAGAACCCGCCTAATATTTTCCTGTATTTCAAGATCCTTGTGGCATAGGATTGTCCAATCCCGGGTACACGCGTTATTAAGGTCGTATCGGCAGTGTTCAGGTCGATTTTACTACCGGCTTCCAACTTATTTATTTTATTTGCGTTTCTGATGCTATCGTTTGAGCCGGATGAGTTTCTGGATTGATTATTAAAATAAGTACGTTTTTTATTTCCCGGTTTATTATTTTCCGAACGTTTTTGAATTTGATTATAGTAAGACTTTTTTTCATATTGGACTGGCGTTTCAGCCTGATATTTTTCGGTTTCAATGTTCGATTGGATTTTTATGTCTTCCGGTAATTGATTTTCCGGTTTACCCAAAAAGAATTTTCCTGCGAAAAGTCCGCCAATAAGAATAATTAAAAAGATAAGTCCGGATTTTTCACGTCGGGTGAAATAGAAGAAATTTTTCCACATAAGAATAATAGTTAAGATGGTTTTAGTTTGTACTAAGTAACAAAGATACGAAATATTTCTTATAAAATGCGTAATTTTGCAGGAAATTGTTTCGCAAGATTGGATTATGAATAGAACTCAGGATATACGTATAGAAGAATATAATTATAATCTTCCGGATGAGAAGATCGCTAAATTTCCGTTAATCCAACGGGATCATTCTAAGTTGTTGGTTTATAAAGATGGTAATATTGACGAAGATGTTTTTTACAATTTGGCAGATCAGATCCCTAAGGATTCATTACTTGTTTTCAATAACACACGTGTCATTCAGTCCCGGATGATTTTTCATAAGGATACGGGTGCTCAGATTGAGATTTTTTGTCTGGAACCTAAAGATCCCGCTGATTACAATCTTAATTTTTCTCAGACTCAGACTTGTTCGTGGTTGTGCCTTTTGGGAAATGCCAAACGTTGGAAGGACGGACGGTTGGTTAAAAAGGTACATGGAATACGGTGTATGGTGCACGACGAGGAGGAGTTTGAATTGATTGCGGAAAAGGTGGAATCCTATGGAGAAGCACATTTGATAAAATTTTCGTGGGATGGTCCGGATGTCACTTTTGCAGAAATTTTAGATATTTGCGGAGAATTGCCGATCCCTCCGTATTTGAATCGTAAGACAGAGGAAGAAGATAAACAAACTTATCAAACGGTATATTCGAAGATTAAAGGCTCTGTTGCAGCTCCGACAGCGGGTTTGCATTTTACAGATGCTGTTTTTGATTCTCTTCGTAAGAAAAATGTAGAATTTGAGGAACTAACCCTTCATGTGGGAGCGGGGACGTTTAAGCCGGTGAAATCCGAAACGATAGCCGGACATGATATGCACTCCGAATGTTTCACAGTTAATAAAGAAACGCTGGAACATTTGCTGAACAAACAAGGGAGGGTTATTGCTGTCGGTACTACATCCGTACGTACCCTGGAAAGTTTGTATTATCTGGGGAGCTTATTGGAGAGAAATGAAAGTGCAATTTTGGAAAAAGCAATAGTAGGGCAATGGATGCCTTATGATAGTGAGAATAATAAGATAACAGCAGATAAATCATTGCTTAATTTACTTAATTATTTAAATAAGTGTGGACTGCCGTCATTGACAACCCATACTCAAATAATGATTGCTCCCGGATATGAATTCAAAATAGTGAATGCGATCGTTACTAATTTCCATCAACCTCAGAGTACGCTCTTATTGCTTATTTCTGCTTTTTTAAAAGGAGATTGGAAGCGGGTCTACGATTATGCTTTGGAACACGATTTCCGGTTTTTGAGTTATGGGGATAGTTCGTTACTGATCCGGTGAATGCAAAAGAACAAGGCTCAAAGATACTAAGTGTTATTTTCTTCTTCGTTTCTTTGAGCCTTGTTCTTCGCGTTCAGAAAGTTATAATGTCTTTAACTTGAGGTTTCTCCAGAGTACCTTAATGCCTCCTCCATCATGGATTTGCAGGGCGATGCGTCCTTGGGCCTTACCTATTTTTTCATCGGTAATGTTGACCATTTCTTCACTGTTCAACCAGGTAGTTACATTGTCTCCCTGTACTTTGATACGCAGGGTATTCCAATCTTTTTCCTTCAGGATATTTTCTTTCTCGTCAGGAATTTGTACCAGCCAGCCTCTGCCGTAAGATTCATAGATTCCACCGGTATCATGTCCTTTTGGCGCTACCTCCACCTGCCAGCCATGAACTTTTACACCTTCCGGAATGAATGAGCGGAAAAATACGCCGGAATTGCCATCAGCTTCCTGTTTGAACTCGACTGTCAGGTCGAAATCGTCGTAATATTCGCGGGTAGCAAGGTAGCCGTATTGTTTGTCCGGGCCGCTTTCGCATACTAACAAGTTGTCTTTTACAAACCAGAGCTCAGTTCCATAGATCTCCCAGCCGGTGAGATCCTGACCATTGAATAAAGAAACTTCTTTGGTTTTTCGTGGAAGTTCTTTGATTTTTATGTTGCGGAACCAGGCTGGATTTCCATGATCTTGTAAGCAGATCACACCTTTTTGAGCCAGACCGTATTCCGGAGCATTAGCCCATTTGCCGCTGTTTTTACGTTTGAACCAATCCTCTGTCCATGCTTCGAATTCGATGATTTTTTTACCATTCATCCAATGCTCGACATGACCGTTATCAAAAACAATTTTCGAATTGTTCCATTCTCCGGCAGGGTTCACTGTCATTGTGCTGAAATCAGGCAAGTGCATTGCATAATCTACGCCACAACGTTGCCAGTCTTCGATTTTGTCAGGGAAATTTACATCATCCAGCAATTGATACTCCGGACCGGTTACATAAGGAACTTTGAATAACGGGTTTTCGACAACATGATACAACATTCCGCTGTTTCCTCCTTTGGAAATTTTCCAATCCCACGACAATTCAAAGTTTTCGTAGATTTTGTCGGTAACGATATACCCGCTGGCATCGCCTCCGTGGCCTTCAGCATAGATACAGCCTTCTTTGGCCTCCCATGGGCCGGTAAGTTCCGTGCCGTTGAAGTCTCTCCAACCATTAAGAGTGGTTCCGTCGAAAAGCAATTGCCATCCTTCGGATTGTTCCTGTTGGCTGAGTACATTTTGTTTTTCCGTACAAGCAGAAAAAAAGAATACTGAACTGAATACAGTTAATAGTATTCCACTAACTTTTTTGATCGAGTGTTTCATGAATTTGGGTTATTAATTTGATTTAACCAATGAACAATTATCCAATTTATATTTTTCTCCGGATTCCTCACAAACGGCAATGTTATTTTCGTCAAATTCCAGACGATTGCCGTATTCGCTGACCCAACCGACTTGTTTTCCCGGATTTCCGACGATTAAGGCGAAAGCAGGGATGTCTTTTGTAACCACACTGCCGGCACCGATCATAGCATATTCACCAATCGTGTTACCGCATATAATAGTCGCATTAGCTCCAATGGAAGCTCCTTTTTTTATCAGGGTTTTTTTGAATTGGTTTTTCCGGGAAATGGCACTTCTCGGATTAATTACATTTGTGAAAACACAGGAAGGCCCCAGGAATACATCGTCTTCGCAGATCACTCCTGAAAATACGGATACGTTGTTTTGAATTTTCACACCGTTTCCTATGATTACGTCAGATGCAATGAATACATTTTGTCCTACAACACAATTTTGTCCGATGATAGCTCCTTTCATAATATGTGAAAAATGCCAGATCGAAGTGTTTTCACCTATTTGAGCTCCGTCATCAATGATTGAGGTATGATGAGATTGATATGCTTTCAATTAAAAAAAGATTTAATTTGTTCCACAATAAAATTGAGTTGTTCATAATCCAACTCGGTATGCATCGGCAAAGATAATACGGAATCGCATAACTCTTCAGATGTTGTTAAATCTCCTCCGATCCGGGAAATATTCCGGAAAGCCGCCTGTTGATGAACTGGAAGCGGATAATATACGATAGTCGGGATTTTTTTGTCTTTCAAGAATGTTTGCAATTCGTCTCTTCTTCCATTTTTTACCCTGATAGTAAATTGATTATATACATGGGTGGAATAAGGCTGTTCCGACGGAAGAATAATAAATTCGGATAATTCCTGAAGGTGTTCACGATAAAATTCGGCAGCATTTCTCCTGGAGTCCCTGAAACGGTTCAAATATTGTAGTTTTAAATTCAGGACAGCAGCTTGTATCGTGTCCAGCCGGGAGTTGCATCCTATCGTATGGTGATGATACTTAGCGGATTGTCCGTGTTGTGAAATCATTTTAAGCTTTTGGGCCAATTCATCATCATTGGTCATCATTGCCCCCCCATCTCCATAGCATCCGAGGTTTTTAGTGGGAAAAAATGAAAGAGTTCCGATGTCTCCTATAGTTCCGGATTGTTTTTTCGTTTCATTTGAAAAAATATATTCGGAACCGATACTTTGGGCATTATCTTCGATTATAAAGAGGTTATTTTCAGACGAAATTTTCAGGATAGTTTCCATGTCGGCAGTCTGTCCGAAAAGATGCACCGGAATAATCGCTTTTGTTTTCGAAGAAATAGCATCTGTTATTTTGTTTGCATCTATATTAAATGTATCGGCTTCCACATCGACGATTACAGGGGTTAATTGTAGCAGGGCAACGGCTTCAACGGCTGCGGCATAGGTAAATGCAGGAACGATCACTTCATCTCCGGGGGTAAGTCCCGATGCCATCAGAGCTATTTGTAGAGCATCTGTACCATTGGCACACGGAATTATATACTTGGATCCGGTATAATCCGAAAGTGCTTTTGCAAATACCTGAACTTCCTGTCCGTTGATATATTGACCGGAACGGACGACTTGTAAAATGGCTTTATCCATTTCCTCTCCAAAGGATGTATATTGTCCGGTCAGGTCGACCATTTGTATGGGTTTCATAAATTGCGTATGTCTAAATAACAACAAATTTACAAAAAAAGTATCTGTACACCAAAATTATCATGTATTTTTGTAGTTTGAATATTTGTAAAAGAAATGAGTGAAAAATCACTTTTAGAAAAATTAGATGTTTTGGTTGTCCGTTTTGAAGAAGTTGGAACCCTGATTACCGATCCCGCGGTTATTTCCGACATGAAACGGTTTGTTAAGCTGAATAAAGAGTACCGCGATCTGGAGAAGATAGTTGCGGCCCGAAATGAATATAAACAGGTGCTCACAGGCATTGAAGAGGCAAAATCCATTCTGCAAAATGAGTCAGATCCCGAATTACGGGAAATGGCAAAGGAAGAGCTGGATAAATGCAATAGTCGTCAGCCTGAGTTGGAAGAAGAAATAAAAATGCTTTTGATACCTGCCGATCCTCAGGATGATAAAGATGCCATTGTCGAGATTCGTGGGGGAACAGGTGGCGATGAGGCTGCTATTTTTGCCGGCGATCTCTTCAAAATGTATCAGAAATATTGTGAATCGAAAAGTTGGAAAATGGAAGTTACCAGTAGCAGTGAGGGGACTATCGGAGGTTTCAAGGAAATTATCTTCACTGTTTCAGGAGATAATGTATACGGAACCCTGAAATATGAATCGGGAGTTCACCGGGTTCAGCGGGTTCCTGCAACCGAAACTCAGGGACGAGTACATACTTCAGCCGCGACTGTTGCAGTGCTTCCGGAAGCCGAGGAGGTCGATGTCGAAATCAATCCGGCAGATCTGGAATTCCAAACGGCCCGTTCGAGTGGAGCTGGGGGGCAGAACGTCAATAAGGTGGAAACAAAAGTCCAGCTCACCCACAAGCCTACAGGCATCATGATACAATGCCAGGTTACCCGGTCGCAGATGGAAAACCGGGAAATGGCTTTACAGATGCTGCGAACCAAATTGTATGATATGGAGTTGCAAAAACATAACGATGCAATAACACAGCAGCGCCGGACAATGGTCTCAACCGGCGATCGTTCGGCTAAGATCCGGACATATAACTATCCGCAAGGACGGATTACAGACCATAGAATTAACTATACGATTTACAATTTATCCGGCTTTATGGGTGGTGATATTCAACCGGTCATAGACCAACTGATTGTCGCCGAAAATGCGGAAAGACTGAAAGAAAGCGAACTTTAATTATAATATATTAGCCATGAGGGGATTTAAAACTATCTTTTTATTATTACTTACTCTGTTACCCTGTTTTTCTTTATTAGCTCAAAACGAAGAAAAAAGTGAAAGGGATTATCAAAAATGGAAATTTGGGGTTTCCGGTGGAATGAGTTATATGCTTGGAAGTACCAAAGATGCAAAAACGTCAATGATGAACATGGGAATTGACTCCAAAATGGCAAATAATTATTATGGAGATTTGGTGTGGGGCCCTATGGCAAGCGTTGACGCTCAATACTTTTTTAAGCCTCAGTTGGGTGCCGGGGTGAAGTATATTTTCTATTCGAATTCGGCTCAACTGGATGAAAATGTTTCACTCCCTATGAATGGAGATGGAGTGTCTCTTTTTTATGGTCCGGTAAAAGAACATTTTTATGTAAATTATGTCGGACCTGCTTTTTGTTCCCGTGAATTCTTTGGAATGCAGAAGAAATGGGCGTTAACATCTCTTTTTTCCGTCGGTTATGTCCATTATCGGAATGAAGTTGTTTTGCCTGATTTAGCTATGCTTATGACAGGCAGTACCGTGGGCTTACATGGAGCAATCGGAGTAGAATATAATCTGACCCGGAATATAGCGTTGGGTTTGGATCTTTCGTATATGTATGCAGTTTTATCGAACGTAACGCTTACTAATGGCAAATCAACCAAAAAAGATGATCTGGAGGATAAAAAAGAGAACCTATCAAGGTTAGATTTAGGTCTTAACCTGAAATTTTATTTTTAATGCTTAATTATGATGAGAAAAATAATATATATCACGTTTTGTATGCTTACAAGCCTTCTTCTTGGGTCTTGTAGCAATGATTTCCTGGATGAAAATAACAAAGAAATTGTAGGAACGGTCGGAGAATTAATAACAATATATAATTCGGATAATTCGTTTCAGACATTAACGGTGAATGTCCCTCAGGCTGAAAACAGGTCGTATACGATAAAACAATATCCTAATTGGATGAAATTTACGGCAATGGAAAGTAAGTTCCAGGCTGGAGTCGCAGAAATGGGATTTTATCTGGTTGTGGAGAATGATTATACCGGTTTTCAGCAGGAGGGGCCGCTTGTTCTTGATATAGAGGGACTTGGTTATGTTGAATTACATGTTCGTTATACAAACCTTGGTAATCCGGTAATTGTGATCTTTCCGGAGGATATCTATTTCCCAAGGGAGATAACAGAAAGTTCTTTTGAAATAATGAATACCGGTGATGGTTACCTGGATTGGAAAATAGTCTCCAAACCGGAATGGATTACATTTCAATACCCAGGCGAACAAGAGGGACGTATTCCACAACGTAGTTCCAAAAGACTTTATATAAATTGTAACCGGGCGGATTTAACTCAGGGAACATATAAAGGGGACATTGTGATCGAAAGTAATTCCAAGGGATCTGCTCAGCCGGGAGGAAAGGTCACAAGTAAGGTGAAGGTCTCAATGGAAGTTATTCCTATGGAAAATCCGAAAAATGTATTACCGATCAGTGGAAGCGTAGTCGGAGCTAAATTCGATAAAAAGCATAATTTATTGTATGTGTTGACAAAGTCTCCCAGCGAACTGATTATTTACGATATCAAACGGGGAGGAGAACCTAATGTACAGAAGTTTCCTATTTCCGGAGCTCCGGGTTGTTTCTCATTATCAGAAGATGGAAATCAATTGTTTGTCGGTTGTAGTGGGAAATTGTTACACTATGAGGCCTCGTCGATGAGGCTGGTAAAGTCTGTTGATCTGGATTTCATGCCGTTTGATGTTATTTATGGCGAAAATGACTGGTGTTATTTAAGTCCGAATGCCGATTCTGGCGGAAGTGGAATGTATTGTGTGAATATCAAAACCAATGAAATTAAAACTTCTAAGCTTACTCTTGGTTATTGGAGTATGTCAACCAAAGCATATTTTACCAAAACACCAGGAGTCTCTAAACTATTAGCAACAAGCTCCTCTCTGTCTCCTTCCGGTGTATATTTGTTTGATATAACAGAACCTGTACCTAATGAGCAATCTCCCGGGCAATATTGGCATGTAGGCTATTCTAATAATCGTCCGTTATGGCTTTCTGAAAATGGGGATTTGATTTATACTTCGCAGGGAGTTATTTTGAGAAATCCAGCAAAGAAAACAATTGAAGGCGATTTGTTGCCGATGGGTTATTTGTCGGATTATTATATGCATTGGATAGATCATTGTGAAGCAAATCATTCTATTTGGAATGTTCCCCAACCTGATTTTTATCAATCGGCAGAGTATAATGTCTTCCGGGAAAATGATACTGATTACAGTACGATGGATTATATGAAGTCTTCGGATTATGTGACAACTATAAATAATGTAAAAGCATTTTATAAAACATGCGTACACTATATTTTTTCCAATAAAGAAGGAACTGTTCTTTTTATGGTAAAAAATGTAAATAATTATGGATTATATAGTCCTAATAGTGAATATATAAATGATTGGAGTCTGGAATATGTTGGAATAAATTAATAATCAATTATGACAAAACAGGAATTATTTGAAAATATAAAGAGAAAACAATCTTTCCTTTGTGTGGGATTGGATAGTGATATAAAGAAAATTCCTCAACACTTATTGAAAGAGGAAGATCCTATCTTTGCGTTTAACAAGGCAATTATCGATGCTACAGCAGCTTATTGTGTAGCTTACAAACCTAACCTTGCGTTTTACGAATGTTTGGGTTCACAGGGTATAATTACTTTGGAGAAAACAGTTGCCTACATCCGGGAAAACTATCCCGATCAGTTTATTATTGCAGATGCTAAACGCGGAGATATAGGAAATACTTCGGAAATGTATGCGCGCGCGTTATTCGATTATTCGGATTACGATTCGGTGACAGTAGCTCCGTATATGGGAGAGGATAGCGTAAAACCTTTTCTCGTTTATCCTGGTAAATGGGTGATTTTGTTGGCTTTGACTTCAAATAAAGGTTCGCATGATTTTCAGTTGACAGAAGACAGTAACAGAGAAAGATTATTTGAAAAAGTTCTGAAAAAATCTCAGGAATGGGCTACAGACGAACAAATGATGTATGTAGTAGGAGCAACCCAGGGGAAAATGTTTCTGGATATACGTAAGATCGTTCCGAATCACTTCCTGCTGGTTCCCGGAGTAGGAGCGCAAGGGGGAAGTCTGAAAGAAGTTGCTGAATATGGGATGAACAGCCAATGTGGTTTGTTGGTCAATTCTTCCCGTCAGATTATTTATGCTGATAGTACTGAGCGTTTCGCGGAAGCAGCTCGTGAGGAAGCTAAGAAAGTTCAGGAAGAAATGTCCGTATATTTGAAAAAGATAGTTTAAATAATATAATATCGAACTTCCTGCTCAAGGAATAATTAATGGAAAACAAACGGAAAATAATCAACGACCCAGTATTTGGATTCATCAATATTCCCGGTGAATTTATTTGCAATATTATTAAGCATCCGTATTTGCAGCGTTTGAACCGCATTCGTCAATTGGGGTTGGCTTCATTTGTCTATCCGGGAGCCCAGCATACCCGGTTGCATCATTCTTTGGGAGCCATGTATCTGACTCATGAAGCGATCGGACAACTTCGTTCCAAAGGGCATGAAATAACAGATGAAGAAGCCGAAAGTGTAATTGCCTGTATTTTGATGCATGATATAGGGCACGGCCCTTTTTCCCATGTGCTTGAGAATACGTTGGTTACAGATATTCATCACGAAGAGATATCGTTGATGCTGATGAATAAAATCAATGAAAAATTTCAGGGGCGGTTGGATACCTGTATTTCTATATTTAAGGATGAATATCATAAAAAATTTCTACATCAGTTAGTCAGTGGCCAGTTGGATATGGATAGGCTGGATTATCTGAGCAGGGATAGTTTTTTTACCGGAGTGGCTGAAGGTAATATCGGTTCTGCCCGTATCATAAAGATGTTGAATGTTAAGGAGGATCGTCTTGTGATAGAGGCTAAAGGAATCTACTCTATTGAAAATTTCCTGATGGCCAGACGTTTGATGTATTGGCAGGTGTATCTGCATAAGACAGCTGTAGCCGCAGAAAAAATGCTAATCAACACACTGAAAAGAGCAAAAGAATTGGCTGGAAGAGAAGTGGAGCTTTTTGCTTCACCCGCGTTGCGTTATTTTTTATACAACCCGGTAGATAAATCTGTTTTCCTGAATGATCCGCAAGCAATCGAACATTTTACTAATCTGGATGATAATGATATCTGGTGTGCATTGAAAGTATGGATCGATCATCCGGATAAAGTCCTTTCATTATTGAGCAAGGGGCTTGTGGACAGGCAATTATTCAAAATAGAAATTAATTCAGAGCCTTTTGACAGGGAATTTTTGAATAATAAGATCCGGGAATATGCTGATAAATTTGAGATTTCGTTGGAAGACGCGGCTTATTTTGTAGCATCAGATGAAATTTCTACTAATATGTATAGTGAAGCCGATGATAGTATCGATATTCTGTATAAGAACGGGGATACAAAAGACATTGCAGATGCTTCAGATATGCTGAATATACAATTACTTTCCAAAAAAATCAGGAAGTATTACTTCTGCTTTTTGCGGGATTCAAAATAATTTACGAACTTTGCCGAAATATAGTGTTAAGTTATGAGTTTAAAGTATTGAGTTTTTGGGCTCTGATTTTTGAATTTTGTGTCAAGGGTTGGAGCATGTAGAGATGAAACAGAAACAAAAAACAATTTAAACTTAGGACTTAGAACTTTAAACTTAAAACTTAAATAATGGAGTTTAGCGCTAAACAAATTGCCGGCGTTCTCAATGGAAAAGTAGAAGGAAATCCTGATGCCACTGTCAGTAACTTTTCTAAAATTGAAGAAGGAAGACCCGGTACCCTTACTTTTCTTGCCAATCTTAAATACGCTCATTTTATATACGATACTCAGGCTACTATAGCCTTGGTGAATGAGGATTTCGTTCCGGAAAAAAAACTTCCGGAGACGTTGACTCTTATCCGGGTTGCTAATGCTTATTCTGCTTTAGCACAGTTAATGTCGATGGTCGATCAATCTCAAGCAAAAAAACCGGTTATTCATTCCATGGCATTTATCAGTTCTACAGCCAAAGTTCCTGCGGAAAACTGCTATATCGGAGCTTTTGCTTTTGTAGGAGAGAACGTGACGTTGGGAAATAATGTAAAAATATATCCCCATGTATATGTAGGAGATAACGTTACAATCGATGACGACACTATTTTGTATGCCGGAGTGAAGATTTATGATAATTCGGTTATAGGAAAACGTTGTATTATCCATGCCGGAGCTGTTGTCGGATCTGATGGATTCGGTTTTGCCCCGGAAGGAGATAAATATAAAAAGATCCCGCAGTTGGGCAATGTGATCATTGAAGATGATGTGGAAATCGGAGCCAATACTACTATCGACAGGGCAGTTATTGATTCTACGATTATCCGTTCGGGAGTTAAATTAGATAACCTGATTCAGATCGCACATAATGTTGAAATCGGGGAAAATACCGGTATGGCTGCTCAGGTCGGAATTTCCGGTTCGACAAAGATTGGCCGTAACTGTATGTTGGGAGGGCAAGTCGGTCTTGGCGGGCATATAAAAATAGGTGATCGGGTGAATATAGGGGCTCAGTCTGGAATTATCAGCAATATAGAGGAAGGAAAAAGCCTGATAGGAAGTCCTGCAATGGGAGTGAAAGATTTCTTCCGTGCCAGTATAATATATCAGAAGTTACCGGAAATGTACCGGACACTCAACCAACTTCAAAAAGAAATAGAAGAATTAAAAAAATCAAAATAAACAGAAATGGACAAACAACACACATTAAAAGAGAGTTTTTCTTTCGAAGGAAAAGGTTTGCATACGGGTCTGAATATAAAGATCAAATTCAATCCTGCTCCTGAAAACCACGGATACAAGATCAAACGAGTGGACGTAGAAGGAGAACCTATCATTGATGCAGTTGCTGAAAATGTTTCAGGAACCCAGAGGGGTACGGTATTGTCAAAGAATGGGGTACAGATCAGTACTGTAGAGCATGCTCTGGCAGCTCTTTATGCTTCTGAAGTCGATAACTGTCTGATAGAAGTCGACGCTCCTGAATTTCCTATTTTAGATGGAAGTGCAGCTATTTATACTAATGAAATTGAACGTGTGGGCTTACAGGAACAAGGAGCTACACGCGATTATTATATTGTAAAAAATAAGATTGAAGTAAAAGACGAAGAGACGGGATCTTCTATTATTGCTTTGCCGGATGATAAATTTTGTGTCAATGCATTGATCTCTTTTGATTCTGTTTTTTTGGATAGTCAATATGCAACTCTTGATGATCTGAAAGATTTCAAATCCGAGATTGCAGCCAGCCGGACCTTTGTTTTCGTTCGAGAAATAGAACCCTTATTACAAAATAACCTGATCAAAGGTGGTGATTTGGATAATGCAATTGTTATCTATGAACGTCAGATTAGTCAGGAGCGTTTTGATAAACTGGCGGAGACTATGGGAGCGCCCAAGAAAGATGCTACTCAATTAGGTTATATCATGAATAAGCCGTTGGTTTATCCGAATGAACCTGCCCGTCATAAACTTCTGGATATACTTGGAGATGTCGCACTAATCGGCAAACCGATCAAAGGACGTATTATCGCGACTTGTCCGGGACATAAGATCAATAATCAGTTTGCGCGTATTGTTCGTAAAGATATTAAACTGAATGATGTACAAGCTCCTGTTTATAACGCTAATGTGCCTCCATTGATGGATATTAACCGTATCAAGCAATTATTGCCTCACCGTTATCCTTTCCTTTTGGTAGAAAAAATCATTGAAATAGGAGGAAAGCACATTGTCGGTATTAAGAATGTATCGGTTAACGAACCATTTTTCCAGGGTCACTTTCCGGAGGAACCGGTTATGCCCGGAGTCTTGTTGGTTGAGTCGATGGCTCAAACAGGAGGGCTTCTCGTATTGAATCAGGTGGAAGAACCTCATCGCTATTCTACTTATTTCATGAAGATAGATAATGTGAAATTCCGTCAGAAAGTAGTCCCGGGAGATACTCTGGTCTTTAAATTGGAAATGATGACGGAGATCCGTCGTGGTATTGCCAATATGAAAGGCTATGTCTTTGTTGGAGAGAAAGTAGTTTGTGAAGCGGAGTTTATGGCACAAATCATTAAAAATAAATAAAATTATTATATGAATTATCATCCATTGTCCAATGTGCACCCTGAGGCTGTTATCGGTGAAAATGTATCTATCGGAGCATTTGTTACAATCGACAGAAATGTTGTAATCGGAGATAATACAAGAATTTACCCTAATGCCGTTATTTTAGAAGGGGCACGGGTTGGTAAAAATTGTCAGATATTTCCGGGAGCGGTAGTTTCCGGTATTCCTCAGGATTTGAAATTCGAAGGAGAGGATACAACCTGTATCATTGGGGATAACACAGTGATCAGGGAGTGTGTTACTGTAAACCGGGGTACTGCTGCTAAAGGGACTACGATTGTAGGGAATAGCTGCTTGCTTATGGCATATGCTCATGTTGCCCATGATTGTGTAATAAAAGATCATGTGATTGTTGGAAATGCATCTCAATTAGCAGGCGAGGTGGAAGTCGATGATTTTGCTATCCTGAGTGGAGGAACTTTGGTACATCAGTTTTCCCGTATCGGAAAACATGTGATGATTCAGGGAGGTTCCCGTCTGGGGAAAGATATTCCTCCGTATATTACTGCCGGCCGTGAACCGATTACTTATTCCGGCGTGAATGTAATCGGCTTGAGGCGAAGAGGGTTTTCTAACGAACAAATAGGTAACATTCAGGAAGTCTATCGTGTGTTGTATCAATCGGGACTGAATAATTCCGATGCGGTAAAACAAATTCAGACATCCATTCCGGATTCAGAAGAAAAAGAGAGTATCCTGTCTTTTATTTCAAGTTCACAAAGGGGAATTCTTAGAGGATATTTAGAATAATTATTAATTGAGAATTGAGAATTGAGAATGATTCGTGTGTAAACCCATTCTCAATTCTCCATTCTCCATTCTCAATTTAATCATATGGTTTACAAGTTTTTATTATTATCAGAAGAGGTCGATGATTTTAAAAGAGAGATCGAAATTGATTCGGAAGCTACTTTTTTAGACCTGCACAATGCCATCTTGGACTCTGTTAACTATGAAAAAGATCAAATGGCATCGTTCTTCCTTTGCAGCGATGATTGGACCAAATTGACAGAGATTACCCTTATCGAGATGGATACTAATTTTGATGAGGATAGTTATGTGATGGATACTACCCGCTTGAGTGAGGGATTGGAGGATGAAGGACAGAAGTTAATGTATGTCTTTGATTATCTGACAGAAAGAGCTTTTTTTATGGAGCTTCATGAGATTGTACCTGGAAAAAGTCTGAGTAAAGCCGTGTGTACAAAGTCCATTGGTACACCTCCGGAACAAATAGCCACGATAGATGATGTGGATCCGGCATTGTTGACAGCAGCAACCGGAAGCGGAGAGAACTTCTATGGGGATGAAGACTTCGATATGGATGAATTGGATCCGGAAGGTTTCGACGGACTGGGTGGAGGTAATCCTTACGATGACGAAGGTAGTTACTAAGGGGAACTTAATTATCTTACTTGGATCCACGGGGGTAGGGAAGACGGAACTGAGCCTGAAAATCGCTGAGAAATTAGGCTCTCCTATACTTTCATGTGATTCCAGGCAACTCTATAAAAACCTGATTATCGGAACGGCAGCGCCTACCAAAGAACAATTGGAACGGGTGCCGCATTATTTTATCGGAACGTTAGAACTAACAGACTATTATAGTGCAAGCAAATATGAGGAGGATACTCTTCAGTTGCTTGCATCTTTATTTAATGATCATCAGGGGATTGTCATGACAGGCGGTTCAATGATGTATATCGATGCTATAACTAAGGGGATTGATGAAATTCCGACTGTCGATGAACAACTCCGGCAGGATTTGTTAGAACTTTACCGTGAGCAAGGATTGGATCCTATCCGGGAACAGTTGAAGTTACTCGATCCTGAATTTTACGATATTGTCGATCTGAAAAATCATAAGAGGGTGATCCATGCCCTCGAGATATGCCTGATGACAGGGAAACCATATTCTTCGCTTCGTACTAATTCAAAGAAAGTACGCCCGTTTAATATTATAAAAATAGGGCTGAAACGTGACCGCGAAGAGCTTTATGAGAGAATAAACCTCCGTGTGGATCAGATGATGCAGGATGGTCTCCTTGAAGAAGCCCGGAATGTTTATCCCTATCGTGACCTGAATTCCTTAAATACGGTAGGCTATAAGGAACTGTTTAATTATTTTGACGGAACATGGAAGCTGGATTTTGCAATCGAGAAAATCAAACAGAATAGCCGGATCTACTCCCGGAAACAGATGACCTGGTTTAAAAGAGATGAGGAAATACAATGGTTTCATCCTGATCAGGAAAAGGAAATATCCGATTATTTATCTTTGACGATAAAGTAGTTGTATAACAAAGAAATAGAAGCCAAAACCGTACCGAATCCGAAAAGGAAGGAATAGGATAATTTTCCTGCGATTAATCCGCTTACCCCTGCCAAAATCATTCCCACAAGATGAATTAAAACGGTTTGAAGAGTGAAGTCCGTACCTTCGCAACCTTCCCTGACACGGCGCATGGCGCTGGTATAGACTACAACAGAGGCCATCCCATAAGTAATCCAGAGGAATGTAATAGCCGAATGAACAAACCGGGTGTTGGAATCTTGAAATACAGAAACCCACCAGATATACGCAACAGATAATAAAATAAGTCCGGAAACAGTGAGGCTGATATTTCTCCGGCCGAATCGTTTGATCAACCACCCGGTCAGGAAAGAGCTACCTGCTGCCATAAGAGTTCCTCCTACGCCAAATAACCATCCGATACTTTCTTTTGTGTATCCCAAATCGACAAGATAAGGCCTGAGCATTGCAAGGATAGCAGCGATTCCGGAATAATATAGTAGAAGGTAGAGAATATGTGCTCCTATCTTATTTTGACTGAAAAAAGAGGCTAAAGTTAAAAGTGAGATTTCTTTTTTCTCAATATTAATTGTTTCTTTGTTTTCATACTGATCCGGTTCTTGTAATTTTTGCTTGTATAAAATCAAGGGGATTAATGCTGCTAGTACAAACCCGGTCAATCCGAGTAAAAGTTTGCTCCAACCGAATTGTTGATAAATAATCAATAGCAATCCGCCTCCGACTAAAGAACCTATGAATCCTCCCATCGATTGCATGCTGGCTCCCAGACTAAGGCGTCCTTTTTCCATAATGCGGATCGATAGGGCGTCTGTAGCGATATCCTGGGTTGCTGAGGCTGTAATAGCCACAACCATCAATACTGCGATCAATAGAAAATTCGTTTCCAGATTCAGGAGTGCGATAATTGTGATGATGAAGGCATAAAACAATTCCGAACCAATGATCCAGCGTTTGTAATCATTTAAAACAGAAGTCCTTTTGTCGACAAAGGGAGCCCAGAACAGCTTTAAAATCCAGGGAAGTTTAATGAATTGAAGTAACCCGATGGATTCGAGGGAAAAATCTCCTTCCCTGAGTATTACAGGTACAGTTGATGAGAAAAAACTCATCGGGATGCTCTGTGCAATGTAAAGGCAAAGAAGCGTTAGCTGTTTATGGAATGTTGTTTTTTGCAATTTTAGAATGTTAAAACTAAATCAGCTCCAAAGGTAGCAGGTTTTCCTTCCTGAAGGTAACCTTTTCCACTCATTTCGAAATAAAAAGTGTTATAATCTTCATTCAGTGCGTTTTTTGTCCATAGATTTACAGCAAATATTCCTTTTGATACTCCGACTTTGGCATTGAGCAGTCCGTAAAAACCTTGTTCGACATCATTTGCTTCTGTCCAGTAGATCTTTCCGGCTCCATTGTATTGTGCATGTATATTGAGCCTGTCGATGAAACTATCATGGAATATTTTAACATAAGTTCCATATAATGAGAAGGTTTGTCTTGGAGCATAAGGTACATAATTTCCACTATAGTCGGCAGTGGACGATTTTACGTAATTATCAAACTTAGCTTCTGTATATCCGTAATTAACTCCGAATATAAGATCTTTTGTCACATTGGCATGAAGAGTTATATCGAATCCTTTGTTTTTTGACTTACCTACATTTGAGATGGTCCGTCCTGCCTGGTTGATCTTGATCAGTTGCATGTCATCTACATCGATATAGAATAATGAGACTTCAGCAGATAAAGTATTTTTGATCAGTTCTCCTTTGAAGCCGACTTCGTAATTCCAGCTGTATTCAGGTTTATATTCAGTCATTGCCCGCATGTCGATAGGAGGGTAGTTCGGTACCTGATTCATTATTGGGATCATTAATTCAAGTTCGGAATATGATTGAATGTTGAATCCTCCGGGGTTATAGCCTTTAGCAACAGAGGCGTAAACATAGTTTTTCCTGTCCAGTTCGTATTTTAAGGCAACTTTCGGTAATACCTGAATATAATCTGTCGCTAAAGTCCCGGCTAAAGTTGTGTCGAGGCTTGTTGGGATAGGGGGGATTCCCGGTTTCATTACCGGAATACTGACCAGAGAACCGTATGTAAGTTCATCTTTTTCATAATCCAAACGAATACCCGCAGTAAGAGATAATCCATCGATAAATAGATTATTGTAGGTGGATTGATGAAAAATGGCAGCTCCGTAAGAAGGAGTATCGAAATTCTCTTCTAATGGAAGTGATGTGCCATTTACAATATAAGTAGGGGCTCCGGCTTTGGCTGCACTAGCCAGTAATCCCTGGATCATCCCCATTCCGGCTTGTCCGAAATTAACATTTACATGCGTTTTCAGGTTACTCCGGAACCCGAAAGCTCCGAACGACCATTGGTAATTATGGTTTGTGTTGGATTTGATATTGATTTCTTCTGTGAAAGCATTCAGTTTTTGATTTTGCCGTATATTGTAAACGTCGGCAGGACTTTGATCCTGGTCCATATGCATCAGGTCGTTTAATCCCTGATAAGAAGTTGTTGAAGTCAGTAAGTAATTATTTCCGGTATATTCCAGATTTAAAGCGGTATAACCCATACGTCTCAGGTATGATCCCGGGTAATTATAATTGATAGGACTGATCTCTCCGGTCGTTTTATTATAGGGATGATAAGGATAAGCTCCCTGATCGGAAAAGTCATAATCAACAATCAATGAACCTTTAAAGCGGTTTGAGAACAGGTAGTCCATCCGTAAATGACCTCCGGCAGACTCCAGGTTGTCGGCCTTATCTCCGGTATATTCATTTGTAAAATAACCGTTATTGCGGTTGTAGTATCCTCCGATGGAGACTCCGAATTTATCATTTATCTTGCTATGGTTAACGGCGTTGGCTTTGAATAGGCCGTAGTTACCTCCTGAGATCCCCACTTTTGTACGTTGAAAATCAAGTGGAGAGTAAGTAAATACATTCATGATTCCTCCCATAGCATTTCTGCCGTAGAGCGTACCTTGAGGCCCTCTGAGTAATTCGATTCGCTGTATGTCGATGAAATCGAAATCGTAAGTACTTTTGTTCAACATCGGAATATTGTCGACATACATTCCTGAAGCCTGTCCTGTGCTGCGATTACCGACACCACGGATATAAACCGGAGAACTGTATTTGGAACCATAATCAGGAATATAGAAGTTCGGAACGATATTGGAAACATCGATTACATCTCCGATTTGCATACCATCTATTTGTAATGGTGAAATAACAGAAGCTGATCCCGGTATCTTTTTCAGGGGGTTGGTTTCTTTGGATGAGGAAGTTACAACAACTTCATCGAGTGCATATCCCTTGATTGTGTCATTTTCAATCTTTTCGTTGCCTTTGTTGTTTTCTGCGAAGCAAAAAAATGTATTGGCTAAAATAGCTACAATAAAAATTACTTTTTTCATTATCAAAAATTGAGTACTGAGGTTGATTATTTTGAGGTACAAAGGTCGGGATTGATAGGATTATTTGTTAGGATTTTGGCATGCAAAATTTGACTTTTTCAATCATTTTGTTTTTTTTTGAGCCAAATAATGAATCCGGTAATGGGGAGGGAGGCTCCGGTCAGGCTGGCAAGGAAAGCGATGATTTTTCCGAATATCCCCAGTATCCTGCCATCGTGGATATCCAGATTCATCCGGCGAAATTTGTCAGCGGCAGAAAGTTCTGCGTATTTTCCGCTATACGGACCGGTTCCATGTAATGGTTGAAGAGTATATTGATCGAAAAATAGGTTATCGATATACGTATAGTACATTCCTTTTTTATGGGAAATGCTCACCCGGAAACAGCCGGTAGAGTCGTATGGGAGAGCAAAATAAAATGATTTGGCATCAGGATGGTTTGTCTTCAATTGCAGATAGAGTTCATCCAATGGAGATTCGACTGATGATATTGCAATGTTATCTTTGTTTGATTCCGGAAGAGTGTAGGCTTGTAATTGGCTTCCTCCGCTGGTAAGATAGTATACTCCTTCGCTGAACCAGCTTAAACTTCGCACTAAACCGGTGAATGCGATAATTATCAGGATTAGAAAGGCATATCCTCCCAAAACATTATGTAAATCAAAGTTGATCTTTGAAAAAGAAGATTTGAGTTTTATAGAAAATAGTCTTTTGACTGATTTTTTATTCCATTGTTTGGGATACCACAAAATAATGCCGGTAATCAGCGTGATGAGAAAGATTAGTATACTGTAACCGACAATCGGACGACCGATGTCACTAGGTAGCCACAGCGATTTATGTCCCTGAATTACAAAGTCAAAGAAGTTAAATGAATCTTTCTTTTTTTCGATTGTCTTAATTACTTTACCATCGTATGGATCAAGATAAATTGTATTGACAGCTTCCGGATTATAATAATCAACAACGATTGCATCAGAAGTCTCTCCATAAGTAATAGCTGAAGGTTTTCCCGGGAAGATCGTTTCTGCTGTTTCCTCTATTTGCGAGGGTAATAGGATATTTTTATTTTGTATTTTCACTTGCCTCCATGGCTGGGAAAAAGATGTGATCTCATCTTTAAATACGTATAAGCAACCGGTTATGCAGACAATAAAAACAACTACCCCGGAAAGTAATCCGAGGTAAAGGTGTGATTTAGATATTATTTTTCGGGTAATCCGGTTCATTATTGTAACTTGAACAATCCGGCCACAAAAGTAGTTGAAATTTTGGCTCCCTTTTCTGCAGTCGCAGTCACGGGATCGATTTTATAGATATAAGTACCACCGGAAACCGTGACAGGATAATATACCTGGTTTCCTTCGACCATAGCAGTAAACCTTCGTCCCCCATTACCGCTGTGTACCGGTATTTCCGGGATATCCTGTATTGTTTGGTTATTCAGATCAATAATACAACATTTGAGAGCTTTGTCGGTCCATCTGTCATCTAATGTCTGGGGATTCAGAGTACAGACTTCCGCGAATACCAGGCCATTTCCGATGTACTGTACGTGTGCAGGCTTTAATCCACCTGATTTTGTTTCGAAGTCAAAATAATAATCATCGAATTTGGTTTGCCCTTTGGGAATACGGATGAATGCCGCTTTTTTTGTACTTTGAGAATATCCGTTGACAATAGCGGAATTAGACATGAGGTACATATCTCCGGATTCATCAGAGAATATTCCATTGAAAGCGTTCCATGATCCGGCAGGTCCTGTCCGGGTATCTTTCATGATAGTTTCTAATTTCAGATCCGGATATGAAAAGACGGCAACATATGTAGTGTCAGTAAATCCGGTTTCCCAGGTTGTTTGATTCATTGGAAAATAAGTCAGATAAACTTTGTTTTCGCTGAATGCTAATCCGGAGATACTTGGCCAGTCCAAGGTGGACATCGGAAGAATAGATCTCTTGACTCTGCGCGTGATTGCCACGCTGTTTATGTCTACAACATAGAATGTAATCGAATCTCCGCTATTCGGATTTGCAGGAATTTCTACACCCAGCATTTCCTGGGGTGTGATTTGGGCAAATTCGCTCAATGACTGGTCAAAAACAAAGCTGCCGTTTTCCTGCAGAAGTCCGTTGGTATTCCGGGTAACACCTTTTACATCAGTAACACCCAGTCCTCCGATACAAAAGACCGTTTGATTTCCCTGTTCATAATCGTGATAGCCGTTTTGTTCAATGCCTTTTCCGATGGCATTGATGTTTCCTTCCATCAGGTTATCCGCAGATACGATATAGAAAGTAGGATTTCCATTGGAGATAATCCCCAGGCTTAATACATAAGGGGCAAACGGAGTTTCCGGTACTTCCAGAGTATTTTCTTCACAAGAAGAGAACATAACCGATAGGATGAGACTGGATAGGAATATTATTTTTTTCATTGTGTTTCTATTTAGGAAGTAATTACTTTAAGAAGTATCTCAGTTTCAGATTGAAAGCCCTGCCAGGCTTTTGTAACCTGTAGTTATCATAAAGTTTCGCATCGGTAAGGTTTGTACATTCCAATACAATGTTATATCTCCCATTTTGAAGAGAATAGCCTAATGCGATATCCTGGGAAATTTGTTCGGGAATGAATTTCTTTGTTGATTTAGCCCCCAGTCCCGGAAAAGACAAATAATAATCATGTACATAGTTAATTGCGTAATCGACAGTCAATTCCGAGTTTTTTAAAGCGATGTTTTTGAATTTCAATCCGAGGTCTGCATGTCCGAAAAGATATGGGATATTAGGTAAGCGTTGTTTATAAGTAATATTTTCAGAAATACCTTCGCCGACATAACTGTTTTTATTTTCTTCAAATTGCTGATTATCAATGATATTCTGATAAGTCATATTAGCTCCCAATATCAACAGGTCTTTCCACTGATAGCGTAATCCTCCTTCGATACCCTGAGTCAGGACATTGCCCAGATTTTCATATCCGGTTGTAGGATTGGCTGTTAAACTAACACCTTTCCGGATGAAATCTTTTGTGTCCCGATAAATGAAATTGGCATCGACAAAGAAAGTATGTAGTTTGAAAGAATGTTCATATGTCAATCCGAGATTGAAATTATCGCTACTTTCCGGTTTCAGGTCAGGATTCCGTTGCTGTATCAATCCGTCGCCGAACATTTCCGTACTTTCCGGTAAACGGTAAGCATGTTCGTATGATAGTTTCCCTTGTAATTTAGGTAAGATGAATGCTGTTACGGCAGCTCCATAGCCATAATTTGTCTTTTCGTCGTTTATTTTTTCCAGGTGTTCATTTACTGTATATTGTTCCATTATTTTGTAAGTGGAACTTTGTAAATGGTATAATTTTCCGAATACAGTTGCAGTCCATCGTTTATAATTTGCCTGCCAACCTAGTCCGGTAATATTCTTTTTCAGGTTTTGAGGTATTTTATTCGATTCGTTTTGAGGATCTGCTTCATCAAATATTTTCCGTTCGACAGAAGAGAAAAGGTTATTTGCAGAAATCAGATGGTGTTCGTTGATACTGTATGTGAGGTTTGAGTTAGATATCCATTCTGAGTTATTGATTTCTGCATTAGTATAATAACTTTCTCCTTTATCCGGACTCGCAACCCATTCACCGAACCAGTTATAGTTCCTGGCTAAAGTATCGATATTAAAAGAATTTACTTTACTGTAGGCTCCATAAAGCGAAAGGGAAAGTCCTTCGGTAAATAAATCACTCTTTTTATAGCGGATAGAGGGAATGAACGAGTTACTTTTTGATTTTACTCCTCCGTATACAGCGTCCATTGTTGCTCCGGTTTGTACGTCTTTATCATTTTCAGAGAGAATAACTCCTGCCAACAAATAATCTGCAAAAGATTTATTAACGATACCGGTTTCCAGTTTTAATCCCGCGGATTGATATTTATCATGAAAACGGTTTACCCATTGTTCCCCGGATTTCTGATTTGTATTCAGGTCGACGACCGGTACAAAAACGCGGTAATTATTATCCGAATAATTAAAAAAAGCATTGGTACGTATGGTAAAACCTGATTTCAGATCAGTATATGCTCCATTGACTGATGCCCGGTGAGTATTGAAAGACCCGATCGAGTAAGAGGCGTCCAGATAGTTCATATCTTTTCTGCTGATAATATTTACTGCCCCACCGAGAGCGTCTCCGCCCAGGCTGACAGGTAGGACACCTTTATATACTTCAACACGTTCTGCCATATTTACTGAAATATTACTCAAGTTGAATGAAGATCCGAAATTATCCATTGGTATTCCGTCCATGAAAAATTTCACCTGATTTCCGGAAAATCCGTTCAGGCTGAAATTATAATCGGAACCTACACCCCCGTCTTCGCGAATCCTTACACTCGATATATTGTTCAGCAATTTATTGAGGGGAGCGGTAGTATTATATGACTTCTTAAAATCAAGAACTGTAATTGCATAAGCCTGTTCCTGCTGTTTCCTGGCCTCGGTTTTAGCAATTATGGCCACCTCATTTAGTTCAATTGAGTTATTAATTTCGATATCAGGAACAATAGTTTCTTTTCCGGAAACAATTTGTACCATTTTATTCTGAGTTGTTATCCCGACTCCGGAAATAATAATTGTGCGATTGCCGCCAGGAACATTTAATAGATGATATTCTCCATTTTCATTTGTATAGCTTCCTATATCAGTCTTTTCTATGGAGATTTTGACAAATTCCACCGGTTTTTTGTTCGTATCGATAATCCGTCCGGTGACAGTCCCGTTATTTTGTCCAAGTACATTTGAATATAAAGAAAATGTAATAGAAAGTATAAAGAAGCAAATCAACTGCTTTTTTGAAAATTTTGTACCCATATTGTGTGTTTTTAGCGTCGCGAAATTACTTTCTGTTTTTATTTCCCGCAATCCCTATTTGTTGGGATATTTTTTGTGTGGAGTCGTTTTAAATAAGGATCTTATGTGAGGTCGTTTTTTATTAATAGAGATCTTATTTTCGTTTGCGGAAATGTTTTTTAACCCATAGGTAATATCCTGTAAGAGGTAATGATGCTCCTAATAGGGCTGCAAAAAATGTAATAATCTTGGTAACCAGACCTCCCCAACTACCAACGTGTACAGAATAGATCCAACCTCTGATTTTTCCCGCTTTTTCCTGATCTTTGTACAATTTAGTTTCTGTGATTTCTCCGGTAGAAGGATTGAAGGCATAGCTATCGGAGGCTCTGTTGTTTCCTATTATAGACGATCTGGAAAGGGAAGCTTTCCCTTCCTGAACAGATATTGTTTTAAAATCCGGGTTTTCTGATTTCAATTGATCAACTACTATTTGCCATTTGGAGAAATCAGTACCTTTTTGTCTTTTATTTCCGTCTTTAGCGCCGGATTCTTTTCCCGGCCGACCTCCCTGGTTATTTTGTTCCCGGCCTCCTCTTGGGTTGTGGTTATGTAATTGCTGTTGTATCTCTGCGCCAAATACTTTGTAGAATCCTGTGCGATACCAGGAGAAAGACCATGTCAATCCTGTAAGAGCCAGAGCTAGCAGCACTGTTGCCGAATAAATACCTCCTGCAATGTGTAGGCTGTGCAGAAAGCGTTTCCATCCGTATTTTGTCCTGACACGAAGTCTGTCTTTCATCGATTTTATTGTCTTGGGGAGCCAACTGATTAGGCCGGTTATGATGATAAAAACAAAGATGATTGTGGTTACACCGACAATTGTTTTCCCTGCAGAAAGACTTCCGTCTCTTTTGAAGTCATCTAATAACCAACGATGCAGTTTTCGCATTGTTGAAAAGAAATCATTCCCGGGCTGGTATATATCCTTTATTTCTCCGGTATAAGGGTCAACGTATATGGCGGTTCTGGGCTGTCCTGAGGCTCCCAGTCTGTAATTTCTGGAGTTATCGGCATATATCTGAATATTAGAAACCTGTAAACTATCAGGTAACCGGCTATTTACTGTTTCTATTAGTTCTTTTATGGCTAGAGGGTTATCCTTGAGCTCTTTGTTGTAGTATCTTTCGGAATTGCACATTTCCGTGATTTCAGTTTCAAAAACGAGTATTGCTCCGGAAAAACAGGTTATGAATATGATTAATCCGACAGGAACTGATAGCCAGATGTGTATCTTGTGAATGTTTTTTTTCATATGTGTCAATCTACATTACCCACCGTCATTTCGACTGAAAAGAGGGATTTGATATGCCACGCAGGGTGTTAGATCTCTCGTTTTACTCGAAATAACGGGGGTAGGGCAATTGTTGATTTTAGAAGACGCCAATATAGAACTGACCTCCCAGATTATCCAGTTTCGCGCCTTTTGTAAATCCGTCGGCAGCTGTGGATGCCGGATCGAAAATATAAACCGCTCCTTCTGCTCCTACAGGGGCTAATGCCATATGGAATTTGCCACCTTTTAAGACTCCTTTCTGATATTGACGTAACCACAGTTTATAAGGAATATTCATTTTAACAGCGGTTCCGTTATAAATATCTACTCGTGCAACTCCCCAGGCGGCGGCAGCTTCGCTTTGTCCGGCGGCCAGATCATAGAAAAGGGCATAACCTACGCCATTGCCGATGTAGAACCACCCTAAGGCTCCGACTTCGACACCTAATTTTTCCGACAGATCGAATTTGAAAGAGTTATCATATACTTCATTTTTGATTTTCAGAATGCAGGCGCGTTGACCGTTTCCGACCATTTGATAAATATCTCCTTTTTCATCGACATAGTTAACAGGTGTTCTGTATCCGTAATTTTCACCGTTACATACCCCTGAGGATATTGTTTTCAGGTTGGTCAGGGAAGGGTAATCGGCAACAAGAGTAGTTGTAGAATAGGCTACATTACTTAAGTTATTGCCGGTTGTCGGATCATAACCTCTTTTGGCAACACCGTAATAGACTTTTCCTTTATATACTACAGGAGCATCTATCCTCCAGATAGAGAGATTTTTGTCTATATCTTCCTGAGTACGCGGAATTGTTAGCTTCTGAATAGACCCCATAGACATTTCTCCTTCTCCGCCTAAGTTAATTCCTACTAATTGAGCAGTAGCCTCTGTATAGTTGTATACGTTGCTCCCTTCTTTGTATTTCTTCTCTGTCGTGACGTTATGTAATAAGGCCATACTATCATTGACTTTTCCCCAACGAGGATGTGTGCCGATAGCTTGTTTAACATCGATTTTGGTCATCTGTGTATAACTCTGACCTCCGTTTGTTTTGAATTTAGTAATTGTTCCTCCGCCGTAATCCAGACTGTACACATATTTACCATCGTCGGAAGTACAGACTCTGGCTGTTCTGTCGGCAGGAATCTCAAATCCATAACCTTTGAAACTGATTGTACCTTTTGATATGTCGTTGAGTGCCTGGATATAAACACCATCATTGCCATCATCGCCCACACCAAGGACTATATTAAAATAATCCCTGTCCGGTCCATCGGGAAAATCATTCCCATTGTTTTTCTCATCACAACTGCTGAGTGATAAAGTTGCTCCTGCAAATAAACCTGCAAATAAAAGATTTTGAAATTTAATTTTCTTCATGTTAAATCATTTTTTACATGTAATTAAAAGATTTTGTAACTTATTTTTCCATAAAAAGTCCTCCCTGGTTTTTGTAAAGCCCAGTTGTCAAAGACCTGTTCATCGAAAATATTTTTAGCATTGAAACTCAATGTCAGTTTTTTGTTCGGAAACGAATAGATTAATCCTAAGTCATGTATATTTTGAGTAGGAATAATAGCTTTACCTGCTCCTCCCAAGCTTTCCCAATTGCGATAGAACTCATGGACATAGCCGTAATTATAGTTGAATGATAATTGAGAACCTTTACTGAAAGCATTCTCAAATACATATTCAGCTGTTGCATTCATGGTGAGGTAAGGGGCATTGCGCAGACGATCATTGTAATATGAGTATTCCTTTCCGTTTTTATCGTACCGGAGATTGTATCGTGCGTTGAATAAAGACATGTTGTATATGAAAAAGAACTTCTTATTGAAATTATATCCCATTTCGGCATCGAAACCACGACTGATCACTTTTCCCAGGTTTTCGTAGCCATAAGTTCCTGTTTTAGTATTTTCCGCTCCGCGCATAATCATATCCCTGATATCCCTGATAAAGAAGTTTATATCGGTTCGGAATTGGTGTTGTCCGAGAGTAAAATATCCTAAGATGAAGCCAAGATTGGCATTGTAACTTCTTTCAGGTTTCAGGTTATATGTTGCATCTATACTTTCCGACGTATTTCCTAACAATTCATTGCTTTCGGGCATACGCAAGGCATTTTCGAAGGAGCTCTGTATCAGAATTACAGGCGTGATTGCATAAGAGACAGCAATACCATATCCATTATTGTTTATTGTTTCGTCATATTCGACATAGGTTAGTTCTTTATTTACAGTCAAAGGATCTTTCAATCTCACATTCTGGATGTAATATTTGAAGAATAATGAGGTCTTTAGTCTGGAATTAAAGAAATTATTCTCATAAGTCCCACCGAGAATCTGTTTGGTCAGATAACGGGTTTCTGTAAGTTCCTGCTCAGCCTGAGGTAATAAAGGATCTTCCACATCTCTTACGAAACTGTTATACAAATAATTAATACTAATCCGGTGTCGGGGATGGAATGAGTACGAAAGATTACCTCTTCCTGCAATAGTTATTTCCTTGTTTTCCGCCAGTGTGGCGCGTCCTTGTTCTCCACCATTATTATTCCATTGATAATAATCGTTAGTTTCTTCATTCCATGTTTTGTTTCCCGACCAGTTGTAGATATAGGGGATCGTATCTACTACCCACCGGTTGCCGTGAGTGTAAGATACAAAAGAATTCAAATCCAGATTTCTAGTAAACAAATCTTTTTTCTCATATCTCAGATTAGTCATTTTTGTATCCTGACCTGTTCTCCTGTTTCCGTAAACAACTTCCATTGTACCTCCGTTTTGTACGTCTTTATCCATGGAAGAATACAAAACTCCCAACGAAAACCTGTCAGCCCATTTTACATCCGAAAAACCGATATTTGCATTTATTCCGTATGATTCGTAATCGTCATGGAATCGTTTGGCTTTTATATATTTCATCGTCCATGTAGGAGGTTCGCTGACATATACCTGGTCACCCCAGACTTTGTAGTTGTTATTAGTGAAGTTATAAAATGCAGATCCGGTAACGGTAAATCCTGTTTTACTATCTTTATATCCACCGTCGATACTCCCTTGATGGGTATTGAGGGAACCATAGGAGTAAGATGCGACAAGGTTTTTTTTTGCGCCTCTCGATTTTTTCAGTACGATATTTATCGCTCCACCCAGCGCGTCTTCCGACAGATTGGCCGGGACAACGCCTTTATATACTTCTATCCGCTCTATCTGTGCAGGAGGAATACTACTTAACGAGAATGATGTCCCATAATTACGGATAGGAATCCCATCGATAAAAATGCGGACTGAATTTCCGGACAAACCATTGATATTGTATTGTACCTGAGAACCCATGCCTCCGGATTGCCTGATTCTCACCCCGGCGGTTCTGTCGAGTAGTTCATTGGCCTGAATTGATTGAAACGCAACATCTTTCGTGTCTACAACATTGACGGCAAACCCTTTTTCTTTCAGTTTCTGCGTCTCAGTTTTACCCCAAACGATCACTTCCGATAGACTGAGTTTTGAATTCTCTTTCAAAACGACTACCGGCAACTTTGTATGACTTTCATTTACTTCAATTTCTATTTTTTGAGGCTCAGCTTCAATTGTCTTTATTTCCAGCAAATATTTTCCAAAAGGAATATTTTTAATTTCAAATTGTCCGTTTTCATCTGAAAAAGAATGTTTCTTTAGTCGATGAATATATACAGACGCATAAAATACAGGATCCCCGTTGGAAAAAGTTAATGTACCTGTTATAGAACCTGAAGCTTTAGAGTTATTAACTATTTTGTTTGTATTGTTTTGTGAAAATGAAGTAATTATAGTATGTATACATAGTATTGATATCATGCATAGTTTCTTATATTCCATTTGTATATTGTTTATTCAGAATAACCAGCTGCAAAGGTCTGTGATTTTCAGGTTATGGGCAATCGCTATTTTTAAGGATTTCTTAGAATAAATATAGCTTTTTTTAATGGTTCGTCATCCGGTATTCTATCGGAGAGATTCCGAATCTCCTTTTGAATGCGGTCGAAAAATGTGACTGATGTTCATATCCGATGCTATTCCCGATTTCCAGAACGGTCATTTCGCTATCCAACAGTAAAGTACACGCCTTTCCCATACGATACTCAAATAAATAACCAAATACCGTAGTTCCGAATAATGATTTGAATCCGTTTTTTAATTTACATTCGTTGGTACCAACCATCAATGCGAGGGTATGTAATGATGGCGGATTTGAATATTCTTTTTCTATAATCTCTTTTGCACGAATGAATAAGTCATTATCTTTGGATGAGAAGCAAGAACAACAAGAGCAATCTTTTTGGCCCTTTTGACATAAGAATAATGAGAGTATTTCTCTGATTTTCGCATCAATGTACATTGTTTCGGAATTTCCATCGACAGACGAATGGAAAATATCATTTAAGGCCATGGCTATTTTAGGACAAAATGTTTTGTTCTCCTCGAATATCTTAAATTGTTTATTCCGTGAATTTCTTCCGGAAATGTTTCTAAATAATTCTGGATACTGTCCGGAAAGTTCTTCCAAGTATTTCCCGGATAACATTATTTCCTGTATCCGGAATGGCTTATTCCCTGAAAAACAGGTGGAATCTAAGCCTTCTAATGATACTATATTGGCTTTTCCTTCCAACCATCTCTCTTTGTAACCGAGAGGTTCGTAAAAAGAATTGATATTTCCCTGTAAAGCAGCACAAAAACAAATACTATTGTATCCCTCTGTTTGTAAGTACATGTTTATTTTTTCATGACATAAAACATTCGTATCTGTTATGCAAAAAAGAGAGGTTTGTATCTCTGAAAAAGAGGCCTTAAGACAAGAATTGTTAATTTTATATCTGTATTTCTTCAGTTTATTTTCCTTCGAAAAAGAATGTAACGGAAGTTCAATCATCGTCTCCTTCAAATTTGGACTAACTAATCTGACAGTCATCAAAAAATCCTTTATATTAAAATAAGAATCCGTTTCACGTAAGGAACCTGGTGCTTGGGGTCTTTACCTTTGCGGTGCAAAATTACAATCCTACAGGTATTCCTGCAATCACAAAAAACGGGGATATGGAGGCGTATTTTTACCATGTCTACGCTATCAGTCTATATGATTATCTGATGTTTATGTATGTAGATTCCTATTTTGCAAGAAAATTTAGAATAATAAAACAAATTAACATGATTAGAAACATCTTTCTTATAATATTTGTATCACTACTTGTCCAATCTGTTTATTCTCAGGTGGCTAAGCAGAATATATCGGGCAAAGTAACAACTACGGATAATGTTCCTGCCGAGTTTATCTCAGTTTCGCTGAAAGGCACTTCCTATGGTGCAATGACGAACGGTAAAGGTGAATTTTCTTTTGAAGCGCCCGCCGGAGAATATATTATGATTGTATATTCAATTATTGCGCATAGCCAGGAATTTCAGGTGACAATTAAACCGGATATGGAAAATTATTTTCCTGATTTGAAAATCATAGAAAGGGCAAGGGATTTAAGTGAAGTTGTAATTACCGGTACCCGAACCGAAAAACGCCTCTCTGAAAGTCCGGTACTGACGACAGTCATCCGTGACCGGGAAATACGTAAAGCCGGTTCAACCTCGATGCTCGAGAGTTTGCAGGACAATATTCCTGGAATAGTAGTAACACCGAATGCCATGGGAAATAATATGCGTATCAAAGGATTGAATAGCAGGTATATATTGATGTTGGTCGATGGTGAACGTTTGGTATCGGAAAGTGCAGGTGGAAATGTAAACCTGGATCAGATTGATGTCAATTCAGTCAAACGTATTGAAATGGTTGATGGAGCATCGTCGGCCCTTTATGGCTCGAATGCCGTTGGGGCTGTTATTAATGTGATAACCAAAGATCCTGTACACAAGGTTGAAACGGGGGTTTTTCAATCGTTTGAGAATAATAATACCTTGAGGACGATGGTAAATGTGGGTACTGCTCAGGAAAAGTACTCTGCTTATGCCGGAGGCTTCCGGAACTCATCTGATGGGTTTAAGAATGGAGAAAGTGGAGCATCTGCCGCACATTATACGGATTATGGAGGTAACCTGAAATTAGGATATAAACCTACGGTAAAATCGGATGTAAATATAATCGGGCGTTATTTTCAACATGAAACATTTAATCCCGAAAATTCGATGAATGTGAAACACCCGATTACGCAAAATATGACCGTTGGGGCAAATGGTGGGTTTATTTCTCCGAATGATAAGAATAACCTGAGGATCAGTATAAATTTCGACAAGTATTTTGATTCCGATGTCATGGAAAAGAAAGATAATGACCATAGTCTGAAAAATACAGCTTCATATCTTTCTTCACGGGCGCTCGATACGTATACCCTTTCTGAGAAATGGGAATTTGTGGGTGGACTGGAATATAACCACGAGGAAAATTTTGCAACCTCTACTTTGGGTGCGCAGCCTACAACAAAAAGTCTGGATGATGTGAATGTATTTGCGCAAGCCCAATATAACCCCTGGAAAAATCTCAATGTCATCGCCGGCGGCCGTTACATTAATAATTCATCATTCGGTAGTGATTTTACACCTAAGTTATCGCTGATGTACTCTGTAGCCGGTTTTCAATTCCGTGGGGGGATGGGAACTGCATTCCGAGCGCCAAGCATCAAAGAACTTTACTATGATTTTGATCATCAGGGTATGTTTTGGGTATATGGAAATCCTGATCTGAAACCGGAAACCGGTATCTATTCATCGCTTTCAGCCGAATATACCAAAGGTAGTTTCAATGCATCTATTGCCGGGTATCACAATGGGATTGATGATAAAATTACCCAATACAGTGTTATCAATAACGGACGAGATGAGAAATATTATAAGAATGTTAGTAGCGTAACGCTTCAGGGAGTGGATATCAGTCTGTCGTATACGTTTTTGAGACAGTTTTCTCTCAGGGGAACTTACAGCTATTGTGATGCTACGGATAACTCTACTGGATTACAGCTCCCGAGTAACGTAAAGAACAGCGGAACTATTGCTGCTACCTGGAATGGAAATGTATTCGGAAGTCTGTTTTCGTTGCAACTTGCAGGGCGGATGAACTCTCCGATACAGTATCAGGAAATGGTTACGGATGAAAAAGGAGATCAAGTGGCTGTGAAAAGGGAATCCGAACCGTATTCTATCTGGAAACTTATTTTGATAAAGCCGTTTACCATACAGAAAAAACATGTAGTCGAATGTACCTTTAAAATTGACAACTTGTTTGATTTCAGCGATACGGCATTTATTAATCCCGGACGGCAGTACCTGATTGGAATCCGGTATAATTTCAAAACATGAAAGCGTCTAAGATAAATAATTCAATGACAAACAATAATAATTAAAAATTAAAACAATGAAAACAAGATTTTTTCTTTTAACAACAATGGTTGTTTTTGCACTTTCATTTACAGCATGTGATGATGACCCAACGCCAACACCTCCGGGAAAAACAACTGAAGGTTTTATTAATGCTGCTTCAGAAACCAAATGGGTTTATTATTCTTTTGCAAAAAATGACACAATAGGTTCTGCGGAAGGAAACGAAGCAAATGATGCTGCTTGGGCTAAACGAAAAGACTGGGATATTGCTGTCAGAAGGATGTATATCCGTACAAATAGCGGAACTTCTACAACGGTTGGTGCAAATGGTGGCGTTTTTACTTTTGATATTAACAATAAGGATAAAGTTGGGAATGTTATTGTAACCACCTCTTTCGCTTCTGTACAGAATGTCCCGGATACAGCGGTATTTGCGTTGGATAAAGTAGTTACTTATGCAGCTATGAGTGGAAATGTTACGACTTCGCAATCAAATACAGTCGTTACCGCTATGCAAAAAAAGTGGAATGATAAAACAAAAAAAACGGAAACTATTATGCCTCCGATTTATATGAAATCCCCTGTTAGTATTTTTCGCTCTGCCGACGGAAAAAATTATTACAAAGTTGAATTTACTCAATATGTAGATGAAAACAATAAAAAAGGTCAGGATAAATTTAACTTTTCCCAAATATACAAGAACTAGGAAGCTTTATTGATAAATAAAAATTGGACAGGTTGGCAGGCTGAAATTTATTTTATGCCTGCCTGCCTTTATTTGTAAAAAAGATAAAATGAATAAGAAAAAAATAATAATCACTATTCTGATAGCATTGGTTGCAGTTGCCGCAATGTGGATATTGTGGAATAAATTAGCCTCGCCTACTAAAATAGCTCTTGTCGATTTTCAGCCTTTTCAGGCGGCAAGTCTTATAAAAGGCAACAAGGATAACTTTATTCAATACGAAGTTGTCAATGCTGAAAATCTCAACAAGCTTAAGCGTTATGATTTTGTCTTAGGATTTGGTATGGGGATGAAAATTACCGCGGAACAACGTGCACAAATACAACAGGCTGCCGGGAAAGGAACGCCCGTTTATATTCATATGGCAACGAATCCCGAAAATAAGATCTGTAATATCGATAGTGTCCGACTCAAAAATATACAGGATTATTTGCAGAACGGAAATAAACGTAATTATCAGAGTTTAGCCCGTTATATCCGTAAAGAGATCGATAAAAAAACATTTTTTGTAACGCATCCTGATTCTGTTGTTGAGACGGCATCAAATGTACTGTATCACCTGAATGAAAATATTTGGTTTGAAGATGTCGATAAATACGAAAACTACCTGAAACAAAATGGTTTCTATAAAAATGGCGCCCCCAAAGTGGCGATTGTAGGAGGATTGAATGACCCCTTCAGTGGTAACCGTGAAAATATTGACAGTCTGATTGTGTCGTTTCAAAATGCAGGGATAAATATTTACCCTGTGGCCTCGGCAATGAAACGTATGGATTTCCTCAGAAAAATTAATCCGGATGCTGTAGTTTATTTTCCACACGGACGCCTGGCAATGGGACAAGCCGATGTGGCTGTCGAATGGTTGAAGCAACGTAATATCCCTATATTTGCGCCTTTAAGCATTTTGCAAACTCAAGAAGATTGGGAAAAAGATCCTATGGGAATGTTTGGCGGATTCATGTCGCAAAGTATTGTTATGCCCGAACTCGATGGCGCAGTCTATCCGTATGTCGTCAATGCCCAGGAAATAGATAAGGATGGTATTTACCTGTTCAAAGCGATACCCGAACGACTCCAGAATTTCACTCGCATTGTCAGTCATTTTATTTCCCTGAAAAAGAAATCCAATGCTGAGAAGAAGATATCTATTTATTACTTTAAAGGCCCGGGACAACAGGGTTTGACAGCCCAGGGACTTGAAACTGTTCCATCACTCTATAATCTATTGAAAAGACTTCAATCCGAAGGCTATAACGTGGATAATCTTCCGGCTACAGAGAAAGATTTTGAAAAACTTTTAATGTCGCAAGGTTCTGTCTTAAGTACATATGCCGAGGCGACTTTCGATGATTTCCTGAAAAATGGTCTCCCTGCATTGATAGAAAAGGCGGAGTACGAATCGTGGATAAAACAATCGCTTCCGGATGCGTTATATACTGATGTAACCAAACTATATGGTGAAGCTCCGGGTGAATATATGAGTGTAAATAAAGATGATAAATCGTATCTTGCTATTGCACGCATTCAGTTGGGAAACATTGCTTTGTTGCCGCAACCGATGGCCGGATTGGGAGATGATGCCTTTGCCATTGTGCATGGAGCTAAATCAGCTCCCCCACATACTTATATTGCTGCTTATTTGTGGTCTCAATACGCATTTGAAGCTGATGCAATGTTACATTTCGGTACACACGGAAGTCTGGAATTTACTCCGCAAAAACAAGTAGCATTGAGTAACAATGATTGGCCTGACCGCCTGGTGGGTAGTATTCCTCACTTTTATTACTATACAATCGGTAATATTGGAGAAAGCATGATCGCTAAACGTCGTTCGTATGCCACTACCGTTTCATATCTGACGCCTGCATTTATGGAAACCAATATGCGTTCACAGTTCAAATCGCTGCAGGATAGAATCAGGGATTACTATAAAACGGACAAAGCTAATCAACCGAAAGCCTCTTTGTCGGTAAAGAAAATAACGGTAGGCATGGGATTGCACCGTGAACTCCGTTTAGATAGTATATTAACTAATCCGTATAGCTCAGAAGATATTGAACGCATCGAAAACTATGCGGAAGAAATTTCCAACGAAAAGATAAACGGGCAATTTTATACTACAGGTATCCCCTATGCTCCTGATAAAATCCGGTCGTCTGTAGTGGCGATGAGCGTCGACCCGATAGCGTATAGTCTGGCTGCATTGGATAAGGAACGTGGAAAGGTAACAGATAAGCAGATGAAGAACAAGGTGTTTTTTACCGCACATTACTTAGATCCGGTAAAACAATTGGTAAATCAGGTGTTGGCCGGAAAGAAAGTCGATAGTACTCTTATTTGTTCTATAGCTGGAATTTCCCCAAAAGAACTGGCAGATGTGAAAAATATTCTTGCCCCGCCCCGTCGCATGGCGACTATGATGGGGAGCGGAACTAAATATACAAAGGAACAAAAAGACCATGCACGTTCCATTGCTGAAATCGAACGGACAATCAAAAATATTACGACTTACAAAAGAGCGTTGGAACAAAGTCCCGGAATGGAATTGAAAGCCATCTTGAATGCTTTAGCGGGTGGTTACATTGCTCCTTCATCGGGCGGCGATGCAGTTGCCAATCCTCAAACTGTTCCTACCGGACGCAATCTGTATGCTATCAATGCGGAAATGACCCCTTCGGAAGTAGCCTGGGATAAGGGCGTTTCCCTGGCAACTGCTACACTGGAACAATATAAGAAACAACATGGCGATTATCCGCGGAAAGTCAGCTATACATTCTGGAGTAGCGAATTTATTGAAACGGAAGGAGCTACGATTTCCCAGGTATTGTATATGCTGGGTGTGGAGCCTGTACGTGATGCTTTTGGACGTGTGTCGGATCTGAAACTGATTCCTTCCGAAACATTGGGCCGTCCGCGTGTTGATGTGGTCGTGCAAACTTCGGGACAATTCCGTGATCTGGCTGCATCACGGTTGGCTTTGGTCAGTCGTGCCGTTGAAATGGCGGCCGTTTCAACAAATGATAAATTTGGAAATTATATTTCCAAAAGTACAATAGAAATCGAACGGCAATTAGTTGAACAAGGTATATCTCCGGAAGATGCCCGAAACCTGTCGACTCAACGTGTATTTGGGGGACTTAACGGTATGTACGGCACCGGTATACAGGAAATGGTTACTTCCGGTGATAAATGGGAAAATGAGAAAGAAATTGCTGATACTTATATTCAAAATATGGGTGCTGTCTATGGAAGTGATAAAGATTGGGGTAGTTATAACGCCGGATTACTTCGTGCGGTGTTACATAACACGGATGTGGTTGTACAGCCCCGCCAAAGTAATACCTGGGGTGCATTGAGCCTTGATCATGTCTATGAATTTATGGGAGGAATGAATCTGGCGGTACGTAGTGTTACAGGTAAGGATCCGGATGCTTATTTTGCTGATTACCGCAACCGCAATAATGTTCGGATGCAGGAGTTAAAAGAAGCTATAGGTGTAGAATCCCGCTCCACGATATTTAATCCTACTTACATTAAAGAATCAATGAAAAGCGGTTCATCAACAGCTTCTCATATTGCAGAGATCGTTACTAATACTTATGGGTGGAATGTGATGAAACCGGATGTCATTGATAAGGAGATATGGGACCAGATTTACGATGTTTACATCAAAGACGAGTTGAATCTGGGGATCCGGAATTATTTCAGGCAATCCAATCCTGCGGCCATGCAGGAAATCTCTGCAGTAATGATGGAAACTGCAAGGAAGGGCTTATGGAAAGCAAGCGAACAACAATTAACCGATATTGCCGAAGTCCATACGGATTTAGTAAAAGAGTTCGGTCCGAGTGGTTCCGGATTTTCCGGAAGCAATGACAAACTGCAGGATTTCATTTCAAAAAAGGTTTCGCCTGAGGCGGCCCGTACTTACAATCGGCAAATCCAACAAATGAAAAAAAATACTTCTGCCGATGCTAAAAACGGAACCGTATTGAAGAAAAACGAACTTTCATTGGAATCTCAAAACGAGAAAAATAGCCTGAACGGACTGATTATCGTTTCTATTGTTCTTGTGATATTTGTTGGGTTGTTGGTTATACTCCGTAAAAAACGGAAGAATTGAGAAATTTCCTCTATAAAAATGGAAATCGTTATTCAAATATTAATGCTCTTTATCGTAGTCAACGTTATTCTGAAACTCAGTCTCTGGAAGACGTGGCAAACTGTGGTATTTGCTTTGATTTGCGCTGGATTTGTTGTGGGAGTATACCCTTACTCCATACAACAATCTAAAACTCAAATAGCCGATTATCTGCAGAATACAACAGCTATGCAAAATGCGGCAGTTCTTGTAACGATTGAATCAGCCGTTTGTTTTGGTTTCTGTTTTGCCGCATTGTCTAATATGTTTGGTAAAACCGTCAAAATCTGGATAAAACCGTTTTACTGGTATCCGGGATTATTGATTCTTCCCGTGTTGTTCTATGTATTGACTCAGACCATATTTGCTTTGCCTGGAACGGGGTTCTCAACAATAGCATATTCTCTGGCTGCGATTGTACTGATAGCACTTCCGTTACTCAGTTACTGCATCAAACAATTAATTCCCGAAAACGAATTGCGATTGGAAGTTCACTTTCTGGTCAGCCTGTTCGTCTGCATTCTCGGGTTGATCACCACAGTTAATGGCAATGTGACTTATGCCGCGGTCAAAGAACCTGTAAATATCAAAGCAATTACCTTGTCTGCCGGATTATTCCTTTTGATGTTTCTGGTAGGCCTATTATTTAATAAAGCAAAATGGATTGTTTTTTCAAAACGAAAAAAATAATTATCAATTATTAATTTTCAATTAAATTATGGAGTTTATATCAAAAGCGTTATTTTGGGTAGCTAACAGTCTACTGATACCCGATATCATTATTCTTTTATGCCTGTTCGGTCGTTCATTACTACTTATCGGTAGTTTTTACAACCAGTTTATGACCAAAAGAAAGAACGATAAATTACTGAATGATAAGATCAAGACGCTTACTGTCGAGAATAGTTCAGAACTGAAAGCCATTTTACCGGAAAAAGATAATTCCCTGTTCACTAAATACCTGCGTGACATGCTTAATTCCAGACCCGGTGAAGCATATGATGAATATCTGATATGTAATCTTGAAAATGAAGCTGACAAGGACTTGTCTCTTTCAAAGATGTTGGCTAAAATGGGTCCGGTATTGGGTCTTATCGGAACTTTGATTGCTATGAGTCCTGCTTTGGTAGGTTTATCGACCGGAGATATTTCAGGAATGGCTTATAATATGCAGGTAGTCTTTGCTACTACAGTTGTGGGACTGGTTGTGAGTGCTGTCGGATTAGTGACGTTACAATACAAGCAACGTTGGTATGCTAAAGATATCTACAATTTGGAATATGTTTCACGTGTAATCACCGGTGAAAATGAGAAGTAAACGACGTTCCTCTTTCAAAGAAGAAGATACCGATCCGCTAAGCGTAATTGTCAATTTGTTCGATGTGGCGATGGTTTTTGCAGTCGCCCTGATGGTTGCTATGGTTATACATATGGATATGATGGAAGTTTTTACGAAGGAAGATTATACCATAGTGAAAAATCCGGGCAAAGATAATATGGAAATCATCACAAAGGAAGGAGGAAAGATAAATAAATATACTCCTTCCGAAGAACAAAATACTTCCGGAAAGAAAGGGAAAAAAGTAGGTATAGCATACGAATTAGAAAATGGAGAAATTATCTATGTGCCGGAATAATTTTTCATATTTTATTTTTGAAGTTATTAAGACACTTACATTTCCATACTCCAAATACCACAAATACGTTCCAGTTCTACTAAAGCAACAACGCAATTATATAATGTTTCGTTGTAATTTACTTGTATATCATTGTAAGTGCGTTGGGCATTGAGCAGTTCAAGGATACTTGTTTCCCCTCGTTCATAGCTGTAAGATTTCTTTTTAAAAATGTTTTCTGCTTCGTTCATCAATCCTGTATTGAATTGCTCTACTTGCCGACAAGCGATTTTGTATTTGTTATAAGACTGCGCTACTTCTGAACTTATTTGTAATTCAATGGCCTGGTATTGTATTTCGTTTTGTGTTGCTGCCAATTGCGCCGCCCGCAGTTCTCCTTTGTTTGTATTGGAAAATTTCAATGGAATGCTGATTCCGGCTGTAACACCTTTGAATGCAGGTGCCGGAGCAATCTCGTTCGATACTTTTGAAGAATAACCACCTCCGATACTGAGTCCGAGATCTATTGCCCGGTTGGCTTTGGTGAGTCGCAGGTTATTTTGTGAAACCTTTTTTGATATCAAGGCCGCCTGTAAATCAGCACGGTTGTTTTGTGCGGTAGTAATAAGTTCCGATAAATCGAACACCCGTTTAGTATAAAACAAGTTCCCTGCAATTGAATCAGGTAATTCCATGTTCTTATTCCCCTGAAACAATAGTAATTGGAGCAAAATATCCTGTAACTCTCCTTCGCTTGTATAAACATCATTTAGCATGGTGGCAGCCTCCAGTTTTGATTGTTGAGCATCTACCTCCATGATAGATCCCAGGCGGAATCGCATACTGTCGGCGTGAGCCAGTTCGAGCATTTGTTGGTATGACGATTTTTGGATTTCGTACAATTTTTTTTGTTTTAATGCTGTTAAATAGGCAATGGTCGCATCGGCTCGTAGATTACGGAAATAATCTTCCAATAACGCCCCTGCCATTTCTTTTTCGCTTTGAGCCAATTGTATCCGGGATTTACGTTTACCGCCCAACTCTAATGTATAACTCAGTTCCGTGTCGACTCCATAACCCATTTGCAGATTCCAGTTCTGATTATTAGTATAACTTACAGATAATTCAGGGTCAGGAAACACTTTAGAGGATTTTACATTGGCTTCGGCAATATCTACATTATACTTTTCTGCCAGATAGTTGATATTGGAATTTCTGACATTGTTCAAGAATTCATAGAATGTCAAAGTTCGTTTTTCCTGTGCATAGTTACTACCAGCTATGCACAAGGAAGAAAATAATATGATTGATCTAAATATTTTCATTGTAATTATCATTAAACAGTTGTTGTTATTGATTTTCTTTTTTCCAGCATATAATAAAAGGCCGGTAACATATATAGAGTAATGATCGTTCCGCATAAAAGCCCATAGACGATAACAGTTGCCAGTGGGCGTTGTACATCCGAACCAATACCTGTGGATATGGAAGCCGGAAGTAATCCTAATATAGCCACAGTTGCTGTCATCAATACCGGGCGTAAACGGTGCGATGCACCTGAAATGACGGCTTCTTTTAGTTCAGTTCCCCTTTTTCGTAATACGTTAATATGTGAAATCATAATCACACCGTTTTGTATGGAAACACCAAAAAGAGCAATGAATCCCACTGCCGATGAGACGTTGAACGTCATTCCGCGGATGTTGAGTGCCAACATTCCTCCGAATACCGCTAATGGTAATAGTCCTATCAACAAACCGGCTTGCCGGAAATCACCAAAAGCGCCGTAGAGTAACAAAAACATCAATGCCAAAACCAATGGGACAACAACAGCTAAACGGGAATAAGCCCGGTTTTGGTTTTCGAACTGTCCGTCCCAATGGATTTGATAACTCGTATGGTCATATTGAATGTTTTCTTTGATTTTGTCCGATGCCTCTTTCAGAAATGAAGTCAGGTCGCGTCCCCGCAAATTTACTCGCACGGTAAGATGTCGCTTGTTCATTTCCCGGGTAATAGTACTGGCACCTGCAGTCGTTTTTATCTCGGCTACCTGCGATAAGGGGATTTTCGCACCCGAACCGGAAGTCAACATCAGACTACCTATTTTTTCCGGCGTATCACGGTATTTTTCATTGTAACGGCAAATTACATCATATACTTTGCTACCGGTAAAAACCTGTGATATAGCTTTACCACCGATGGCCACCTCTATCAGTTCCGATACGTCAGCCACGTTTAACCCATATTGGGCAATTTTGTCCCGGTCGACTGCAATTTGTAGCTGAGGTAATGGAGGCTCCTGGTCTATCACAACATCTGCAGAACCGTTGATATTACGTACCACTTTTTCTACTTCTTCTGCAATACGGCGGGTTTCGGATAGATCTTCACCATAAATCTTTACTGCCAGGTCACTGTGCGAACCGGCAATCTGATCCATTACCATGTCGATAATGGGTTGAGAAAAACCTACGGTATAGCCGGGCATTTTGGCAATTTCGGCAGACATATCATTAATGAGATCGGTTTTACGTCTTCCTCGTTTCCAATTTCCGTATGGCTTTAAACCTATAGAATATTCCACATGTGAAGTAGAAAATGCTTCTGCACCTTCATCATCGCGTCCGGTTTGCGACATTACATAGGTTACTTCATCAAATTCAGACAGACGATGGCGTAGCTCTTCACTCATTTCCTTAGCTTTTTCCAATGATAAACCCGGCGGCATTTGTACTTGCAACCAGATACCACCTTCGTCTAACGGTGGGAGAAAATCCTTCCCAACTGTTATACTCAAAGCCACTGCTGCTGCCAGTATCAACGATGCAGGTAGAAATACCCGCTTGGGGCGTTGCATGATTTTAGTTGTTTGTTCTTTATAAAATAGAGTCAACTTCTCCAGCCAACGATTATGATAGATTTTTTGTGGTTTGCGATAAATAACATAAGCCATTCCGGGAATCAGCAGCAATGCGACAGCCAATGCACCTAACAGGGCATAACCAACGGTGAAAGCCATCGGGGTAAAGAGTTTTTTCTCAATACGTTCAAAGGCAAATAATGGCATATAAGCCACAATAATGATGAGTGTCGCAAAAAATATAGGTTTGCTTACTTCCCACACACGTTTCACTATCGACTGTTGTTCTAATGGAGCTTCGGGATTATCTTCGCGTTTTTTCAATACGGTTTCCATCATTACAATGGCTCCGTCTACCAAAATTCCGAAGTCGATAGCACCTAATGAAAGCAGGTTTGCAGGAATATCAGTTAAGAGCATCAGGATAAAAGCAATCAGTAGCGACAATGGGATGGTAATCGCAACAAGTAAAGCACCCCGCCAGCTACCGAGAAAAATAATCAGTATCGCTACCACTAATATCATCCCGAAAAATAAAGTATGTGAAACCGTGTGTAGAGTGGCATCTACCAGGTTGGTTCTATCCATGAACGTATGAATATGTACACCGTCCGGTAAAATGTCATTATTCAGTTCCTCTACGGCCGCATGCACTTCTTCGAGTACTTTTGACGGATTTTGAAATCGTAACATCTGAACAATTCCCTCCACACCGTCGGAATAATCATGTGTAGCGTCAGTAAACCCAAGGATGCCTTTACGTTCAAGGTTACCATATTTCAGTGTCCCTACGTCGTTCAGGTAAACAGGTACACCGTTTACAGTTTTTACTACGATGTTACCCATATCATCCAAATCCTTTACAAGACCGATACCTCGTACTACATAACTCAGGTCTCCTCGGTTTATCATACTTCCTCCAGCATTAGCGTTATTTCGTTCGATGGTTTCGGTTACATCCGAAAGCGAAAGATTGTATTGATTAAGTTTAACAGGATCTATTTCTATTTGAAATTGAGTAGTGATACCGCCAAAATTACTGACATCAGCTATACCGCTGATCTGCCGTAAACGTGGTATAATCACCCATTTGTTTAAGTCTGTAAGTTCCCTTACCGAATGGTTTTTACTTTCGAGAACATAGCGATAAATTTCGCCGGTAGGTGATGTCAGAGGGTTTAATTCCGGTTTTGCTCCATAAGGTAAATCTATATTGTCGATACGCTCGGTTACACGTTGTCGTGCCCAATAATCATCTTCATTATCATTAAATACAAGCATGATGATAGATAAGCCGAAAGTGTTTTTACTGCGCATGACATGCAGGTTGGGTATGCCGTTTAACTCACGTTCGAGCGGAATTGTGATTTGTTGTTCAACCTCTTCGGCAGCCAGACCCGGAACCTGAGTAACTACTTGTACCGTTACATCGGCGATATCCGGATAAGCATCTATTGATAATTGTGTCCATGAGTAAACACCGAATACTGAAACAATAATAAACACCGTGGCAACCAACCAGCGGCGTTGAATAAGCGAATTAATAAACTTTTCCATACTAATTCGCCATTAAATAAATTCCACCTTCGGAAACAATTATATCATCAGCTTTCAATCCTTTGGTGATTAATACCTGATGTTGATTAGCTGTAGTTGCTTTGACTTCTTTTTTTACAAAACGTCCTTTTCTTTCCTGTACGAAAACATAGGCATCTCCTTCCGTTTGTAAAAGAGCGGTAGACGGGACAAGAATAGCCATTCTTGGCTGATTAATAAAATGTACGCTGGTAAACATTCCTGGTTTTAGCTTGCAATCTTTATTATCACAGGTAATCAGTACTTGTACAGAGCGGTTTTCCTCATCCAGCAATTTGCTGATGTGAGATACATGTCCGATAACGATTTGTTCAGGTTCAGCATCAGTCCTGATTTCTACCTTATCATCAGTCCTGATGGCACCAATGTATTTTTCTTTTACTTGTGCCACAACCCATACCTTACTGAGTTCAGCAACAACAACTAAAGGAGAGGTGTCACTTTTTACGAATTGACCTATGACAATATGTGTTTGAACTACTTCTCCGGCTATGGGTGAGACTACTTTCAAGGCTTGTCCCATTGCGATGTCGTTCGGGTTAATATTGAACATTTTCAGGGTTGCAGCAGCCGTTTCATAATCCTTAAGGGCTATTTCGTAATCGGTTTCCGCTTCTTCCGCCTCTTTTACTACTCCTACTCCGTTTTTTACCAAATCTTTTTGGCGTTGGAGGTTCAGTTCTTTTGTTTTTTTGGTTTGAAACGTTTGGAAATAATTCTTTGTTGCTTCGAAAAATTCAGTAGAATGAAGCTCGAAAATTGGTGTTCCCGCATTCACCCGTTGCCCTAATTGTACGAATGATTTTCCTATTCGTCCATCGAATGGAGGTGCTATTTCAGCTATTTGCCCGGCAATGGCTTTTACAACACCTGTAGTACTAAATTCCGCACTGTAATTTTGTTCAGCAACGGTATATAACCTGATTTTCGGATTAATCGTTGATTTTTCGGATACAACTAATGTGTCGCCGTTATATTGGATGTCTGCATTTACGTTTGCAGGTTTATTCTGTTGGCACGATACTGTGAATATACACAGAACCGCCAGGATGAATAATTTATTCATTATGACGATGATTAAAATTTTGAAATGAAAAAGGCCGTTTTGTGATAGCCAATAGATTTATAGCCAATACATTTCCGATGGTAATATATTATTAGCAGACGGAAATGATTCTAAGCTTATGTAGAATGTATTTAGTATAGGGAAGGTGGCGCCCGTAAAGAAATATAGGCAATGGAGTCTGAGGCCGTTGTTTCTTTACAAAAAATACGGATAATTGCAATAAGAAAAAATAAGGCTATCGGAGCAACAAGAAATGAAAGAGCAGAAAGCGACTGAAATGTGGACAGTTTTGAAATTAATGTCAGTTCACTACCGTTGTGCCCGCCTGTTTGTGTATGAGTCTTATCGTGAAAATGCGAATGTACGATTGTTACACCGTTAATAATGTGGCTATGGGTAAAGAAAGTTATATTCACGTAATAAGCCATGAATATAAGCAGCAAAATACTACCTGCTATGTGTTTACCCTTTTGTGACATCAATATGCATTCTTCTCACTTTGCAAATGTAAGGTTTTATTTTGAAAAACTATCAATATTGTTTTTATTTTGGTATATCTGTTTTTACCTACCTTCATTTTTCTCACGCTCTCACCGGTCAGTTCAATTTGATGTGCCGAGTGTACGATGCGGTCAAGGATAGCGTCAGCAACTGTCGGGTCACCGATTGCATCGTACCAGTCAGCAACCGGTAGTTGCGAGGTAATGATGATGGACTTTCGCTCATGACGATCTTCGATGATGTCTAGCAGTATAGGACGTTCTTTAGCGTCAAGAGGTACAAGAAAGAGGTCATCCAGGATGAGTAGCGGACATCGTTCGATTTTTTTGAGTTCGGCTTCGACTGTACCCTTTGTTTTCGCAACCTTTAAGGCTCCCATCAGTTTAGAGGCGCTGGCATAGTTGGTTCGTATTCCGTCTTTGCAAGCCTGATAACCAGTGGCTGTAGCAATGCCGTTGTTCGTTTTGTTGGGCTTGTTTGGGCTGATTATCGAAACGAAATTCAATCCCTTTCTTATCGGCATTGACTTGAACAAGCGACGAAAATTCTTTTCCGTTTTTACTCGTCATACCTTCGACCAATACGGCCTTACCTTCGGATAATTCTTTCTTTTGAATGTCATTCAACGTAACGCCCTAAATAGTTTCAGGAATTTTGAGTTTATCGGCACGCAGGGCGACCAATTCGTTTGTCAATTTATCCAGTGAAATAAAAACAGGGGTATGTTCACCTTGCTTGTATTCAGCATTGGCAACACGACCGAGATTTCCCGTAGTGAGTAAATTTTGTTTGTCTTCGTCCGTAAACTTGATGCCGAAGTAGGGGCGTTCCAGTTCAGGTTCTTTACGGATAGCGTGGATAGCCAACGCCAGTTTGCCGTCGGGCGTTTCCCTGAAGGATAAACGGGCACTTTTACCTTGTCGATAGGCGCTTTGAAGAATTGGAAATGTGTCGGGTCTTTGTACTGCCGAAGAAAGTTCGACATAAAGTTGTCCAACGCATTGCCGTTTTTGTCGATTTTCAAGAACGACGGTTCGTTTTCCGGTTTGGCTTCTACGACTTTCGGCTTACCGTCTTTCTCAATACCCGTAACGACTTTCAGTTCACCGCTGCTTTTTTCTTTGACCAATAACACATCCTGGTCTTTTACTTTTTCGTCCATAATACCTTTGATTTATATTGTCGCATCACTATTAATGCGATTCAAAAGTACGCCTATGGTATTGACCAATAAAGGATTTCAGGCTTCATGTCTGCGTTTGTCCGCTACTGTCTGCATTTGTCTTTGACACAATTGAATCTATTGAAATTATATCCGTTGGTTTTAAAATCGTAGCTTTGCAATCAAAATGAAATATATGAAAGCAGTCGTTTTTTATGAACCAAGTGATGTGTCAATGGAAAAAATCAAGGAAGTTTATCCGAGGCACAAACAAGTGGTGGATGAATTTGCCAAACAAGGGAAAATTATTGCAATTGGCCCTTTTGTAAATCCGGCAGGCGGTTCAATGGGCGTATTTACGGATAAAGAGAGTGCAGAGGAATTTATCAAACAAGACCCGTTTGTAAAGGAAGGACTTGTTGGTAAAATTACGGTGAAAGAGTGGAATGAGATATTACTTTGATTTCAAATTGGTTTTCAATTCTGATTATCCAGTTGTTTTGGCAGTTTCATAAAATTTTATCCATTGTTCGGGTGTCATTTTCGTTACCAATTCACCGATTAAGTTGTACGGGATTTGGTCGGGCTTTTTGAAACGGATACAACTTTTTCCCATATCCAACTTCGTTTTACAGTGTTTCGGATATTCATTTCTGAACCATTCCGACAACTGCTTATCAGCCACCAATCCCATGTGATAGAAGGCAATGAAATGTTTTTGCGAAGCGATATTAACAAAGGGCAACGGCGCTTTAGGGTCGTTCAGATAGCCTTGCGGGTACATAGTCAGCGGAACGACATAGCCAATCATACCGTAGTTCATGGTTTCGCTGAATCCTTCGGGAAGATTGTTCAAGATGATTTCGCGTAAGTGGCTTATTGCCGACTTCCGTTCTTCGGGAAGTTCGTCTAAATAGGCTTGTATGCTTGTTGCCGATGATTGCATGGTGACCGGGAATTAAATATTATCTTTTCGTTTTTCGAATGATAACATGGTTTTACCGATTTCCGGCACTGCTG
>JAVBTA010000056.1:0-20914 GCA_031556375.1 Bacteroidales bacterium | reverse complement strand
ATAAGTAGATCGTATCTGTACCCTCACAGCTTTTGAAGATCAAACTAGTTTTGCCAATTCTCCTACGCCCTGTTAGCACAGTCATTTGCGAATGCACGTTGAACGACAACTCCCGTGTCTTGCTTAATGCATCCAGTTCTGCTTCTCGATTATAAAACTTCATAACATCTTTTTTAGAAATATAACGATGGTTATTATAACGGTGGTTATATTTAGCAAATGTAGTGAATCGTTTCGAATTGACCAAAATATCTCATGGGAAGTTAGTGTTTCGTTTTGGAAATGAGTCTATTTCATATGATTTTGCGATAAGTATTTCGAGGAGAAAATATTTGATGTTATAAGGGGTGCTATCTGTTTTTAAAAGAGAAGGATTAGAAATATCCTTTCTAATCCTTCAATATACTTAGAGGTTCCTGGCGGATTCGAACCGCCGTAGACGGTTTTGCAGACCGGTGCCTAGCCACTCGGCCAAGGAACCTTATTTTGCGAGTGCAAAGGTAGATTGATTTTCTTGAATTTCCAAATAAATGTTTAATTTTTATTCTAAAGGACAGTTTTACGAAACATTTTGTACTTGTTAAAAGTTAAATATGTACATTTGTAATAAAATAATAAATAATGGAATATATCTCGACCGAAGTATTTGGTGTTTGGATTTTAGAGCCTAAAGTATTTGCCGATTCGCGCGGATATTTTATGGAAACATATAAAAAAGAAGAATTTGATAAGGTTGTCGGATCTGTGGAGTTTATTCAGGATAATGAGTCTAAATCGTCGTATGGTGTTTTGCGGGGACTACATTTTCAGATAGGAGATACAGCTCAGGCTAAATTAGTGAGAGTTATTCAGGGTACTGTTTTGGATGTTGCTGTTGATATCAGATCAGGATCTCCGACATTTGGGAAATATGTTGCAGTAGAACTTTCCGCTGAAAATAAAAAACAACTATTCATACCTCGTGGATTGGCTCATGGTTTTCTTGTTTTGAGCGAAACGGCTGTGTTTTCATATAAAGTGGATAATCATTACTCCCCATCGACAGAGCAAACTTTGTATTGCTTTGATCCCGAACTTGGGATTCAATGGCCCATTGAGGAAGAAAAATTGATTCTTTCCGAAAAAGATCGATTAGGGAAATTTTTAAAGGATATAAAATGAAAGGAATTATTTTAGCGGGAGGGAGTGCCACAAGGCTTTTCCCATTGTCCAAATCTATTTCAAAGCAAATAATGCCGGTATATGATAAACCGATGATTTACTATCCTTTATCAACCCTGATGTTGGCTGGGATACGGGAGGTATTGGTTATTTCTACACCCCGCGATTTACCGATGTTTCAACAGTTGTTGGGAACAGGAGAAGAATTAGGAATGAAGTTTGAATATGTTATTCAGGATGTTCCTAATGGCTTAGCTCAGGCTTTTGTACTTGGAGAAAAGTTCCTTAACGGGGAACCTGCATGTTTGATCCTTGGTGATAATATTTTTTACGGACAAGGATTTAGTAAGATGTTGTTACAAGCACAGGAAGTCGGGCGTGGCGCTTGTGTCTTTGGCTATTATGTCAAAGATCCCAGAGCTTATGGAGTTGTGGAATTTGATGAGGCTGGAAAAGTGATCTCTATTGAAGAAAAACCCCAGGTGCCGAAGTCTAATTATGCGGTTCCGGGTTTATATTTCTATGATAATACCGTTTGCGAAAGGGCAAAAGCATTAAAGCCTTCTGCTCGGGGAGAATATGAGATTACAGATTTGAACCGTACCTATCTGGACGAAGGTTTATTGAAAGTCGAACTTTTTGGCCGTGGTTTTGCCTGGTTAGATACAGGGAACTGCGATAGCCTTCTTGAAGCTTCGAATTTTGTAGGAACGATCCAGAAAAGGCAGGGTTTTTATATTGCTTGTATTGAAGAAATTGCCTGGCGAAAAGCTTGGATAAGCGATGCTCAATTACATGCTCTTGGCGAAAAATTAGATAAAACCGCTTACGGGCAATATATACTGTCGTTATTATTGTAAAATCATAAGTGATTTTCAAACTTATTAATAATTAATTCAAATGACATATTATCTCATAACCGGAGGAGCCGGGTTTATTGGTTCCAATTTTGTGAAATACATGTTGCAAAAGCATCAGGACGCACATTTGATTGTTCTTGATAGTCTTACGTATGCCGGAAATCTGGGAACTTTGAAAAATGAATTGAAAGATGCAAGATGTACTTTTGTAAAGGGAGATATCTGTGACCAGGAAGTTGTGAAAAAGATTTTTTCTGATTATCCGATCCGGTATGTTGTAAATTTTGCTGCGGAAAGTCATGTGGATCGCAGCATTGAAAATCCTCAATTGTTTCTGCAAACCAATATCTTGGGAACTCAAAATCTCCTGGATGTTGCAAAAAAGAATTGGACTACAGGAAAAGAAGAAAAAGGTTATCCGACTTATCGTGAGGGAGTTAAATATTTACAGGTTTCGACAGATGAAGTTTATGGTAGCTTGGGTGCAACCGGATATTTTACGGAAACGACCCCGCTGGATCCTCGTAGCCCATATAGCGCTTCGAAAACAGGAGCCGATTTGATAGTTACGGCTTATTCGGAAACATATAAAATGCCTGTTAATATTACCCGGTGTTCCAATAATTATGGTCCATACCATTTTCCTGAAAAGTTAATCCCTCTGATTATTAAAAATATCCTGGAAGGGAAAAAATTGCCGGTTTATGGTGATGGAACCAACGTTCGGGACTGGCTATATGTAGAGGATCATTGTAAAGCTATCGATACGGTATTGCATCAAGGACGGGTAGGGGAGGTCTATAACGTTGGCGGACATAATGAAAAACAAAATATCCAGATAGTCAAATTAACGATTGAGACTGTTCGCCGTTTGTTGAAGGAACACCCTGAATATATGACCGCTTGTTCGGCCGCAGCAAACACTTCCAATATAGATGATTGGATGAATGAGGGACTGATAACTTATGTAACGGATCGTTTGGGACATGATCAGCGATATGCTATCGATCCTACAAAAATAACAGAGGAATTGGGATGGTATCCTGAAACTAAGTTTGAGGATGGTATTGTAAAAACAATTCGTTGGTATTTGGAAAATCAGGACTGGGTGAATGAAGTAACTTCAGGGGATTACCAGAAATATTACGAAGAAATGTATGGTGCAAGATAACTGAATTGGAATTTAAGGTACAGAATTGGTGTGAAGGAATGAAACAGGAAGAGAAATGGACAACGATAATTGAACCTAAGACAGGTTTGTTTAATGTCAATCTAAAAGAAATAATACAATATAAAGACCTGGTCGCTGTTTTTGTGAATCGGAACATTGTGACGCAATATAAGCAAACAATTCTGGGCCCATTGTGGTTTTTCATAAATCCTGTCCTGACAACAATTATGTATATGGTTGTATTTGGCGGAATTGCAGGAATTTCAACCGATGGATTACCTCAGCCATTGTTTTATCTGTCCGGAATCTGTCTTTGGAATTATTTTTCAACCTGTTTACTGAAAACTTCATCTACATTCAATGATAATCAAAGTATTTTTGGAAAAGTATATTTTCCACGGTTGGTAATGCCATTGAGTGTTGTAACCTCTTCTTTATACACATTCGGGATACAGTTGCTATTGTTTTTTACCGTATACTTATATTATGTGATAACCGGTTTTCAGATAATGCCTAATATTTACGTCTTATTGCTTCCGGTTTTAATCCTTATGTTAGCCGGACTGTCTTTGGGATTTGGAATTATAATATCTTCATTAACAACTAAATACAGGGACTTAAATATGTTGTTCACGTTTATTGTACAACTTTGGATGTATGCCACTCCGGTGATTTATCCATTGAGTATGATGTCGCCTGATAAACAGTGGATTGCAGCCTTAAATCCGGTGACTCCTATATTTGAAACTTTCAAATTTGCCACATTGGGATCCGGAGTTTTCAGCTGGTTACAATTGGGGTATAGTTTTGTTTTTATGTGCGTGACACTATTGTTTGGAGTTGTGATATTCAACAAGGTGCAACGCAGTTTTATGGATACGATTTAGATGGATTATACATTTTCCCCTTTTGCTAAACCTATGTATGTCATGCTGAAACCTATCGGTTCGGTATGTAATCTTCGTTGTAAGTATTGTTATTACCTGGATAAAAAACAATATTACCCCGAAGAAAAACGATATGTAATGTCGGATGAACTATTGGAGCGTTTTACTCAGCAGTACATTGAATCTCAAACCATGTTTGAAGTGTTGTTTACCTGGCATGGTGGAGAAACACTGATGCGTAATATCGATTTTTACAAAAAAGCTCTGGCTTTTCAGCAAAAATATGCCAGAGGAAAGAGAATTGATAATTGTATACAGACAAACGGAACTCTTTTGACTGATGACTGGTGCCGGTTTTTCAAAGATAATAATTTCCTGGTCGGGATTTCTGTCGATGGTCCGCAACATTGCCATGATAAATACCGTCGTACTGCCGATGGAAGGCCTTCTTTTGTGCAGGTGATGAAAGGTTTAGAATTATTGAAAAAACATGGGGTGGAATATAATATCATGGGTGTCGTGAATGACTATAACGTAGATTATCCTCTTGAGTTTTATCATTTTTTCAAAGCTACTGATAGCCGTTTTATCCAGTTTGCTCCCATTGTGGAAGTTATGCCTGATGGAACGCATGCCTCATGGAATGTCCCTGCTGAAAAATGGGGTGATTTCCTTATTGCAATCTTTGATGAATGGGTTCGTAATGATGTCGGTGAATTTTATGTACAATACTTTGATGCGACTTTGGCCAATTGGGTCGGAGAACAGCCGGGAACATGTATCTGGGCAAAGACTTGCGGACATGCCGGAGTGATGGAATTCAATGGAGATGTATATAGTTGCGATCATTTTGTTTATCCTGAATATAAATTGGGGAATATCAGAAGTAAGACTCTTATGGAAATGATGTATTCCAATGAACAATTACAATTCGGTCAGGATAAGCAGGATAAATTACCTCAACAATGCAAAGAATGCGAGTTTTTATTTGCCTGCAATGGAGAATGTCCTAAAAACAGGATTATTCAAACATCTTCAGGTGAAAATGGCTTGAATTACCTATGTAAAGGTTACTATAAATATTTTAAGCATGTGGCTCCATATATGGACTACATGAAAAGAGAACTCCTTGCTAAACGCCCGCCGGCAAGTATTATGGATGAAGTGAAAAAAAATCAGGACTCGCCTAATGCTCGTAATGGAGGACTTCGGTAGACTGATGATAGTATTTTAAATGGCCTGTATGCCGGAAATCTTGAAAAAAAACAAAAAATAGCGCTCTTTTATGTTCTTATTTTGCAAAAATTGGTTAATTTTGTAATAGATTGAACGATTTATTTGTTATAAGTAAAAACATAACCTTATGGGACACCATCAGTTGGATGAATTGGATGAGAAAATCCTGAACATGATTATTAATAATGCGCGGATTCCTTTTTTGGAAGTTGCACGTGTTTGCAATGTGTCCGGGGCGGCCATTCATCAAAGAATTCAGAAATTGATTAATTTGGGAGTGATTAAAGGCTCTGAATATATTGTTGATCATAACAAAGTAGGTTATGAAACATCGGCTTATATGGGATTATTCCTTAAAAATCCTGAACAATTCAATTCTGTAGTTGCTGCATTAGAGAAAATACCGGAAGTTGTTGAATGTTATTATACTACCGGACAATACGACCTCTTTATCCGCCTTTATGCACGGAATAACCAGCATCTTTTGGAAATCATTCATAAAAAGTTGCAACCGTTAGGGTTAGCTCGTACGGAAACTCTGATCTCTTTCAAAGAGGCATTCCGTCGACAGATTCCGATTTCTTTTGAAACAGAGGAAGATTGATCATTCCCGCTGATTTGCGGGTGATTTGTTGGAGTTTCAGGAATTATTGCGTACCTTTGCACCACATTTTCGGGGTGTAGCTCAGCCCGGTTAGAGTACACGTCTGGGGGGCGTGTGGTCGGACGTTCGAATCGTCTCGCCCCGACTGCTGAGAATGAGAGGTTTACAAGAAATTGTGAGCCTCTTTTTTATTGTCAATGACACAAAAATGACACAGTTTGCTATAAAACTACAACAATAAACAATGTGATTTGCTTCTCGTTGTTTCTGATTTCTTTTGTTTATAAATGGTTGAATATTTTATCGGATTATTCTAGAAGTAACCACTTTTAAACAGTTTCTCGTCCAAATCGTACATTTCTTTGTAAGATTGGATATCTTAATTGAGTACTGCGCTATTAACATATTTAATTTGACTCCTCAAAATATAAAAACGTATGTAGAAAATACATTTAGCTAATAAAAATTCAAATTTAAGAAATCGCATATTTAAAATGGGGTTTCGATATTTTTTTCTAAAATAATAATAAGGCATTTTTTGCGGGTCCATATAAATTGAAGAATCAGTTTCTTTTCCTTTATTGGGGCTAAAACAAACCTCTATTATTAAAGTTCCTTCGCAAAAAACAGGGCTAACTAATTCAGCCCATTCAGCATCAATAACATTTTTAAGCTTTCCATATTTGAATACATCTTCCTCGTTGAAACCGGTAATGTAAAATGAACATGGTTCTAACGATAAAGCCCTTTCATAATTCTTTTGTGACAATTCATAACGTCTTTGATGTCGATAGAACAATGCTCGATTAATGTAGGCATCAGAAAAATCTGGATTAATTGACAATGCTTTGTCGAAGCATGCAAAAGCCATTTGCGGATTCCTCAATTTTTCATATACTCCGGCTTTCAACACATAAAAAATTGGATTTTTGTCATCTATTACAATAGCTTTGTCATAATCGTCTAACGCCCCCTGATAATCGCCCTGTTTTTCTTTTAACTCTCCTCGTTTTTGAAAATAGGGCACTTTACGAGTATTAAGTGAAGTATCTAATTTTACAACAAAAGGATTTTTCATTTTAGCCAAATATATCATTGGGTCTTTTATTCAATTCTCAACTTATTTATTGTCAAGGATTTTAATTCATTCATTCTTCTTCTTATTTCGACTGAGCTTCTTTTAATGCAGTTGCAATATTCTCTTCTTCTGCTTTAATTTGTTCCAATTCTGCTTCTATTTTTTCTAATTCCTCTTTCCAGATTTCCTGCTCGTCTTCGTTGTCTGATTCGCGTAGCCATTTTTGATATTTAGTTTTTTCCTCTAATAGTTCGGCTTTTCTTCTGATAGTTTCTTTCGATATGGGGATAGGAAAAATATTATTTTTGAAGTTTTCCCAATGAGGTGTGACTTTATACTTACTAATAACAGAAGCTGGAACATATAAACAGGTAGGATAATAACCATATTCAGTATAATCTTCTGCATAGTTACTGTAGGGATATTTTTTAATATCTTCTTTAAAATTATAACCTCTTTCTTCTCTTTGAGAACAAAGATCATCTTTATTCATTCTCGTGATTTTATAGGCAACTGCATATTTTGACACATTTTGAGGTATAAGTTGCCTGTTGATGATTCGGGAAAGACTATTACATCCAGAAAAAACATAATCTTCTATTCTTTCAATACTGTCAGGAATGTCAATTAATCTAAGGGCTGTACATCCTCTGAAAGCTTCATACCCAATGCTCTCTACTGTATTTGAAATATCAACAGATGTAAGACCTCGACAATTCCGAAAAGATCCACCACCGATATGGGTTATACCTGGTTGCACCACTATTGTATTAGCTTTATTGTACCACGGAGGACTACTTGGCAGCCATGGTTTACCATTTCCATAACATCCGGCGTAATCTTTCATTTTTCCTTCCCCACTAATAGTAAGCGTTGTACCTTCAAGTGTAGCAATCACATCATCGTCATCCCCTGCTCCACACTTCCATACTTTTTCTTTTAAAAATTCTCTCAACTTGTTGATTTCGGCGTTGTAATCTTCAATTTTACATTGAATTATTTTGCATTTAATTTTGTCATTTGATTTCATTAAATAAACTTCAGCAAGAGCTTTCCTTGCTTTTAGTTCCTTAAGTTTTAACCTAATATCAGAAACATAGTTTTCGTCCTGTTGTGTTTGCTCTTTAACATTTACTTCTACGGTCATAAAAATCGTTTTTAAAGTTATTAATTTTGTCTTGTACTGCAAAGATAAGACTCTTATAAGAGAGAATAGAACTTTTGCAAGGTTGCAAATATGTCAAAACATTAATTATAATGTTTATTTTTGTGTTAAAATTTAATGTGCAAATATGGAACGAGAAAAAATATTACTGCAATCTGACAGTCGATTGGGGTTAATCCCTTCTCAAATCGTTTATGTCGATGGTTATTATGAAGAATCACTCAACCAGTTTATTAGCGACAACATACGTTTAATAGAAAATGAATTTAACCGTAAAGGATACGATTTTATTTACTTTCCCAAAATGGATGGCAGTTCTTTCCGGTCGAGTAATGATATTTTGGAGATGATGAATTATTTTTATCCCTCGTTTTTAGTTAATCAACTAATAAATAAAAATATATCTTTCAAATTAAGGGTAGACTCTTCCGTCAAAGCAAATGAGATATTCTCCAATTTTGATTATGACCGTGAAATTAATCCGGGATTTCTTCGCCTTATTGACAATCCAGAAGCAAAAGAGACTTTTACGTTTGAATATTATCAATTGGATTTGCAAAATAATGTTTATTGGATAGAGATAGATAATTACTTTGAACATTTAACACCGGCAAAAGCGGATATTGATATTGATGAAGAACCGAAGGTTGAAGAGCTAAAAGAACCGGATCAGGAAGATGATGATATCTTCCGTTTGAGTAACCCGTTTATTGAACCTACAATCAAGGTGACAGGAAAAATCGACTTGTCAACGATCAACCAGTCTACCCGCCCGAAAAAGAAATCCAAATTAGAGGAACGAAAAAAAGAACGGTTGGCTAAAGAGACAAAAGCTGATACTCTTTTTGAAGAACATAATATTTTTTCAAGAGAATATGATATTATTGATAAGATAAAGACCTATATCTATGAAGCAAGACAACTGGGTATTTATGAGGAAGTGATTAGGGAAGCCTTGGAAGCACTTGCTCATGATTCAAATATTCTATTAGATAACAAAATTAAAATTAGCAGATTGGTAATAGATTCCAATTATAGAATCTTCCTTCCTGATTATGGCAGTATGGAAATCAAAATGACGACCTTACCCAAATCGCTGTTTATTTTATTTTTGAGACATCCCAAAGGAATTGTTCTAAAACAACTTTCTGATTATGAGACCGAATTGATGAAAATATATCAAATTATTTCCAATCGTGAAAATATTTCGGATATGACCGACAGTATTAAGCGGATTTGTACACCTTTAAACAGTTCGGTAAATGAAAAACTGTCTCGCATCCGGGAAGCATTCGTCCGGAATATATCTGAAAAATACGCCGAATATTATTATGTAAGTGGCGGTAGAGGCGAGAAAAAACAGATAAAATTGGATAGAGAATTGATGTCAATACCGGAGGAATTAAAACACTAATACTAAATGAACAAGAAGAAAAAGAATTTATCAAATGGTTGGAAGTAAACAAACTCCGTTCAACATAGCTTGCTATGCGTAGTCGTTCGGCGGAATCTCCGGAGACTGTATTGTGCATTTACTCTAATTTGAAGAATAAGCATTTTCTTATATTACATTTTGCACGCTTTTCTTTATTTCATATTCAAAATAATTGAGACTTGTAAGATTTTGTAGGAGCTGAAAAATCATCTCATAAATATTAAATAAGTCATGGATACCAAAAATACCTTCCCTTTTTGCCTGACCAGTTTCAATTAAATCATCAATTGTATTATTCATTCGGAATCGAATATCGTATGCTCGTATTTCAAGACATAAATTACTAACATGAGAAATAATATTTTCATCAAGATGAAGAGAATGAATATCAACTATTTCCTCTAATTTTAATCGCAAATTGTCTATTTTTTCTTTATGTGCCTTTAGTTTTAAAAAGGCATCTTCAATGGAAAGTTTATCGAAGTAATTATGAATGACTAAACTAATCTTAGGAAATACTATTTTATTATAGACATTGATGTTTGTAAATCCTACGAATCTTTTACCTCCTTGAGTAAATATTGAAATATTTTCAGCATTTAATTCGTTGTCTTTAAATGGTATATCAAATAGAAACTCACAAATTTCTTGTACTATTGCAGAAACTTTCCTCGCTATGAATGCTTTATTTTTCTTTTTCAGCAATTTAACGGTAAAATATGGGATAACTTTTACCGCTAAAGGTATATTCAATAGAAAAAACAATAGAGCAACAACAACATTTTGTAATAAGCTATTTTCTTTAAGTTCTGAGATTAACTCCTGCATAAGGCATATTCTTTGATTAAGACAATAATCCCAACCTCCTTTTCAGGAAATTGGGATTATTGAAATGTCCTGACGATTATTTATTATCTTTCTTTTAAAATTTTTTCCAACATTGCGACTTTTTCTTGCTCGGATTTTATCATCCGCTCATAAAGTGCAGCTTTCTCATTATACAATTCTACTATTTTGTCAATAGCATTAAAGTTGAAATAGAATTGTTGACTAGATGTATCGTGACTGCTCCATGTATTTGCTATAAAACCGAAAGCAGCCTCTTCGCTAAAATTCTTGATAGCTTCAACAGGAATCTTCAATGCTTTGGCAATCTTATCCAATGTTTCATTGTCCAATTCCTCTTGCGATTCAAATCGGGAAACTGTTTGTTGAGATAAACCAAGCTGTTCGGCAAGGATTTCTTGCTTGATTCCAAACATTTCACGAAAACGTTTTACATTACGTCCGTGATGTATCTTGTTTTGAGGAATAGTTCCTATTGTATCCATAATCTTAAAATTATCAATTTGTTACTCTCGCAAAAATATGTAAATTTTATGACTGCACAAAACACATATCTAAGTAATTTACTTACGAATTGATTGATTTACTCTTGGAACTGGTTCTTTACATCTCATTGAACCATTTATTTTGCAAAATAAACATCTAAATAAATTACAGCTATGAAAAGAAAAATTCACTTAAAACCTTTAAGGGAGCATTTGACCAAGAATATTACTCCTAAACAATTAGCCCGCTTACTCGATGAATTGGCATTTGATTACTCCCGCATAACGATGCGCATGCAACAAACAGAAAAAGAACCTCAATTATTCAATCATCCCGAAGCTACTGATTTTCTTTTTCATCTTAAGGAACTTCGGGATGTGTTGAGAAAATGCAAGGGGTAAATAGTTACATTCTCATTCCCCGTCTTTTTTCTTGTTCCGGTCGTTTCCATATTCTGGTTGCATCCTGAAGTTCCCGGAATTTCTGTTTGAACCAATCCAAAATATTGGTGCCATTAATTGTCAAACATAACTTCAGGGGATTGTCAGGTTCTTTTTCAATCTTCACTTTTGCGTTTTGGACTTCAAAGCCCTGTTTGTGTTCATTCGAATAAAGATTGCCTGTAACAGTCAGTTCTTTATCGGAAAGCATTTTCTTAATGCCATTTATGGTAAAACCAATGGATTTACATAAATCGGCTATTCGCAGTTGTTCCTTCATCATCGGGAATAATTCGTGTGCAAGGTTCAATTCTTCTTGTATTTTGTAAGGTTCGTATGCTTGCTTTGCATTTTCAAGTTTGCTTTCGACCATTGAAAGTTCTTTCTGCTTTTGTTTTGTATATTCATCCATTTCCAGAAATTTCTCTCTCACTTCGTCTTTCCAATCATATAAGTCCCGGATTTTTTGGTTTACTTCAGATTTTCTTTCCAGTAAAAATTCCATATCTTCTTTCAAATCTTCAGTTTGTATGAGTAAATCCCGATAATGTTGAGCTGTAGAAATATGTTTGGCTTCCGAACCTTCAATACCTCGTTGTAAACCATATTTTTGCATACAGGCTGCATATGTGTTTTGATACTCTTTTAATTTATTTCGTGCCATAACATCATCAGCGCATAATCTTGCAGATTGGCTGTCTTTTTTCTTGTATTTCTTTTTCAATTCCTCTTTTGATGTTTTGGCTTTTCTTCTTTCTCCGGTAACAATCGGTACAACGGTTGCATGAATGTGAGGTGTCTTTTCGTCCATATGCAAAACTGCAGATACAAGGTTTTCCTCCCCAAAAGTTTGTTTCAGCCAATCCAGATTATCTTTGCACCAACCGTTCAATTTACCCGCTTTTTCGATGCGTTTCATATCCTCATGGGTTCCTGATAACATAATACGAATTGCCCGGACTTGGTTGCTTCCGATTTTACGTTTGAGGTTGGCAGTATCCAATCTTTGTTGAATTGCTTGTGTCCTGTTCCTGACTTCTTCGGGAAAATTAATTAATTCCCTGTTCAGGTGCATGCGTTTTTTGTCCGCATTTTTTGGTTGGATGGTGCGTTCAATATGCGCACTCATCCCTGCATCGTTGCCCGATGCTTTTTCCATATGTAAGACTGCATATCCCATTTTACAAATTACTTTTATTGATTAAAACTTGACGACTTCCGGGTCGTCCTTCGGGGTTTCCAAAGGGGTGGTAATCCCTTGGCTTATTGGGGCATTTTTAGTGTAGTGTAACGGAGCGTGAAAAATGCCCTAATAAGCTATGGCTTTTCTGACTAAAAGCCTGTGGTCGCTGCGGCGACTAAAATCTTATACCTCGTTTTTGCTGTTTTTGCTGAACTTGTTTCTTGCCGCACAAATAATCATTGATGTCTTTATAACCACCATAAAATTGTGATTGGTCGGAAACGGTTTTACCTAGTTTTTGGATTTCATTCAGGCATCTTTTTCCTGCTTCATCGTTATCCAGAAAAGTATAAATTGTATTATGTCGTTTCAAAAAATCGCTTGCTTTGTTCAGGTTGTTGACTGAGTTCAGTACAACAATATTGCTTTCTATACTTGGTTCATTTTTGAGGGATAAAAAGGATAAGTAGTCAATAAAACCTTCAAAAACGCAACAATGTGATTTTCCTTTGTCAATAGTTGTAATATCGGAAGAAGTACAGCCTTTGAAGAAATTGTTTCTAAGAATAAAACCGTTATTATCGTTTTTGAATCCAATCGCATAATAAGGTTTGCCGTTCACTTCATAATGTATTTCAGAACAATGCTGTTTGGCAATCTCAATATTTATATGGCGTTCATTCAGATAACTGATTAATGCGGGATTACCAATCGGAATCTCCTTAAAAATGGAGATTTTAGGCTCTGTTTGTTTTACTGACTGTTTTTCTGTTTTATCAATCATATTCCTTTGAAAGAAAAGGGATTCGGAAACCGATTCTTTGTTTTGTAGTTTCCGTATGGCTTCTGAAAGATTGCAGTTATCCATTTTCATTACAAGGTCTATGATAGAACCGCCTTCGCCTGTTCCGAAGTCGTGCCACAAGTTTTGCTCATAATCTACTTTGAAACTTGGATTGTTATCATTCCTAAATGGAGATAGATACATTCCATAATAATTCCGGTCTTTTATAGGATTAATATTCCTATTTTCAAGGTATTGCTTGATACTGATATTTTTAATAAGACTCATTTTAATTGTTGTTTTTTTCTAAAAAGTTATTTTTTCTATTTTTATCTTACTACATAGTAGTGGCTGTTATAATCAGTTGATTATAAGACTTAAATCAGATAGTAAGATGTTGTTTTGTAGTAACTACTACCGAAATGTAGTAGCGTAGTAAGATTGAAGTAAGAACCGTTTTTCGTTACTTACTACACGATAATCCTTTTTCTTTCATTGGATTATCTATTATTGTAGTAAGATAGTAACTATAATATTGTATTCTTACTCTTTTACAAATTCCGGTCGATAAAGGGATTTGGATGTACTTTCTTTACACGATAACCATAAACCGGATTTGGAGAATTGTTTATCCGCTGTTGTGTCCGTTCAAATCCTGCTTTCCGCAATGCTTCTCCCATTCTTTTTTCGGAAAGCTGTAGAGAACTGTGAATCCTCAGGTAATTCAGGATTTGGGCGGTTGTCATGAAAAACTCATTTGTTGCCGGTTCCGGTTTCTCAAATCCCTGCATCAACAATTCATACTCTACCGTTTGTACATGGAATCGTTGACTGATAGCATGCAATTCTTCGATTTCCGCATCATCGAACCAATAACGGTAACCGGACTCATACAGGAAAAGGATTTCAGAAAACACATTGTCCATATTGATTGCTTTAGCTGCCTTGATATCAATTGAGACGACCTCAAAAGGAAGAAAACGACGGCTTCCGGTCGGGTCTGTCAGGAAATCATTTCCATTGACAGATGCCATGAAACTCGCCAAATGCGGGTATTCTTCAATATACACATCATACGGACGGCGGTATTTAACAGCCGGAGTCGTAATGAGGTTCTTCAACTCGTTTTCATCACGCTTGTTCAAGGCTTTCAATTGGTCGTCAATATTGATAAACAGGTATTCTGCAATCAGGGTCAATACATCTTTGTTTTGCGGGTCAATCTTTCCTGTAAAAAGATAGCTTTGCAACGACTGTGGGCAAAGATGATCCAACCAAGTTGTTTTAAACTTCCCTTGTTCTCCGGTCAATACCAAACAGGTATGGTTTTGACAACCTATGTCACTCATAGTATTGGAGACAACTCCAATCATCCATTTCACTAGATAATCCACCCACTTGTCGGGATTGGTAACCGTTACTGTTTGGGAGAGTTTCCACGTGTGTTTGTCAACATCCGGATTAATCCGGGGTAACTGTTCGAAATATTCCCTGACAGGATTTACTTTTGGAGAAAAGTCACTTTCAAGGATTGCCCGGAGATTGTCAGCTGAAGTTGCAGCCCCGATTCGGGTATCAAGTTCCCGCTTGAAAGAATTGAGGGCAAATTTAGTTACAGGAACAAACGGAGTATTTCCGTTCTTGGGTCGGAACTCCGGTTTTGATTTCACAGTATTAAACCTAAAATCATATTGTTCCTGCAGATAACCCTCAATCCGTTCGTTTTTGGATTGGCGACCGCCTTTTTCCTTTTCTTTTTTCATCGGAATTACCTTTTACGTCGTGCGCTGCGGGCAAGAGTAAGACTGACGGATGCAGAATTGTCATGTTTGGATTTTGTTTGGTTCTCCGCCCACTCCAATACTTCTTTCCGGGAAAACACCAGTTTATTTCCGTAAGTCTTACAAGGAATCTCGCCGGACGAAGTCAGTTTATACATCTTTGCTTTGGAAGTCGGATAACCATGTTCACGCAGTAGAGTCAACACATCGGATAAAGTGATTGTATCAATCTCTGTTTGTTGGGAAGCGGTTTTAGGAACAATTCCAGAAATGGCTTCGCTGACGATTGCCCGAAGTTCCTCGGGCGTTGTTAAAATAATGTTTGGCATAACACTCAAAAATTTAGATATTAAACATATAGCTGTCGTCACAGCCGGATTCAATATTGAATTGAGTGCAAAGTAAAACGAGATATAACTGATTATCAAATGGGTAAATAGCTTTACAATGGGCAGACAACGCCGGACAACTTGGTTAAACCACTACATCGTAAAGTTGAAAAATGGGATTGTATTTTTACAAAGAGGAGGGATTATATCGAATTTTACACGTTTTGCGTTATCATGTAAAGTTCAAAAAAAAAAGTTTATTTTTCGTTCTTTTGTTTTAGAAGTTGTTCCAAAATTACATCAGGAGGATAGGTTTCCAATTGGTTGATGTATTTGGATTGTACCGGATAAATAAATCCGTCTTTTATCCATTTGTCAAGGGTAGGTCGGGAAACTTTCATCATTCCGGCGATTTCTTTTTTATTGACAATGGCTTCCCCTTGAAAAGTTTCGATATGCTTGCTGTTAATGGCAATATACCGTTTCAGGTATGCAATGGCTTTGTCAATATCTTTAATGCGTGGAGGGGATTTCTTCTTCAGGATAGTTATTTCAATGGATTCCATGTCGTAATCCGAAGCCAATTCAGGATTCTGCTTCAACTCATTTACGATAAGGTTGTAAATAGTGGTGTCTTTAGCGTGTATTTTGACTTGTTTACGACGGGGCATAAGAGTTATTCTTTATTTAAAGAGTACGTTTCTTACTTTTTCGGTAAAGGTGTATCCACCTGATTTGGACGCTCCTCTGAATTCAACAATGTCATGTTCTCTAAGAGTGCGAAGATAGCGTTCTGCAGTAGCAATACTCTTATTTAACCTCTCTGCTATTCCTACTGCATTAAGTCCCGGGGCATCCAATATAATTCTCAAAGTCTCTTTTACACCCTCATTAACGCCCTCACCGATGAGGGCGCAAATTTTATCAATCTCACCATCAATTACTTGTTGTACTATTACGCCCTTACTTGCACCCTCATTTATACCCTCATCCGACTTATCTTTACGCCATAAAATAACCTTGAAGTCTTCCTCTTGGATAAATTCAGGATTTTTCAAGCCAATAGCTTTACATTTCTCTACAATATCTCTGGTACCTGTTCCCATTCTCTCAATATATCCGGCTAAGTATATAGGATTAGCAAGTATCGGGTTGGCAGGAACGGATGGGTGTGGTTGTAAAAGTTTTTCAGGGGTTAATCCGTATGGTAAAGTTCCCGGATTCCAAACTTCAAGTCGATTGCGGAATAACATAACTTGAACACTTCCATTGCTTGTGTAATCTCTGTGCGTTACTGCATTTACAATCGCTTCTCTGACGGCTTCCAAAGGTAGTTCGTAATCAACATCCACATCTGTTTTCTTTTCACGAGTTCCAACTCTTGCATCAATTCTTGACATCACAAAATCCACCGCTTGGTCAATCAGTTGAAAGACATTGCCATGATATACCTGATAAGCAGGAATAGGCTTTGTCGCTTCATTTCCATAGAATTGGGCGCACTTAATTTCCGAAGTAATAAAAAATGATTGTGGTCTTTTGGCAAACAATAATAAAGCCGCATTTGTAAGCCGATTATCTTCAGAAATTAGATTGAGGTGTGTTAATATGGCTGGAATGCCTGATGCAAACGAAATAGGAAAATTTCTTTTAGCTTGAGCCAATCTCACAAAGAGACTTACTTTCTCTTCGTCTATATCCTTAAGTTTTGCTGTTGGATGAAATGTCGCATCAAACGGAAGCATGCGCAGATATTCCTTTTCTTCTAGATAACGCACTAGAGCTGCATAAATGGCACTACGTAACTCTTCGTATGTATTAAATGATTTTCGGACAACTGAACTTTCCGCTTTAGCTATCAAAGCAGCTTCTTTGGGATGAATATCTTTTCGATTGAGATTTTTTACAAAAATGAGACGGTGCTTTTTCTTTGCTGTTGCGACATCATATTCTCTTTCTGTCGGAGATATACCCTCTGTATCTTCATATCCGTATAATGAGCCGAACAAACCAACATAAATATCACATAAGGAAGTTTCTTCAAGATATGCTTGTTGCGCTGTACTGTTTATAGCAGGAAGTTCTTCAAATATAAACGGCTGAAAAAATCTTCCTAACAAAGCATCCTGACGAATGTAGTTATGAAGCGCTTCTCTTTCCGAAGCAAATTCGGATTGCACGCTGCTTATAAATATTCTTATGGGTTTCATTATGTTATTTTGTTATTATCGGTTTGTAAAAGTACGTATATTTTTTGACAGATTTATTTTACAAGACTTTGACGGCTTCGTCAATTACTCCGCTAGCAAAGCTATCTAAATAAGTATTTGTCGTTGATAAATCATTATGACCTAATATCTGAGAAATAATTTCTCGTGGAACTTGATTGTCTTGTAACGTCATTGCCATAGTATGGCGACTTACATAACTCGTTAAAGGAAGTTCTGTTATATCCAATTCTTTTGCTAATGCTTTCAGATTCTTGTTATTCCTTGTAAACCGGCTACGAATGTGATTGTACAATTTTTCTCCGGTATATTCACGAGAAACAATAGGAGTAAGATAATCTCCAATCAATATTGTATTCTCAGCAAACCAATCTAAGTGACTTTGAATTTCATCGGTTATTTTTATTTGAATAGCTTTAACTTTCTTAGCTTCTTTTGTTTTGTTTCGCTTATAAACAATATAATCTCCTCCGTTATACCTGATGATATTCTTTTTAGTGAGAAAAGCGACATCAATAAAAGAGATACCATAACAATAGTATGAAAAAAGAAATAATCTGCGAGTAAGTTCCAATGTTTGATTTTCCATTACAGTAGATTTGATTTTTTCCATACAATCCATTGGTAAATATCGTTTGACGGTTTCTTCTTCCAATGATGAAATATTAAAACCACCTTTCCCAAAAGGATAGCTGCTTGCGGATGCTTCTTTTTCTTGGATTGCTTTGTTTAGAATGGCTCTCAATGCTTTCATGTAATATTTACGTGTATTACCACTACAATTTCTTTTTTGGAGGAAAATATCAAAATTTTTCACATACTTAATGTCTATTTCTGAGAATATTTTACCCTCAAATTTTTTATCAAATAACATTAGCATATGCATGGCTGCATTATAACACAAAGCATTTCCGACATGGTTTGTCTCTTTGAGCGTTTTAATGTGATTGACAAGATAATCGTATATTTTCCCTTTTTTTGATTGATTTAGAAAAGCATCTTCAAACTGATTTAACGTCCAGTCAATTTGCTTAAACTCGAAATCACGTACAACTGTGTTAACTTTGACTTCCAACTCAGATAACTTGGCATTGTATTCTTTAAATTTGGGTTCTATTTTTTTATTGCTGATATAACGACCTTGTTCTTCATCCCATTGTTCGGGTTTAGATACAAGACCGGTTCTAAAGTATTTTCTTTTTCTATCTTTGGTTATTCTCAATGAAACGGACAATGTTCCGTCTTTTCTTTCATTGTAGGGTAGAAGGATAAATTTATATAAAGCTGCCATACCCATTTAATTTATCAATTGATTTATATCTATTTTCATGACACAAATATGACACAAATTTCTGAAAACACAAAGAAATAAAAGAAAAAGATTAAAAAGTAACTATCTGTATTACAATGTTAACTGCACTTAATTACAATGAAATACAAAATTAAAATATGAATTTTATTGTTTCTGGGGGGCGTGTGGTCGGACGTTCGAATCGTCTCACCCCGACTGTTGAACATCAGCCATTTACGTAATTCGTGAATGGCTGATGTTTATTTAGTGGAACGCTTATTTATTGTGTAAATATTACCTGCAACTGGGCGATGGCCATCCAACGTCCTATGCCTTCGGGAGCAATGGCATTATAAAAACCTTGTATGGCAGGACTATAGTAAAATTTGCCCATTTTAAATGTTTTCCCCAGTCCTCCCCCTACAGGTACTGTCCATTTATTATCTTTGGCGGCTAACCAGTTGGCGGTAATGGTCGCATTACTTTCTAAGTACCAGCCTTTCGGGAAATTGTAATAAGCCACGTATTGTGCGCTGAACATGTTTACCTTATTGAAGCCTGTGCCGCCCAACGACCAGAAATTCTGAGCAACCACACCACCCGAAAAGGCGCTTCCGTTATAGTAAAGCAAAGCCGCAGGCCCCATACTCAGGCGATTACTTCCCAGTTCGGGTGCAGTGCGCGTAGGAATCTGCAGAGTGGGTCCCAAGCCCCAAACCCATGGGCTTTTGGGTGGCGCTGCCGGACGAATGAAAGCATTGAATAGTGTGTTTCCCAATCCGGAAACCTTACTGCCTCCGGGTTGCAACGCGGGCAACCACTGATAAGGAATAATGGTATAGGTGTTTATCTTTACCTTTCCTAAAGTAAACGGCAGCACGGGTTGAACGGTAAGTGAGTTGGCATTGCCTTCACCCACCGGAAGTGTAATATTTTGTAGGAAGACACTTTTAAATCCGCTCATGGGGTTTTGCTTTTCCTTAGTTACTTCTTCCAGAGTAAGCTCTTTCTTTTGATTTGTACCGGATTCCTGGGCATAGCCCTGAATACCAAACAAAACAAAGATAGACAGTATAACAAAATTTTTGATTTTCATTTGTTTGCCTTTAAATGATTGTTTTTAAATGAATAATGAAAGCCCAACAGCATATTAAATACTATCGGGCTTTGATTTATAGAAATTACTTCACTTCTTCAAAATCGCCGATTTTCCATGTTTTGTCGATAATCGGTTTTTCTACACCATAAAAACGCAGAATGATTTCCGTATTTACGCCCTCTTTGGTTGGTATCCAATTTGATTCTTTACCTGTCGGAGCCTTAGGGGCGAGGTAGAGGTCAACCGAACCATCGGTGTTTTTTGTCAGATCCGTCAATAACGAAGAACGGTTGGATGTTGCAACATCGCGGATGAGTCCGTGTGTACTGCGGTCGTAGGCTGTTACCGACCAATATTGCGATACGGGGACATTGGCAGGAACGTGCAGTTGATAGGTTTTTGCCCCATCGAGCGGTTTGCCGTCTTTATCGAGTGTGGCGAATATGTATAACTGGTGTTGGCCTGCACCGGTTCGTTTCAGGCTGCTGAAGCCCCAATAGTAGTTCACCCCACGCTGGTCTACCGGATAGCTGTTTTCGGTGGTAAATCCGTTGCCCCATGATTGGAACAATTCGGGACTGGCAGGCAAGAACCATTGCGTTCCCTCGTAGTAACGGGGAAAAGATTCATACTGTATATCAATCCATTGATGAGCATCGGATAAAGCCGTCAGCAACTGCTTTTCAACTTCTACCGAAGGGGCAAACGATTTTCCTTTTTCTATGCCAATAGTTTTGAGTTCATCTATCATCACACGGTCACGCGCTATCCATGGTTCAGCTTGCACAATGCGGTCGAGCGAACGGTAAAATTCCATATCATAAGGAATCGTGGCATCGAAAATTTCGCT
>JAVBTA010000077.1:0-13883 GCA_031556375.1 Bacteroidales bacterium | reverse complement strand
GCATGTATCCGCTATGACACATTGAACCGGACTTCCGTCAGGATATTTCAAAGTTTCCGAATATAGTTTTGCTACACTCTTTGCCAGATTCATGGTGGTATCTTCCAGTGATTCCCGTACTCCATGACGACGGCCGTCAATAACCGGACGAATTCCGATTTTCGGATAATTATTGTTCATTGGGTATATAATTTAAGTTGATTAAAAAAATATTCTTCAAAGTTAGGTTTTTAATTGCATTTCATACAAATTTTCTTCAAAAAAATCCATTAAAATCACTTTTGCTTGTTACGGGGATGATGTTCCAGAATCTCACTACGAAGAAAATCCCTGTCGATATGAGTATATATTTCCGTCGTCGTAATCTTTTCATGTCCCAGCATCTGCTGAATAGCCCTTAAATTAGCTCCGCCCTCCAGTAAATGCGTTGCAAATGAATGTCTAAATGTATGTGGACTTACTGTCTTTTTCACCCCGGCCAATTCCGTGTATTCCTTGATCATATGAAAGATCATAATCCGGGAAAGGGAGGTACCCCTCCTACTCAGGAATAAAATATCTTCAAATCCTTTTTTTACTTTAATCTGATGCCTGTCAATCAGATAATTTTTAATTTCTTTGATTGCGACAGGGGATATCGGAACCAAACGTTGTTTCCCTCCTTTTCCCTCAACTTTAATAAATCCTTCGTCAAGATACAAATCGGAAAAGCGAAGGGAAGTCAGCTCTGAAACCCGCAATCCGCAACTGTAAAGTGTTTCCAGAATGGCACGGTTACGCTGCCCTTCCGGCTGAGACAAATCAATGCTTCCTATGATACGGTTTATTTCGTCTATTGTCAAAAACTCGGGCAGTTTCAACCCTATTTTAGGAGCTTCCAACAACTCTGTAGGATCCTGGAGTATTTTTTCTTCCAACATCAAAAACCTATAAAACGATTTGACTCCGGAAATTACCCTGGCCTGGGAACGGCTATTAATACCCATTTCATGTAATTCTACAAGAAATTCCTGCAAATCCTCCAACACCACTTCTTCCGGCTTTTTGGGAATCAAGGATATAAAATTCAACAACTTCGACAAATCATCCATATAAGCTGCTATCGAATTTTTCGACAAGGACTTTTCCAGCAGTAAATGCGAATAATATGATTTTACAAGCGAATTATCTAAGAGATCTACCATAATGTTCATCTATTTCAAATGCGAAATTAATAAAACTGTGTTAAACATAACATAAAATGTATTACTTTTGCAGATTAATCAGTTATAGGTATATGCAAATCCAAATTATTAACGGACCGAATCTCAACCTCTTAGGAAAAAGAGAGCCTGAAGTTTACGGAGCATCCTCTTTTGAAGAATATTTCAACGGACTGAAAAAACGATATCCCAACATTATTTTTTCGTATTTTCAATCCAATGTTGAAGGTGAAATAATAAACAAACTACATGAAACCGGATTCAATTCTGATGGAATAATTCTGAATGCCGGAGCATATACACATACTTCAGTCGCTATTCATGATGCGATTAAGGCTATTAAAACCCCGGTAATTGAAGTCCATATTTCCAATGTCTATGCCCGTGAATCATTCAGACACCAATCCTTATTGGCCGCCGCATGTAAAGGCGTCATTGCCGGATTCGGACTGGATTCTTACAGATTAGCAACAGAAGCTCTCATTAACGAATAAATTATAATAATCAATATGTTAAAGCATACTAAAATAGTAGCAACAATCTCAGACAAACGCTGTGATGTACCATTTATTACCAGCTTGTTCGAAGAAGGAATGAATGTAGTCAGAATGAATTCCGCCCACCTTGATAAGGACGGTTTTGAACGTATAATCAATAACGTCCGTCAAGTCTCTAACCGTATCGGAATACTTATGGACACAAAAGGGCCGGAAGTTCGTACGACTACTTCTGAGGGCCCGATTTCCTTTGTTACCGGAGATACAAGTATCGTTAAAGGAGATATAAACGGCATTACGACAAAAGAATGTATCTACGTCAACTATAAAGGCTTCGTAGGGGAAATTAAGCTTGGAGATATGATTCTTATTGATGATGGTGACCTCGAATTGAAAGTTATTGATAAAAAAGAAGATCACCTGGTTGTTGAAGCCCTCAATGATGCATCTTTAGGCAGCCGTAAGAGCGTCAATGTTCCCGGCGTACGTATCAACCTTCCTTCCCTGACTGAAAAAGATATCCAAAACATTAAGTATGCTATTGAAATGGATATCGATTTTATTGCACACTCTTTTGTTCGATCCAAACAGGATGTTCTGGATATTCAACGTATTCTGGACGAAAACCAGAGCTCGATCAAAATAATTGCTAAAATTGAAAACCAGGAAGGTGTAGATAATATTGATGAAATACTCGAAGCAGCTTATGGCATTATGGTTGCACGTGGAGACCTTGGAATAGAAGTTCCTCAGGAAAAAATTCCGGGATTACAACGAATATTGATCCGTAAATGTGTTGCAGCAAAAAAACCTGTAATCGTAGCAACCCAGATGCTACATTCAATGATCAACAACCCGCGCCCTACCCGTGCTGAAGTAACCGACATCGCCAATGCTATCTATTATCGTACTGATGCTTTGATGCTTAGCGGTGAAACTGCTTATGGAAAATATCCGGTTGAAGCCGTTCGCACAATGGCCAGAGTCGCCAGTGAAGCTGAAAAAACGAAATTGGCAGAAAATGATATCCGCGTACCAATGCCGAACGACGATCTGGATGTAACCTCGTTCCTTGCTAAACAAGCTGTGAAAACATCTTCCAAACTTCACGTTAAAGCAATCGTTACTGATAGTTTTACAGGAAGAACAGCTCGTTATCTGGCTGCTTTCCGTGGGAAATCAACCGTATTCGCAATCTGTTATAAAGAAAAAACAACCCGAGAATTAGCTCTTTCTTATGGAGTTTGGGCCGAATACCAGGAAGAGAAATCAAATGCCAAAGAATACTTCCTCAATGCTCTCGGGAAACTAATAAAAAAAGGGACAATCAACAGAAATGATATGGTTGCCTATCTGAGCGGTAGTTTCGGTGAAGGTGGCGGCACTTCATTCCTTGAAATCAACAATGTAGGTAAAATAATGGATGGTAACAGACATTTTGCACCTCCAACATTCAGATGAATTTAGAAGAATACATATTATGTCATATTGATAACGAAGGAGAACAATTAACCCGTCTAAACCGGGATGCGCATGTTAACCTTCTTCGCCCAAGAATGCTGTCGGGACACTTACAGGGACGTATGCTCAAAATGTTTTGCCGCATGTTATCCCCTAAACGAATCCTGGAAATAGGAACTTATACCGGATACGCCACTTTATGCATGGCAGAAGCCTTGCCGGAAGATGGAATCATCGATACTATCGAAATAAATGACGAACTGGAAGATTTTATCCTGAAACAATTTAACCAGTCCACGGATAAGAACAAAATTCGCTTACACATCGGAGACGCAACAGAGATTATTCCATCTTTGAATGAAATTTACGATCTGGTCTTTATTGATGCTGATAAACGGGACTACAGCGCCTATTTCGATTTAGTCTTCGATAAAATCCGTCCGGGAGGCCTGATCATAGCGGACAATACTCTTTGGGATGGAAAAGTAGTGGAAGAAGTTGTTTATAATGACAAACAAACGATTGGCATATTAGAATTCAATGATAAAATAAAAGCAGATGATCGGGTAGAAAAAGTAATAATTCCCGTACGCGATGGTTTAACCTTGATTTATAAAAAACATGGAAAGTAAAAGATTACAAAAAATAGAACGACTTATTCAGAAAGATCTGGGCGAAATATTCTTGCTACAAACAAAAGCAATGTCCGGAGTACTGGTTTCTGTAACAAAAGTCAGGGTAAGCCCTGATTTAGGGCTGGCAAAAGCATACCTGAGTGTATTTCCCTCTGAAAAAGGGAAAGAGATTCTCGAAGCCATTAATTTGAATAAAAAGGCTATCCGCTTTGAATTGGGACAGTTGGAAAAAAATCAGCTTCGTAAAATTCCCGAACTGGCTTTCTTCTTAGATGACTCTCTCGACTATCTCGAAAATATTGATAACCTATTGAGTAAAATATAATTTGAATCTATCGTTATACATAGCTAAACGGTATCTTTTTTCAAAAAAGTCACATAATGCCGTAAATGTCATCTCAATGGTGTCAATGGCCGGTGTATGTGTAGCAACCATTGCGATGGTCTGTGCAATGTCGGTCTTCGGTGGATTTCAGGGTTTGGTAGGCGGATTACTTTCGAAGTTCGATCCTGAGATCAAAATCGTTGCAAAAGAAGGAAAAACTCTTGACCCTCAAACAAAAAAATTCCAGGAAATAAGGAATCTGGACAATGTTGCAATTTTCACAGAAGTTTTGGAAGACAATGTTATCCTAAAATACAGAGGACGACAGGTTCCAGCGGCCTTAATGGGAGTTTCCGATAATTTTCCCCAATTGGTAGATATCGATAGTATTTTATTTGATGGAGAATTTAAGCTACAGGATGAAATCAATTACTTCGGGACAATAGGAGTTGATCTGGCAATGAAAGTTGGAGTTGGCGCCGGATTTGCCTATCCTTTGGAAGTATATGCAGTTAAAAGGAAAGAAAAAGTCAATCTGGTCAACCCTTCATCATCTTTTTCTTCCGAAGCTGTCTATATTACAGGTGTTTTTCGTACCAATCAGGAGATATACGACTCTCAAAAACTAATTGTTCCAATTAAATTGACGCGGAAATTATTCGATTATGAAACTGAGGTCAGTTCAGTAGAACTCCGGCTGAAAGATATAAAAAAGAGTAACCAGACACAATCCGAAATACAAGCTATACTTGGCGACCAGTACAAAGTACAGAACCGTTATCAGCAACAAGAAACGACCTTCCGGATGATGTCTATGGAAAAGTGGATGACATTCCTGATCCTATCGTTTATCTGCCTGATTGCTGTTTTTAATGTTGTAAGTTCACTATCCATGCTAATTGTCGAAAAAAAGGCTGATATTTTTATCCTGCGTAACATGGGTGCAGATAATAAACTGATTTCCAGAATATTTCTATTCGAAGGATGGATGATATCCATTATCGGAGCAATCTCCGGTGTCATACTCGGGTTATTACTTTGCTTTGCACAACAAACATTCGGACTGATCAAACTGGGCAGCGGAGGTGGAATCGCAATTGTAGATGCTTATCCTGTTGTCGTCTCTTTCAGCGATGTTTGCTTTGTTTTTATCACGGTACTGGTTATCGGACTACTAGCCGCTCTTTATCCTGCAAGATATTTATCCAACAAATGGTTGAATGAATAATTAATCTAAAAATCATAACATCAATAAATTCTCAGAATTATGGAAAATAAATTCATGGAACTCGAAGAAAAAATTGTGAAAATATTGAAGACAGTTTACGATCCGGAAATTCCCGTCAATGTATATGATTTAGGCCTGATCTACGATGTTGATGTTGATGACGACAAGAACGTGGTAATTACCATGACTCTGACTGCTCCCGGATGCCCTGCTGCCGACTTCATAATGGAAGATGTACAAATGAAAGTCGAATCGGTAGAAGGAGTGAAAAGTGTTGATGTCAGACTCACTTTCGAACCTACATGGCACAAAGATATGATGAGCGAGGAAGCCAAACTCGAATTAGGTTTTCTTTGATCAGAATGAATCATGAAACTGGAAGATAAGAAAAAAGTGTACTTTGCTTCTGACATGCATTTGGGCTCCGATGTTTTCGAAGCCCCATCTGTTGTTGAAAAACGGTTTGTACGTTGGCTTAATACAATTAAAAACGATGCACAGTCACTTTATCTACTTGGTGATATTTTTGATTTTTGGTACGAATACAAATATGTTATTCCTAAAGGATTCATTCGTTTTCTGGGAAAAATATCGGAAATGACAGATGCCGGTATTGAAGTACACTTTTTCATTGGAAACCATGACATCTGGGTCTATGACTACCTTCCTTTGGAAATTGGAGTTATTGTACACAAAGCTCCTATAACCGAAGAAATAAACGGCAAAACCTTCTATTTGGCCCATGGCGACGGACTCGGTGATAATTCGCAATCCTTCAAGTTGATCCGCGGGTTATTTCACAACAAAGTATGCCAAAAATTATTCGGTTCCATTCATCCTCGTTGGGCATTCGCATTTGCTCATGCTTGGTCTAAGCATAGTCGCAAGACAGGACTGGCTAATCCCGCCGGTTATTTCGGAGAAGAAAATGAACATCTGGTACTCTATGCCAAACAGTACATTATTCAACATCCGGAAACCGATTATCTGATTTTCGGTCACCGGCATATCATGCTCGACCTGATGCTCTCTCACAAAAGCCGTATGATGATTATTGGAGACTGGTTGCAGTATTTTTCCTATGCTGTTTTTGATGGAGAAAGCCTGTCTCTCGAACAATTTGAGGAATGAACTATACCCTGAAAGCATACGGACGCATACAATGGTTAGGGATAAAACGACTTTGGTTATCATTTCCCTTGCTATTCAAAATAGGATTTCTTTTGTTTATCCCTATTTTGCTATTTGGACTTTACAAAATCAATATTTCGGATGAAAATTGGAAATCAATTGTAATCATTTCAGGCATATATTTAACTATATATAACAGTCTTAACCCAACCAAACCGGAGAGAATCCTAATCCACAATTACAAAGTCCCATTTCGCCTTATATCTTGTTTAAAAGCTACAATATTAACACTACCCTTTTTTCTTATTCACTGGAAAACAGGTTGTTTATGTTTATTTGCAGGTTGTATTCTTGCAATCTCAAAACCGGAGAAAATATCAGCACAAAAACATTTATCTAAATTAAAACCGGTTTATCCTTTTAAAAAAAGTTCATTTCAATGGTTTTCATTCTATCGTCAATCAGGTTTCTACGCCCATTGTATTTCAGTTTTAGGGATTATCATGGGGATTGTACACGAAAATCCAAATCTTTGCTTGATATCATTAAGTTTGACCGGAATTATTCCCGGAATTTTCTCTCAAATCCAAATGGAACCTTTATTTTTTCTCAAATCCTATCTGAATCCGAATGAATTGGTTCGACAAAAAACATTGGAAACTATTTATAACATATCAATATTACAACTTCCGGTTTGTCCGTTTCTATTACTCTCCGGAATAAATTTCAAACATATTATACAAATCTTCGTCTATACAATTATTCTTTCCTGGATCAATATGGCGCTTAAATATACTCACTATCCCAATAGCCTCGCCCACCTCATAATATCTCTCATTACATTAGCTATAACTATTTTATTTATGGTTGCAGGCTCCTGGTTATTATTGGCAATCGTTGGGGTAATCCTGATTTCGGCATATGCCATGAAACAAAATATGAATAAGACTTTTAACCCGATTATTGAATAACTGAATTATGGCTCGATTTCAATTATCCATAAGTAATCTCTCAAAAAATTACGGTTCCAGAAATATACTGGAATCGATATCAGTCAACTACTCTTCCGGATTGATTCATGGAATAATCGGAGCAAACGGTTCCGGGAAAACAACGTTCTTCAACTGTATCACCCGGAATAGTCCATCAAAAGGGAATATATCATATCCTGAAAATTTACAAATGGGATATTTACCAACAGAACTATTCATGTATCCACGTATCTCAGGAACTGAGTTTATTCAATTCTGCCTTTCTTCAAAAAAAATTCCTTTTATAAAGAATGAAGTAAATAATCTCAACCAATTATTTGAATTACCTTTAGATGAATACGCAGAAACCTATTCTACAGGAATGCTCAAGAAACTTTATTTATTGGTATTAATCCTCGAAAAAAATGACATTCTTGTTCTCGACGAACCATTTAATGGTCTGGATGTAAATGCAGTAAGTTATATCAGCGAATTAATAAAACGACTAAAAGAACAGGGCACTTTAATCCTGATATCTTCACACATCATTCTCCATCTAAGTTCCATTTCCGATACTTTGAGTTTTCTCGAAAACGGAAAATTACAATTTATTGACAATAAATCAGAGTTCGGAGAACTGGAAAAATATATTGAAAATAAAAATCTGGAAAAATTTAAGATATTGCAAGCTATTTCAAAAGCACAAAGAACATAAAATCACTACCTTTGTAAAATGGCACTCGATTTTTAATCTTAAAAAGGACTACCTATGAAACGATTTCTATTTATTTTATTGTTATTTTTATATACTACAACCCTCTGTTCACAAACTCTACCCATATGGAATTCTGCAAATGATAATCATCCTGTTACCGGAGATTGGTTGATAGAACCGGTTCCTCAACAAGCTACAATTTCCGAAAGTTCTGATAAAAAAGATATTATCCTGTACAATGGGCTGATTAAACGCGTATTCCGGATCACCCCGGATGTTGCCTGCATAGATTATAAAAATATGAACAACGGACAGCAGATACTCCGCGCCATCAAGCCTGAGGCCTGTGTTAATCTGAATAACAAAGATTATTTCGTAGGAGGACTTTATGGACAAAAAGAAAATGCCTATACTCTATCCGAATGGGTCGACTCCTTGAAAAAAAGCACCACAGGATTCCATTTTATTAAATACGAAACTTCTGATATACAGCCATTTATTAATTCCAAGTTTGATTATTGGGCTAGTAATAAAAAACAAGCTACAGGAAAAATGATTACATTTTTATATCAATCACAAGAATTGAATAATATAAATATAAAGGTACATTATGAAATTTATGATGGCATTCCTGTAATATGCAAATGGCTTTCTGTTGAGAATCAAAGTCGTAATCCCCTAAAAATCAATCGGGTTATAAATGAAATACTGGCTGTTGTTGAAGAGCAAAGCGCTGTTGTCGGATCTCCTGATAAAATGGCCAAACCAGCGTCTATTTATGTTGAGACGAACTACGCATACAATAACGCTATGCGATACGACCTGAGCGATCAAACTACTCATTGGAAAATTGATAGTACCTATACTTCCCAGGTTAATTATGATTTCAACACGCCCTGCCTGCTTGAGGTCTATCCGGAGAAAGCTCCTAATATCAACTTAAAACCAGGAGAAATATTCAAATCTGTACGAACCTACGAAATGCTCATGGACAGTTATGACCGTGAACGAAGAGGCCTGTCCATACGCAAGATGTATCGCACAATAGCCCCTTGGACTACCGGAAACCCTATTTTTATGCACCTGGTAAGTAAAACAGACGAACAAGTCTATACAGCCATCGAGCAATGTGCTGCTACAGGTTATGAAGCTTTGATTCTTAGTTTTGGCAGTCATCTGAAAATGGAGTTAAATACTCCTGAAAATCATGCCAAATGGAAAAAAATTGCAGATTATGCCCATAGTAAAGGTGTAAAAATCGGAGGATACACCCTCTTCAGTTCCAGGAAAATAGATCCGGAAACAGATGTGATTGATCCTGCAACGGGTAAACCCGGCGGTGCATTCTTTGGAAATGCACCCTGTTTTGCGAGTCAATGGGGACTAGATTATCATAAAGCAATCATCGACTTTTTCAAAAATACAGGCTTTAACATTCTTGAGATGGATGGCCCTTACCCTGGAGATGTTTGCGCATCTACCTCCCACCCCGGACATGAGGGACTGGAAGATTCCCAATGGAAACAAATGGAACTCCAAAAAAGTCTGTTTCACTGGATGAATGAGAATGGAGTATATGTGAATGCCCCTGACTGGTACTTCCTGGACGGTACAAACAAAATCGCACTCGGCTATCGTGAAGTAAATTTTGCATTATCCCGCTCTCAACAAAAAATTCTGAACAGACAAAATATCTACGATGGGACATGGGAAAAAACTCCGTCCATGGGCTGGGGATTTGTCCCTCTCACCGCTTATCACGGAGGCGGCCCTGATGCTGTTCTTGAACCATTGAATGATCATCTGGATGATTACAAACAATTGATGATGCAATATTACGGAGCCGGAATACAAGCTTGCTACAGAGGTCCCAGATTATATGACACCGATGTAACCAAAAATATGGTTATTGAAGTTATCAACTGGTACAAAAAATACCGGAATATACTAAATGCTGACATTATTCACTTACGCCGTGCAGACGGTCGTGATTGGGATGGTATACTACACGTTGATCCGGCATTAAAGGAGAAAGGGTTGTTCATACTGTATAATCCTATGAAAGAAAAGATTACGAGAACTATTAGAGTACCGCTATACTATACAGGATTAAAAAACTCTGCTAAAATTTCAGAAAAAGATGAAACTACAAAAACGTATAAACTCAATCGCGATTATTCTATTGATTTCACATTCACTCTTGAGCCAGAATCACACTCCTGGTTCATCGTTGAATAAGAATGAAGTGAGTACATACTCTACGAATAAAAGACTTTTTCATATCGAAAGGAGTAAAAATCTGAATATCGTCTGTTACGATATTAAATTAAATTCATCCGGGGAGTGGGATGTATCAGATCCTATCAAAGTATACTGGGTAAACAGAGAGGAAAATCCGGGAAAAACAAATGGGTTGAGCGCTATTCAAAAAAAATTGGCATATGGTTACAAGCTATTGTCTCATGATAAAAACTCCTGCACCATCTCTCTGCATGCCTGTCCCGACAAACACATTACCATCAAAATAAACGAAAAAACGTATTGTTGTCAGATATCTATAAATGGACAGGAGGCTGAATTGAAAAAAGTTTATGTGAAATCTTCCGACAATAATTCCTTGAAAGTCGAGTATGTTGAATTATTCGGAATTGACTTGAAAACAGGAAATCCTATCTCAGAAAAAATTATCAAATAGTATCCGAAACGCATAAAAAAAGTCCGCTCCCCAATAGAAACGGACTTTTATTTATTGTCAAGATACTAATATTATTCAGCAGCTTCTTCTTTTTTAGGCTCTTCACCCGAAGTTTCTTCAACTACCGGTACTTCTGCAACTGGTGCTTCAACTACCGGAGTTTCCTCTACAACCGGAGCTTCTTCAACTACAGGCGCAACTTCTGCTTTTGGTGCTTTAGGAGCCTTTGTTGCTTTTTCTTCTGCAACTACCGGAGCCACAACATCACCCTCTTTTTTAGTACGGGAACGACGTGTTTTTGGTTTAGCAGCAGCCTTCGCTGTTTTAGCCATGTTTTCGTTGTAGTCTACCAATTCGATAAAACACATTGCAGCGTTATCTCCTAAACGATATCCTGTTTTGATGATACGGGTATATCCGCCCGGACGATCTCCAATTTTTTGAGAGATTTCCTGGAACAACTCGGTGACAGCATATTTATCACGTAAAGACTTGAAAGCCGTACGACGTGAGTGTGTAGTGTCCTCTTTACATTTTGTAATAATTGGCTCTACATATTTGCGAAGTTCTTTCGCTTTAGGCACTGTGGTAAAAATTCTCTTGTGTTTGATCAGAGAACATGCCATGTTAGACAACATAGCATCCCTGTGAGAATAGGTACGGCCCAAATGATTAACTTTATTATTATGTCTCATTTTAGTTATCTTTATCTAATTTATACTTTGCGATATCCATACCAAACGTCAGCTTAAGATTATCAAGCAGTTCGTCCAATTCAGTAAGTGATTTCTTACCGAAGTTACGGAATTTCAACAAATCATTCTTCTGATATCTCACAAGTTCTCCTAATGTCTCAACATCAGCAGCTTTCAAACAGTTAAGCGCACGAACCGACAGGTTCATATCTGCTAAACGTGTCTTCAAAAGCTGACGCATATGCAGGATCTCTTCGTCAAATTCTTCGTTATCTTCGGAGTTTACCGGTTCTAAATGGATTTTCTCATCAGAGAACAACATGAAATGGTGAATCAAAATCCTTGCAGCTTCTTTCAAAGCATCTTTAGGATGAATTGAACCATCTGTAGTGATCTCCAAAACTAATTTTTCGTAGTCTGTTTTTTGTTCCACACGGTAGTTCTCGATAGTATATTTTACATTCCGGATCGGAGTGAAAATAGAATCGATTGCTATCTGGTTAATTTCGTCATTTTCAGTACGATTTTCTTCTGCAGGAACATATCCACGTCCCTTGTTGATCATCAAATCAATACGGAAACTGGCACTCTTATCCAGGTGACAAATTACGAAATCCGGATTCAAAACCTCAAATCCGGTAAGTTGTTTTCCAATATCTCCGGCTTTAAAAACTTCCGATCCCGAAACATTGATACTAATTTTCTCATTCTCAATATCTTCGACGACTTGTTTGAAACGCACCTGTTTCAGGTTGAGGATGATATTGGTTACATCTTCCATCACACCGGGAACCGATGAGAATTCATGCTCTACTCCGTCAATTTTGAAGGAAGTAACTGCAAAGCCTTCGAGCGATGACAAGAGAATACGGCGCAGGGAGTTACCTATAGTAATCCCATAACCGGGCTCCAACGGACGGAATTCAAACTTACCGTAACTATTGTCCGCTTCCAGCATTAATACTTTATCGGGTTTTTGAAATGCTAATATCGCCATGAAATCTTGTTATTTAGAATATAATTCTACGATTAATTGCTCTTTAATATTCTCAGGAATATCTGTTCTGTCAGGAATATGCAGATATTTTGCACTCATAGATGGTTGATCCCATTCAATCCATGCATATTTGCTGTGGTTAAAACCTGATAGATTGTCCTGAATAATTTCCAGAGATTTAGCTTTCTCGCGTACACCAACCACTTGGCCTGGTTTTACGCTATACGAAGGGATATTTACCATTTTACCGTCCACTACAATGTGACCGTGAGAAACCAACTGACGTGCAGCAGCACGAGTATTTCCGATTCCCATGCGATAAACGATATTATCCAAACGACACTCAAGCAATTGAATCAGCACCTCACCGGTAATACCTTTAGAGCGTTGTGCTTTTTCAAATAAATTACGGAATTGTTTTTCCAACACTCCATAAGTATATTTTGCTTTTTGCTTCTCACGAAGTTGAATACCATATTCTGAGGTCTTTTTCTTTCGTCCGTTTCCGTGTTGTCCCGGAGGATAGTTCTTTTTGCTCAGAACTTTATCCGGTCCGAAGATAGCCTCACCGAATTTACGGGCAATTCTTGTTTTTGGTCCAGTATATCTTGCCATTTTTTTATTTGTTAATTGTTCTTTGGGAACATGGACTTGTGCAGCCGCGATTACCGAGAGGATCGTGTAATCTATTCACTTATCCGCGCTCCTTTGTAAAGATAAATGATAATTAAACTCTTCTTCTTTTAGGAGGACGACATCCGTTATGTGGCAACGGAGTAACATCAATAATTTCTGTCACTTCGATTCCTGCTCCATGAACTGTTCTGATTGCTGATTCACGACCGTTTCCAGGGCCTTTCACATAAGCTTTCACTTTTCTCAGTCCAAGATCGAATGCAATTTTAGCACAATCCTGAGCTGCCATCTGAGCTGCGTATGGAGTGTTCTTTTTTGAACTTCTGAATCCCATTTTTCCGGCAGAAGACCAGGAAATCACCTGACCATCACTATTTGCCAGAGTAACAATAATGTTGTTGAAAGAAGAGTGTACGTGCAATTGACCGTTTGCGTCAACTTTAACTACTCTTTTCTTTGCTGCGACTGTTTTTTTTGCCATAATTTTAATTAATTACTTCGTAGCTTTTTTCTTGTTAGCAACTGTTTTCTTTCTACCCTTACGTGTACGGGCATTGTTTTTGGTACTTTGACCTCTTACGGGGAGTCCGATACGGTGACGTACGCCACGATAACATCCGATATCCATCAAACGCTTGATATTCAACTGAACCTCAGAGCGAAGATCCCCTTCCACTTTGAAATTAGCACCGATA
>JAVBTA010000058.1:0-7495 GCA_031556375.1 Bacteroidales bacterium | reverse complement strand
ACTTTATGTGGATGATAAAAAGGCTCTTCCCGAGGTCATTACGGTAGAAGAATATGGCAAGACGCGTAAGTTGAAGACAATTGGCGATAAATGGAGTTATTTACAAAGAAGTAAATTCGGAGCGAATGCACAGCCATTCTACGTATTGTTAGATAATGAAGGTAAGCCAATTGGTCCGTCATATGCTTATGATAAAGATGTAAGTAAATACATTCAATTCTTGAAGAAAGGACTGGACGAATATAAAAAGAGGGAATTAAAATAGCTTTTAGCATGATGAAACGAGCCCGAATACTTATTTTACTTGGAATTGTAGGTTTGCAATCGCTTTTCGCTCAGTGGAAACCAGCCGAATGGCCGGTAATTAAATCATATGATAGCGAACACTTATTTTCGATTGCTCTTCCTTTGGGTGGAATAGGTACTGGTGTCGTTAGCCTGGGCGGACGAGGCGAACTCCGCGATTGGGAAATAATGAATAAACCTGGGATAGGATACAGCACGACTCTGAAAGGAAATGATGCTCCCTTTTTTTCTATCTGGATAAAAGAACAGGGAAAAGAACCTGTTTCCAAGGCCTTGATCGGGCCTCTTCATCCAACCGAATATAACCAGGCGGAAGGAAAACCTGTCAATCATCATGGACTTCCCCGGTTTGAAAAAGCTACTTTTGATGCCGCTTATCCTTTTGGACAGGTCAATCTTTCGGACAACCGCTTACCGGTGCGGGTAAGGATCAAAGGCTTTAACCCGTTGATTCCCGGGAAGGCTGACGACAGCGGAATCCCAATTGCAATACTTTCTTATGAAGTGGAAAATCTGGAAAATACTCCGGTAGAAATCTCGGTTTGCGGATCCATGCGTAATTTTGTGGGCCAAGACGGATCCAAATATTACGTCGCTTGGAACGGCGATAATTATCCTTACGGTACAAAAAATAACGTCAACCGGTTCCAAAAAAGCGAGCGGATACAAGGCGTTTTTATGTATTCCGACAGTGTAGATAAGAAAAGTGCGGCTTGGGGAACAATTGCCCTCACAACAAATGCAATAGAAGGAGTGTCGTACAGGACATCCTCTTCGGCTAACACATGGTCGAATGCAGTACTTGATTTTTGGGATGATTTCAGTAAAGACGGTATGCTTACGGAGAAAGAAAAATCAGCGGATCCTGATCCTATGGCATCTTTAGCGGTTAAACAAACCATTCCTCCCAAAAGCAAGCGGACAATCACTTTTTTCCTTACCTGGAACTTCCCCAATCGTTTGGATTGGGCGAGTTGGGAAAATCCGGGCCAAGGTCAAACGATTATTGGGAACTATTATAGCCAACATTATAACGACGCCTGGGATGTAGCTGAAAAGACTATTCCCCGGCTGGATTACCTTGAACGGAAAACAATCGATTTCATTACTGCCATAAAAGAAAGTACAGTTCCGGATGTTACCAAAGAAGCAGCTCTGTTCAATCTCAATGTCTTACGTTCACAAACCACATTCCGTATTCCCAGTGGGCATCTGATGGGTTGGGAAGGCACATTTGATGTTACCGGATCTTGTTCCGGAACCTGTACCCACGTCTGGAATTATGAACAGGCTACCGCTTTTCTTTTCGGAGAATTGTCGCGAACGATGCGGAATGTCGAGTTTAATTATGCCACCAATAACGAAGGAAGGATGTCTTTCAGGGCAGGACTACCTCTTGGCGAGGGAAATAAGGCTGCTGCTGCCGACGGACAAATGGGCTGTATTATGAAACTTTACAGGGACTGGCAATTGAGTGGAGACAACGAATTTCTAAAATCAAACTGGCAACAGGTAAAAAAGGTTCTGGCTTATGCCTGGATCGAGAAGGGATGGGATGCCAATCAGGATGGAGTGATGGAAGGAATTCAACATAACACGATGGATGTCAACTACTTTGGCCCTAACCCCCAAATGGGACTCTGGTATTTGGGAGCACTCAGAGCAGGAGAAGAAATGGCCAGGTTTATGAAAGACAAAGCGTTCGAAAAAAAATGTCATACGCTCTACGAAAAAGGGAGTATGTGGATTGATAATAATCTTTTTAATGGAGAATATTATGAACAAAAAGTAACCGACCCGACGACGTTCGAATACCTGGATCTGGAGAAATATCCCGAACAAGCTCCCGATTACCAGCTTTATAAAGGCTGTCTGGTCGACCAACTGGTTGGACAATACATGGCTCATATCTGCGGTTTAGGTTATTTGGTCAAGCCTGAGAATGTACGCACAACGCTCTCCAGTATTATGAAATACAATTTCCTGCCTGATTTCTCAAACCATTTCAACAACATGCGCTCTTTTGTGTTGGGGAATGAGGCCGGTTTATTAATGGCCAGTTGGCCCAAAGGACGACTAAAAATTCCTTTTCCGTATTTTAGTGAAGCAATGACCGGATTTGAATATACCGCAGCCGTCGGTATGTTGTACGAAGGAATGACTGACAACGGACTCAAATGTATTCAATCTATCCGTAACCGTTTTGACGGAGCTAAAAGAAACCCATTCAGCGAACCTGAATGCGGACAACATTATGCCCGTAGTATGGCCAGTTGGGCTGCCATATTGGCGCTCAGTGATTTTCATTATTCCGGAGTAAAAAAAAGTATATCCTTCACATCCAATCCCGGCACTTACTTCTGGAGTAACGGATACGCCTGGGGAACCTGCAAAATATCAGAATCCCAGGCTATACTACAGGTATTAAACGGAGAACTGGTACTGAATTCTTTCGAACTAAAAGGAAAAAGTATAAAGAATTTCAAGGGCCTGACCCTCAAAGAAGGAGATAGTACAAGAATTGAAAATTGAGAATGGACTTACGCACGAAAAATTCATTCTCAATTCTCAATTAAAATAACTACTTTTGTAGGATGAATTCAACCCAATTCAAATATTGGATACTTGCTGCTCGTCCTAAAACACTTCCGGCATCTGTAATTCCGGTTCTGATTGGAATTATTATGGCTTATCACGCAGGTGCATTCAAATGGATTCCCAGCATAATCTGTTTTTTATTTGCCCTGATCGCCCAGATCGTTTCCAATCTTTTCAATGATTATTTTGATTTTAAAAACGGGAGCGATCAAAGTGACCGCCTGGGGCCAGCCCGCGCTGTTTCCAAAGGCTGGATTAAACCTGAAGCCATGATGAAAGCTTCTGTGAGACTAATAGCTCTGGCCTGCTTACTGGGTTGTGGGTTGATATATTATGCAGGATGGGAGATTTTATGGGTCGGCATCGCCGTCAGTATTGGAGCTTTTGCTTATTCAGCAGGCCCCTACCCTCTTGCCTCCAACGGGTTAGGAGATATCTGTGTGGTACTTTTCTATGGCATTATTCCTGTCGGATTCACCTATTATGTTCAGGCACTTGACTGGACGACTCCCCTCACTCTCTGTGGACTGGCAGTCGGATTTGTTATAACAAATATTTTAGTTGCCAACAATTTCCGGGATCGTGATCAGGACAAACGCGCCGGTAAAAATACAACAATAGTACTTTTCGGACCCACTTTTGGAAAATGGTTTTACCTCATTAACGGGTGTATAGCCGTTGTTATTTGTCTGTTTTTCTTACTTTATGACATGAAATATGCCACCATACTCCCAATATTTTATTTAATCCCTCACCTATTGACCTGGAGAGAGATGTGCCGGATCAATAAAGGCAAAGAATTAAACAAAATATTGGGACGTAGTTCTCTAAATACGATTATTTTCGGTTTATTATTAATTTCCGGCATCTTATTTTCGTGAAAAAACGTTATATTTGTCAGGTAGATATCATACAATTATGAGAACAAGAACGTTACAATACCTATACCTTCAGAGACCATTAATCAGTCTTGTCGTGATTACGATCCTCAGTGTTATCTGTTGGATTGGTATGGGTGATTTTTATACTAAGGGAGAACCAAGGGAAGCATCGGTTGCCCTCTCGATGATGAAAGACAATAACTGGGTACTGCCTCAGGCTTACGCCGATGAACCGGCCTATAAACCGCCTCTCACTCACTGGCTAATGGCAACGTTCTCATTGCCTAAAGGCGAAGTCACTCCATTTACGTCCAGACTACCTTCTGCACTGGCTTTTCTTGGTGTAATAGTCGTTAGTTTCTTCCTTTTCGGACGAAAACTTAAATTCACAGAAACCTACCTGACATGTATCATACTGCTCACCAGTTTTGAGCTGCACCGTGCGGCAATGACTGCGCGGGTAGATATGCTGCTAACTTTTTTCATCCTGACGGGATTACTATGCCTTTACAAATGGGAAGTCAGGGAAAAAGTCACCGGTCTGCCTCCAATCATCCCGATTCTTTTAGGATTGGCCGCCCTGACCAAAGGCCCTGTTGGTATTATCCTTCCCCTGTTGGTCTTTGGAGTTTATCTTTTAATCCTAAAATACAATTTTTGGAAAATAGCAGGAAAACTAATTCTGGTCGCAATCTGCGCCATGATTTTACCTGGCATATGGTACTTTTTTGCCTATAAATCCGGAGGACAGGAATTTCTTGATCTTGTCTGGGCAGAAAACTTCGGCCGCTTTTTGGGAAGTAATAACTTGAGCATTTCATATGATTTGGGACATAAAGAACCTTTCTGGTATAACTTTATAACTTTATTGGGTGGATTCATTCCATGGACAATTTTCCTTTTCATTTCTCTTTTTGGAATAAAATATTCACTCAAAATACCCGGATTCAAAACTATTTGGAATAAAATGTTGTCTATGGAGAAAGTAAAGATTTTCTCTCTTGTAGCAGCTGTAGTTATTATTTTATTCTATTGCATACCCTCCAGCAAAAGAAGTGTTTACCTGATGCCCGCCTATCCGTTTATCGCCTTGTTTATCGCCCAGTTTATACTTCATATGGTGGAATATCGTCCTACTGTAAACAAGATTTTCAGTATGTTTATCAGCGCTATCGGAATTATTGTAGTACTATTCTGCTTATCGACTGTTGTCACTCACTTTGTCAATCCTGTTGAACTGGTCGGTCACTTTACCAGTCATCAGAAAACACTGGATGACATTGCCAGCATCTGGCGATCTCTCAATCGTCCTCAGGTATTATATATTATCTTGATTTGCGCCCTGGTTCTATCATTATATGTTCTTTTCTACCAGTTACGTAAGAAAAACAACATGAAGCTCTTATATGCAACCATCGGTGTATATTTCATGATTTTCCTCGTCATTGACGGGATATTTCTTCCGGCATTTAAAGACGGCATCAGCGTGAAACCGTTTGCAGAAAAGATTAAACTGGAATATGATCTTAATGCTCATCCGGTTTATGTCATGAACAACTTACTGGAATACAGCAATATGTATGCTATGAATTTTTATCTGGGAAATAATTTCCTGAACTTCGAAAAAGAAAAACCGGAACAAGGGTATTTCCTCGTAGGTAAAGATAGTTTTGAGAAAGTTCTTACGCGATATCAGGATCAATATGATTTCACATTATTAAATGAATATAAAAACAAAACCCGTGATGGAGAGAAGGAATTGCTATTCTTTTATTTCAGTAAAGCAGGACTGATCAAAAAACTACAATTTGAAGAAATTATTTCAGCGAAAGCAGAATTTGCTGAAGCTCAATAACTATTTCTTTTTGATGAGGACAAATAAAAAATTAATCAGATTTAATCGAAGAATCCCAAAGGCTGCTGCTGCAATACAGACGGCCTCTGGGATTAATTCAGTGGTTACCCATACTAAACTCTTTTTTCAATTATTATTCTCTAAATTCCTCGAAAGAGAAATAGTTTATTGCAAAAATAAAAATAGTTGCGCAACGGGCACTGAAAACTTCGCCGAACGTGCGAATAGCATTAGTCTACGGCGAACTGGAGAAAGATACAAAAAATCCCGATGAAGATAAAAACTGTGTGCTTAAAGTGATTGATGTTTTCCTACGCGATAATAAAGCCAAACAAGCGTATTCGTAATGGCCTAAATAAAACAACAGCCGTCTTGCAATGAAAACGACTGTTGAGATGGTTGATTAGTTCTTAAAAGAATAATTTTTAAGCTATTTTTTTGACATCGCAATCTTAATTGATTCCAAAATTAGATTTCTAACTTTTTTATGAGTATTGATCTTTCCTACATTTTTATATGCTTGACCAAGATCAATCTGATCATTTATAGGGTCTTCGATAACCTCTCTTATGTTTTTTAATGGAAGTTTCTCATTCTCAGCCAGAACAGTTATAACTAATTCTGCTTTTTTATGACAAAGTAAAGAGTATAAAACTTCATTGCTGACCTCAGAGTATTCAACATTGTTACTACACCTCCCATCTAAACTATAAAGAAAATCTGTGATTTCTTCTTTAGTTATGTAGTCAATGTTTTTTTGTATGTTTACTAACTTCTGTAAATCACAAGAGTCTGATACACATGCAACTCCATTATACAAAGACAAAATATAAAAAAATATTATTAATGTATTCATGACTTGTTATCTTATTCTAATTGTCGTTAAACTTGGAGTTGGAATAGGAACCAATGGATTTTGTTGCCAACGTTGTTGTTCTTGTAAACGCGTTTTTGTCGCATCTGCCTCTGAGCCTCGTTGAATAAAAATGGTTCCTGTGGATGTTCCTGTGTTTCCTCCTGATCCACTCCAATTAAAGTTATCAAAAAAATTGTCTACATCACTCGGATTAATTGTAACACAACCTTGCGACCCTCGACTACTATAATTCCCATTATCACTGGCTCCTGAGTGAACATTCACATAGGACATAGTTACAGAATTGCCATCAGGGTCTGTGCCCGGAGAATTTCGATTGCCATTGGAATCCACAAGATTTAATCCTTTTTTAGTACCTCCACTGTGACCTGACGTGTTATTGTATTGATGATCTCCCTCATCCACAGTATTATATTTCGTACTATTATCTGTATTGGATTTGGAATTTGGATAACTACTTCCGTTATAAGGACCGTATATCGTTCCATTCTGAGTTACATAAATAGTAGCAGTATATGTCTGTCCGGCAGTTCCATTATCCAAAGGTCTTGTTCCTTGATCCAAGACATGAATACTATCCATTCCTGTTGGATCAATTGCATTAATGGGGTTGTTAGCACAATATGCATAAGGCGATATCGAATAATACTTCTCTGCCAACGGATCCATTGTTGTAAACCGTCCCATGGTTGGATTATACATTCTGGCTCCGTAATCATACCAGTCCAATCCCTGCATCCGGTCGAGCTCTTTTCCGTTGAACTTATAGGGCTGTTTTTCTTGTCCCGTTTCAAATTCCCCGGCCATGCTGGCTCCAAACGGATAATAGTTTGTAGCTTGTACGATATTTCCAGCAGAGTTTAATACCATTCGATTGTTTCCTAAATGATCTTTCAGATAGTAGTAATGATTGTAGTTTCCACCGTCTTTTTCCACATATCCTTCTTCTGTAAGGATCCATTTCAGTACCCCATCCTC
>JAVBTA010000006.1:0-95051 GCA_031556375.1 Bacteroidales bacterium | reverse complement strand
AACCGGCAGTATAACATTGGAATTGAAAGAAAAAGTACAAACAACAGCCATAATCAGAAATGTCGGTAGTATTTTGGTATTTTGAAGAGTATATTGTATCCCTGTTTTGATTTCGGAAAATATTTTTTTCTCCAGATCTTTCCTCAAGGACTTTCCTTCAATTGTTATTAATGTAATTCCATAAATAACAGGAATAAAGCTAATTGCATTGATAAAAAAACATTCTGCCACACCTACATATTTCATAATTATCCCGGAGATAGCGGGCCCTACTATTTTAGCAAGATTGAATGTCGTGGAATTTAATGAAATCGCATTGGGAAGATCCGCTTTTCCAACCAGTTCTACAAAGTAGGCCTGCCGGGTAGGCTGGTCGATACTATTCCCGATTCCTGCTACCAGAGCCAGCATAGCAAATAACCAGTAGTCAGTAGAACCCATCCATACTAATATTGCAAGAATCAGAGATTGAACAAGAAAAAGAATTTGAGTAAAGAGAAGTATTTTCTTTTTGGGAAAACGTTCGATAAGGACTCCCGCAAAGAGACTTAAAACCAATACCGGACCAAACTCGAAAACACCCATCAAACCCAACAAAAAAGGTGATCCGCTGATTTTATAGACATACCAGCTTAATGCCGTGACCTGCATCATGCTTCCAATTGTCGAAACCAATTGCCCCCACCAAAAGTAACTGAAATTTTTGTGGCTAAGAGCAGAGAACATTTTATGGAAAATTCCGGAAAGACTCATTCTATTTTCTTCGTTCGGTCCAAAAAACTCCTATCAGAATAAAAAACATACCAACAATCGCAAAAGTTGCAATTGTTTCGTCTAAAAACCCGGCTGGAATAATATTCGGGTATCAGTTGTCAGCAAATGTAAAAAACATCTCTGTTTAGAAGCCTCAAAGGTATAAAGTTTTTTTATAAATATTTGTTGATTTAAACAAAAAAGGCTACCTTTGCACCTCGAATTTTTACAAATTAATTAATCATTTATTAATCAAGTTTTTATGAACAATTACGAAACCGTTTTCATTTTGACTCCCGTTTTGTCTGATGCTCAGATGAAGGAAGCGGTCGACAAATTCAAAGACATTCTCAAAGCAGAAGGTGCTGAGATTGTTAGTGAAGAGAATTGGGGCTTGCGTAAGCTGGCTTACCCAATCCAAAAGAAGACCACCGGATTTTATCAGTTGTTAGAATTCAAAGCCGATCCTTCGGTTATTGCAAAACTGGAAACTCAATTCCGTCGCGATGAGCGCGTAATCCGTTTCTTGACTTTCCGTCAGGACAAGAATTTTGCAGAATATGCAGCTAAGAGAAGAAATAAATCTAAAGAAACTGTAAAGGAGAACTAAATCATGGCAGCAAACAACAATTCAGAAATCCGTTACTTAACTCCTCCAACTGTAGACGTTAAGAAGAAAAAATATTGCCGTTTCAAAAAGAGCGGTATCAAATTCATCGATTACAAAGATCCTGAATTCCTGAAAAAATTCCTGAATGAGCAAGGAAAAATCCTTCCTCGTCGCATTACCGGAACTTCATTGAAATTCCAACACCGTATTGCTCAGGCAGTGAAAAGAGCACGCCACTTGGCTTTGCTTCCTTATGTAACCGATTTGATGAAATAAAAAAAGGAGGAAATAATATGCAAGTAATATTAAAAGAAGATATCATGAACCTTGGTTACAAGGATGATATTGTAACAGTAAAGTCCGGATACGGCAGAAATTACCTGATCCCGCAAAAGAAAGCAGTTATCGCTTCCGAATCAGCTAAAAAAATATTGGCTGAAAACCTGCGTCAACGTGCTCATAAACTGGAAAAAATTAAAGCTGATGCTCAGGCTTTGGCGAGCAAACTGGAAGGTGTATCCCTGACTATCGGAGCTAAAACAAGTTCTTCAGGAACAATCTTCGGTTCGGTAACTAACATCCAGATTGCAGAATGTTTAGCTAAACAAGGTTTTGAAATTGATCGCAAGACAATTGTAATCAAAGAACAAGTTAAAGAAATTGGTTCTTACAAGGCTTTGGTTAAATTACACAAAGAAGTATCTGTAGAAGTACCATTCGAAGTGGTATCTGAATAATACTGGAAATTTTTGAAAGCTGTTTTGAGCGTTTTGCTTGAAACAGCTTTTTTTATTATACGTTTTTTATCTATTAATTTAACTATTTAAGAAAATGAAAAAAATTACATTTTTAATTGTAGCGTTATTTATTGCTCTGGGTGCATCCGCACAAAAAGAAGAAAAATCCATCGGACTAAGTTTAAATTACGGTACTGAAATCGAGAGTTTGGGTATTGGCGGACATTTCAATTACAACGTTACTGATCACATTCGCTTAGCTCCGGATTTCACGTATTTCTTCGAAAACGATGGTCTGAATGAGTGGGATTTGAATCTTAACGCACATTATCTCTTTCCTCTGGACAATAGTAAAGTGACAGTTTATCCTATTGCAGGTTTTCTTATCACTCACTGGTCTGCTGGAATTGACTTGAATATCGGAGGACTATCTATTTCTGCTTCTGAAACAAAATTTGGGGTTAATTTAGGAGGTGGTATCCAATGCGATATTACTAGAAATCTATTTTTCAAAGGTGAATTGAAATATTGTCTTGTGTCTGATTTTGACCAGGCTGTAGTTTCTGTTGGGCTTGGTTACAAGTTCTAAGAATCAAAAAAACATAAAAAATACGCTTTGCCTTCGGGTGAAGCGTTTTTTTTGTGTCAAACTGCAACAACGATTTTAATGTAAAATTGATATATAATAAAAATATTTACGACTTAAATGGATTCAAGATACGGAAAAAGCCCGTATTTTCATCGAAAACGAACCCGTCACTTTTGAAAAAAGAAGCTAAATGACCTTGTTGTGCTAATTCTTCCGGGGTACCGATAATGATTCCTGATGTTTTTTTCATTAACCATATTCTATCTGCCAAATGTAATGCCAATTCCAGGTCATGAGTAGATAAAAAAATGGTTTTGTCGGTTTCTCTTGTGAGGCGTAATAGTAATTGCATGATCTCCACTTTACTTGGGAAATCGAGGAATGCAGTCGGTTCGTCAAGGTAGATAACTGGCGTCTCCTGTGCTAGAGCTTTGGCAATCATTGCTTTTTGTCGTTCTCCATCGCTCAGGGTATGCATCATACGGGAAGCAAGGTCCTCTATTTTCACAAGAGCGATAGATTGTTCGACAATCTTTTTGTCTTCATCGTTCAACCGTCCCCAAAAGCCGGTGTATGGACTTCTGCCCATAGACACCAGCTCGGTAACGGTCAGGTCGTGCATCTCACTTCGTTCAGTAAGGACTACCCCGATAATACGGGAAAGTTCCCTATCCGTAAACCGGTCGATTTCTTTTTCCTGAATGAAAATATCTCCGGTTAGCTTTGGTTGAAATGCAGAAAGAGTTTTGAGTAAAGTAGACTTTCCAGCACCATTAGCACCTAACAAGCAGGTAAGTTCCCCGCTATTGATAGATGCATTGATATTCTCGGATACTTTCTTAGACAGATTCTTCGAAGTATACCCGATCGTCAGGTTTTCTATCCGGATAGTCTCCTTATTCACATGGTTAATTATTAAATGTTCTTGAAGAAATCATTTCCTTTGTCATCGACCAGGATAAATGCAGGGAAATCCTCCACTTCGATCTTCCAGATGGCTTCCATTCCCAGTTCAGGGTATTCTACACATTCGATGCTCTTGATATTATTTTGAGCAAGAATTGCTGCGGGACCTCCGATTGAACCTAAATAAAAGCCTCCGTATTTTTTACAGGCATCGGTTACCTGTTGACTACGATTACCCTTAGCCAACATGATCATGCTGCCTTCCTGACTTTGGAACAAATCAACATAAGAGTCCATCCGTCCGGCAGTAGTCGGCCCCATGGAACCGCAAGCCATTCCTTTCGGAGTTTTAGCCGGTCCGGCATAATAGATCGGATGATCTTTGATATATTGAGGAAGACCTTCGCCACGATCGATTTTTTCTTTCAGTTTAGCGTGAGCGATGTCACGTCCAACGATAATCGTTCCATTCAAAGACAAACGGGTTGATACCGGATATTTAGTCAGTTCGGCCAAAATTTCCTTCATCGGACGGTTCAGATTGATTTTTACAACATCACCCTCTCCTGCATTACGCAATTCTTCCGGAATATATTGACCGGGATTATCTTCCAGTTTTTCGATCCAAACACCATCTTTGTTGATCTTAGCTTTGATGTTACGGTCGGCAGAACAGGAAACAGCCATTCCAACAGGGCAGGAAGCTCCGTGACGTGGCAAACGAATGATACGGATATCATGAGCCAGGTATTTACCTCCAAATTGCGCTCCCAAGCCTATTTTTTGAGCCGCCACAAGCATTTTTTCTTCCAGTTCGATATCACGGAAAGCTTGTCCACCATCATTTCCTGATGTAGGCAGGGCATCATAATATTTTGTAGAAGCCAGTTTAACTGTTTTCAGACAAACATCAGCAGAAGTTCCTCCAATAACGAAAGCGATATGGTAAGGAGGACATGCAGCTGTTCCCAGGGATTTCATTTTTTCTACAATAAACTTTTCCAGAGTTTCCGGATTCAATAAAGCTTTTGTTTCCTGAAATAAATATGTCTTGTTGGCAGAACCACCACCTTTAGCAATACACAGGAATTTATATTCCATGCCATCTATCGCCTGAATGTCGATTTGGGCAGGTAAGTTACATCCTGAATTTTTTTCGTTATACATATCCAAAGCCACTGTCTGGGAATAGCGCAGGTTTTCTTCGGTGTATGTCTTGTATACTCCAAGAGATAAAGCCTCTTCATCTCCTCCGCCGGTCCAGACCTGTTGTCCTTTTTTAGCAACGATAGTTGCAGTTCCTGTATCCTGACAAAAAGGAAGAATTCCCTTAGCTGCTATTTCAGCATTACGTAACATGGTCAGAGCCACGTATTTGTCATTTTCACTGGCTTCCGGGTCATTCAGAATTTTTACTACTTGTTTTTGATGTTCAGGACGTAAAAAAAATGAACAATCGTGGAAACAGGCATTAGCCAGACGAGTCAATGCTTCCGGTTCTACTTTCAGCATTTCGTTTCCGTCGAAAGAAGATACAGATACTCCTTCGTTTGTTAACAGATAATACTTAGTGTTGTCTTTGCCCAAAGGAAAGGGCTCTTGATACTTAAATGGAGGTGTTGCCATGCGAACAATATTTTTAGTTATTTATTTATAAGAATTAGTTTTTCTATCATTTTTCCCCCCAGGGATGTTTTTTTCTCAATATGCTCCTGAATGGATTGTACAAAAGTGTTTTTCTCAAAAGCACCTCGAACCTGCTCGAAATCAAGTGCTTGTTCTTTATTGTTTCCATCAGCACCAAAACCAGTCTGGGAACTCAGAGAGAACTCTTTCTTAGCATCTTCATATAAAATCCGGTCTAATTTCACAACAGCGTCCTTCCATTCTTCGACGATGTGTATAATATCTTGCGGATCAATCGTTTCCGGATTCAGTCCATAATATTCCTGTATCTTTCCCCATGCCCAGGTCCATTCCAGAGAATAGTAGTCCTGGTGTAGTTGATGAAAAACGGCATTAATCTCTTTGAGAGTAGAAATCTCTCCAGACTCTATTTTATCCAGTAAAGAGTCGATTTCTGATTTCGGAGCCAGTAGGCCGGCGATATCACTCCATTCACCGACACCTGTATCTGTATCCGGTTTCAAGCATTTTCTCATCTCCTCTTTAGAACTGAAGTCACATTTGGACAAACGTGAAATAATAGAATTTCCAAGGAATTTATTGATTGCAATATCATAAAGTTCCAATCCGTTTTTCAATGCTGAATTTTTGATCTTACAACTTTGGTAACTGTATGTATCTGAGGTCTCACCACTAGTTTGCTGCAGATTTTTCAGGATTTCTACTGCCCTGAACATTTTTTGAACGGTATACGGACTCAGCAAGTTGAAATTGATCTGATCCAGTTTGTTAGGATCTTTTCGCTTATCACGTTTAGGAAACTTTTGAGCATCTCTTATCGTTCCGACGCTGCGCAGATTGACACCCGGGACCAGAACTGTTTCATCGCTTACCTCTATCAGATACGAAAACGGCATATTTGAAGTATCCGAATTACGATAGTGCCGTCCCATAATCAGAGAAAACGCACCTATTTTTGCAGGCCAAAGGATATAAGAATCACTGGTTGTCTTACCTCCCCGTTCAATAATTCCCTGATGTATTGGTCCCAATTTATACATGTGATTGCTTTGGTTGGAACCGGATCCGGCATTCATAAAAGAGAACATTCCTGCAATCAAAAGAGTTGACTTATGGTGAGTTACTGTATACGGACCTGCAAAAACAGCACAAGCTTCACCATTTTCACCCTGACAGTTACTGAAAAACAGTGAATCGCTGGCTGAGTAAGTATGCCCAAGGTGACAGGCTTGTCCGACAAAACAACGGGTAAGCATTGTTCCATCTTCTACATGAGATCCGGAACTCAGGATAAAATCCTCTGCAATAACGCCATAACCAATATGTACAGGGTCATATTCATTACTGTTTATGCTCCCGTTTTCAAGTCTGCAGGCTCCTTCAATCAGGGCATCATCACCAATTTTTATATTTCGTATAAGTCCAGCATTGATTATTTTTACCCTTTTTCCGATAGTTCCTGTATCCGAAGCATGTTTCTGAGTATAGAAACGAACCAGTTCCTGCATTTTTTGAATAAGCACGGGACGATGGCGATATAAAGCAAGAATATATGCGAAATGAGCCGAGAGTTTATCATTTATGATAACTTCGCGTCCTCCGGTTTCATTAAGAACAGCAACTTCCACTCCATTCCCGAATGTGGCAATTCCTTCCACATACATTGCATCCAGATTCTGGATGAAACAATCTTCGTCAATAATATAATTGGCAATGTAATTCTGGACATTTTCTATCAGTACATTATCTCCTATCTCGCAATTATGAAGACTTACATGATTCAATCCGGAATGTTTTTTCAGTCCTCCGGGCAGAGTAAATGTTTTCTCAAACACCCCTAATTTGACATTTCCAGAAAAATGGACATAAGAAAGGTTATTGGTTTGAAAATTCGTGGCAACCAGGATATTATCCCAGTTTTCCGCGGAACAATTCTGATTTTTCAGAATCCCGACCTCTTCTAATGTCAGTTTACGATATGCCATTTTTCAGTTTTCTGATTCATCCTGAAGTTCTTCGTAATTCTGGAACAAAAAATCATTGTACGGAAATCGTTGTACATGGATTTCTTTTACACGCTGGTACAAAATAGACTTCAAATTTTCTATATTGTCTTTATCTTTTGCCGAGATGAAAACACAATTTTCATGTAATTTAGCCATCCAGGTTTGTTCCAATTCCTTCAACGAAGTATTTTCTTTCGATGTAGGAGTCAGATCATCGGCATCTTTTTCTATATGAGAAAACGCATCTATTTTATTAAATACGATAATCATTGGTTTTTCTTCCTTGGCAATATCATTAAGCGTACTATTAACAGCCTCTATCTGATCTTCAAAAGCCGGATGCGAAATATCAACCACATGCACCAATAGATCAGCCTCACGCACTTCATCCAGTGTCGACTTAAATGATTCTATTAACTCCGTAGGAAGTTTTCGAATAAACCCGACCGTATCAGTCAGCAAAAAAGCCAGGTTATCAACAGTAACCTTCCGTACGGTAGTATCGAGAGTTGCAAATAATTTGTTTTCCGCAAACACCTCTGATTTACTCAGTAGGTTCATCAATGTTGATTTTCCGACATTGGTATAGCCAACAAGAGCTACACGAACCATTTTCCCGCGATTTTTGCGTTGATTGGCTTTCTGTTTATCAACTTCTTTCAGATCTTCTTTTAATTTGGATATTTTATTAAGGATAATCCGGCGGTCGGTTTCCAACTGGGTTTCCCCTGGCCCACGCATTCGGAAGCCACTACTACCACCTCCGCTTTGCCGTTCAAGGTGTGTCCAAAGACGCTTCAGTCGTGGCAACATATAATTATATTGAGCCAATTCGACCTGAGTTTTAGCATGGGCAGTCTGTGCCCTGGATGCAAAAATATCCAGGATCAGGCTGGTACGGTCCATAATCCGGACTTTCAACGCAGCCTCAATATTTCGTAACTGTTTGGGACTCAATTCATCGTCAAAGATTACCAAACTGATCTCGTTGTCTTCATCTTCTACGTAGTCCTTGATCTCCTGCAATTTTCCCGAACCGACAAATGTTACAGGATGGGAGGTATCAAGACGCTGAGTAAAACGTTTGCCGGCATTAATCCCTGCTGTTTCGGCTAAAAAGTCCAATTCATCGAGATATTCGGTAATTCCGGCTTCACTTTGATCCGGAGTAATCAATCCTACCAAGACCGCGTTTTCAGTAGGAGTATCTGTTATAATGAATTCTTTCATCTATCTATTTTACATTTTTAGAACTACAAAGGTAAATATATTTAAGAATAAAACCTATCTTTGTATTTCTGTATACGCCTTTTATGAAACAATATTTACTGTTAATTGTTTGTTGCTTTTTTGCTTTCGTTTCGTACGGACAGATCAGTCATGGAGGACAGCCCCTGTTTCCAACTCCTCAACTTAAAACGTCATTATTAAAAAATTCCAGTGACGGTCTTTTTGTGGAAATGCCATCGTTCAATGTCGATAAACTGCGTGAGGAAGACCGGATGAACGAACAGGATCTTCGTGGAGGCTTTCGATTTGCAAATAAGTTCATTACAAATATTGAACGGGGTGTTAGCGGACTTAATTATCAACTGGACGATGGAACTAAAGTCTGGCAAGTTGGAATCCGGTCTGAAGGAGCGTATTCTATCAATGTTTTGTTCGGTGAATTCAATATTCCGGAAGGAGGAAAATTATTTTTATACAATTCTAACCGGACTCATGTAATCGGATCTTTTACCCGGGAAAATAATCTTACAGGGAATAATATCCTTCCAACTCAGCCAGTTGAAGGAGATGAAATTATTATTGAGTATTCGGAACCGGCAAATGCTTCATTTCCAGGCAAATTGAGGATTACCGAAGTAAATCATGATTACCTGAATATCTTTCTAAGATCCGTAGAACCTGAAATCGACCAGGTTACGACCTATCCGTGTATGCCCGATGCTTTATGCAGCAATTCTATTAATAACGAAAATATCCGGTCTACTGTTCTATTAATTATCAATGGGGCATCCGGTTGCACAGGAACACTTGTCAACAACACGAAAAATGATGGAACTCCATACCTGATAACAGCGGTACATTGCCTCAACTCAGATCCTGCCATTGAACGGAATATGGACTATTACCTGGAAAAATCAGGAACAATCGTTACTTTTTTCAATTATCAAAGAAGTATTTGCAATTCGGAGATGAGAGGAGTAGAAAGTCAGACAATAGCCGGGTCTACAGCATTGGCAATAGTTGAGAAAAAAGATGTGGCTCTGTTACGATTGAATGAAACTCCGCCTGATTATTATAATCCGTATTATTCCGGATGGAATATTGAACAGGACGGTGGATCGAATCCTCACACAAACCTTCACCACCCTAATAAAACATTAAAAAAGGCCGGTTTTATTAACGGAAATTTGTCGTTGGTAACATCCCCTTTTATTTATTTTGATGCCCTGTCGCATTGGAAAGTTTCGTGGACCAACGGAGCTACCGATGGAGGGTCATCCGGTTCTCCGTTATTTGACGCTTCCGGACTATTAATCGGTGGACTCTCCGGAGGAAATTCTATCTGTTCCGGAAAAAATAGTGGCAGCGGATCCGACTACTTCTTTGCTTTATGTAAAAGTTGGGAATATGGTGTTCAGGACTCTGTTAATCTGAAACATTGGCTCGATCCGGGATCTGAGGGTACTACACAGTTGCCGGGACTGGATCCTTTTAAAGATTATCCTATGGTAAGGCTAAGTAATGCTGATTATAATGCGAGTATTCCTGATACTTTAACGGCAACATCTCTGGGTGCACGTGGATCCGGATTTCTTTTTGGCCATAACTCATTGCAGGAAACAAATGAGTTTGCCGAGGCTTTCAATGTCGAGTCGGAAGCGGAACTGGTCGGCACATTCCTTATGCTCCCCCCTATTTCAAATTTTAGCGGGACTGTATCCCCAATAAAAATAAATATTTACACCGGAGAAAATGGTCCTGAAATTCCAGTGGTCAGCGTATTATTTAATCCGACTTATGTAACATATAATACTTCAAAAAAAGGATTTGAGAATAATTCGGTCACTTTGAGTGGAGGAAAAGGATCCGAAAATTTTGTATTTTTCCCTGGTAACCATAAAGTTAGTGGCAATTTTTATGTGTCGTATGAAATCAGTTATCCTTCATCCTTCAATTTTTCGGTTTATAATACAGCATTCGGCTCAAAAAAGAAAAATTCGGCCTGGGTAAAAAAAATTTCAGGAGAATGGTTTGCTGCCGACAAATATCCGGGACAATCGATAACAACATCACTTGCAATTCAACCGGTTATCATTCAGGGAAATAAAACTGAAGAAGAAACTCTTCCAAAACCCAATATCGCTACTTACGACCGACAAAGTAAGATCCTATATATTCATGCAGAAGCCGGAGAAACCGGAACCGCGACTATTTATACCACTACGGGACAATCAATTAGAACATTTGCATTTGCAGGATCTCAATCTTTCAGTGTGAGTGCTCCTCAAAAAGGAACAATCGGCATCGTAAAAGTGGTTTCAAATAACAGGAACTCGGCAATAAAGATCATTTTTTGATCAATAAGTTAATCTCAATCCCCCTTGTAGACTAAAATTAAACGGTTGATCTTTTCTAATGGTCTCTATTTTGCTTCCGTCATCGAAATAATAGGCAACTCCGGGTTCAATGAACAAGCCTAAACGGCCTACTAATTGAAAATTAATCCCAACTGATCCGGCAACAGAGAATTGCAATTCTTTTACATTCAAATCTTTCGATTTTGTCTTATAATCAACTGTCGATTGGAATTTACCATAAACTGATTTCTCCACCATTCCTCCGGCTGAAGCATAAACAGAAAGGCGTTTACTGTCGTAAAAAGAATAAACCGCTTTTACAGGAATCCCAAGATAATTCAAACTGATATTATTTGTAATCGGAACATTGGATACCACTTTTCCTTCAGAAGCAAGGTAGGTATATACTAATCCGGTTTCCAATGCAAACACTTTAGAAAAATGTTTTCGTACAGTAAATCCAACAGAAATCGGCAGGGCGTAATTATATTCAGCCGGAGTAGTTTCATCATTTTTAGCAGTGAAAACATTGTATCGTTTCGTAAAATCCACATTCCCACCTGAATTGGTGTAGATCGGGTCATTTGCCGAACTTGGAGAAAACATCATCCCTTCATTTACATGGTAAGGAACATTGCTTTCTCTTCCAAAGTTGCCGGAGTTACCAACAGCAAGAGCATATGAAACTCCTCCATATTTCTTCTTTCTCCCTGAAAGATTATTTAATAAATTGTTGTCTGCCATTGCATCTTCATAAAAGGAAGACATTTTTTTATCTTGCTTTACAGGTTGGTCCTTCTCCTTTTCTGATTTGTTTTCAGCTATCTCAGACGTTTTTTGTAGTTCAGTTTTACGGCTTACTTCTTCGGATTTTGTTGTTGATATCTCTGCCTTTTGCACATGCTCCGCCAAAGGCGAATTCCGATGACTCGATTTCGTAATTGTTTTCGTTTCAACTATTTCCTGAGGCTGCTCTTCTTGCCTATTCTGTTCTGCCAAAAGAGACTGAGTCGATTTACTAATTTGTTTTTCGATTTTATTCTCTACAATCTTCGGTTCCTCATCATTACGGTTGAGGAAAAATAATGTACCGACAGACAGGATCAAAAGGAAAGATGCGGCAATAGCAAGCCTCCTCCACAGAACTTTTGTCCTGGAGATGCCTACTGTAGGAACCAAATCTTCCTCAATAGCAGACCATATATGATCCGGTACCGGTTGCTCGAAATCTTTCAACCGCTCACGAATCCGTTTGCTTAATATGTCGTTTTTATCCTTCATGTTTCTTTATGTATTCCTGAACTTTTTTCACCAGTATTGCTTTTGCCCGTGAGAGTTGAGAACGAGAAGAGGCTTCATTGATACCTAATACGTTCCCGATTTCTTTGTGTGACATATCTTCGAAAGTGTACATATTGAATACGGCACGGTATCCTTCCGGAAGTTGAGATATAAATTCCATCAAAACCTCATCCGGAATTCGTTCCATATCTTCCTCCTCCACATCAGTATCCGTTTCCCTCCACTCTTCAATGGGAGAACTGTTCCTGGTATATTCATTCTTCCTCAGATACTCCAACGATGCATTGACAAATATCCGGCTAATCCAAGCTTTCAAAGAACCTTCGCCCCTGTAATCAAATGAACAAATAGACACAAAAACCTTAATGAATCCATCATGCAGAATATCCTCGGATGTTTCTTTATCGCCCGTATAGCGATAACAGATAGCCATCATCTGCCGTGAGTAGGTTTCATAAAGTTTTTTCCGTGCAACATTATCGCCCGACTTGCACTTATTTATTAGTTCTGTTTCGCTCATATTATCATGTGGCACCTAATAAATGTGTGAAGATACGAAACGTTGCACAAAGTGAGACATTTTTTTAGAACTTTCACTATCTTTGCATCTGCTTTAGAACAAATTATTTTTTTTCCATGGTTCAGGTAATAAAAATTACAAAAGGCTTGGATATCAAATTGACGGGAAAACCCGAGGGAATGACACTTGAATCCGCCAAATCATATCATTATGTCATCTTTCCTGATGATTTTCCGGGATTTTCACCAAAAGTTGCCGTAAAACAAGGAGATATCGTATCTGCCGGGACTCCGGTTTTATACGACAAAAATAATCCTGATATTAAAATTGTATCTCCGGTAAGTGGTGAAATTATTGATGTAAACCGGGGTGAAAAACGAAAGTTACTCAATATTGTAGTTTCTGCCGATCAAGAGATCAAATATCACGATTTCGGCAGAAAAAATATAAACGGGTTAGCAGTAGAGCTTATCAAACAACAACTCTGTGACTCCGGTATTTTCCCTTTTATCAGGCAACGCCCTTATGGATACGGAGCAAATCCTAGCGATACCCCACGGGATATTTTTGTTTCAGGAATCTATTCTGCTCCATTAGCTCCTTCCTTAGATTTGATTCTAAAAGGTCAGGAAACAGATTTTCAAACCGGGTTGGATGTGTTGGCAAAACTGACTTCCGGTAAAGTTTACCTGGGATTACGTCCCGACTGTACTACTCCGGCTTTGAAAGACGCTAAAAACGTAGAAAAAATTCACTTCGAAGGGCCTCATCCGGTTGGTAATGTCGGGGTACAAATAAATCATATCAAACCGATTAACAAAGGCGAGATCGTTTGGACAATCAACCCTGCTGATATTTTATTTATCGGAAGATTATTTAACAACGGAATTGCCGATTTTACACGTCTGGTAGCTTTGGGCGGCTCAGAAGTAAAAAAAACCGGCTATTATCAAATGCTTCCGGGAGCTTCCATTAAGAAATTAATTGAAAACAATACTTCCGAAAATAAAATCTTACGCTACATCAGCGGAAATGTACTCACAGGTACTGAAACGACTGAAATAGACAATGAGAGGTATTTACATGCTTTTGATAATCAGGTGACTGTTATTCCGGAAGGAACTGAAACCAGTGAGTTTTTCGGTTGGGCAAGTGTTGGTTTCAATAAATTTTCCAATAGTTGCACTTTTCCTTCTAAAATTATCAATAAACTGATAAAACGTGAATATGTATTGGATGCCCGTATCAAAGGAGGAAAAAGGGCAATGATCATGTCGAACGAATACGATAAGGTTTTTCCGATGGATATATTACCGGAATTTCTTTTGAAAGCAATCATCGCATTCGATATTGATAAAATGGAAAATCTGGGAATTTACGAAGTAATCCCCGAAGATTTTGCTTTATGTGAGTTCGTCGATACATCGAAAATCGAGCTCCAAAGTATTGTAAGAAAAGGATTGGATTTATTATACAATGAAATGAAATGAAATGAAGTTTCTGCGAAATTATTTAGATAAAATTAAGCCGGATTTTGAGAAAGGCGGAAAATTCGGAATGTTCCATTCTGTCTTTGACGGAGTTGAAACGTTCCTGTTCGTGCCGAATAAAACATCGAAATCGGGCGTTCATATCCATGATGCCATTGATTCCAAACGGACCATGACATTTGTGATCATAGCATTGATTCCGGCTTTACTGTTTGGAATGTTTAACGTTGGCTATCAGCATTATCTGGCTATCGGGCAAAATCCGGGTTTTCTGAATACGTTTTTATTCGGATTTCTGGCCGTACTTCCGATTGTAGCTGTTTCTTATATTGTAGGTCTGGGCATTGAATTTATTGTTGCCCAATGGAAAGGACATGAAATACAGGAAGGTTTTCTGGTATCCGGGATGTTAATTCCCTTGATTGTACCCGTCGACACTCCTTTGTGGATGATTGCGGTTGCTACGGCTTTTGCCGTAATCTTTGCAAAAGAAGTATTCGGTGGTACAGGCTATAATATCTGGAATGTAGCCCTTGTTACACGGGCGTTCCTGTTTTTTGCTTATCCTTCAAAAATGTCTGGTGATCAGGTATTTGTGCGTACAGACAGTACTTTTGGCATCGGTTCAGGGCAGGTCGTGGATGCCTTTTCAGGCGCAACTCCATTAGGACAGATAACTGCGGCAACAACAGGACCGGTACATGTTACCGATGTTTTAGGTAACCCTTTAAGTTTGTGGGATATGTTCCTGGGCCTGATTCCGGGATCTATCGGGGAAACTTCAAAATTAGCAATTCTAATCGGTGCAATCTTTCTTTTAATCACAGGTGTTGCCAGTTGGAAATCTATGGCGTCGGTATTTTTGGGTGGATTTATTACCGCTTTGATATTCAATGCAATAGGGACTACTCCTGGAATGATGGTTAAACCATTAGAACATATTATGCTGGGAGGCTTTGCTTTTGGAGCAGTTTTCATGGCAACAGATCCGGTGACATCCGCTCGTACTGAAACCGGGAAATATATCTTCGGATTTTTAGTCGGATTTTTTGCAGTTGTGATCCGGGTTCTGAATCCCGGCTATCCCGAAGGAATGATGCTCGCCATCCTGTTAATGAATTCATTTGCTCCGTTAATAGACCATTATGTAGTGGATGCAAATATCAGAAAACGTTTGAAACGTTCGGTTGTTAAATCTAATGATGGAGGGAAGGCATAATGAATAGAGAAAGTAACTCATACACACTTATTTACGCCTCAGTCGTAGTCATCCTTGTAGCTGTAGCGCTTGCATTTGTATCCCAGGTACTTCGTCCTCAGCAATCGAAGAATGAAGCTATCGATAAGATGCAGCAAATATTAAGATCGCTAAATATTGAAGCCAAAAGCACGGAGGCTGAAGCTAAATACAAAAAACTTATAGTCGACTCGTATGTTGTGAACAACAAAGGCGAAAAAGTCGACGGCAATGCATTTTCTACTGAACTTGCCGAAGAACTGAATAATCCTGATTCGGAACGGAAATATCCTGTTTTTGAAGCTAAAGTCGACGGAAAAACTAAATATATCCTGGCAATGCGCGGAGCTGGCCTTTGGGGACCTCTTTGGGGATTCATAAGTTTGGATGAAGATAAAAATACAGTTTATGGAGCCTCATTCGGACATGCCGGAGAAACTCCGGGTCTGGGCGCTGAAATTGAAAAAACCGGTTTTGGAAAAGAATTTATAGGCAAGAAATTCTTCAATAACGATGGAAAATTCTTGTCCATTGCTATTGTAAAGCCAGGAAAAACAGCCCATGGACAGGACTATGTCGATGGTATTTCCGGAGGAACAATTACAAGCCAGGGTGTGGATGCAATGCTTACAAATAGTATCGGAGCGTATACTGAATTTTTAAAGAAGTGACGTTTTGAGACAAAGTAAATTATAAAATTATGGGACTTTCAGAAAACAATAAAAAAATATTATTCGGCCCGTTGGGAAAAGATAACCCGATTACGGTCCAGATGCTTGGAATTTGTTCTGCATTAGCTGTTACCAGTAAATTGGAACCATCTATTGTGATGGCCGTTTCGGTAATCGTAGTAACTGCATTTTCCAACCTGGTAATTTCATTGCTAAGAAATACAATTCCATCACGGATCCGGATCATTGTGCAATTAGTTGTTGTTGCAGCTCTGGTAACAATAGTCAATGAGCTGTTGAAAGCTTTTGCTTACGATGTCAGTAAGCAACTTTCCGTATTTATCGGATTAATTATCACTAACTGTATTGTAATGGGGCGTTTGGAAGCCTTTGCTTTAGGTAATAAGCCCTGGCCTTCTTTTCTCGACGGAATCGGTAACGGATTGGGATATGGATTGATCCTTATTATTGTCGGATTCTTCCGGGAACTATTAGGTTCCGGCACTTTACTGGGTTTTCCGGTAATACCTCAGTTTCTTTACGATATGGGATATACAAATAACGGATTGATGATCCTGCCTCCAATGGCATTGATAGTAGTTGCCTGCATCATCTGGTTTCAAAGATCAAAAGACAAAAATTTACAGGAAAAATAAGAAATTATGCAAGACATATTAAGTACTTTCGTCCGTTCCATCTTCATAGACAATATGATTTTTGCCTATTTCCTGGGGATGTGCTCGTTTCTGGCGGTTTCGAAAAATGTAAAAACAGCCGTGGGATTGGGTATTGCTGTGGTATTCGTCCTTACGGCTACACTTCCGCTCAATTACCTGTTGGAAGTTTATGTGCTTAAACATGGTGCCTTAACATGGTTGAGCCCTAAATTTGCCAGTGTCGACCTGAGTTTCCTCAGCCTCATCATCTTTATTGCCGTAATTGCTTCTTTTGTTCAATTAGTGGAAATGGTAGTGGAAAAGTTCAGTCCTTCTTTATATGCATCACTAGGGATTTTCCTGCCTTTGATTGCTGTGAACTGTGCTATCCTAGGAGGATCTTTATTTATGCAACAAAAAGCTTTCCCGAATGTCGGTGTGGCCACCATATATGGACTCGGATCCGGTATCGGTTGGATGCTCGCAATTGTAGGAATGGCTGCAATCCGTGAAAAATTGCAATATTCGGACATTCCCAAACCTCTGAGAGGATTGGGTATTGCATTCATTATCACAGCTTTGATGGGAATAGGTTTTATGAGTTTTTCAGGTATAAAAATTTAATTATGATATCCGGAGGTTTAACAATTGTTGCCAGTGTGGTAGTTTTCCTTGTTGTTACATTACTGCTTGTATTGGTTTTATTATATGCTAAAACGAAACTGACGCCATCCGGCAATGTCAGGATCGTTATCAATGACGAAAAAGAGCTCGAAACTCCGATGGGAGGTACCATCTTGTCCACTTTACAAGCCAATGGAATTTTCCTGTCCAGCGCTTGCGGAGGCGGAGGTACCTGTGGACAGTGCCGTTGCCAGGTTCTGGAAGGTGGAGGTGAAATTTTACCGACCGAAGTGGGATTTTTCAACCGGAAACAGATCAAAGATCATTGGAGACTGGGCTGTCAGACCAAAGTAAAAGAGGACATGGAAATCCGGGTTTCTGATGAAGTCTTTGGCGTGAAATCCTGGGAGTGTGAAGTTGTCTCTAATTACAATGTAGCTTCTTTTATCAAAGAATTCGTGGTAAAACTTCCTGAAGGAGAGCGCCTTAATTTCAAACCGGGATCTTATATCCAGATTCAGGTACCTGAATACGATATTAAATTTTCGGACTTTAATGTGGAAGCTCGTCCAGAAACAGGAAATATAGACCGTTTCAAAGCGGAATGGGATAAATTCAAAATGTGGGAATTAGCACACAAAAATAATGAAGAAAATATGCGTGCATACTCAATGGCAAACTATCCTGCTGAAGGAGATATCGTTATGCTGAATGTACGTATTGCCACACCTCCTTTCGACCGGACTACGGGTACCTGGAAAGAAGGTGTCCCTCCGGGAATGTGTTCTACTTTTATCTTCAATCTCAAACCAGGAGATAAAGTTCAGGTCTCCGGTCCTTACGGAGATTTCCATATTTTAGATACAAAAAGAGAAATGTTGTACGTTGGCGGTGGAGCCGGTATGGCACCTCTGCGTTCACAATTATTGCATTTGTTTCATACTTTAAGAACAACCGATAGAAAAATTTCTTACTGGTATGGCGCCCGTTCGAAGAATGAGATCTTTTATGAAGAAGATTTTCGTGCTATTGAAAAGGAATTTCCTAATTTTACATTTAATATCGCACTGAGTGAACCTCTTCCGGAAGATAACTGGACAGGATATGTGGGTTTTATCCATCAGGTTATTCTTGATAATTACCTGAAATTCCATGATTCGCCTGAAGATATTGAATACTATATGTGTGGTCCTGGGCCGATGGCGAATGCTGTACGAAATATGCTGGATAACCTTGGAGTGCCCCCGGAGATGTTGATGTTTGATGATTTTGGGTAAAACAGATTATACATGAAAAAACTATTTATCATAATAATATTGATCCTATCTCCGTGCTGGTGGATATTAAGTCAGACAACGGATAGTATTTCCGTTGCCGAACGTATTTCTACAATGGAACTGTCTAAGTCCGATCTCATTTCCAGAGGTCGCCGGCTTATCCTGAAAGAACTGGACACAAATAACGTGGACGGAGTTAAGGAAATCATGAATTATTTGATCGAAAACGTAGAAGATGAAAATCACCAGGCATTTTGGGCCACCGAACGTCTAATGTTGTATTATTGGATAGGAGATTACTCAAAAATCCTGGATCTGGCATTATATCTGAACTCAGAACAAGCGGAAAAACAATCGGCACCATCCTTTTCTCCCTCCGATGATTTAATCGGAGAAAAAGTCTCCTCATTAATAAAAAATGAATACGACCTGATTGAGAAAGATATAAAATCATTAAAGTACTCCAAAGATACAGAAGAATTTTTGCCGTTATTCCTCGACAGGCTACTGGTTGTTTATGACTCCGAATCCTTGTCGATCGATGAGATCAATGAAACGTCAGACCTTTTTATAAAACAATATCCGGATTCTCCACTGTCAAAAGTGGTAAAAGAGGTCGTTTCTTATCGATTTGAACCTGCTGATTTTCAATGGGGAATGACAATCGGAGGAGGCGCTTATTTTACTTCAGGAAACGTTTCCGAATACATTGACTTTTATCCGGCGTTCTTCAATGTTTCGCTTGATGCATTTTACAAAAAAATGTACTTTGGATTGTATCTGACAGCTTCAGGAAGCGATGTGAAAAAAGATATCCAGATAAAGAATAAAAATCAGGTTTGGCCTGCGGGCGAGAATCTTCCACTTGCATTGATTGCTCCGTGCATTGGTTTTAACGCCCTAGAATATAAACGGGCTAAACTGGTTCCATTTGCCGGGGTTTCCTTTAATTTTGCTCAACCTTCACAAAATGCAATCGATGATAATCCTGACCTTGAGAATTTGAGTCTGGGAACTTCTGTCACACCGTTATTCGGATTTAATCTTGACTTTGCTCTTAACGACATGAAGAAAATTAAACCGCAACACTATGGAGAACCCAGTAATTGTTCTTATCTGGGACTTCAGGCGATGTATATGCCCAATATATTCACAACACAGGAAAGTCGTCTGACCGGAGGTGTGTTTATGCTCGGATTGACTTTCAAATTCTTTTTCTTCCAGTTGAAACGTATTTATTAATAATATACTAAAATGAAACCTGAAGATTTACAACAAAAAGACGAGCCTGAAGGGCGAACGTATGAACAAGAAGTGAAAAAATACGCATTTATCTCTAAACGTGCGTTGGAAGCCGACCATATCGGCTATTGTTACCGAGATTACCCCGAAACCAATATCGACAGCGGCTGGCGCTTTCTGTACGGAGATGAGGATGAGGATTACCTTGAAAATCCGGATAATTGTGTCTCAGTCTACCCGGAAGAAATGCTTTCCATCAACCCGGCCCTGGATATTATCTTATCTGCTCCGATAAGCCATGAATTCGAATGGGACGATGAACAGCAATCTTACGTAGAAATCATGGAAGATTAAATCCCCTATACAAAATACGTATGAAAAAACTCAGATTAGGACTCTTGCCTCGAGTCATTATTGCCATTATTTTAGGAATCGCTTTCGGATATATTTTCCCGCAAAGTATTGTACGTATTTTTATAACATTCAATGGGATTTTTTCCAATTTCCTGGGTTTTTCTATCCCATTGATCATTCTAGGCCTCGTTGCTCCCGGAATTTCTGATCTTGGAAATAAAGCCGGAAAACTTCTGTTAATTACAGTCGCTTTGGCCTACGGTTCAACTATTTTCTCCGGGTTTTTTACTTATTTTTCTTGTAAACCAATATTTGGATTGCTTGATTTAGGCAGTACATTGGGAAATATCGATAATCCTGAGTCGACATTATTGACTCCATTTTTCAAAATAGATATGCCTCCTGTGTTTGAAGTGATGACTGCCCTGATCCTGGCTTTTGTTCTGGGAATAGGAGCTGCTGCTGCTAATGCAGAATCATTAAAAAAGATATTCCATGAGTTCAAATTAATTGTTGAATTATTGATTACCAAAATAATTATTCCTTTTCTCCCCCTTTATATTTTCGGTATTTTCTTAAATATGAGTAATTCCGGAGCAACGATACAAGTCATTTCTGTATTTGGAAAAGTAATCGGAATTATTTTTATCATACATATTCTTCTTTTAATAATCCAATTCTCGATTGCCGGCGCCGTTGGAAAGAAAAATCCATTCAAATTACTTTACAATATGTTTCCGGCATATATGACTGCTCTAGGAACATCTTCTTCCGCAGCAACAATTCCTGTTACTTTGCAACAAACTAAACAGAATGGAGTTGATGAAGATATTGCTGATTTTTGTATTCCGCTCTGTGCAACTATCCATCTATCGGGTAGTACCATGAAAATTGTTGCCATGAGTTTGGCCGTATGCATGATACATGGACTACCTCATGATGTTTCGCTTTATTCGGGATTTATTTTGTTGTTGGGAATAATGATGATTGCAGCACCTGGGGTGCCTGGAGGAGCAATCATGGCATCGATTGCCGCCCTTCAAACTGTCCTTGGATTCGATGAACAAACTATCGGATTAATGATCGCATTATATATTGCAATTGATAGTTTCGGAACAGCATGTAACGTGGCTTATTCTCCTAATAAAAAAACAATCCCAACCGATTCATTATGAATTAGTTGGGATTTTTTGTATCTTTGTTTGTCCCCCGACAATACGGTTTCGAGGCCAAAAACGGGGAAATCACGCTAAAAAATACAGCATGAAGGTACAACAAATTTGTGAATTATCGCAGACTTTGCCACTTTATCAAGAGAGCGAACTTTTATCACTTTACCGTTCGGGTTTTGAATCGAGTGATTTAGGTCATATCCATCGTTTATTTCCTTTTTCTGAAATAGCCAGGACATTTGGCCTACAATCATCTTCTTTGGGTCGTAAAAGCTTCTTTAGCCCTGAAGGTAAAATAGCCTTGATGTTGTTAAAGAACTATACCGGAGTCTCTGATAAGAAACTGGTCGAACAAATCAACGGCAATATTTACTATCAGCTCTTCTGCGGGATTTTTATCCGTCCAGGCCAAGAAATCCGGGACACGAAGTTAGTGAGCAAAGTTCGCTGTGAACTCTCCCGTAGTTTGGATATGGATCTATTTCAAAAGACACTGGCCAAGGCCTGGAAGCCTTTGTTAGAGAATACGGGAGTTGTCATGAGCGATGCTACTTGCTATGAGAGTCATCTTCGTTTTCCCACCAATGAGAAGTTGCTTTGGGAAAGTATCGAATGGACTTATGATCAGATTATAAAACAGAGCCGTACCTTGAAGTTTCGCCGTCCCCGGAGTAAACATGATGAAATCCATAAACGTTATCTCTCCTTTAGCCGTTGCAGAAAAAAGACACACAAGAAGAGAAAGAAACTACGTACCTCTTTGATTTATCTTTTGGGCAAACTCAGCAGTCTGTTGGACTATCTTGAATGTGAATATCGGCAAGTGTTGGAACTTGAGGGTTCCTATCATAAAAGGCGTAATGTGATCCGAACTATTTTGAGCCAGCAAACCCAGATGCATACAAGTGGGAAAACGGTATCGGGTAGGATTGTAAGTGTTCACAAACATTATATCCGGCCCATTGTACGAGGGAAAGAGGTCAAAGCCGTTGAGTTTGGGGCCAAGGCCAACCTGATACAGGTTGATGGTATCAACTTTATAGAGCACATCTCATTTAATGCCTTCAATGAGGGAACCCGTGGAATCTCTTCCATCTGGTATGCCAAGATGTTATTCCGTCAGAAAGTCACACACTTTGCCGGTGATGCCATTTATGCAACCAATAAGACTCGAAAATATTGCTCTTCAAGGCCTACTCCGATTTATACCAGTTTTCTACCCAAAGGCAAAAGGGCCAAAGACGAACCTGAAAGAAAGAAGATGCGATCGTTACTCTCCAAAGAACGATCCACCCGGTTGGAAGGAAGTTTTGGAACGGAAAAGGAACATTACAACCTGCGAAAGATTAAAGCCCGAACACCACAGACCGAGATACTCTGGATACTCTTTGGCGTGCATACGGCAAATGTGGCCCGGCTGGCGGCAAAAGAACAGAAAAAACAAACCGCCAAAAAAGCAGCTTAACACCTGGAATGAATACTCAATATAGCTAATCGGCATTAGCTACAGCCTAAAATATGCCAAAAAAGGGAGATAAAAGGAATTTGTCATCTTCAAAACAGAAATAGTCGAAAAAAAGCATAGCTTATCAAGCGATTGCTCGTTTTTCGACTATTTTATAGGACATTTAGCGAATTGGCCTCTATATCGTTACCCATTGTCCTTCTGCGATTCGATAAACGATTAATTTACAACGAAGTACAAAAAAAACTCATCTTCCTGAAAAAGGCTTAACATCCCTTGCCGCTTCAATCTTATATTTTTTTCCCTTCATTTTCTCATCCTGAACATTAGTCAATAGGTTTTTCACGACAGACTTCCGAACGGCTACAAACGAAATAAAGTCTTTTACCTCAATCAATCCCAAATCGGATTTATCGAGTTTGCCTTTTTGTATAAAAAACCCGACAATATCGCTTTTATTTAACTTGTTTTTCTTACCTCCACTCACATAAATTGTTTGGTATTCAGGAAGATCAGGCAAAGAATATTCTTTTTCAATTTTCAAGACATCTAAATCTCCAGAAATATACTCCGGCATTTTATCTTCTTCAAATTGTATGATATATGCTGTCCCGGAAGCATTCATACGAGCTGTACGACCATTACGGTGAACAAACTCACTTTCTTTTCCCGGAAGATGATAATGTATAACATGATTCATTTCAGGAATATCCAATCCTCGCGCTGCCAAATCGGTCGTAACCAGATAATTCAAACTGCCATTTCTAAATTGAATTAAAACCCTTTCCCGATCATCCTGATCCATACCTCCATGATAATATCCGGTCTGTATTCCTTTTTCATTCAACAAATTACTGATGCGCTCCGTAACTTCCCTGTGATTACAGAAAATAAGTGCCGGTTCAGAATTAAGGGAACATATCAGATGAAATAACGATTCTATTTTGTCCTTTTCGGGAGATAAAACGAGTTTAACTGAAAGACCATTATTTTTCTCTTCCTGTATATAATCAAGAGTTACAGGCGATTTTATCTTTACAAATTCAGGAATTTCCACATCAGCAGTAGCCGAAAGAAGAATCCGTTTTTGTAAGTTGTGCAGTTGATCAATGATCGCATTCATATCCTCCTGAAAACCCAATTGCAACGATTTATCAAACTCATCCAGAACCAAGGTTTTGATAGAGTTTGTATCAAAAGATTTTCGTTCCAGATGGTCTTTCAAACGCCCTGGTGTTCCGATTAGTAAAGCAGGAGGAGTACTTAGATTTTTCAGCTCGGTATCGATAGAATGTCCTCCATAACAAACATTTACCTTGAACTTTGTTCCCATCTTTTTCCAGACCTGCTCTATTTGAAGAGCCAGCTCCCTTGAGGGTACAATTACCAAGCATTGCACATTTCTCACATCTTCTCTTAACAATCCGAGAACAGGCAATAGATAAGCCAAAGTCTTTCCCGATCCTGTAGGAGATAATAATAAGATATTTTGTTCTTTGATAATCACATCCTGAGTCGCAATCTGCATTTCATTCAGGTTGCCAATTCCCAGATTGGATAGTATGTTTGCTGTTTGAGTCTCTATTTTCATGCCACAAAGGTAATGATTTTTTAGGGATGCGGTAAAATTCAGAGAATATCCTTCATTGGAAGTTGCATCGAAAAAAGATAAAACCTGATTGGAACATAAATGAAGACAATTCCGGATTTGAAGTTGCCTTTTTCTTTGATCTTGCAGGAAATTAAAATACTTTATATCATTTTTCATTAACTTTGCACTTCCGATTTTATCGGGATTGGTGTCTGTATCAAATTAAGATAATAACGTGGAAAATAAAATTTTGACGGTTACTGATAATGATAGAGTGAAAAAGTCAATTGAAAAATTTATAAGTTGGTTCTATATTCCCTCAGTAAAGAAGCTGATTCCTTATAAACTATTCAAATATATCGTTTGTGGCGGCTTAAATATGTGCTTTGATCTTGCATTCTTTTCTTTTTTGTATAATATAGTATTCAAAAAAGAGAATGTCGAACTTGGATTTATTGTTTTATCTCCTTATATTGCTGCTTTTCTGATTGTATTTCCAATTACTTTTCTCTCTGGCTACTGGTTGATGAATAATATTGCTTTTCAAGGTTCAGCTCTGAGAAATCGTACCAAATTATCACGCTATTTCTTAGTTGTCTGTATGAATGTCGGGATTAATTATATCGGTCTTAAATTCTTTGTTGAGTATTTGCATTTTTATCCAACCGCGGCTAAGTTTTCAACAACACTTATCTGTACGTTATTTAGCTATATATCACAAAGATACTTCACTTTTTACAAAAGAAAAGAAAGAAGATCTCAGTGATAGTCGTACAACAATTATTCCTGGACAAACCTTTCGGGAATAACCCTATGGCTAATACCGGATTAATATTGACATTTATAATCATGTTAGTTTTAACTATCTTTTTAATGAAAAATACTTTTTTTATTTGAGAGTAATAGCTATCCTAAAAAAACTAATCCCCGTTATTTTGCAGAGACAAAACAACGGGGATTAGTTTTTGATTAGAATTCTTATTTTTTCACAAATCCTTTACGTTGCAAATATGCATCCGGAGTGGCATCCTTGCCTCTAAAGTTACGATATAGCACATCAGCATCGTCCGAACCACCTTTTTCCAAAACATTTTTCCTGAATTTATCAGCTACTTCCTGATTGAAAATATCTCCGGTCTCTACAAATGCCTGATAAGCATCCGCATCAAGTACTGCCGACCATGTATAAGCATAGTAACCGGCAGAATAACCGGGATCACTTCCAAAGATGTGGTTGAAATACCAACTGCTGTAACGTGGAGCAATTTCCTTGATCAAACCCATTTTTTTCATTGCAGCAGTCTCAAATGCAACCGCTTCTTTTTTAACAGTATCAGTCTGCATATGCCAATCCATATCCAACGCGGAAGCAGCAATCAATTCCATTGTAATAAATCCTTGATTAAAATTTTTTGCTTTTTGCATCTTTTCAATCAGGTTATCCGGAATAACTTCCCCTGTTTTATAATGTTTGGCATACAATTTCAACATCTGAGGCTCTAATACCCAGTTTTCCATAACCTGAGAAGGCAATTCTACGAAGTCAGAAGGAACATGAGTCCCTGATAATGAACGGTATTTGCATTGTGTCAAAAGTCCATGCAATGCGTGTCCGAACTCGTGAAACATTGTTTCAGCCTCGTCTATGCTTAATAAAGAAGGTATATCCCCTACTGGAGGTGTAAAGTTACAGACATTGTAAATTACAGGAGCAGAACGTTTTCCGTCGACATAATATTCATCGATAATATTTTCCATCCAGGCACCGCCACGTTTTGTCGCGCGAGGGTGGAAATCGAAATACATAATGCCTAAATGAGATCCATCACGATCTTTCACTTCATAAGTAAGCACATCTTCATTATAAACAGGAAGATTAGTCAATTTTTCGAACTGTAAGCCCCAAAGCTTATTACAAAGCATGAACATTCCTTCCTGGGTGCTTTCCAGACTAAAATAAGGACGCAAAGTCTCTTCATCCAGATCATAACGTTCTTTTCGCAATTTCTCGGTATAATACCACCAGTCCCAGCCTTCTAATTTGAATTTCTCGCCTGATTTATCAACCATCTTCTGCAATTCAACAGCTTCTGCTTTTGCATAAGGGATTGTAGCTGTGGCCACCTGGTTTACCAAAGCATTAGCCGCAGCGGAAGTCTTAGCCATATTATCACTGATAACAAAGTCTGCCCAAGTCTTATATCCCATTATATTAGCCTTCTCTACTCTCAGAACAGCAATTCTTTCAAGAGTAGACTTGTTATCCAGTTCATCGTTATTATTTCCACGATTGATATATGCTTTATACATTTTTTCGCGAAGCGCTCTGTTATCGGCAAACTGCATAAATGGAATCCAACTTGGTTTGTCCAATGTGAAAACCCAACCTGTTTTACCTTCTTTTTTTGCCAATTCCGCTGCTGCGATAATATTTGATTCCGGTAATCCTGCCAAATCTTTTTCTTCAGTGATCACCAAACGGAATTTGTTGTTTTCGCCCAATAGGTTTTTACCGAATTTATTTGTCAAAGTAACAATTTCCCCATTGAGTTTCATCACTTTAGCTTTATCTTCCGGAGAAAGGTTCGTTCCTCCGCGTACAAAACTCTTGTAATACTCTTCAACCAAACGTTTATCTTCACCTGTAAGTCCCAAAGCAACACGTTCGTCATAAACAGCTTTAACCCTGGCAAAAAGTTTCTCATTCATATTGATCTCATCAAAATGCTTGGAAAGAATCGGATCATAATCTTCCTTGATCTGATGCATTTCATCTGTCCCGTCAGCATCGACCAGACAAGACAATACCCTGGAAGCCTTATTCAAAAGTTCTCCGGAAGATTCCAGAGCCAGAATTGTATTCTCGAATGTAGGTTTTTCCTGATTATTCACAATTGCATCGATCTGCTCTTTGTGTTCGGCTAATCCCTTGTCCAAAGCTGGTTTATAATGCTCAATCCGGATCTTGTCGAAAGGAGGAACCCCAAACGGAGTAGTCCACTCTGTAAAGAACGGATTGCCGCCTGCATCGGCATTCGAATCACCCTGCTTTTTAGAATAGGACGTAAAAGTAATTCCTGCAACCATAAGTGCTAAAAATAATTTTTTCATCGTATATTTATTAAATTGAAAATTCAATGTGCGCCCAAAATTAAGCATTTTTTCAAAAACATTCATTACCTTTGCACCCTTATTTGTTCATATATCACGAATCATGGTTGAAGGAAATAATCAAAATACCGAAGAGGTAAAAAAGAGTCTCAATTTTATAGAAGTCATCGTAGAAAAAGACCTTGCAGAAGGTAAAAATAACGGAAAAATACAAACACGTTTCCCGCCTGAACCAAACGGCTATCTCCATATCGGACACGCAAAAGCTATTTGCATGGACTTTGGAATCGCTCAAAAATACGGTGGAGTCTGTAATTTGCGTTTCGATGACACAAACCCTGTAAAAGAAGACGTAGAATATGTCGACTCCATTATGGAAGATATTCAATGGCTTGGATACCAATGGGGTAATGTATATTATGCTTCCGATTATTTCCAACAGTTATGGGACTTTGCCGTTCGGTTGATCAAAGACGGAAAAGCCTATATCGATGAACAATCTGCAGAAGAAATTGCCAAACAGAAAGGAACTCCTACCGAACCGGGTAAACACAGTCCTTTCCGTGACCGCCCAATAGAAGAAAGTTTATCCCTTTTTGAGAAAATGAATACCGGAGAAATTGCAGAAGGCGCAATGGTGCTTCGTGCTAAAATAGACATGGCTGCCTCAAACATGCACTTCCGTGATCCGATTATCTATCGTGTGATCAATCACCCTCACCACCGCACGGGAACAATCTGGAAAGCATATCCTATGTATGACTTCGCCCATGGTGAAAGTGATTATTTCGAAGGAGTCACCCACTCGATCTGTACACTTGAATTTGTTGTACATCGTCCGCTTTACGACTGGTTTATCGACGAATTGAAGACACAACGCCCCGAAGACGGGGAATACCGCCCGCACCAATATGAATTCAACCGTTTAGGACTGACCTATACCGTCATGAGTAAACGTAAACTGCTGCAACTGGTTCAGGAAGGACTGGTTCGCGGTTGGGACGATCCTCGCATGCCGACTATCTGCGGATACCGCCGTCGCGGTTATACTCCGACGTCAATCCATAACTTTATTGATAAAATCGGTTATACTAAATACGATGGCACTATCGACGTTGCGCTGCTGGAACACTCCATTCGTGAAGACCTCAATGCAAAAGCAAAACGTGTATCTGCCGTCCTGGATCCGGTTAAGCTCATCCTGACAAACTATCCGGAAGGACAAGTGGAAATGATGGAAGCTATCAACAATCCGGAAGACGAAAGTATGGGAAGCCATGAAATTGCTTTCTCCCGCGAATTATTCATCGAAAGGGAAGATTTCATGGAAGATGCCCCGAAAAAATTCTTCCGTATGACTCCAGGACAGGAAGTGCGCCTGAAAAATGCTTACATCGTTAAATGTACAGGTTGCAAGAAAGATGAAAATGGAAATATCTCTGAGATATATGCGGAATACGATCCTGCAACACGTAGCGGTATGCCGGAAAGCGACCGCAAAGTAAAAGGAACTTTGCACTGGGTATCCGTGGAACACAGTATTCCTGCGGAAGTACGTCTCTACGACCGTTTATTCATGGTAGAAAATCCAGGAGATGAAAAAGACAAAGATTTCCGCGAACTTTTGAATCCGGATTCTCTTAAAATACTTACAAACTGTCGCGTGGAAAAGGAACTTGAAAATGTAAAAGTTTTAGACAGTTTCCAATTCCAACGTTTAGGATATTTCAACGTAGATCCCGATACAACCCCAAGTAAACTGGTGTTCAACCGTACGGTTCCATTGAAAGATTCCTGGAGTAAAATCGCTAATAAATAGACTATAAGAACAAAGACTCAAGTCTAAAAGCTTAATATAAATTCTGATGGCAGATAAAAAAGAGAACGACATCCCTGATTATTTCTTTGCCTGGGACAGCGCTCTCGACAAAGGACAAACTCCAGGTTATTACGAAGTAGAAGAACTTTGTGAGATCGTTGATATTTATATATCTGATGGAAAGATAGATAAAGCAAAAAAGACGATTGACTATGCTTTCAAATTTTATCCGGACAACGAAGAACTGATCTACGAAATACTTCTTCTGTTGAACGATTATGAGATGTGGAACGATGTTTTGAAGCTATCCGAGAAATACAAAGATATTGGTCAGGTATGGCCCGACGGACATAAATTGACCGCTTTGTTGCACCTTGGGATGGAAGAAGATGCATTCCTGTACTTCCGGAAACTGAAAAATAAATACGCCGGGGACGAAGAAAATCGTTCGATTATCTATCAGGCAATGGCAGAAGCCCTGCATGAAGTGGATCTTTACGATGCCTCTGTCGATGTCTTAAAAGAAGCTATTGAACTAATATCAGATACTAATATTGATTTCTGGTGGCTGCAACTTCAAAACTATGCTGCTATGAAAGACATCGAAGCAAAATACAAAGAAAATGCCCTTGAGGTCGGTCAGCAAATACAAAAACTAAGTCCTTTAGACCCAGAAACATGGAGTCGCCTGGGGAATACATATAAAGACCTCGACGAAACAGAAAAAGCCATCGAAGCCTTTGAATTTGCGCAGTCCCTTGGAAGTATTGACTCCAACGACTTATTGAGCCTGATATATGCCTACGAAAAAAATGGAAATATCGATAAAGCTCTTGAAAAAATAGACGAATACCTGACTAAAAATCCCGACAGTTCAATGGTAATGCTCCTAGGCGCAAACCATTGCGCCCAAGCACAAAACTGGGAAAGAGCCTTAAGTTACATTACCAAAGCAATTGAAGTACTTCCTGAACTGGATTCGCTATACCTTTACCAATCTGATTTCCTGGTACGACTCGGAGAATACAAAAAAGCTATCATCGCCCTGGAAGAAGGAATAAAGAGAACCGGAGACACCGAAGGAACCCTCAACAAAGAATTAGAATTACTCCGCCAACAATACGGGTTATAAAACTATAATCAATAAGACCTTGCAAAGACCACTCTCTGAGCCGATGGTTGTCCTGTCACTATACATTTTCCCGGAGTTTTATCTCCTTCTAATGGAATACAACGGATAGTTGCTTTCGTTTCTTCCTTGATTTTTTCCTCTGTCTCTGGAGTACCATCCCAATGAGCCATGATAAATCCGCCCTCTTCGATTTTGTCTTTGAATTCATCGTAAGTCTCTACTGTAATAGTTTTAGACGCGCGGAAATCCAACGCTTTTTTGAAGATATTAGCCTGAATATCATCCAGTAAGTTCTCGATATAATTTTCAATACCATCGAAAGAAACCGTTTCTTTCGTCAGAGTATCCCGACGGGCAATTTCTGCAGTATTGTTTTCCATGTCACGGGCACCAATAGCCAAACGGACAGGAACACCTTTCAACTCATACTCGGCAAATTTCCAACCGGGCTTTTTATTCGTCGAATTATCATATCTGAAACTGATACCCATGGCTTTCAGTTTTGCAGTCAATCCTGCAATCTTCTCATCAATAGCCGCCAGTTGTTCGTCCGTTTTATAGATTGGAACAATAACCACCTGATAAGGAGCCAGTTTCGGAGGTAATACTAATCCGTTATCATCGGAGTGGGCCATAATCAAAGCCCCCATCAAACGGGTTGAAACACCCCATGATGTAGCCCAGACATAATCACGCTTACCATCTTTATCCAGGAATTGTACATCAAACGCTTTGGCAAAATTTTGTCCTAGAAAGTGAGACGTTCCTGCCTGCAAAGCTTTTCCATCCTGCATCAACGCTTCGATACAGTATGTTTCCAAAGCTCCTGCAAAACGCTCATTTGCTGATTTCAAACCTTTCAAAACAGGTACTGCCATATAGTTTTCCGCAAACTCGGCATAAACATTCAACATCTTTTCTGTTTCCTCAATCGCCTCTTCCTTTGTAGCATGAGCCGTATGCCCTTCCTGCCAAAGGAATTCTGCCGTACGCAGAAACAAACGTGTACGCATTTCCCACCGAACTACATTAGCCCATTGATTACACAGAATAGGTAAATCGCGATACGATTGTATCCAGTTTTTATAGGTATTCCAAATAATTGTCTCTGAAGTAGGACGAACAATCAGCTCTTCTTCCAAACGAGCTTCCGGATCAACTATGACTCCACGACCATTCGGATCATTTTTCAATCTGTAATGAGTTACGACAGCACATTCTTTTGCAAAGCCCTCTACATGGTCGGCTTCCTTACTAAGGAAAGACTTGGGGATAAATAAGGGGAAATATGCATTCACATGACCTGTTTCTTTGAACATATCATCCAACTGTCGCTGAATCTTTTCCCAAATCGCATAACCATACGGTTTGATCACCATACAACCGCGAACAGCCGAGTTTTCAGCCAAATCTGCCTTAATTACCAAATCATTGTACCATTGCGAATAATTTTCGCTTCTCGAAGTCAGTTCCTTGATTTCTACTGCCATAATTGTTTTTCCGTTTAATAGAAAATAAATAATAACAAAACAACCACCGTCATCCCTGACATCGTGAGAGATCTGAGCAGATTCCCCCTTGTAATCGGAATGACGGTGCATTGGTATAACGCACCCATTGTTTTCGGGGTGCAAAGATACAAAATTTTTTAATCCTTATCCTTTTTTATCCGCAGAACTTCTGCTTTCGCCATCTGCTTTGCCTTGCTTTTTGCCTTTCTTCGTATCCTTGTTATAACGAACATCTTTTTTATCTTTCATTTTATCAAAACGATGAGCTATTTTCTCTTTGGCTTGCATCCCTATACGTTCCAGTTTGAATACTTTTTCCGCCGGAAGGATTTTTCCGAATTTTTCGAAATAAGTTTTTGTTAATTCTGCATCTTTTACCTTGTAATCCAAGCTTAACGAAACCATCTTTTGATATTCGGCCTCCATTGGTGGTTGTCCGTTTTCCTTGGATTTCCTCAGACTGGACATCTCATCCCTCATCGGTTTTCTAAGTTCCTGTCTCTTCGCCTGCATTTCATTGAATACAGGCCAGAATTTTTCGGCTTCTTCCGGAGTAAGATTCAATTGATTACTGATACGTCCTATCATTACGGATTTCATCTTATCACTCCTGTTTCTCTCCGGATTTCCTTTCTGAGCAAACATTGTTAGCGATACAAAACCAAACATTGCAAACAAAATAATAACCTTGCTTTTCATAACTTTAATTTTTTAATAGTGATACTTTGAAAAGAATATTTTATGAATAGGCCTGTTTCAATTTGTATTCATGTTATTATGACTTGAAGATTTTAGAATAGTTTAATTTATAATTGTGAAATAAATTTAAAATAAATAAACAGAAAGTCCGTCATTTCTATTGTAAGGAGAAATGACGGGCTTTCTGTTTAGTGAACCTCAGCTTAAATACAATCTAGGATCGTATTTAGAGTAATTATTTTAATGTCCCTTGTTGAGCTTCTTCAATCATCTTTTCATTTGGAGTGATATACACTTCTACACGACGGTTTTGAGCTTTACCTGCAGAAGTTGAGTTATCTGCAACCGGCTGAGAAGATCCCATCCCCTGAGAAGTCATACGAGCACCACTAACACCTTGCCCAACAAGATAATCCATTACAGATTGAGCACGTTGTTGTGACAAAGGAACGTTGATCTGGTCGTTTCCGGAACTATCGGTATGTCCATAGATTTGAACATTTGTATCAGGATTAGTTTTCAAGCTATTAGAAAATTGAGTCAAAGAATTTTTAGAAGCCTGATTCAATGTACTTGAATTTGTGGCAAACAAGATTCCTGATTCAAAAGTAACTTTAATAGCTTGACCATCGTTGACAGACTCAACCTGAGCTCCCTGGATTTTTTCCAATTCAGCTTTTTGTTTATCCATTTTATTTCCGATTAATGCACCTGCAGCACCACCGACAATAGCACCGATACCCGCACCCCAGGCAGCACCTTTACCTCCGTTAATCAAAGCTCCGATACCTGCTCCTACAGCAGCACCACCACCAGCCCCGATTCCTGTACCTTTAGCTGTATTGCTGGCATTACATCCGCCGAAGACTATAGCCACACATAATAATAAAGCGGCAAAAACATTTACTTTTTTCATTTTTATAAAATTTAAAATTTAATGAGTTACTGAACCACGAATCTAATTAGCAAAAAACATACCAGGTGTGTATTTTACATAAAAAAAGAACATCCGAAACGATTAACTTGTTCAGTATTATTCCTCTATATCCAAAGTATCTGTGTATGCAGACTCTGCCCTAAGGAACATCAGGATTTCTTCCTGAGTAAATACACCCACCTCATCTTTGGCAGACTGTTTGATAATATAATCAATCAGTTCACGCTCTTCCTTTTCCTCATCATCTTCGTCAAGATAATCGTTTTGTTCATAAAATTCACACAATAAGTCCAGGAAATAATATAAATCATCTTCAGAAAAACGATCTTTTAATTCCTGAGGAAGCTGATTTTGAATAAAAGAGACGGCTACAACTTCGTCATAATCATTGATACTCATAGTTGTATATATTAAATGTTAAACCTTTGCTTTTTTAGCTGTTTTCTTAGGAGCTTTTGCTGGAGTCTCATCCGGAGTTTCTTCCGAATCTACCGGAAGAGTATCTCCTTCTACGACCTCTTCTTTTTCTTTCTTTTCGAAATTGGTAATTCCTGATTTGATCAAAAGGTTATACCAATTCATAATTTTCTTTATGTCTGAAGGATAAACCCTCTCTTTATCAAATTCCGGCAATACTGTTTCAAAATATGCACGCAATTCCGAAGGTTGAATATTAGAATTGAATTGTATCGGATTTTCGTTTTCTTTAATTTTAATGTTCGTAAGAACTACAGAAAGAGGAATATCTTCATCCTCTGTATAAATTGCAATATCTCCCAACGAAACTACTTTATCCCGGGGATACACAGGTACTCTCTTATTATCTGCCAATGACTCTGCTAAAAACATATTCTTTCCCTGTGAGATCAGCTTAAATAAACCCGGCTTCCCGGAAATAGATAAAATTTCTTTCAACATAAATGTATTTTCTTTAATGATTTTACGTCACAAAAATAAGTAAAATATTTGTTTAAAATATCAGGTTTGACTGCATTTTCAACCAACACGGCTCTTTTTTATACGCTTGTATACAATTGAAAACCATACCGGAAGTATTATTCCTTTGAATATCGTAGATATAGTAATTGCTAACCAAACTCCGGCGACACCCATTCCCGGAGCCAGGAATAAAGCCAATGGTATCCGCGCGGCATTAAATATAATACTGATCAGAGCAGGAGGAACAGTTCGGCCTGTTCCATTGAACATCCCCTGAGTAGTCAGCTCCAGCATCATAAAGATCTGAGAAAATCCCACGATACGTAAATACTCCCCTCCTGCCAGCATAGCCGCCGGTTCCGGAACAAAAATCCCGAAAATATCTTTTCCGAAAAGGATAAACGCCAAAGTCACTACAACTCCAAGTGAAAGCATTAATAACAAGGTATATTGATATGCCTTTTTCATCCGGTCGAACTTCCCTGCAGCATAATTCTGGGCGACAAATGCGCCTAAGGCTGTCGAAAATCCCTGCGAAGTATTCCAGGTTATTCCCTCAATCTGTCCGCCTGTGGTCTGACTCATCACTCCTATATGTCCTCCTTGAACAGATGCAATCCTGGCTAAATAAAGATTAATGGAGGCAAAAAAAACATTCATCAAGGCCACAGGTGCTCCCAATTTAATTATTCTGATAGCGAACTCCTTCTGGAGCCTGACAACATAAGAAAAACGGTTCAATATTCCATTCGAACGCTTCATTTGCCAGACAAACAATAAAAACACTATAACCTGAGACAACCAGGTTGCAATAGCAGCTCCATTCGTTCCCATTTTTAGCACAAATATAAATAACGGATCGAGCAAAATATTACAAACCAATCCTGTTGCTGTCAGATAAAAAGGAATAGAACTTCGTCCGGAACCATTATAAACCCCGAAAAAAGTCCAGACCATAAACAACGTCGGTAAAGATGTGGATACAATACGTAAATAATCACACGCCATAGCCGATATAGCAGGTTCCAAACGGAAAAAAGAGATTATAAATTTATTAAAAAAAAACAATACTGATGCTATAAACAACCCCATAATCAACGAAATAGTCGTTGTATGGGATGCGTAAATCCGGGCATCATCTAGTCTTCCGGAACCAATCGACTGCCCGATAGTAACTTCTGCCCCTATTTTAGGAAGCAGGGCAAAAGATGAAGTCAGCCAAATCAGGATACCGACAGCTCCGACGGCTGCGACCTCCGGACTGCCCAAACGCCCTACCCAGGCCATATCCGTCAGACTATAAGCCATCTGAACAAAGCTGGTAGCCATTATAGGCATAGCCAACCGTATCAGCTGACTGAATATACCTCCCTCTGTGAGATTTTTTACACCTACAGACATTACTTATTTTGAAGATGATTGAGAAGCTTTTTTATCTTTTCTTCTATTTCTCAGGATTTCTACGACAGCTGGAATAATAGAGATAAATATAATTGCAAAGATAAGAATGCTCAGGTTCTTTTTGACAAATTCCAATTCCCCGAAGAAAAAACCGGCATACGTGAAAATTGAGACCCATGCAACTCCCCCGATTACGTTATAACTGGCAAAATGCTTATAACTCATATTTCCCATTCCTGCGACAAAAGGAGCAAACGTACGAACTATCGGAACAAAACGAGCCAAAATGATAGTTTTGCCTCCATGCTTTTCATAAAATTCATGTGTTTTTTGCAAATAACTCTGCTTAAATATTTTAGAATCAGGATTGCTGAATAATTTTTCACCGAAAAACTTCCCTATCATATAATTTACGGCATCACCCAGAATGGCCGCTATGATCAGTAATAAAACTAATAAATGAACATTTATATGATTCGAACCGATAGATGCAATAGCTCCTGCTACAAACAAAAGGGAATCTCCCGGTAAAAATGGGGTAACAACCAAACCGGTCTCACAGAAAATAATTAAAAACAGGATTGCATATACCCAGGTTCCATATTCAGCAACCAGTTCCGTTAAATGAACGTCAATATGAAGTATAAAGTCAATAATAAACTGAATGAATTCCATGAGATTATATCTTAAAAGGCAGTAAAGATACTAATTATATTTAGTCGATACAAGATCTTTCAAACAATCCACCCATAAAGAGTTATCATTCAAACTCTCTACCAAAGCATATTTTTCTCCACCATTGGAAAGAAATTCTTCTTTAGCCTCAACTCCCAGCTCCAAGGTCGTCTCCAAACAATCTGCAACAAATGATGGAGCCACAACCAACAAACTCTTAACTCCTTTTTTTGCCTTTTCGACAATCATATCATTCGTAAAAGGACCTAACCATTTGGATGACATCTGAGATTGAAAAGAAGTATTGTAACAATCTTTTTTCAGGTTTAGTTCATGAGCTATTAATTCTGAAGTCTCCCTACAGGCTTTTTTGTAATCATATGCAGTACCCTCAACTTCTTTTATATGACTCATCGGCAAACTATGATATGCAAATAATATCTGTTCATAAGACTCATAACCTGATTGTCTTATCCGTTCAGCAAAAGCCTTAATAAACAAAGGATGATCATAAAACGCTGGTATAATGCGAATTTCCGGGATTATTGTAGATTTCGTCACCGATTTTAGTGCACATTCCAACACTGAACCGGTAGATGATGATGCATATTGAGGAAAAACCGGTAATAAAATGAGTCGTTCATACCCCTCTTTTAGAATAATTTCTATTTGTTTATCAATAAATGGCCGACCATAACGCATACCTATAAAAACGGTCATTTCATCCCCCGCTACATGCTGCAACATCCGAACAACCTTCTCTCCATAATACACCAGTGGAAAATTCCCGTCAAACATTTCAGTCAGTTTTTTATAACGGATACCAGATCTGAAACAACGGACTGGAACTATAATGCAATTGACTAATATCTTACGAAAAAGCCACGGAATAGAAATAATCCGGTGATCTCCCAGAAATTCAGACAGATAACGTGCAACATCAAAAGGATGTGATGTTTGGGGGCTTCCTGTATTCAGAAGCAATAAGGCTGTTTTCTTTGACATAGGATTAAAGAGCTGCAGCATTTTTTGAAATAAACTCAATCATATTATTTCTCAACTTATTTGGAATTTCTTTAGATTGAAGTTCCTTTTTATGCTTTATCCGTAAAGTATCCAACTCAAATTTTATTTGTAATCGAAGCCAATATTCAGCATCTATTCCAAAAAAGGACTCAAACTTAAGCGCCAGAACAGGTGTTATATTTCTTTTTCCATTAATTAATTCACTTAAAACGTTTGAAGCCAGTCCTAACTTTTGAGCTGCTTCTTTTTGATTAATACCCAGACATTCTATCTCCTCTTTTATTAAATAACCGGGATGAGTTGCTTCTGCTGGAATTAAATCTTTATTATTCATAATGCTTCGAAATTTTAATTATTAATAAAAAATCCGGTTTTATAAAATCAAATTCTATCCGGTATTGATCGTTTATCCGAATACTCCAACAATCAATGTATCTTTCTACATTTAAACTTCTTATTTGAGAAAGTTGATTGATATCCTGAGCATTTTCCATCAAATTCACTTAATGCCGGAATGATCTCAATATAGCTTCCGAGAAAGGTTGTTTCCCTTTATAATTTCCCGTAAAATAATTTTCGGTCTGTTGGTTTTGGAATTGAATATTCATATCAAAGTACAAAGTTAATAAAAAATTTACTAAAACAGTAAATTTCCAAGTTTTGATTAATTGTAATACAAATATACACGATTTTATCAAACCAATCCTCCAATATATGGGTTATATAAAAAAATAATACACATTTCTACTATGAAACAAATGATTCTTCTTTTATCAGGTGTATTTTCATTGATCCTGTTCTCCTGTAAGGATAAGAAGCCGGAGAAAATAACACGTCCTGTAAAAATTATGGAAATAAAAGGCAATACCCTGTTAAATAAAAGTTTTCCTGGTGTTGCAGAAGCAGAAGAATACGCCTTTCTGACCTTTCGAATACCTGGAATGTTACAGAATTTCGACATCCAGGAAGGAGAAAACCTGAAAGCCGGACAAATTGTCGGAACTTTGGACCCCAAAGATTATAATCTGAGACTCTCGGCTACCAAAGCCAGTTATCAACAGTCTCAATCCCAAATGGAAAGATATAAAAGACTTTACGAGAAAAATGCCGTATCAAAACAAGACTTAGAAATAGCACAGGCCAGATTTGAAAACGATAAATCCATTTATAATCAAGCGTTAAATGATCTGGAATATACAAAACTCAAAGCTCCTTTTTCAGGGAACGTAGAAAAGAAATTTGTAGAGAATCATCAGGAAATAACTGCTGGTGAAAGGATTATAAAACTAAACAACCCGGCAAAAATACAATTCAGGTTTACTTTACCGGAGACCAATATGCATTATAATGCAAGTGATTTCAAATGCAGCATCGAACTGGATGTGCAAAAAGGTGTTTTCTATAATGCTAAAATAAAAGAGATTATCTCTTCTTCTATCGACGGTTCGGGCATCCCGGTAATTCTGAAAATAGATGATCCGGTCTACAATCCGGATAAAATAAAGATCCTTCCGGGTTACGCCTGTAACGTCCATATTGAAATGACAAATAAATCTGATAGCTTAAATACAATTTCAATACCGCTTTCTTGTATTTATACCGATCCGGAAAACAATCGTTCATACGCCTGGAAAGTTGATAAAGAAAAGTCCGTCGTCAGCAAAACCCCTGTAGAGACCGGACAACTGACTGGAGATCGGAACATTGTCATCCTTTCCGGTATCAAACCGGGTGACTTTATTGTAACTGCAGGAGTGACCATGCTTTCAGACGGAGAATCCATAAAAATACTTGAACCATGAATCTCTCTAAATACTCGCTTGACAATAAACTCGTTATTTTTTTCTTCCTGGCTCTGATGACTCTGGGTGGCATTATCGCTTTTGATAAACTCCCTAAAAAAGAAGATGCTCCGTTTGTAATGAAACAAGCCGTTCTGGTTTGCCAATATCCTGGCGCAACAGTCAAAGAAGTAGAGGAACTTATTACGACAGTTATTGAACGTGAAATACAAACGATGCCTAATGTACGACGAATTAAGGGCGAATCGTATGCCGGATATTGCTATATAACAATCGAATTACTTCCGGGAACCAATCCTGAGATAATGAGTCAAATGTGGGATGAACTCCGGAAAAAGGTTTACAATGTCCAACCCAAACTGCCTGCCGGAGCCGGGATTATTGCTGTTAATGACGATTTTGGAGATGTTTACGGGATTTATTTCGGACTGACAGCCGACGACGGAATATCCTATAAAGAACTCCGAGACAAAGCACAGGAAATCAAAACAATACTAAATCCTATTACAGGAGTCAGTAAAATAAATACGATAGGCGAACAAACAGAAGTTATCAATGTATTTATTCCTTCTTTCCGCCTCGCGAATACCGGCATTACTCCTGAAAATATCATTCTTACTCTGAATCAGCAAAATAAAGAGATTGCCGTCGGACCAAAAGAATCAGGGAATTTGAACATTAACATTATTGCCCAGGCGACTTATCAATCGGTTGAAGATATTAAAAATCAACTCATCAGATCTGAATCCGGTGCGATGGTAAAACTGGGAGACATTGCCCGGATAGAAAAGGGTTACTACGAACCTGCCCAGTCTCTGCTTCGCGTCGGAAGTAAAAAGGCAATTGGAATTGCAATCGCAACCTCCAAAGATAATGATGTGGTAAAAGTTGGAAACGCTGTCAGGGCAACAATCGATCAACATATCTTACCGGAACTGCCCTACGGATACGAATTAGTGGAATTATATCCGGAAGATACGATCGCATCACAAGCAAACAACGATTTCATCATGAACCTTCTGATCTCTGTGGTTATCGTTATCACTTTATTGTATTTCTTTTACAAATTCCGGGCTACAACACTGATTTGTACTGCTTTACTATTTTGCATTGCTGCTACTTTATTTATTATGCAATACACAGGAACGGGCCTGAACCGCTCATCCCTGGCGGCATTTATTATTGCTATGGGAATGTTGGTCGATAATGCCATTGTGGTTACAGATAATGCCCAGACAAACATAAAAAGAGGAATGAAACGGCGTGATGCTCTTATCCAAGGTGCGACGAAACCCATGTGGGGATTATTTGGGGCAACCTGTATCGGGATTATTTCCTTTTTACCATTATACACAGCAGATTCTGCAGCTGCCGAAATTGTGCACCCTCTGTTTGTCGTACTCTCTTTATCCCTGGCATTCAGTTGGTTATTTGCTCTGACCCAAACTACGACATTCGGGGATTTTATGCTTAAAGAAAATACCGGAGAGGCGATTAAAGATCCCTATGATAAAAAAATGTATGACAAATTCGAAAAAATACTACGTATATTAATCCGGCATAAAGCTCTCACATTGAATCTTATCGTAGTTTTATTGATTGGGTCTCTTGTGGTTATGAGGATGTTACCGTCCAATTTCTTCCCATTTATGAATAAACCTTATTTCCGCGCAGATTTGTTTTTCCCTGATGGATACAATATCAATAATACTTCGGATGAGCTGAAAAAAATTGAAGATTATTTTATCAAACAACCTGGAATAAAGACCGTTTCAACGTCTATGGGAAACTCACATCCACGTTATTATCTGGCGAGTACTAATTATAGTCTCAAACCCAATTTTGCGAACATTCTGATCGAAGTAAGCAATACAGACTCTACAGCCTATTGGGAACAAAAATTTTACGATTATGTGAGCCATAACCATCCTAATATCATCTGCCGCTCATCTCTATTCAAATTATCATTACCGGGTGATGGTGCCGTGGAAATCACATTCACAGGAAACAATCCGGATTCATTGCAGATGATGGCCAATCAGGCAATGGATATTATCCGTAAAGAAGGGCCTCCTGTCGAATTTCTAAGAACCAATTGGGGTAGTAAAGTACCTGTTTATATCCCTCATTTCTCAGAAGAAAAAGGGGGACGATTAGGAATCAGCAGAACAGATATGGCTCAAAGTCTGAGTTTAGCAACAACCGGAACACCAATCGCTATATATCGGGAACGGGATCTTTCAATTCCTATCCTGTTAAAAGAGGAAAATATACATTCATTACCACTGACTGAATTACGCACCCTTCCCGTTTTTAGTAAGACAGGTCAGAATGTTCCCCTTGAACAGGTGGTCGATAGCTTTGAATTGTCCTACCAATACAATATGATCTGGCACTTTCAGCGTGAAAAAACAATAGTTATACGTATGGACCCCGTCAAAGGGGCTAACACGAATGCGACCTTCGCAGCTATCTGGCCTCTGATGCAATCTAAGATGCACATTCCGGAAGGTTATTCAATAGGATATCTGGGAGATCAGGATGCACAAGATCAGGCAAATAGTTCCATCAGAGCAGGACTCCCTATGACTTTGGTATTAATTTTCATTGTTTTGCTACTCCTTTTTGGAAATTATAAACGACCGTTGGCAATCATGGCCATGATCCCGATGATCTTTGTCGGAGTTGTCCTCGGACTACTTGCTCTACGAAAAGATTTTGATTTCTTTGCATTACTGGGATTATTGGGATTGGTTGGAATGAATGTTAAAAGCGCTGTGATCCTGGTTGACGAGATCGTGCTACAGGAAAAAGAAGGGAAAAACGCTCTTGATGCAGTCATTTATGCTGCGAAGACCCGGCTGGTACCGGTTTCTACCGGAGCAGGAGCGACAATCGTGGGAATGGTGCCGCTATTAGGAGATGCCATGTTCGGAGGAATGGCCGCTACCATTATGGGAGGACTATTGATGGCTACAATTTTAACAATTATGATCCTTCCTGTTACTTATTCCGCAATATATAAAATTAAAATTCACGGATGATAAAAAAGCTATGATTAAAAAATTGATTCTCATATTATCTTTGGTTTGGGGAATATCATTTACCGGATATGCCCAAATTTCGTTATCTCTGAATGGATACAAACAAAAAGTCCTATCGTACAATCAGGATATTAAAATTGCTCAGAATACAATCAATGCGGCTCAGGCCGTATCCAAAGAAATAAAAACAGGCTACTTACCCGGCATAGACGCCTCCGGTTCATATAGCTACAACTTTAATCCGGTAACACTATCCCTCGGAAATCCCGGTGAGGAAATGAAAGCTCAAAACTGGAGTGCAGGCGGCGAAGTCAATCAGATACTCTATTCAGGAGGAAAACTATCCGCATCATACAACGCAGCTAAAATACAACAAGATATTGCCAGCCTCATGCAGGAATCGACAGTCGACAATATATCTTATAGTGCAGAAACCAGTTATTGGAATGCCGTCGCTACCCTCTCCTACCTTAATACGGCTACTCGTTATAAAAATATACTGACCGATCTTTATAAAACCGTGCAAAAACGATTCGACGACGGACTTATCAGCAAAACAGACCTTCTGAAAGTAGAAACCAGTCTCAAGGAAGCTGATTACCAATTATCAAAAGCACAACAATTATTCAACAATACTTGCATTATTCTAAACATTCTGATGGGAGAACCGGAAAATACCTCGCTTCAATTGACCGATTCCATATCAGATCCCTCATCTATGATTGTGGAATACCTGACATTTGATGATGTTTTAAACAGACGTCCTGACTATCTCATCAAAAGTAAAGAAATTGATTTGCAAAAACAACAGGGCAAAATAGATCTGAGCGAATTTCTTCCTAAAGCCCATATCGGTGCCAGTGTGAACTATGGAACCCTGATGCTCAACTTCGACGGAAAAACCCAATGGACACCCCTGGTTTATGCCAATATCAGCATCCCTGTCTTCCACTGGGGAAAAAGTAAATTCAGCCAGAATAAAAATAAAGCGATTGAAATATCAAAAGAACTGGAACAAGATGCCGCAGCTGATAACATAAAAAAAGAGCTTGGAACCACCCTTAATAACATAAAAGAGACTGGAATCCAAATAATTATATCAAAAGATAATCTGAAAACAGCAGAAGAAAGTCTGGAATTGCACACATTCAGCTATCAGGAAGGACAGGTTTCTATCCTTGATGTACAATCCGTACAATTATCATGGCTCCAGGCTTATGTAAACCTGATAGAATCGTATCTCAACAATAAGTTATCAATTGCCCGATACAAGAAAGTTATTTCGGAATGATTTTTACTTGTAATTAGAAAATATCTTCTCCATACGTACCGTAGGAGTGACTTTCAGATTTATCTTCTCTTTTCCCCTACGGATATCAAGGGTAAGGACATTCGTTGGAGACAAGCTGATATAGGGCTCAAAATAAAACAGGTAAGAATACACGGTGGCATTTTCTTCTTTTTTAAATTCATCGGCGACCTGGGCATATTTGAGCTTATCCCAAAACATACACTGCGTGAATCCGCTGGCATCCGTATATACAGTCTTCGAATCACGTAAATTCATAGTTTTATAAATGAATTGTTTATACGATTCACTGGCTGTCTTCGGATTATTTTCTATCTTGATTCCACATATTTTTTCAACTTCATCACCCGGCTTAATCCCTGCCTGAAAAGCAGGAGAATAACGGTCGACATCCACAATCTCTTTTAGATTATCGATATTATAACTCAATCCTGTATAATTATATTTCATCGATGAATAGAAAAATTGAGCAGTTTCCATTGTCTGAGGATACGGATACTGCATCAGCATCAAAGGGATATGGAAAGCCGAATAACTATTCAACGGATAATCTGTGCTCAACATTTCATTAGCCTCACATTCCCATACGACCGCCAGGTTCGCGCCCGAAGATCGTACCCTATCTAACAATCTGATACCCAAACTCAATAAGTATCTTGCTTGTTTCTGATTAATCAACGGATGATAATAAACCGGAATCATTTCCATTTTTTCGGTTCGGATATTATATCTTGCTGCCAATGGAAATTTTTCAGCATTCGGATTTCCATCATAATTCAGGTTCTTGTTATAAGAATAATATGTCGTTACAAGCAAATCTCCATTACGTTCCTGATAAACCAAACCTCTTTGTTCCAATGCATTTTTTATAGAAGCATTTATTACATCTTCCAATTCACGATTATTCGGGTCGACTTCCGTAAAACTGAAAGTCTTATAATTCATCAGGTTAACACCTGAGTGTAATGTTGTCTTAAATGGGCAGGTAAAACTTCTTTCCTGTATATCTTCCAAACTATAAAAAGAATAAACAGAAGCCAGATCTTTCTCATTCAGAGAGTTGGAAAGTTTACAATCTTTATGTAAAACAACATCTTTATTCTTATATGATAAATTACTTACAGTTAAGCGTAAATCATCTGATCCTCCGCTCTGAAGCCACATTGTAATATCACTGAACATCTTATTCTCTGTCGATGCTCCATTTACAGCTTCAATAATATCATTTACTTTAAGCCCCGCCGCATCTGCAGGGGAAAGCGATTCGACAGCCAATACCACAGGTTTGTTTTTCCCCCAACTATCTTGCAGACTCATTTCAAAATTAAAACCTAAACGGCATACAAAATCGGAAGGTTGTTGTGAATATACTGATAACACTACAAAAAAGGAAAGAAGCAAAAGAATACGTTTCATATGGGTTATATCTAAAAATAGAGGACAAAGATAGAAAAATGAATTGAATAGTTAAGAAATTTTCGACTTTAATTCATATGTTTTACTTTTCAGGAATTCACCAAACTCCTTAGTATCAGTTATTTTTTGTTGTTCTTCCACAGAAATAGGCTCTCCGAATACCATATGGATGGTTTTCCCCTTTTTAGTATTCAGCTCATGGCATAACCTGACAGTTCTTAAACGCCAATCTATTAAATCTAAGAAATTGAAGAACCACGAATTTTTTCCGGAAATATATACAGGAACAACCGGCACTTTAGCTTTCTGGATTAATTTAATGACTCCTGATTGCCACTCACGGTCCTCAATACGATTTATCTTATTCTTCGACACCGCTCCCGCCGGAAAAAATCCCAGAGGATGATTTTCTTTCAAATGCTGAATGCATTCTTTCACACCGGCCATGCTCGAACGTGCGGCCAAGGAGCCCGAGCTATATGGATTTACCCCGATAAAGTGGTCTCCCATAATATCGATCATTCCTAGCATCCAGTTTACCATCACCTTAAAATCCGGACGCACTTTAGCGACTTCCCCAATTAACATAATTCCGTCGATATGACCATACGGATGATTAGATACAGTAATAAACGGTTTTCCATCAAACTGACGTAACACATCAATATTGTGAACAGCCCGGATAACTCCCATGCCTTTATCAATCATAGTATCTTCGATATCCGTACCTGTCTCATATTTAGCACAATCATAAACCCGGTTCACATTATCGAGTCCGGCTAATTTCATTACAAAACGGGCTAGTTTGTCCCCATACGATTTTTGAAATATCTTATGAGTTTTTTTGATATCGTCGATACTGATCAATTTGTCTTTCATTATAAAAGGAAGTTTAGAAGGAGGTAGAAAGAGGTAGAAGGAGGTAGAAGGATATAAGGAAATTTCATCTGGCGTAAGCCATTCTTCTAACTCCCTTAACTCCTTCTAACTCCCTTTAACTTCTCCTCATCACTCCTTTAGTCTATAAAATCAATAGTTTCCTCGCCCATCATCGTACGCAAAGTGTTTTTCAGCTTCACATACTGGATGAACAAGTCGTGCTCTGCAATATGATCGAAATCATGCATCGGACTCTTGAAGTAGAATGACAGCCACGTCTGGATACCACTCATACCTGCACGGTGAGCCAAATCGGTAAACAATACCAGGTCTAGACATAACGGAGCAGCCAAAATAGAGTCGCGACAAAGGAAATCTACTTTCAATTGCATTGGGTAACCCAACCAACCGAAGATATCGATATTATCCCATCCTTCTTTGTTGTCTTTACGGGGTGGGTAATAGTTGATACGAACTTTGTGATATACATCACCATACAACTCAGGATACAAATCCGGTTGAAGGATGTTATCAATAACAGAAAGTTTGGATTCTTCTTTGGTCTTGAATGATCCCGGATCATCAAGAACTTCTCCGTCACGGTTTCCAAGTATATTTGTAGAGAACCATCCGCTCAATCCCAACATACGGGTTTTGATCATCGGAGAAAGAACTGTCTTTAACATCGTTTGACCTGTCTTGAAGTCTTTTCCCAAAATAGGCACTTGTTTTTGTTCTGCAAAATCCCAGATAGCAGGCATATCCACTGTCAGGTTAGGAGCTCCGTTGATATAAGGAACTTCTTCAGCCAGACAAGCATACGCATAAATCATAGAAGGAGCAATTTCAGGACTGTTTTCCTTCATCGCAGCTTCCAAAGCAGGCAATGTTTTATGTACTTTACTCAATTGTGTAAATACCTCAGTACTACCGCACCAGATACAAACCACACGTGTACAATTATTGTCTTTTTTGAATTTTTGGATATCGTCGCGCACTTGTTGCACTAGATCCCATTTGGTAGGAGCCGATTTTACCCATGTTCCGTGAAGACGTTTCACAAAGTTCTGGTCAAAAACAGCTTTCATTGGCTTGATAGTCTGAAGTTCATCTTTCACTTTATCAAGATCCTCTACAGTAAGGACTTCCGCATGACGAGCCGCAGCATAAACGTCATCTTCAAAAATATCCCAACCGCCAAAAACAATATCATCCAATTTGGCCAAAGGCACAGCGTCTTTAATCTTCGGGAAACGGTTTTCTTCCCTTTTTCCCAAGCGGATAGTCGCCAATTGAGTGATTGAACCTACAGGAATTCCCAATCCCTTACGGGCGATCATTGTTCCTGCGATAAAGGTAGATGCTACTGCCCCACCAACTCCAACTACAAGGACTCCAAGTTTACCCTGGGCTTCCTTAATTTTAGTTTTTTCCATTTTGTTAATTTAAAATTTTAAAATACACTGCAACCCGCAGCAATCCTTTAAACTGTGAGATTGTGCTTCAACCTCATATAATAAAATAGCTTTAGTAAAAACCGATGTCATTTTATTCTCCCAACCCGGGCTTTTCCTCCTTACAGATGGCATCCATTATTGACACAGAAATTCGACTAACTCTACAGTATTATCAAAACAAAATATTTTTTTCAGAATTGAAATATATCCTTCAATTCTGAAAAATCATAAACAACAGCCTCTGCTGCTGATATTGGTGTTTCGTCTTCCCACGCCGGACCTTTGATCCAGATGGTCTGACAGCCCAGACTCTGCGCCGGAGCTATATCTTTTTTATATGAATCCCCTACTACGACTACATTATTTGCCGGAAGATCAAGCGCTTTTACCCCTAATGCAAAAATCGCAGGATCCGGCTTCCGGACTCCGACAACAGCCGATTCTACAATTTCTATAAAATATTTCAATAATCCGAAATCCTTCAGGACAGCCTCAATATTTCCATAAAAATTCGAGACCAATACCATAGGATATTTCACAAATAATTGGTCGAGGATTGGCTTGGCCTTTTCAACTGTTAAAAATGCAAAATTATAGCATTCCTCAGAAACGGCAAGGACGAATCCGGAATTTCTCTTGTCTTCTTTTGACAAAAATCCATTCTCGACCAACCAATTGATCTGCAACTCAGTTTTGGCCAGCAATACATCCCTGAAAGTAAAATCTGGTTTTACAACCGGATTTAATGCCAGGTAACGCTCTCCATATACATAAGCATCCCTGAACTCTGGCTTTCCGACAGGAACTCCAACCTTAACGTAGGTATCCCACAACACTTCGGCCCAATGCTTTCCATTACTGTCTATAGTAGCTCCGTAATCGAAGATAAGACCTTTTATTCTATTTAAATTCAGCATTTTTCAAATAATTATTCAAACCGGATTTGATTCCAGACATATTTTTTGGGCTCTTTTTTCAAGAACTTATCAGTTTTTACCTTTATATCCGGACTTAAATACTGGGATGTATTGTATTTTTGAACTAATAATAATCCGTTATTTTCAAAATTAAACTGCATCAGATCCATGTCCAACACATTTTCAAAACTCTTAAAATATTCGTCGTTCCGGTCTATATTGTCGGCAATGAACCATTCTTTTGTAACCGGAGTATAAAAAATAGCCGAATCCAACGACTTCCATTCTGTGGTATAGAATGATATTTTACTATCGCAAACCGGCACACAGACTGTCTTTATCACGCCTATGATTTTAGAATCATTTATCATTGGTAATAATGCAATCTCAAGTTGCATATTTCCGGTCTCCAGCTGCAAGAAATTCTCTTTTAATGAAATCAAACGGGCCGTATCTCCCAAATGATTGACGATCTGAGCTGCACGACCGGCATTGTATAAATCCAGAATATCCAGACGTTGAATCGAGTCTAACGGAAGTACCATCTCATCCGGTATAGAACTGAATACCGATGTGATATTCTGAGCATTAACCAAACTGCAGAAGGAACAAATAAACAATATAAATATACTGATTTTCTTCATAAAATCCTACATTTTCGACCCCAAATATAAGAAAAACATTCCTAATAACACTAAAATCAAATCCAAAGACTTACTTTTAAGATTCTTTTCCCTATAGAAGATCGCCCCAGCCAGGAAAATCACAATCACATTACTCCGTCGAATCATAGACACAACCGAAATCATGGAATCCGGATCACTCAAAGCATAAAAATATACGAAATCAGCCATCGTCAGGAAAAGAGAAATCAGTGGTATTGACCAACGCCATTCAAATTTAGTTGTTTTTTTACGGGACGGATACCATAAAGCCAGAAAGATAACCGACATGATAGCAAACTGATAAAAATTATACCAGGCCTGAACTGACATTACATCAAATCGCCTCATCAGGTATTTATCATACAATCCACTCGCTGCTCCGAATAAAACAGATAAAACCAGAAATATCACCCATTTATCCCTTTTGAAATCAATCCCTTCTTTTTTTCCTGCTACGGATAACAGATAAAAAGATAAAATCGAAAGAATGACTCCGATCCACTGATATAAATTAAGCCTTTCTCCATAAATTACCAGGGCTCCGAGTAAAACCAGCACCGGCTGTGTTGCTTTTATCGGTCCGACTATCGTTAACGGAAGATGCTTTGTAGCAAAATACGCAAAAATCCAGGAAGAAAGAACAATTACCGATTTCGTAAAAATATATCCATGCGTTACTAAATCAACCTTGGGAACATAAAATAAACCTCCCTGAAGTAAGCCTGGGGAAGATAGAGATATCGCCACCAACGGGACAAATATAAGACTACTAAAGAATGTATTCAGGAATAATACCGGAATGACAGCATTATTATTAAGCGATGCTTTTTTACAAACCTCATATATTCCTAATAAAAAGGCAGATAAAAACGCTAAACTTAACCACATATATCCTCCGGATAAACGATATCAACCAAAAACAAGGCATGACCAGGCACTGAAGTTCCGGCTTTTCCCCTGTCTTTCAACTCGATCACTTCACGAAAACCTTCGAGAGAAAGTTTTCCTCGCCCGACTTCAAGCAAGGTACCGACAATCGCCCTGACCATATTTCGCAAAAAACGGTCGGCTGTAATAGTAAACGCCCAGATATCTCCCAACGGTTCCCAACGGGCATAGCTCACACAACAATTATTTGTCTTTACATCCGTATGTAATTTACTGAAACTAGTAAAATCGGTTACCTGGAGCAACATTTCAGCTGCCCTGTTCATGGCCTCAAAATCAAGCTGCTTAGATACTTTGTAAACAAAATCCTGACGAAAAGGATCTTTTTTATCGGTCAGGTAATATTTATATGTCCTGGATAACGCATCAAAACGAGCATGAGCATCCGGACGAACTGCTTTAACCTGTTGTACGGCAATATCTGCAGGTAATATTTTATTCAGTTTATCAACCAACAGAGATAAATCCTGAATATCATGCTCCGCTTCAAAATGAGCAACCATAAGTCTGGCATGAACCCCCGAATCTGTCCTTCCGGCTCCTGTCACACCGATTTTCTCCTGTAACAATATACTCAAAGCCTCTTCTAAACATTGCTGCACGGAAATACCGTTGGGTTGGATTTGCCAACCACAATAGTTTTTACCATTAAATGAGAGGTATATAAAATAGCGATTCATTCTAAAGCCTTAATTCGGGTGCAAAATTACAGAAATTTGTGTGAAACATTTCTTTTTCCTGATAATTTGTGCTTATTTTGCACTCCATAAATATTTATAATTAAGAAAACAAAAATCAAAATAAGATAATGATTTGGAACGAAACCATTGAATGCATGGATCGTAAAGACATGCGTAAACTTCAGGAAATCAGACTTAAAAACACCGTAGAAAGAGTATATCATAACTGCGAACCTTACCGTAAACGGATGCAGGAAGCTGGAATCACTCCGGATGACATCAAAACTCTGGATGACATCTCAAAACTTCCATTTACATCAAAAAAAGATTTACGGGATTATTATCCTTTTAATTTATTAAGTGCTCCTATGTCCGAAATTGTGCGTCTACATGCTTCATCAGGAACTACGGGAAAGCCTATTGTAGTCGGATATACACGCAAGGACCTGAATACTTGGAATGAAGTCGGCGCCCGTTGTTTCACAGCGTACGGGTTAGGTAAAAACGATATCGTACAGGTTTCATATGGATACGGACTTTTTACCGGAGGACTAGGCGCGCACGGAGCTGTCGAAACCATCGGAGGAACAGTTATTCCAATGTCCAGCGGTAATACTGAAAAACAAATCATGTTAATGCGTGATTTTGGCGCTGTAGGTCTGGCCTGTACCCCTTCATATGCTTTATTTCTGGCAGATATACTCAAAGATTCGGGTATTTCACGGGAAGAATTCAAATTACGTGTCGGTATTTTCGGTGCGGAACCATGGACAGAACAAATGCGTCAGGAATTACAGGAAAAACTGGGTATCAAAGCGTATGATATTTACGGATTGACAGAAATCATTGGTCCTGGAGTCGGACACGAATGCGAATGCCAGGACGGAACTCATCTTTGCGAAGATCACTTCTTTCCAGAAATCATAGATCCGGAAACAGGAGAACCGTTACCTGAAGGCAGTATGGGAGAACTGGTCTTCTCCACCATCACCAAAGAAGGAATGCCTTTGATCAGATTCCGTACCCGCGACTTAACAAGCCTGAATTACGAAAAATGCTCCTGTGGAAGAACTTCCGTTCGCATGGGACGTATACTTGGGAGATGCGACGATATGCTTATCATTCGTGGAGTAAATGTATTCCCGTCACAAGTGGAATCCGTCATTTGCGAAATCCCTGAATTAGAGCCACATTACATGTTAATAGTTGACCGTATCAATAATTTAGATATCTTTGAGGTCCAGGTAGAGGTGAAAGAAGACTTTTATTCGGATGAAATGAACCGGATGCTTCAACTAAAAAAGAAGATACAACACCGTCTGCAAGGAGTACTTGGTATTAATCCCGATATTAAATTAGTTGAACCCCGGAGTCTGGAACGTAGTCAGGGAAAGGCGAAGCGGGTAATTGACAAAAGAAAGTTGTAAGCTATAACTTAAAAATTCAATACTATGCTAATTAAGCAATTATCCATTTTCCTGGAAAACAAAAAAGGTCGTTTCACTGAAATAGCAAAAATTCTGGGTGAGGCAGGTATCAACATGACAGCATTTACTGTTGCCGAAAATTCTGATTTCGGAATTTTAAGACTTTTAGTATCCGATCCTGAAAAAGCACGTGAAATACTGAAAGAATACCGGTATGCAGTAACGATGACCGACGTGGTATGTCTCCAATGTCCGGATGAACCGGGAGCTCTGGGAAAAGCCATGGATATTATCACTGATGCCGGTGTTTTCATTGAATATATGTATGCATTCGCTTCAGGAAAAGGCGCTTTAGTAGTACTTCGTCCCGATAATCTGGAAAAATGCGCTCAGGTGTTGAGTGAAAATAAATTGGCATTGCTCGCTGCCAGTGAGTTCTATAAATTATAATGTTTATAATCAATAAGCGTTATCTTTTGATAAAAAAAATAAAATCCTTTTCTATTTCAAAGGGATTGGTTACCTTTGTGCCCAAATTGAGTAATATGAAATTAAAGCATATCTATCTTCTTTTGGCTGTCTTTTTATTAACAGCATGTGGGGAATACAATAAAATATTGAAAAATCCCGACATTAATGTTCGTTATGAGTATGCAAAAAGATACTTCAATGAAGGAAAATTCAGCCGTTCCGCTACGCTTTTGGAAGAAATTTATACCATGTTCAAAGGAACGAGCAATGGCCAGGAATCATTATACCTTTTGGCTCAGAGCTACTATGGAATGAAAGATTACCAAACAGCATCGGAATATTTCAAAACATATTGGACTCAATACCCTAAAGGTGATTATACCGAACTTGCCCGTTATTATTCGGCATACGGACTTTATCTGGATTCTCCGGATCCTCGTCTGGATCAGAGTGATACTTATAAATCCATTGAGCAGTTCCAGGAATTTATGGAATTTTATCCGCAAAGTGAACGTAAAGAAGAAGCTCAACGAATTCTTTTTGAGTTACAGGAAAAACTAGCTTTGAAAGAATTACTTGCGGTTCGTCTGTATTATAACCTGGGAGATTATGTGATTGCATATTCTTTTCCGGGAGGTAATTATACTTCTTGCGTAATTACAGCACGTAATGCTATGCGTGATTACCCATATTCCAAATACCGCGAAGAATTGATGTATTATTCTATTCGTGCAAAATACGACCTGGCCACTCAGAGTGTGGATGAAAAGAAACCACTCAGATACCGGGATGTTGTCGATGAGTATTATACTTATAAAAACGACTATCCGGAAGGAAAATACATAAAACAGATTCAAAAAATGTTCGATCATTCATCAAAAGAAATAAAAGATAATCATTTATAAAAACAAGTTTTTATTAATATGGACTATAGAAAAACAAATACTCCGACAAACACGATTACCCGTGATATGATGCGACTTTCCGAAGATACAGGAAATGTATACGAAACAGTACGTATTATTGGCAAAAGAGCGAATCAGATCAGTGTAGAGATCAAACATGACCTGGAAAAGAAACTTCAGGAATTTGCCACTCACAATGATAGTCTGGAAGAAGTATTTGAAAACAGAGAACAAATTGAAATTTCACGTCATTTCGAACGTCTTCCTAAGCCAACTCTTATTGCCGCTCAGGAGTACGTAGATCATGAAGTATATTTCAGAAATCCTTCGAAAGAAAAAGATAAATTCGGAGAAGAAGCATGATACAACGCATTCAAACTATTTATTTGATACTTATTGCCGGCATTATGCTGGCAATGTTGTTTTTGTCCATGTCAAGTATTCCGATGTGCCTGATTTACGGATTGACTGCAATATCTGCCTTTATTGCTATTTTTTATTATAAAAAGCGTACACTGCAAATAAACATCTGTTACCTGATTCTTGGATTAATTGTCTTATCTTATGTCGCAAGTTTCATTATAACAGGTTTGCCAACGGCAGAATCTTTCAGTAATATAAATTCGATAATTGCTATCACATTACCTTTGATTGCTATTGTTTTTGATTTATTGGCAATTCAAGGTATAAAGAAAGACGAAAAGCTGGTAAGATCACTAGACAGGCTCAGATAATACAGAATCACTCATGGTGATATGGTTCGTTATTAAGAATTGTCATTGCCCGGTATAATTGCTCAGCAAAAATCAGTCGTATAAGCTGATGGGAGAAAGTCATTTTAGATAAAGAAACTTTTTCTTGTGCTGCTTCATAAACTTTCCGGGAAAACCCATACGGGCCTCCGATCACAAAAATCAAGCGTCTGGAAACCGTATGTGTTTTCTTCTCCAAAAATTCCGCAAATTTAAGAGACGTGAACTCTGTTCCACGCTCGTCTAAAAGCACAAGATAATCGCCTGGTTGTAGGAATTTCAGAATCAACTCTCCTTCTTTTTCCTTTATCTGATCGAATGACAGGTTCTTTGTATTCTTCAAATCCGGAATAATCTCCAGTTCAAAAGGAACATAGTGTTTTAACCGGCTGCAAAATTCATCCACACCTTTCCGTACAAAATCTTGCGCTGTTTTTCCTACCAGGAGTAAATTTATCTTCATTTCGTTCCTACCGATTATTAATTATTAATGTTGACGGCATTAATTGTAACGAATCTCTTTCCTTGTCAGAAATACTCATCCATGAATCATAACTAATCAACATGAAATTGTTCTTTACCAGGATATCGCTTGATAAACCAGGTAAACTGACCATTGAGGTATTCTTGTTTGAAATCAGAAACTCCCTGACTTTAGTATCAGAAGTCTTATTTTTAGCAATTTCATTACCCAATTCATGCAAACAAATAGCAGCATCATTAGATTTAACCAGGTTTTGAGCATACTCAAGCAGAAAAATATCTTTCACATTTCTCAAGACCACAATCACTTTATCGGCCTTTTCAAATTCACGATTGACAAATACACCCACAGGGATCTGTGTCTGCTCAATGAAAAAGTGTGTTTTGTCTTTTAATAAGTCGCCTGGATAAAACAAGGATTGAGAAGCTCCTAACTTAGAAAAGTAACGCTCGTAATATATCTGCCGATGACGCGCAGCCTCAATATCCTCAGGAATATCCGACATCGAAATACCGGCTCCTACCAAGAGAAAATCATAACCATCATTATTAGCAATATTGACAATGTCCAGACCAGCATCATTCGTCACCTCATACCTGGTATCTATGTTCAAATTCAACAGTTTAGCCTCTTCCTGTATTGGTTCAAAACTGAGCGCCTCAAAATTTTCCACATGCATCGGGTTGATCTCCGTACCCACGGTAAGGTGCAAAGCCGTAACCTTCAATGGTTTTTTTCCATAGGAAAACACCTGATTTGCGACATCCAGAAGTACCTGTCCGCTTCCCGCACGTCCAAAAGAAAGCAATACCCGAAGGTCATTTGAAATTTTCCGTACAACTTCTGCCGATTTCGTATCTTTCCTGTAACAAAACTCAATCAGATTCATCAACGGACCTGTCATGACCGTTGTAACTAAAGTCATTAACACTAACATAACGAAAATAGCAGGGGGTAAAATACCCATTTCATATCCAATAGTCAGGATAATCAGCTCCATCAAACCACGTGTATTCATCAAAGACCCGAGCAACCAGCTATTTTTCCAGGACTCTCCAGTCACACGAGCCGCCAAAGAGGTTCCCAACACTTTACCGATGACTGCAAATAAAATAAATACCAGACAAATGATCCATTCTTCGGTAGTACTAATCAGCCCAATCTGCGTTTTTAATCCTGTAGAAACAAAAAACAATGGTAAAAATACCGAGAGAGAAATATCCTCTACTTTTTCCGTCATAATTTTCCGGAACTTAGGATTCGATGGCATAGCAACACCTGCCATAAACGCGCCAAAAAGTGCATGAACCCCTAATATTTCGGTTACATAAGCAGATATAATCAATATCAGGAGCATAAATGCCACAATGGTTTTCGTAATTACCTCTTTATTGCGATATACATTCCCGATAATATTCAAAAAAGGACGCAAAACAAAAAACATGAAAAGCAGGAACAATGCAGAAAAAAGAATGGTATAAATAGCTCCTGCAAATGTTCCGGATTGAGCGATAGCAATTACAGCCGCAAGCAAACACCAAGCAGTCACATCCCCATTTGCAGCACTGGCCAACGATAAAGTTCCCAGATGAGACTTTGTCAAACCTTTCTCCTGTAAAATACGGGCTAATACCGGAAAGGCCGTAATACTCATCGCAACACCTATGAATAAAGCATACGAAACAAACGGAGTGGTTCCGGATGCATATTTCGAATAAGTCCAATATGCCGTAAGCATCCCACAGAAAAACGGGACTACAATACTGGCATGGCTGATGAGTACCGTTTCTTTTACTTTTTTCCGGACTTCGGAAATATCCAGCTCCATCCCTATAACAAACATAAATAAAATTAATCCTATCTGGCTTAATATATTTATATTACCGAGCGTTTCCGGTGAAAAAAGAAAGGCTGAAACCTCCGGCAGGAAACGAGCCAATATGGATGGGCCAAGGACTATTCCGGCTACAATCTCCCCTATTACAGAAGGTTGACCCATTTTAATGAAGATCCAGCCAAAAATACGGGCTGTAAACAGGATAGCAATCATTTGCAATAATAACATTGCTATCGGAGTTTTCAGACTATGTTCAAATCCTGTCGAAAATATCTCAAATCCACGGGAAAGGAAGCCTTCTGTCGTATTAACCACATGAGACGACGCTGTTGTCTCAAATTGGCTTCCCATCTGAAGTACAAGATACATTAAAATGCCAAATACCACCAGCATCAAAACGTAAAAAAGCAAACTTTTCTTTCCGCTACTCACTCGTTTCTTTTAAATTCTTCGGGCAATATCGTTTTTCCTTTATTTTTCATGCAAAGGTAATGATATTTTATGTAATATTTTATTTATTTTTGTCCGTTCATTGACTAAAAACAAACAATTTTATTATAAAATATGGACAAGTACGGTTTAATTGGTTATCCGCTCACTCACTCATTTTCAAGAGGGTATTTCAATGAAAAGTTCGCAGCCGAGAATATCGATGCTGAATATGTCAATTTTGAAATTCCAAGTATTAGAGAATTTAAAAAAATCATTGCCGAAAATCCGAATCTGAAAGGGTTAAACGTAACCATTCCATATAAAGAACAAGTTATTCCTCTACTTGACGACCTGAGTGAAAATGCAAAAAAAATAGGCGCGGTTAATGTCATCAAGGTTGTCCGTGATAAGAAAAAAATCAGGTTAATCGGCTATAATTCAGATATTATTGGCTTTATGGAATCTATCGATCCATTATTAAAGCCGTGTCATAAAATGGCTTTAGTCCTGGGAACAGGCGGCTCTGCTAAGGCTGTCTTTCACGGATTAAATCAACTGGGAATTAATTCCATGTTTGTATCCAGAACCAAATCCGACGGAGTACTTACATACGATGAATTGACGCCTGAGATCATGAATGTATATCATATTATTGTCAATTGTACACCTGTAGGGATGTTTCCTAAAACAGACGAATGTCCGGCAATTCCATACAATTTACTTTCTTCCGATCATTTATTATATGACTTGTTATATAATCCTAATGAAACTCTGTTTATGAAAAAAGGTAAAGAACAGGGTGCTACAGTGAAAAACGGATTGGAAATGCTCTTGTTACAAGCATTTGTATCATGGGAATTCTGGCAATCTATTCGTGTGTAATTTGAAATAAGTTATCATGTCTGTAAAACGATTATGAATAAACGTGTTATTTTTTCCATATTTTCAAGTATTTTATTAGCTACTAGTATTCCGTTCAACATATATTCTCAAGCATATTCGGATCAATATTCTACAAATGATACGATTCCATTGAACGAAGTTGTTGTCACCGGAACAAAAACACAGACTAACAGGAATCAGACTCCAACGACGATTTCAGTAGTTACCCGTGAAGAATTAGATGAAAGTAGTGAATCTGCAATCTTACCCATCCTCTCCGAACGAATCCCCGGACTTTTTGTAACAGAAAGAGGTGTTACCGGATTCGGAATCTCAAACGGTTCTGCAGGAACTGTCAATATTCACGGAGTTGGGGGCGGAAACAAAGTCTTAATGTTATTCGACGGACAACCTCAATGGGCTGGTCTTTTCGGACACCACATTCCTGACACTTACGTCTCGTCCGATGCCGAAAAGATCGAGGTAATACGCGGTCCGGCATCCGTATTATATGGTTCTAATGCAATGGGCGGAGTTATCAATATCATTACAAGAAAAGCTGACGAAAATGGCATGCATGGTCGTGGACGTGTCCTGTATGGTTCTTACAATACACAAAAATACATGGCTAATATCGGAGGGAAAAAAGATAAATTTAACGCCTATCTATCACTCAACCATGACCGCACAGACGGACAACGAGACAACTCGGATTTCAAGATCACCAATGGTTATCTGAAATTAGGTTACGACTTTTCTGAAAATTGGATGGCCTCTGCAAATGTCTTGCTTGCAGACTTTAACTCTACCAACCCAGGTTCTTTATTTCAACCTATGTACGACAATTGGGCTGAAGCTTTACGCGGAACTTATTCTTTCTCCCTAAACAATCATTACAACCAAATGAACGGGGCAATCCAGGCTTTTTATAATTTTGGCGATCATAAAATCAATGATGGATATACTGCAGGACAAAAACCCCTCTCCTACCTCTTCAGATCTGACGATTATAATGCTGGGTTCTCTATCTACGAATCATTCCGCCTGATACCCGGAAATCTGCTCACAGTCGGCTTTGATTTCAAACAATGGGGAGGTCATGCATGGAATGACTCTATAAACGGAAATAAAGGAGAAATCATAGACAAAAGTGTCAATGAATACGCTCCTTATCTGCTATATCAACAAACTTATCTGGATAAATTAACGATAAACATCGGAACCCGTCTTGAAATCAACGAAACATATGGAGAAGAATGGGTACCACAAGTTGGAGTTGCTTTCCGGGTTAATGATGAAACTTCATTCAAGGCTTCTGCTTCTAAAGGATTTAGAAGTCCGAATATAAGAGAGCTATACATGTTCGTTCCGGCAAATCCGGATTTAAAACCGGAATATATGAACAATTATGATTTCTCCTACATTCAGAAATTATTCAATAACAAGCTGGATGTCGAATTTACAGCTTATTTCTCAAATGGAAAAAACATGATTGTAAGAAGTATGGTCGACAATAAACCTAAAAATATAAACACAGGTGAATTCATCAATAAAGGCTTTGAATTCGCTCTAAAATACGATATACTTCCGTCTCTATACCTGTCCGGAAATTACAGCTATTTATTATCTGATATAAAAATAACCGGAGCGCCTAAACATCAGGCATTTGTGAATGCCAATTGGAAAATATCCAGGTTCAAGCTGGCTGCCAGTTATCAGTTCGTAAGCGGTCTTTATACTGATGAGACTGCTAATCCCAACAAAGAAACATATGGTTTATTAAGTGCAAGAGTATCTTATTCTCCTCTAAAATGTATTTCATTTTTTGTCAATGGGGAAAATCTCACAGACACTTCATATCAGATGTATACCGGATTCCCAATGCCGGGAACTGTCGTCATGGGAGGCTTCGATTTCCGGTTTTAACCTCAACGTTGCAAGTAAATGTAGAATTTATCAATATTTTTTGCCTCATCGTTTGGAGTTTTATTGAGATATTCTTACCTTTGCTGCCCGAAAATAATAAAGTCTTGGTAGCTCAGTTGGTAGAGCAAATGACTCTTAATCATTGGGTCGAGGGTTCGAGTCCCTCCCGGGACACTCGCAGAATCAAGCAGTTACATTCATTTGTGGCTGCTTTTTTTGTTGGGTTACTTTTACGGTTTTAGTGGGTTTTTAGTGGTCTGTGTAAACCAGTGTGTAAACCATGAGTATTACAATTGACATCAGGCGAATTGTCTGATATTTACAGGGAATTTGGAATTGATCATAAAGTCTTTCAGAACACTATCGAAGAATATTTCCGGGTAAGACATCATAATTCTGTTTCTCCTGCGGAATACACTCTTAGAGCCATTTCTTTATAGAGTTTATTCAATATTAGGTAAATTGGTAAGTAATTGAGCAGAATGATGAACGGTTAATATATCTATACGATTTTCGTTCAGGACTTTATACACAATGCGATAACTCCCCCTTATCAATTCCCGAATACTTTTATCTTCAAACTCAGGAACCATTCTGCCAGCAAGAGGATGTTGTTCTAAAATTTCAGTTGAGTCAAAGAGAGAATTAACCACGATTTCAGCATACCGAAAACTGTCTTTTTCAATATAAGTGCCAATATCGTTTAGATTTTCAATGGCAAAATTAGTCCATTTTATTTCAACCATTTGGAAAGCTTTTGTTTAGCTTGTTCTTTGGTATTGACTTCTCCTGATGCTGATTGTTTCAAACCAGTTTCCACTTTATCGATAAACAAGAGCTTGTCAATTAACTGATCTATAGAAAATTGCTCCGGCAATTTCTCTATGGTATTAAATACTTGTGCACGAGATAACATGATTCAATTATTATACTGTTTAATACAAAGGTACTGATTTTAAAGATGATTGTCAATAAAATTGCCTTATTTTTAGTTAATGAGCCTATTGAATCAAAATTTAACCATTTGGGATGGAATTTGAACATTTTGGTATAATAAGTGAAAAAATCAGATTATTATCCCAATCTGAATTATGAGAATAGAACAATAGTTTGAACCAAAATTTTAAGGTTAAGCAATGAAATTCTTTTGAATCTGAGATCAAAACCACTATATATGTCATATACACACAAATACTATCACATTACGCCCTCCCTAGATTATTAGAGAAAGTGGACTTTATCTGTGTTTTTATTGCCCGAGGGAAGCACAAATACTAGAAATTTTATTACTAGATGAAGAAGCATGTCTCACATTATATCTTATCTAAGTATTTTTAGGCTTATAAGGTTCACTTTCTTGAAATTAACTATGTAACATCTCAAAATTATGAACAAGATTAGTGAAATTATAATCGTATATGTATACTATGGTATAGACACGCGAGATGTGATTTTGTTCGACTTCGAATACCAAAAAGGAACTCTTTCAAAAGACTCTGTTTTTATTTATCCTGACCAAAGAGCTGTTGTTGATGAAACCGGTTGTGCTCCGTTGTTACCATCTATGTATAAGGATAAGAAGAAATTATTGATTATTTCTGAAAGTCATTTCTACAAAAATAAACTTTCATCGGTTAGCTGGTTTTCGTCTAATGACAAAATTATTCAGATAAACGTTTTCGGACCTTATCCGGAAAAAGAAGGGCAATAAATTGCCCTTCTTTTTCTTTTAGAAAATCATTCATTTATTATACCTGGCGCAAAAAAGATTTGACACCATGTCGTTTTGTATCTTTCATTATAATCAGGAACGTCATTGCCCCTTCCTGTATTACTATGTTTAACTATATCCTTACTTGTAATAATTCTGTCGTCAAAACGAAGTATAACTTCTCCTAATTCATCATTTCCGTGACTTGTAGTAACGGTATATGTTGATGTTTTGGTTTCTTTTCCACTTGTTCCAAACTTTAAGCCTAATTTCAATGCTCGGGAAGTACTTTCAGAAAAAATAATAATTAAAATATTTGTTTCTTCAAAAAAAGTCATTATTTTTGTGTACCAAATATGTACACAAATAATTATAGATTATGATAGTAATAAGTTCAAGAGAATTCCGAGAACATCAAAAAAGCTACTTTGATAAAATAGACGAAGGTATGGAAGTCCTTATACAGAGAGGACGAAACAGATCTTATAAGGTTGTGCTGGTTAAGGATGATGATACACTTATGAGCCAGGACGAATTTAATGCAATTATAGATCGTGGCCTGAGTGATATCCAGTCAGGGGCAGGTAAGAAATATACAATGGATGAACTTCGTATAAAAATGAATTTATGATATACGAAATTGTTTTAGAGCCTATAGCTGAGACCCATTTGGATATGCACATCAAAGCAGGAAATAAAATTCTTCTGAGAAAAATATATAAACTTTTTGGAGAGTTGGAAAAGCATCCAGAAACTGGTACAGGTAAGCCACATAAATTGAAACATGATAAAGCGGATATCTGGTCTCGAAAAATAGATGACCGTCACAGAATGTTATATACCATCAACAATGAGACAGTGAGCGTATTTGTTTTGTCACTGTGGGGACATTACGACGATAAGTGATTACCACCAATTAAAATTTCTCTAGAACCTCAATTCGAGGATCCGTAAATTTTCCGTATTTCCTCAGATTTATTAAGATAGTATTTATACAACCTTTTCTTCCCTTTCAACTCCTTCTGAAAACCTAATATGATAGAGTGAAATATTCTTCACTTGGTGATAATCTTTCCTAGAGGAATATAATTGCCAAAGGTTGTCATATTCATTCCATCTTTTGGTTCCGTAAAATTCTTCCCGGATAATGTCTTTTATCTCTTGTAGAGATATTAGATCGCATGATTCGCCAAAGAGGTGTTGGACGAACGGGAATCGGTGGTGTTGGATAGTGATAATTCAATTCTGTGGCAGGATTTGATAAAAATCAGTTCCTCGCCGGGCGGTAAACACCCAAAGGCAATTGTTGCGCTCAATACGGAAACGGGAGAGGTAGTTTCGGATCAAGGCGATATCCCCGAAGAATTTGAACATTTTATTTTGAAATACGACGATAATTCCGCTTATCCGTTTGCCAAATTAGAATATGTGTATTACCGTATGGCTTTAAATGCGGGAATTACGATGATGCCGTCGGAATTGAGAACTTACGGAGGCGTAACGCATTTTCTGACCAGTCGTTTCGACAGAATCGGAAACAAACGCATTCATACGCAAACGTTGGCAGCCATGTCGCCTACAAGCGATAGTTACGAAGATATTTTCGCCGTCATCCGCCGTTTGAACCTGCCTTATGAGGACAGCAAACAGCAATACCTGCGAATGGTATTCAATGTACTTGCCCGCAATGTGGACGACCATTCCAAGAATTTCGCCTTTTGCATGACACCCGATGGCGTGTGGCGTTTGTCGCCTGCCTACGATTTGACATACAGCGTTGACCCGACAACTCCCGCTTATGCCAACAGGCATTCACTGACGGTAAACGGGAAGAATGAGAATATTACGCGCGAAGATTTGGAAATCTTGGGGCTGAATAACGATATTCAGGATTATAAATCACTGATTGATGCGGTGGCAAATGCCGTCGGCAGATTTGAGGAATATGCGTCAGCACTCGGCATTGACAGTCAATTAATCGAAATTATTCAATCGGATTTTATAAAAGCATAATTTTTCTTGTGCAAGATGTTAGACTATCTATATAGATGCTTACACCTTGCACAGAATCATTGAAGATAATCGGTTTATTTTGTTTTTACGGAGTGTGGTTAATGCTACGAGTGGAAAATTATTCCATTTTAAATTCGCATTACCAATCTAATATTATTATCTTTACATCAAAGAATCAAAAATATTTCATTGAGAATCATGGAAATCATAAAAAATACAATAGGTATTTGTCTGGGAGGCGGAGGTGCATTAGGATTGGCACACCTGGGCGTACTAAAAGTTTTCGAAGAATATAACATCAGCCCTTACTATGTCTCCGGAGCCAGTATGGGAGCCATTATCGGAGTATTGTATGCTCATGGCTATAACTCGGAGGAAATTGTACACATTATTGAAGAACATAAGATTTATAATCTGAAAAATATATTAAGCCCTGCCAGGACAAAATTAAAAGCAGGATTGTCCAGTAATCAAAAAATCGAAAATTTACTTCATCTGTACGTTCCTCACAACGATTTTTCTCACCTCAAAAGACCTTTTGCTCTTTCTGTTGTCGATTTTAGAAATGCAGAATCTCAAATTATATCTTCTGGTGATAAACTAATCGAATATGTACTTGCATCGATGTCGATTCCTTTGGCCTTCGAACCGGAAGAAATAGATGAACATCTATATGTAGACGGAGGAATCATGAATAATCTGCCGATAGAACCCCTGATACCTGTATGTGATAAAATTATTGGAGTGGATGTTCATACTGCACTCCCTTACTCCGGTACAATCACAAAAAAGAACATATTGCCTATCGCCTACAGAATCATGTTAAAACAAATGAATTCCATAAGGAGTGGAAAATGTGATTTTTACATCACCTTCCCAGATCTAAGCCGCTATGAACCAAGTGATTTTAGTGAATTCAGAGCAATTTACAGAATCGGATATAAAACAGCATCTCAGTACGTTAAACAACATCCGGATATCAAATTCCTCGGAAATCGTTAAACAAATCTGAAAGCGATAATTGTTTATTAATACCTTTATTTTGTATTATTTCCCAAAATTTCTGTATTTTTACCCCAATTAGTTTAGTAAAATCTATAAAAACATTTATATGAAAAAAATCATTCGTATATCTATCTGCCTGTTAATAACTTATATTACAGGAAGTATAAACGTATTCTCGCAGACCGATCAGAAGTATCTTGCTGGCACTGTGCCTGAAGTCAATGGCAAAGTTATTTTTTCGGACACATTAGAATTGCAGGGAATGACTGCGGCTCAAATTTATGAACTGACTCTGATGTGGGCTGAAGCTAATTACAATACAGAAGAAAGCCGGGTCGCTTATGTCAGCAAAGAACAAGCGGTCGTATCCTGCCGTGGAAAATCGGAATTAGTATTCTCATCCTCTGCTTTATCCCTCGATCGTTCATTTATGAACTATCAACTGAATCTTTTCTGCATGGATAATGCCTGCCGGATTGAAATGAGAAGTATTAATTATGAGTATAATGTTGCAAATAAACGGGAACCGGAGAAATATACCGCGGAAAAATGGATTACAGACAAAGAAGCCCTTAATGGTAAGGATAAACTATATCGCTCTAACGGCAAATTCCGGATAAAAACTATCGACTTATTTGACGATATATGTAACAGCCTAAATCTAAATATTTTAACAGGAGAAGTCGACCTGTATACAGATAAAGACAAATCGAGATTATACAGCCGTAAAAATTCCAAAGAAATTGCCACTACGGCGACAACCGTACATGCAAAGGAAGAGCCTACGGTAATCAGACAACGTCCACCTCAAAATACGGTAGCTGAAGTTCAACAGGTTCAACAAGCGACAGGTCTTCCTGAAGATCCGATGATAGTAGTTCCGAAAACAGAGTTGGTTTTAGTAAAAGGAGCTCCTCTTCAAGGCTTCAAACAATTAGATCCGAAACAAATCCCTGGCAATATCATTAAAATGCTGACAGACGACTGGATGCTCGTCACCGCAGGAAATGACTCTAGATTCAACATGATGACCGCCAGTTGGGGTGGACTCGGTAATCTCTACGATAAACCCGTTGCGTTCTGTTTCATAAACCCTTCCAGATACACCTACCAGTTGATGGAAACAGGAGATACCTACACCTTATCATTTTATACAGAAGCTTATCGCGATGCTCTGAAATATTGTGGTTCTACTTCAGGAAAAAATTCGGATAAAATTAAAGGATCCGGCCTCACCCCTATCACGACTCCTTCCGGTGCAAAATCATTCTCGGAAGCATGGCTGATTATAGAATGTAAAAAACTCGTTTCACAACAACTTACATGGGAAAGCGTTAAAGACGAAAAGATCAGGGAGGAATGGAGTAAATCTCAATTCCATAAGATGTATATCGGAGAGATATTAAATGTTTGGGTGAAGTAACAAATCATTCGACTAAAAATAAAAACTCCCATTCTCGATTAATGCTGAGAACGGGAGTTTTATTTTTAGTTATTCAACGTTTAGTCATTATCCCATCCCGGATTTTGAACTAACTCCGGATTAAGTTGAATTTGAGTTGGAGGAATAGCCAAATAATAGTAATACCATTTCCATCCCTTTCCGGCAAATCCGACAGGATCGCCAGCCATAACAATACGTCCTTTCTTACCGTTACTTGCCGTAGTCTTATGTCCTTCATCCGTATCATAAGGATAAATTGCCAGAGTATTATTATAATCAGTATTATCAACAGGAGCTCCCAACTGAACTTTATTCAGGTAGTGCCCTTTTCTCCAACGTTTCAAATCTCCAAAACGGAAACCATCACCCATCAATTCTACACGACGCTCACGACGAATTTCCCACAATACCGGGTCAACGGCATAGTCTGCTATAGGATTAGGATCTTTTGAATCTACATAACCACCTTTATCTCTATCCGGATCAAAATTGGCATCAATATTTGCAACTACCATTGAAGCTACTCCTGCACGAGGACGTAATTTATTGATAGTTATGTCTGCAACACCTTGATCAAATTTACTCATTTCCCACATAGCTTCCGCATAGTTTAACATTGTTTCTTCCACACGCATAAGCGGAATATCATTAGAACTGACCTGCCCATTCGGAGCCGTAGATGTATTATAATATTTGTAAACATAATAACCACCACGAGTGACACAAAAGCCTCTGTTTTCACTGAAAGAATTTATATGCGGAAATCCCATTACAGCATTACCTTCCCAATTCCGAACAGGCAATAAACTCGTATAAGTAATACCAACAGGGAATTGAATGCCTCCGGTCACTCCTGTACGGTACTTACTTGCCACTGTTTTCATCAATTCAATATTCTCTACAAACATTATACTATCATCTGCTGTAACCGGTTTATTAGAAGAGCCATAAGTATCTTTTGTTGTCAGATATGGTGCCAATACCGTTTGAGAATTCACCAAACCTTTTACCCGGTAAGGAGGTGTTACTGTATGATATAGACGATAATCTCGGTTTCTGAATTCATCAAAAACATTATTCTCTCCGGCATACTTTCCATCTTTACCCTTATTAACAGATTGGTTTGCAGCATTTTTAACCGGTAAACCATTACGTGTCAAATAGCAGGCAACCCCATCTGCAGTCATCTCTGTATTCGCAGCACTGGTACGTTCATAACGAGAGACATTATGATACAACTGTAACGGTTCAAAAGCACGATATATTAACATACCCTGAACTCCTTTTAAACTTTCCCTGTTAAAGATCGCATCATATTCCCCATTCACAGAAGGATTCGCATCCATAACCAACTTTGAGGCACGAATACATTCATTCAGGTACTTTTCATGATCACCCAACTTATGATATTTTCTCCAGGTTCCCTCAACCAGCCCAAAACGGGAAATCAAGGCGCGTACAACATGTACATTAACAGAATTACTACCAACTCCTTCTCCATCCGGTTTAATATGAGTTTCCGCCCATAACAAGTTATCTAAGATATTCTGAGAAACCTCATTGCGCGGAGTTCTTGGACCATAGATAATGTCGTTATCGATAGTCTGCACCACATGTTCAAGCCAGGGAACATCTCCGTAATTCAAGATCAATTGACTATATCGCCAAGCTCTGAAAAAATAACCAACTGCACGCCAATGATCCTTATCCTGCTGATTCATACTTGATTTATCAATATTATCTAACATAATGTTAACCTGACGAATCAAAGAAAAATCCCAACTTTCGTTAAAGCTGGCTTTAGTGTATTTTTGCCATGCCCAGGCAGGCTGACCTCCGGAAGTAAACATCGCATCATCACCTTCCCTATCGTATGTTCCGGGATAACTGAAAACCTGACCACCTATAGCATCACTATAAGCTGCTGTATTTAAGAAGAAACGGCTATATATTCCCCAGGAATAAACCTTGAAGTTGTCATAAGTCGTGAACGTTGTCTCCACTGTTTGAGAACTAATCGGATATCGTTCCAAAAAATCATCGTTACAAGAAAATAACGTGGAAGCGAGTATCACTGCACAAATAAAAAAATTAATATTTAATTTCATAATATTACTATTTTTCAATTAACAATTAAAACGAAAGATTAATACCAAAAGAGAACATCCTCATAAATGGATACTGCATAGTACTGACATTATTCTTTGCAGTAAGATCAGGTTCCCATCCCCGAGGTGTATGCTTGAAGGTGTAAAGGTTTTCACCACTGGCAAATACCCTCAATCTGGAAATATTTATTTTTTTCAGGATATTTTGAGGTATTGAATATCCGAAAGTAATATTTTTAATACGCAAGAATGATGCATCCTGCAAATATTTGCTCTGAGTTTGATAGTTATAACTTGTATAGTTCCGCGAATTATCATAAAAACGAGGATACTTGGCATTCAGATTATCCGGAGTCCAGAAATCAGCCGATTCTTCATACAATGCCTGGAATTCATACAAATCAAATGGACGGGTAATAGCATTAGATACCCAAAGATCACGTTTTCCAACACCTTGTAAGAAGAAACTAAAATCAAAATTATTCCATTCTACTCCACCCATAATACCATAATTATATCTTGGAGTCGTATTTCCGATTACCTTGTAATCACCGGGTTTATCAAAAGTCTGTCCGTTTTGTTTATCTGTAGTAATCACATCATCTCCATCTAAGCTCTTATATAGGACATCTCCCGGATAATGCCAGGTTTGATTCTTAATTCCCGGAACTCCAGGTTTTAATTTTCCGTTAACATCAAAATCATCGGCAGTATAATATCTGTCTGTTACCAGTCCCCAAATTTCACCAATTTTTTTACCAACATACATGTTGTTATTGCCATTGGTATGGAAAAGTAATTTAGCGTCATTATCATCAAACTTCGTAACTTCTGTTTGAGAATCAAACATATTAAATCCAATATGATAATTCACATTACCTATTTTATCTCTCCATTTCAGTTCTATTTCCCATCCAAGTGTTTTCAGATCGGCACTATTTTGGTTAGGAGCACTAGCTCCAACAACTGAAGGCAAATCCATCCCTGGGGCCAACATATCCAATGTTTTACGATCATACCAGTCAAATACAGCACTCAAACGATTATTAAATAATCCGACATCCACTCCGACATCCAAAGTTTGTACTGTTTCCCATGTCAATGTTGAACTTACCAAACCAGGTACAGATAAAGAACGGTATCGTGTTCCATCTCCATTTGCCCAGTAGGCATATCCGGATGTCATTTCTGCAATGTAACTGTACTTATCTACATTTTGATTACCAATATTACCCCAACCTGCTCTCAGTTTCAGATTAGAAAGCCAATTACGGGAACTCTCGAGAAAAGACTCTTCTGAGATACGCCATCCTCCGGAAAAAGAAGGAAAAAATCCGAAACGAGTATCTTTAGGAAAACGGGAAGAGCCATCATAACGGCCATTAGCCTCAAGCAGATATTTACCCTGATAGTCATAATTAACGCGATAGAAAGCCCCACGCACCGCATATTCCTGATATAAGTCGTTAGATGTAATAGTCCCTGTCCCCTGTTTGATCGAAGGTAATTCGGCATTGATCATATCCGTATTGGCTGCTGTCAAATACTCATAATAATCATATTCCTGATTGAATCCGGCCATAAATGTCAGATCATGTGAACCAAAAGCTTTATTATAAGAACCATAGATATTCAATGCTGTATGATCCGTGAAGCTATTGGTTTTAGCAAATTTATCTGAATTTGTAGTGTATGCGAGAGCCCATTTATCAGCATCCGCCATTGTCACTTTTTTATCATAAGAGGTTTTGTTCTCTCTATCAGTGGTATAGGTAAACTCTGCCACAGCTTTAAACCCTTTAAATGGAGATAATGTCATCCGGCCAACAAGACGAAGATCATCAGTACGCGTATTTTCAGTATCAACCAACTTAACAATATTAGCAGGAGTCAACACCGGCAACAGTTGTCCTCCGATATAATCCGAATAGCCAATCGGACTGGACGGTAACAAGCCTGATGCTTTTCCCCAATAACTCGTACTGGAATATGGCATCGATTTATTTGACTGGCTATACATTACTTCTCCTTGCACATTTAACCAGTCAGTAACATCACTACCTGCCATCAAAGATGTATTATAACGATTATAAGTATCTTTATCACTAACTATAACTCCATCTTCATCTGTATAGCCGAATGATAAACGATAGTTTGAACGTTGGGAGCCACCGGATACCGACAAATTATGAGCCTGCTGAAATCCGGAATTATCCAGGAATTCATCATAAGCATCGTGGTCTTCCAAGTCATATCTAACACCTCCAACAACCTTATAACCATCCGGATAGCTTCCCGGATTAGAATTATAATCTTCAATGAGTGTCTTCCATGTCGCCAGGTCCTGTCCACCACCAATAGGAGATGAAATTTTTCCGGCTGCAAGCCAACCATTTACACTCCCTAAAGTCGATGTTTTCTTAGCCAGTTCAAGAGGAGAGCTAAATGAAAAATTATTAGAATAACTAATTGTGGGTTTTTGTTCTTTTCCTCCTTTTTTAGTTGTAACCAATACTACTCCAAAAGCAGCCCGGGCGCCATGAATAGCAGAAGCTGCAGCATCTTTCAATACTGTCACATTCTCTATATCATTCGGATTGATCATGGATAAATCCGAGATAGGAACGTTATCCACAAGAATTAATGGCGTCGGATTCGAACCTACCCAAGTTCCCGTATTGCCATCATAAACAATTTTTCCCGTACCTCGGACATTCAATGTTGATGATCCTCCAGGTTCTCCGGTAGTAGTAGTCACTGTAAGCCCGGGAATAGCACCTGTTAACGCCTGTGCTGTTGAACTTATAGGACGAGAACCAAGTACATCATCCATCTTAACGGTACTTACAGCTCCGGTCAAATTAGCTTTTTTCTGTCCGCCAAAGCCAACAATGACTATTTCATCCAACATCTGAGCATCATCCTGCATAGTAATATCTATGTTTTTCTGATCTCCCACCAGTTGCTCAACTGTTTTATACCCAAGGTATGAAAAAACCAATGTTTCATTAGGATTCACCTGAATGGTATTCTTTCCTTCAATATTAGTTGAGATTCCACGTGAAGTTCCTTTTACCACTACACTTACTCCAGGAAGAGGTTCCCCTCCATTATCCCGGACAAAAACTGTGACTGTATTCGTCTGAGCAAATACAGCATTAATTCCTAAAAAAAGGAATAACAATGACAAGAAAACTGTCCGCAACAACAATTCGTGCCAGTTCTCGCTAAGAGATTTTAATTCCAAATGTCGTTTTTTCATAACATTTTTGTTACATTTAATTAATAATTCTATAAAAAAGTAATCATTTTATATACTTATACTTAATAAGTTCAATCAGATCAACTCCGAAATTTTGGTTATTTTTATTTTTTTTGCACTTTTTTAACATACGCAAAGATATAAATAAATCCAACAAACTGACAAATATGTCAGTGAAAAATTCAACAATATATAACATTTTTGTAATCAAAAATGAGACAACATAGATACAGATGTAACCAAATATTACTTAACAGGATAGCTAATAGGATAAAACAACTAAGAGAAGTAAAAAATATCTCCCAGGAGATTTTTTATATAGATACTGATATACACATAGCAAGGATTGAACTTGGGAAAGTAAATATAACTATTAGTACCTTACAAGACATTTGTGATTATTTTTCAATTAGTTTAGTTGATTTCTTTGACGGTTTACCGGAATAAAAAAACGAACAGACAGCATAAACTATCTATTCGTTCTAATATTTGCTTCTTCAAAAAATATATCTTGAAAACAAATCTATCATTCCCAAGCCAAAGCACTGGCGCCTAAAATAGCAGCTTCAGCTCCTTTTAGCTCAGAAAGCAGAATTCTTGTTTTCCCTTTATATACATTCAGGACATTATCATCGAGTGATTTTTGAATAGGTTCTTTCAAATATTTCCAGGAACCGGCCAAACCTCCGAACAATATGATTGCTTCAGGACTTGAAAATGTAATAAAATCAGCAAAAGCTTCTCCTAAAATTTTACCGGTATATTCAAATATTTCAATTGCTAGCTCGTCTCCATCTTCAGCCGCATTAAAAACATCTTCTGATGTTATCGGACGGTCATTTATCTTCCTCAAAGAGCTGGGAATGTCTTTGATTGATAAGAATTCAAGGGCTGAACGGGCAACCCCACTGGCAGAAGTATAAGTTTCCAGACAACCGGAACGACCACAACCGCAAAGACGACCATTATTTCTGACAGATATAATATGTCCAAGTTCGCCGGCCAAACCATCGTGACCGACAATCAATTGCCCACCGGCAACAATTCCGCTACCAACTCCTGTTCCAAGAGTAATTACAATAAAATCTTTCATACCCTTAGCCGCTCCATAAGCCATTTCGCCGATAGCTGCCGCATTTGCATCGTTTGTCAATTTACAAGGAAACCCCGTTTGATCGGCAACCATCTGAGCTAAAGGAACAATAATACCCTTTGCCCACTCTATATTTGCAGCTTTTTCTATTGTACCTGTCAAATAATTTCCATTAGGGGCTCCAATACCTATTCCTTTAATCTGGTCTCTCAATCCTGACACTTCTACCAATTTATTTACAGCTTCAGAAAGCGCTTCCGCGTAGGATTCTCCTGTTTTATAAGCTGAGGTTTTAATCTTACTCTCATGCAAAATTTCACCCCTGGCATTCACAATACCAATCACTGTATTGGTACCACCCATATCAATACCAATCACATATTGTTTACTCATGTTATTAAAGTTTTTAAGATGAATGAATAATTGCAAAAGTAAGAAGTCTTATCCATTATTCAAATATTTTCCATAGATTTGTAATTTAAAACCAAATTAAATTCTCTGATTATGCGATTAATTATTCAACCGGACTACGGAATGTTGTCTCAATGGGCAGCTAATTATGTTGCGTCTAAAATAAATGAAGCAAGACCAAATGCACTGAAGCCTTTCGTATTAGGCTTACCTACAGGATCTTCCCCGCTAGGAATGTACAAATGCTTGATCGAACTCAACAAACAAAAGAAAGTATCATTCGAACATGTTATCACTTTTAATATGGACGAGTATGTCGGATTACCTGAAGGACACCCTGAGAGCTATTATAGTTTCATGTGGAATAACTTCTTCAATCACGTAGATATCAAACCGGAACATGTAAATATCCTGAATGGAAACGCTCCCGATTTAAAAGAGGAATGCGAAAAATATGAAGCTAAAATGAGACTTCTTGGTGGTGTAGACCTATTTCTAGGAGGTATCGGTCCCGATGGACATATCGCATTCAACGAACCGGGTTCTTCACTATCTTCCCGTACCCGTATAAAAACATTGACTACGGATACCATCATCGCCAACTCAAGATTCTTTGACAACGACATCAACAAAGTACCTAAGACTGCTGTCACTGTGGGCGTAGGCACTATCCTGGATGCCAAAGAAGTATTAATTATGGTGAATGGTCACAATAAAGCCCGGGCAATGGCACAAGCCGTAGAAGGATCCGTAAATCAAATGTGGACAATCACGGCATTACAATTACATGAAAAAGGAATTATCGTCTGCGATGAAATGGCAACCGACGAACTAAAGGTAGCAACGTACAAATATTTCAAAGACATAGAAAAGGACAACCTGAATCCGAATACTCTGCTTTAAGATATTTCGACAGATATAAAAACGAAAAAAACGCACGTCATTCCGAGAATCGCGAGAAATCTGATAAGATTTTTCCTTACAGTCGAAATGACGTGCGTTTTTATTATTTCTGTGGGAAATTCAATTCAACACATAGCCTGACATACTCGCAGGTAATTGTTTTTCTACATGGTAAGACCTTGCGAACTGCATCACTACAGCCATAGTCTGCTTACGAGGCTCTTTACAAATATGTACTTTCTCTCTCTTCATAGCATCACAATAATCTTTCCATTCTTCGGGTGTAGAGATTCTACTCATAGGCGCTTATTTTTTTTAGTTCTAATTAAAAAACGCCAAACAGAACAATATATTGTGTATCTACATGAAATTAATCGTGAGTCAGGATCATATTTTTTTCTTCAGCCATTCTACGCATATTCAAAATAGCATAGCGCATACGGCCCAAAGCGGTATTAATACTCACTCCTGTAATATCCGCGATTTCCTTGAAACTCAAATCCTGATAGTAACGAAGAACTAATACTTCCTTCTGATTATCGGGAAGATATTCAATCAATCTCTTCACATCTGAAAGAATTTGTTCCTTTACCATCATATCTTCAATGGTTCCATCCGACAATTTGGAGTTATTGAACAAATCGACTTCACAATCATCATTGGAAACAGTCTGTTCATTCTTTTCCTGACGGAAGTTATCAATGATCAGATTATGAGCTATACGGCTGATCCAGGCACGGAACTTTCCGTTTTCAGTATACCTTCCTTGCTTAATAGTTATAATAGCCTTAACGAAAGTTTCCTGGAAGATATCTTCTGCCAACTCACGATTACGAACGATAAAATAAATGTATGAATAGACATTTGTTCTATGACGGTTCAACAGAATGTCAAAAGCGGAATTATTGCCTTCAGCATAAGCAACGACCAACTCCTCGTCGGTCATCTTTCTTAAATTTGTCATTACTTTTTATTTTACGATTATTGAGTAATGTTATGCTATAGGCAATCTTGCTTTAAAGGGTAAAACACTAAATAATTTTAATGACACAAAGATAATGCAGAAAAACTTATCAATCCAAACAAATAAAGATTTATTTACAATTTTCCGGGGATTATTAAACAAAACAAGAGATTTTAAGGACAAAGCATCCATTTTTAGAAAAATCGCACTATTCTTTCAAAAAAATAAGCCATCTTATTGAAAAGATGGCTTATTTGAACATATGTCTATTAATCGTGAGCTCCTTAGAATTTATACCCTAATGTCAAAAGTCCTTTATATGTCTTATTTTCAAACTTAGCCGGAGTTGAGTTTACTAACAATCCATCCTCGGGTGTATAATATTTTGGGAAATAATACAAATCATCTGTCTGTGAACGGTAAACAAAAGCGGCATCCAGATAGAAGTTCTTCGTAAACTTATAGCCTAAGCCACAAGTAATGTAACTGGCATCTCCATCAACGGTATAATGAGCAATTGTAGCATTTTTAGCAAGTATTGCTCCTTTATCTCCAATATTTGTAGTAAACGGACTCTGCACCCAGGCATATCCTGCCCGAATAGATAATTGTGGAGTTACACGATATTCAGCACCCACTCTCACAGTTGATGCTTTTCTGAAATCCTGATTGATAAAATAATTGCCAGTTTTGTCATACTCTTCACTATATCCATCAGTTTCAGCCATATCCATTGCTGTATAATCAGTTAGTTCATAATCCAAACTGACAATTGCCTTTGTTCCTATAACACCCGCAATACTGGCTGTCCAACGTTGAGGTGTTTGCAATTTATAATCGTAAACAGCATAAGGATCTTCATTGGGAGCTTCAGCATTCTTAACTATTCCATCTGCCTCATAGTATGCTTCGGTATATGCTTTAAAGCTACGAGTCATATTGTACCATGTCGGCGAATGGTATGCCAGACCGATCCTTAACGCATCAACGGGCTTGAATATTGCTCCAACAGATACCTGATAACCAGCACCATCCTCTGTAAGACTATTTTTCAAATCAAATCCGTCATTTCCTATTGTTCCATAAAATTCCCGGTATAGAGACGATACGGAATAATTTATATCTGTCAAAGAAAAAGTTATTCCCAAGTACAATTTTTCCGAAAAATTAGTTCCGGCAGTAAAATCGTATGTTTCAATAGAACCTCTTTCACTCACTTCCAATTCCGGATCAATAGTCTCCCCCGGCAACAAATAAGAATCATAGCCCCCGGCAACAGGCTGTATCAAAAGTCCCTGGCGTCCCAATACATCAATCCATGGAGCTTCCCCTCTATACGGGTCATAACCTGGTTTCGTCAGCAAAATATCATCGGAATATCGACTGGCATCCTCCGCTATAAACTGAGATAATGAAGTCTTCATATCCCGACCATAAGAACTATAATCCCGATCAAAATTTTTAAGACGATTATACGCAAATCCGAAATTAATACTGGAAACAGTTTCATTACCCAATGGAAAATAACCTGTATAGGCAATATTATCGAAGTTAAACTTAAATTTACTATCGGATAATGAAGTACCCTGAAAATTCGTTTTTACATTATTTGATGAAAAATTCATCGTAGTCATCACTTCTGACGAACGATATACAGCCACTCCTGCCGGATTAGCGGCAGTACCCGTAATATCTCCACCAAGAGCTCCAAAAGCTCCTGCCATGCCCATTCCACGAGCAGAACCCGAAAGTTCTGTTTTAGAATTTCTAAACGCATCTGTTTCGCCTTGACCATATGATAAAACAGATATAGAGAGGGCGGTTACGAATATTAATAATTTTCGTTTCATATTATTCTGTAGTTATGTAAGTAATTAGGATCTATTATTATCTACGGCCTCCGGCTGAACGACCTCCACCGCCTCCACCACTACTGCTTCCGCCACCACCGCCGGAAGAAGAACGGCTTCCTCCACCACTGTAACTACTTCCACTTGAACTGCTGGAAGAAGAACGGGAAGGTGCTGAATAGGAGCTACCGCTATCATTGCTCCTGGAAGAAGACGAAGATCTTGAGTAATCTCCTCCTGAGTAGCTAGAAGAACTACGGCTTCTTGATGAACTTCCGTTATTATAGCTACCGGATGATCCCATTGACGGTTGATCTGAACTTACACGTGTTCTTGTTCTTGAGGAAGTTGTTGCTGAAGATGATGATGTTCCCATCGTTGCTTCTTCAGGACTTCTACGAACGGTACGTACTCTTGAATTTGAAGATTCGCCTCTGGTTGAACCGGAATAAGTTCCATCCGAAGTTACTCGGCTCCGTGTACGGGATGTTGTTCCGTATGTATTTTCATCAGTTGAGCGACTACCCACTGTTGCACGTCTTGATCTGGAAGATTCTGTTGTTGAGTATCCGTCAGTATTTCTAAGTCTGGACTCTCCACCTCTCCTCCCTGAATCATATGTTCCATGAGGACTATATCTACCTCCGGCGCTATGTCCACTATTGGAATAATAACCACCCGTACGACCGCCATAATAGCCACCGCCACCATAGTAATAACAGCCTCCCCAGCCCCAGCTTGGGCCATACCAGCCACCACAATACCATGGACTGTACCAACTACTGTAATACCAAGGACTGTACCAGCCTCTATATGCCCATGGACTATACCAACTATAATAACTCGGGCCATACCAGCCTCCGTACCAATAAGGATCCCAGCCATAATTACTATAATAGTTGACATTTACATTATTAAAATTAGCAGACTCTGAAAAATCAAGAACATAATTTCCGTTCTCATCGTAACGGATATTCACATTTTCAGATCCGACAACTGTGATTTTTGATGGATCATGAAATTTAACAATACGCTCTGTATACTGACCATCGACGTACGGCACACTGTCCTCAACGATAATTTGTTCTTCATAAACAAGCGTATCGTTGACAAACCTACGGTTGTATTCGTCTACACTACGGGAACTGGCAACCGTACCACTAACGGTAACGACATTAGGCGCTTTTTCAGTTACCTTTACCTCTTTCTTCGTTTCCTTCTTTTTATCTTTGGAAGAAGAATAGATATCATCATCGAATTCGTTCGATTGGGCAGCGACAGTGAAAGCACATAAAATCATCACAAACAAAGTAAAATAACATTTGATTGTTTTCATAGCATTAATCCTTTCCATAAATTAAATTAGTATATATTTGACTCGAAAAACGTTCGAAAGTTTAATTTTCCGTTACCTTATCACATACAAAAATACAAAAAAAAACAAACGTTGCAAGTTTAGAGTGTTATTTTAACTTATTTTCGTATTTTTGCCGCCTAATTTGGTTTAAATAACAGAATAATATGCGTAATTTTTTTTTATTTATTTTGATCTTTTTCTGCGTTCAGTCCTCATTTGGACAATCATCCGAGAGTATTCTGAAAATGTTGGTTGAAAAAGAAATGATTTCCCGGGAAGATGCAGATGCTTTAATAGAAGAAAGCAAAAAGGAAGAAAACAAGAGTATCATTTCCAAAATAAAAACGGCATTCAACAGCAGTGAAATTTTCAGACTGTCGGGATACGGACAAGCCCTCTACCAAGCTTCGGATAACAGAGAAATTAACAACGAGATGAAAATCAACCGGGTCATTTTATTTGCTACCGGAAACCTGAACTCCAAAATAAGCTATATGGTCATGTACGACTTTGGCCCCAAAGCCGGTCTGCATGAATTTTATGGAGAGTATACTCCAATTACTGCTGTAAGTGGCCGGTTTGGACAATTCAAAATTCCGTTTACAATAGAAAATCCGATGTCCCCTACTCGTTGGGAAGGTATATACGGGTCACTCTCAGTCAATGCTCTTGCCGGAATTTCAACAGATGTGATCGGTGCTAAAGCCGGACGTGATATGGGTTTTCAACTATCCGGTAAATTATTGAAGAAAAACGATTTTTATCTTGTGGAATATGCCGCCGGATTATTCAACGGAACCGGCATGAACACTCCGGATAACAATAATCACAAAGATTTCACAGGAACCTTAACTTACCAGCCAATTAAAGGGTTGAAACTGGCAGGATCTGGATATTCGGGGAAAGCTCCTTATAAAATGCCTGACGATGATGCTATTAAGAATCACGTAAGGAACCGCTGGTCCGGAGGAGGAGAATTTACAAACTTACATTGGTATTTTCGTTCCGAATATTTATACGGAAATGACGGAGGTATACATAAAGACGGATTCTATTTCGTAGGAATGAGGAGACTGCTTCCTGAAAAATTGGAAATATTCGGAAAATATGACTATTATAATCCTGATAAGGAAGGCCGGATAAATAAAATGTACGAATATACAGCCGGGATTAACTATTACTTCGGCTTTTTATCCAGGATCCAATTGAACTATATCCATTCCGATTTTGGATATACTACTAATAATATGATTGCGACTCAATTACAATTATTTTTCTAACGATAACCGGATACGATGACAAACATAAAGTCTCAGAATAGATGAACGAAAAAGCAAAGTATATTACCGTATCTGTTACCAATGATCTGGTTATAGATCAACGGGTTCATAAGGTTTGTACTTCTCTAACAAATGCAGGATACCATGTTACCCTTATCGGAAGGAAGTTTAAAAAAAGCCCGGATGTGAATCGTGAATACAAAACCCGGAGAATGCGTCTGATTTTCAACCGGTCATTTTTCTTTTATGCAGAATATAATATTCGTCTATTCTTTCATTTGCTTTTTACCAAAACAGATATCCTTTTATCTAATGACACCGACACCCTACCGTCCAACTATTTTGCATCTAAAATCCGTCGTAAAACATTGATTTTTGATGCGCACGAAATGTTTCCGGAAATACCGGAATTAGAAAACAGAAAAACAGTAAAGCAATTCTGGACTAAAATAGAGGATTGGATTTTTCCGGAATTAAAATATTCTTACACTGTCTGCCAATCAATTGCCGACATTTATAATAACAGATACGGCATTGATATGAAAGTGGTGAGAAATATACCATTTGCGATTTCAGATGAAAAAAGTGGCATTTCTGACGATCCGGAGAAAGAAAAAGACACACTCTTCCCTGATCACAAAAACAGGTATATCCTTTTATATCAGGGAGCTGTCAATCTAGGAAGAGGTGTCGAATGGATTATTAATTCCATGCCTCATCTGGATAAATATGTCTTTTATATTGCCGGAGATGGTGATAAAATGCAAGAGTTACAAGATCTGGTTAAAGAAACCGGTGTTTCAGACCGGGTAAAATTTTTGGGACGTATCCCTTTTGAAAAACTCCCACACTACACAGCATATGCGGATATAGGAATCAGTTTGTTGGAAGACAAAGGATTAAATTATTATTATTCCTTACCAAACCGTATTTTTGATTTTATTCGAAAAAACATCCCTATACTAGCAACTGATTTTCCTGAAATACGAAGAATTATTGCTCACTACAACATCGGGGAACTTGTTGATAATTACGACCCGACTCTCTTAGCTTCGATCATTCAAGACATGACAGTCAAAAAGAAAGAATATGATGGTTTTGCAAAAGCCAATGCGGAACTTACATGGGAAAATGAAGCGAAAGAGATTATTCGTTTAGTAGAAAAAGCTATCGATCAACATTAATCTAAAGCTGACAAATAACCCAGTTTATAGAGATCAAACAGGAATAAAGACGGATGATTCCCATACAAATTTCTGAGAAAAAGCGGCTTAAACATTTTGAAAAAAAATGTGTATAGTATCTTCAAGTGCATTTTTTCTAACCGAGCTTTCGTTTTCATTATTCTTGAATGTCCTTCATAAGCCGGATAGTACTCATGGAGTAATTGTTCTACTTTTTTCAAGTTACACAGTCCATTTTCGGTTTTTTCCATAAACACATGTGCATCTTCCAATCCCAAATGAACCAGTGGATTATCTATATGTTTGATCAGAACACCATTTCCCAGCAATTCCAAACCAAAAAACGTATCTTCATGTCCATAACCTATTAAATTCTCATTAAAGCGTACACGTTTAAATAGTTCCTTTTCAATCAAAAAATTATTGGAACAAAAGCCATAATTGGGATTAACACTCCTCTCGGAAACTGTCTGCGATTCTCTTTCAACTCCGTATTTCCAACGTAGAACAACGCTATTATGAGGTTTTTCAGGTTCATAGACACGACCTCCATAACATACGATCCCCGGCTGACAATAAGGCAAATAATTCTTGATATACGAATCTGAAACGACTCCGGAATCACAATCCATAAAAATCAGATATGGATATTGAGCTTCTTCTGCCAGACGATTGCGGATTTTAGACCGTCCTATATTCTGTTCCAATGAAATATATCGAACCCCGGGTAGACTAATTTGACTATTCTTTAAACTATATTCGGGAAGAGATGCATCATCCATCAAAAGAATTTCAAATGGGAAAGAACATGCCACAGCCTGATTATGTAAATCATTCACTAATGTAATGACATCATAATTATATATAGGAATACAAATGCTTAGCATATCCGGAATTTTCAATTAGTTCAGAATACGGCTGCCTCTAAGAAAATCACCTGCAGACATTCGTTTCTTTCCTGATTGTTGTATTGAAATCAGACGTATAAAGCCATCTTTTACAGCAATATCCATAAAACTTTTCCCATCACTGAGTAAAATTCCCGGAGCATGATTATGCTCGGAAAGGATTTTCTCTGTCTCAAAAACCTTCAAATGAAGTAATTCTCCATTTGGAGCTGTCAGCTCAGTCCATGCTGCAGGATAAGGCGATAACCCCCGGATAAAGTCATAAATTTGTTTTACACTTTTCTCCCAATCAATCTTACAGGTTTCCTTGAATATTTTCGGAGCCAATTCCGGATCTTTCCCTTGCAAAATATCTTCTTGATCAATCGGTTTTATGGAGTCATTTAGAATGTTATCGACCGTTTTTACAACCAATTTAGAGCCTAACACCATCAGCCGATCATGAACTATTCCTGCATTGTCCGTATCTTCAATAGAAATCTTTTCCTGGTCGATAATCTTACCGGTATCTATTTCATGGGTCAGGAAAAACGTCGTTATTCCGGTTTCTGTCTCGCCATTGATCACAGCCCAATTAATAGGCGCAGCTCCCCGGTATTGGGGGAGTAAAGAAGCATGCAGGTTGAACGTTCCAAACCGGGGCATGTTCCAAACAAGCTCAGGCAACATCCGAAAAGCGACAACGATCTGCAAATCGGCTTGTAATGCTTGCAAATCTGATAAAAATTGCGTATCTTTAAGTTTTTCAGGTTGTAACAACGTTAGGTCTTGAGACAAGGCGTATTCTTTCACCGGAGAATATTGCATTTTCATTCCTCTTCCGGCAGGTTTATCCGGCATCGTAATTACACCTACAACATTATATCCCCCCTCAACTAAAGCTTTCAGACTTTCTACGGCAAAGTCCGGAGTTCCCATATATACAATTCTGAGATCTTTTTTCTCCATAAATTATCCTTCTGAAAAGTTTTCTACCAAAATCTCCCGGTACGCATTAAAAATCTTAGATTTAGAAACAAAACCTATATATTTTCCCGAATCATCGATTACGGGCAGATTCCAGGCTTTCGTATCATCAAAAATCTGCATGATTTTCTCCATTGGCAAGTTGATATTGAGTTTGGCCGGAGGAGAAACCATAAATTTAGAAACATTAAACCGATCATATAGTTCCGGCCTGAACATAATATTTCGTATATCATCAAGGAGGACAACACCACGTAAAACGCCATTCTTATCCGTTACAGGAAAAACATTCCTTTTCGATTTTGCAATAGCTTTAACGACATCTCCAAGCATCATATCCGGTTTTACCTCTATAAAATCTTTTTCTATTACCGTATCCAGTCCCAACAATGTCAATACCGCTTTATCCTTATGGTGGGTCAACAGTTCACCTTTTTGAGCCAGACGCATGGAGTACAAACTATGACGTTCGAACGACAAAATCGTCAGGTAGGAACTGATACATACAATCATCAACGGTAAAAACAGATCAAATCCTCCGGTAAGTTCTGCAATAAGGAAGACTCCTGTCAACGGAGCATGCATAACCCCGGCCATCATACCCGCCATTCCCATCAGGGCAAAATTTTCTTCAGGAAGATGTTGAAAGAAATCGAAATGATTCGCAGCATGTGAAAATGTGAAACCGACAATACTTCCGAGGAATAACGAAGGAGCGAAAATTCCTCCGCAACCTCCTCCCCCATTGGTTGCACTGGTTGCAAAAACTTTTAACAACAGTATCAAAACCATGAAAATAATTACGCCCATGAAATTTGATTTCATATCATAAAAGAAACTTCCGTCCAGTACCTGCGCATATTGATTTCCCAATAACGTCCCGATTGTATCATACCCCTCACCATATAACGGTGGCAATAGAAAAATCAGGAGACTTAAGACTACCGCTCCAAAGGCAAACTTTTTCCAGAAAGTCTTTAATTTTCTAAAAATCCCTTCAAACCAGATCGTTGCACGGGTAAAATATAAGGAAGACAATCCACATGCAACGCCAAGAAGTAGCACATAAGGAATTCTCTCGATAACAAACGGCTCCATTTGAGTGAACTGAAACATCGCTTCCTGTCCCGTAAAAATATAGGAAACAGTAGCAGCTGTAACAGAACTAATCAATAAGGGAAGGACTGAAGTCATTGTCAAGTCCAGCATTAGCACCTCGATAGTAAACAATAACCCGGCAATCGGGGCTTTAAAGATTCCGGCAATTGCACCGGCAGCACCACACCCAACAAGCAACATCAGGGTTTTTTGTTCCATCTTGAACAAACTGCCCAGATTAGATCCGATAGCAGCTCCTGTCAGAACAATCGGGGCTTCAGCTCCCACCGACCCCCCGAATCCGATGGTAATGGAACTGGCAGCCAGCGACGACCATGTATTATGTCGTTTTATCCGGCTTTTTCTCTGAGAAATAGCATATAAGATCTTTGTTACCCCGTGTCCGATATCATCTTTGACAACATATTTCACGAATAAACCCGAAAGTAATATACCTATAACCGGAAAAATCAAATACAAATAGTTTGCATTGGTCACATCGACCCTCTCTGTAAGTACGTGTTGAATAAAATGTATCGTATTTTTCAGCAAAATTGCAGCCAAGGCCGTTGCAATTCCGACTAAAAAACTGATAATCAATATAAAATCTTTCTCTTTTATATGTTTCTCCCTCCAAGCCAGAAGGGCTTCAAACCAATTCTTAATCATATTCCTTTTCCTGTCAATATCGTTTTCACCGTATATATTAATATTTTAAGGTCCAACAACAAGGACATATTTTCATAATACAAGATATCGTACTGCATCCGTTCGATCATTTGCCCTACTGTGCTGGCGTATCCGTATTTAACCATTCCCCAGGATGTTATACCCGGACGGACATTATGTAACAGATAGTAATACGGCGCCCGTTTCACGATATAGTCGATATAATATTTTCTCTCCGGACGTGGCCCGACAATCGACATATCTCCTAATAAAACATTCCAGAACTGAGGCAATTCATCCAAACGGTATTTCCTCATAAAACGTCCGAATTTTGTAACACGGGGGTCATTTTCACCGGACGAGAGTAAAGGTCCGTTCCTTTCGGCATCTTCCTTCATTGTCCGGAATTTATAAATATTAAATGGCTTTCCCATATATCCTATTCTCTCCTGTTTTAAGAATACCGCTCCTGGAGAATCTGTTTTAACCTTAATAGCCAGATACGCATAAACAGGTGACAAAAGTATCAAAATTATGGCAGAAAACAGTTTATCCAATGAATGTTTTATATTCTTTTCGGCTTCCGACAGATTATTATCTGTCACATCGACCAACGGAACACCTGTTATAGTCCTGACTTTTACCCCTCCCGTCAGAATCCGGACATGGTTCACAGGCAGTCGTATAGGTAGTTTATAATGATAAAGGGAATAAAGCAGATTCAACAAAACAGTATCTTCTTCCGAATCGATGGCAACGATCAACTCTTCGACACCATGTTTTGCAATCAAAGAATCCAGATCTTCAATATTTCCAAGAACATTTTCCTCCGGATTCGACTCTTTGCCGTCACATCTTGCTCCTGCCATCGTTTCCACATCCACAAAACCAGAAACGCGATATCCCATGGCTGATGTTTCTTTATTCAGCATATTCATCACCGCATGAGCATTCTTTCCGGTTCCAAGTATCAGCGCTTTAATCGCCCATTCTCGCCGATGTATCTTTTTTATAGCCCGGTTAGTTATCAATACACGTAAGAAATAAGTAATTAAAAACTGAATTGAAAACAATATCACAAACTGCCTATAGTATAAGTGGAAATATTCTGGTATCCCATTCAATAAAATTGCAAAAAAGATAATGATAATACCAACGATAGACGTTTGAAGCGTCACAAAGAATTCGGATAAGCGGGATTTATCAAAAGGTTTATTATAATACCCTGAATAGTAATGCAATACTATCCAGTAAAAAGGAATAATAAGCTGTACAAAAAGCACCCGGGGATAAAGCAAAAAACTGCAAAACGAGTTAAGACCGTCGTATTGGGCTACATCATAATATCTAAGGATATTAAATATAAGCCATGCAACTGATGCCGAAATAAAGTCGGCAATCAAATATTTCCAAAGTTGTGCAGTTTTTCTCACCTCAATCAGGGTCTGATTATTTGTATTTCACCACCACTTCCCAGCTTTATAATGCTGGATGGCTTAGGGTTCGTATTTTCCTCTCTTCGGAAGTCAACTATATAATCAACGGAATTTTTAACATTTTCGTCTATCTCAGAAAAATTTCCAGGAGAAGACTGTCCACTGATATTGGCTGAAGTCGACACTATCGGCTTCTTAAAACGGGCGCACAAAGCCTGAGAGAACTTTTCACTCGTCACACGGATCCCTACAGAACCATCTTCCGCAATCAAATTAGATGCCATATTTTTAGCTCCGGAGTATATAATTGTCAAAGGTTTATCAGATACGTCAATCAGATTCAATGCAATTTCCGGTAAATCATTAACATAATGATCCAAAAAATCAGGAGAATCAATCAAAACCAACATTGACTTTGAATCAGCCCGTTGCTTGATTTCATAAACACGCTTTACTGCAGCTTCATTTGTAGCATCACAACCTATTCCCCATATTGTATCTGTGGGGTATAAAATAACACCACCTTTAGACAGGATTTCACAAGCTTTTTTTATCTCTTCATTCATAATTTCCAGCGAATTTAGCCTGCAAATATACTCTAATTTAGTTTATACCATAAGATATTTATATGTCTCTAACAAAAATATTCAAAAATTATGTGAAATTTAATCATACATTCACTATAAAACATTAACTTTACAAGTTCGTTTTTTACAATTACATATAACAATTAAAGACGAGAGGTTCTTTATTTTCGGGCAATCCTCACATAAAGAACTGGAACAGAGAGATAAAGAAAGAAAAAACAATATATAATGACAAACAAATGGAATTATCAACTCCCGACACGAGAACAATTACTTAGGCGAAACGAACTTGCAGAAAAGTTCGGACTATCTCCTGCCGTATGTCTCCTCATGGTACAAAGGGGGATTGCAAACGAGAAAGAAGTCCAGGAGTTTTTGAATCCCAATCTTAAGAATTTGTACGATCCGTTACTGTATCCCGACATGCAAAAAGCGGTAGACCGCCTGAATAAAGCATTAGGTAATAAAGAGAGGATCATGATTTATGGGGATTACGATGTTGACGGTACGACAGCTGTTTCTTTGGTTTACAAGTTTTTGGAACAAAACAGTTGGAAATCAAATCTGGATTATTACATTCCTGACCGCTATGATGAGGGATATGGCATATCCAATAAGGGGATTGAATATGCTAAAGAGACAGGTGTTTCGTTAATTATTTCTCTGGATTGCGGGATCAAAGCAATTGAAAAAATCGCATATGCCAAATCGTTGGGTATCGATTTTATTGTTTGTGACCACCACATGCCTGATGACAAGCTTCCTGATGCTGTTGCAATACTGGATGCCAAACGTCCTGATTCTACCTATCCATATATCCATTTATCCGGTTGTGGTGTCGGCTTCAAATTCATGCAGGCTTTTGCTTCAAGCAACAATATCGATATCTCCAAGTTAAAAAATTTATTGGATTTAGTTGCTGTTAGTATTGCATCGGATATAGTCCCGGCTACAGGAGAAAACCGGGTATTAGCCGCTTACGGATTGAAGCAATTGAATCTCAATCCCAGCAAAGGACTGAAAGGCATTATCGATGTTTGTGGCCTCGCAGGAAAAGAAATGACGATGAGCGATATCGTTTTCAAGATAGGTCCCCGGATTAACGCTTCAGGCCGCATGATGAACGGAAAAGAAGCTGTCGAGCTCTTGTTGGCTAAAGATGTAACTACCGCAAAAATCAAAAGTGAAAATATAGATCAGTACAATGATGACCGAAGAGAATTGGACAAGAAAACGACAGACGAGGCCAATACTCTTATTGAGGAAAATCCTATTGTAATAGAAGGGAAAATTATAGTCGTTTACAATCCTGATTGGCACAAAGGGGTTATCGGGATCGTAGCTTCACGTCTGACTGAAAAATTCTACAAACCCGCTATTGTTCTGACTCAATCCAATGGATTCATCACAGGCTCAGCACGGTCAGTTACCGGATTTGATATTTATAAAGCAATTGAATCTTGTAAAGATCTGCTTGAAAACTTCGGAGGGCATACTTATGCCGCGGGGATGACATTGAAATATGAAAGACTCGAAATATTCAAACAAAGACTTGAAGCATTCGCCGATATCCACATGATTGAGGAACAGATGATTCAAACCCTGGATATCGATCTGGAATTAAAATTCAGTGAAATCAATCAGAATTTACTTGAAGACCTCAAGAAAATGCAACCATACGGACCTGAAAACCAAAAACCGGTCTTCTGTACTATGGGTGTACTTAACTCCGGTTCCAGTAAATTGGTAGGTAAGGAATTAGAACATATCAAGCTTGATCTGGTTGACAGCTCAACCGATACGGTTATGTCTGCTATCGCATTTGGGATGTCCCGGTTCGGAGATCATATTTTATCAGGAAAACCGTTTGACATCTGCTATACCGTAGAGGAAAATACGTATAACAATGTTACATCTATCCAACTATTAATCAAGGATATAAGAACATCAAGCGAATAAATAATATAAATCACGTCATTTTTCACAATGTTTGACATGACGATTCCTAGAACCAAAAACAACAACTAATTGTGAATGATTTTCATGCTGTATTAAAACAATATTGGGGATACGACAATTTCCGATCCCTTCAGGAAGATATCATATCTTCTATTTATGAAGGACGAGATACTTTGGGATTAATGCCTACCGGCGGTGGTAAATCCTTGACATTTCAGGTACCAGCCATGTTGATGGATGGTATTTGTATAGTTGTTACACCACTCATCGCCTTGATGAAGGATCAGGTGGATAACTTAAAAAGTCGCCACATCAAAGCTACAGCCGTTTATTCAGGCATGAGCCGGCAAGAAATTATTGTAGCATTGGAGAACTGTGTTTTCGGGGATTACAAGTTTTTGTATGTCTCTCCGGAAAGACTAAATTCCGAGTTATTTTTGACTAAACTGCAATACATGAAAGTCAGCATGCTGGTTGTCGACGAATCTCACTGCATCTCTCAATGGGGATACGATTTCCGGCCATCCTATCTGCGTATTGCCGAACTGAGGTCACACTTACCTGCAGTACCGGTATTGGCGCTTACCGCGACTGCAACTCCGGAGGTTGTTGACGATATTCAGGATAAATTACTTTTCTCAAGGAAAAACGTCTTCAGTAAAAGTTTCAAAAGACATAATATTGCATATATGATCCGGAAATCTGAAGATAAAATTCCTGAAATCATCAATATCATAAGAAGAATTCCCGGCTCAGGCCTCGTATATGTACGTAGCCGGAAATACACAAAAGAAATAGCGGACGAACTTATTAACCAGAAGATTAGTGCGGATTTTTATCATGCAGGATTAAATCCTGACGAAAAAATTGAAAAACAAAACAGGTGGAAATCCGGAGAATGCCGGATTATGGTCTGTACAAATGCCTTTGGAATGGGTATTGACAAGCCGGATGTCCGCATTGTTGTCCATTATGAACTGCCGAATTCTCTCGAAGAATATTTCCAGGAAGCCGGACGCGCCGGACGTGACGGACAAAAAGCATTTGCGATAGCTTTATATTCTGAAAAAGATGGGGAAAAACTAAAAAAACGTATCGAAGATGAGTTCCCTCCACGCGAAGTGATCAAAGATATATATGAAAAACTGGCCTTCTATTTTCAGATAGGTGTCAATTCCGGGTTTCAAACGACACATAATTTTAACCTGGAACATTTTTGTACTGTATTCAAATTTAGTTATAGCCAGGCTCATCATGCCCTGAAATTACTGGATCTATCAGGGTATATTGAATATCGGGAAGAAACAGAAAGGCAATCACGGATTATGTTTACCATCGAAAGAGATGAATTGTATAAATATTCAGCATTTAATGAAATTGTGGAGAACCTGATTCGGGTATTACTGCGCACTTACACAGGTGTTTTTTCCGAATATGTCTACATTAATGAAAACTTGTTGGCATCCCGAACTGCACTATCTCACCATCAGGTCTATGAAATATTGAAAATGTTATCAAGTCAACAGATAATCCATTATGTTCCCGCACAAGCCTCACCAACCATAACATATAGCCAAAACCGAGAAGACCTTCAATACATCTCTATTCCCCAAGCTGTATATGAAGATCGTAAAAACAGATTGGAATCCAGAAATGAATCCGTGATTAACTATGCGTCTACAGACCGGATATGTCGCAGCAAATTACTATTGGAATACTTCGGAGAAAAAAACTCTGAAGATTGCAGGCATTGCGACGTATGTTTCGCTCTGGGCAAAAACGAGCTGAATGGCACGGATTTTGATGAGATTAGTAATCAAATATTCGATCTTATAAAAACCAGGCCCCGATCGACAGATAAACTTATTGAAGCACTTGGATTAGATGAAAAATCTATCATTGAAGTTATTCGTTATTTATCAGATAATAAAAGAGTTAAACTAAGGGGAAATATGGTTTTTTTATCGAATCAATAATTATTGATACATAAACTAACACAACAAGCACAAATGAAAACAAAATTCATTGCAATCGTATGCACGTTTTTCTTCATCTTTGGTTCTTTCAAATTATCTGCACAGGAAACTCTTTCCGAAAAGGCCTATGAAGATGGTTTCTTAAAAAGATTCGGAGTTGCTGCTAAATTGGGAACATACGGACCTGGCATCGATTTTCACACATCATTGACTTCAAACCTGAAAGCCCGGGTGGGTTTTAACTACATGGTTTATAACTACAATGAGAGTCTTGATTTCGACGCAGATAGTCCTGACGGACAATCAAGCATCCCAGGCTACATCAATGGCGCCAAGCTCAACTTCCCCAATGCCAACATCTTATTAGACTTTTATCCTGTAAAATCAGGCATTTTCTGTATCACAGCAGGCGCTTACATAGGTAGTAATAATGTAAAAGCAAAAGGTACTGCTGATGGACCTTTTGTATGGGACGACCTTATCATTACTCCGGTAAATGGAAAATTCGATGCGAATTTGAAAATGGGCAGTACTTTCAAGCCATATTTCGGTATCGGATTGGGAAGAACAATTTCTAAAAGCCGTGTTGGTTTCCGTTTTGATTTGGGAGCCGTCTATCAGGGAGAATATAAAATGGAAAGCCCACAAAGTAGCGGAACTGTAAGTGGCTCCAGTTTCGCGGATGCTAATTTCGATTTGCCATTTTCTAAAGAGTTATTGAATTTATGGCCAATACTCTCATTTTCAATATCATACAGAATTAAATAAGAAAACACATTAACATCACTTCCAACCCCGTCATTTCTTCTTTCAGTCGAAATGACGGGGTTGTTGTTACTATATGTATTTTGTATTACCTTTGTAGTTTATTTATTAAAAATATTCAAGATGAAAATCTCAAACAACAAATTTGTATCACTCTGCTACGACCTTAACGTTGGAGAAGGCGAAGAAAGAGAATTGATGGAACAAGCAACAACCGAGCAGCCTTTAGCTTTCATTTTCGGCATGGGAATGATGCTTGAAACATTCGAAAAAAACATATACGGACTTGGTACAGGAGAAAAATTTTCGTTTACTCTTACCCCGGGAGAATCATATGGAGAGTACCTGGAAGACCGTGTAGTCGAATTGCCTAAGAATATCTTTGAAGTAGACGGTAAATTCGACAGCGAACGTGTTGCCGAAGGACAAATGTTACCTATGATGGATACTGACGGCAATCGTTTAATGGGTGCTGTATTGGAAGTTACAGACAGCAATGTATTAATGGATTTCAATCATCCATTAGCCGGAGAAACTCTTCATTTTGCAGGAGAAATCTTAGATGTACACGAACCTACTGCTGAAGAGATCGCAGCATTTACCTCCGGTTGCGGCGGTGGTTGCGGTGGAAACTGTGGTGGTGATTGCAGTTGTGAAGACTGCGAGTAATTAATTACCATACGAAAGCTGCATGAATTCTTTTGGCAATATTTTCAGGTTAACTTCTTTTGGAGAATCACATGGACTAATGGTTGGAGGCATTATTGACGGTTGCCCTCCCGGAATTGAAATCGACCTTGAGTTTATTCAATACGAACTCGACAGACGTAAACCTGGGCAATCTGCGATCACAACTCCCCGTAAGGAAGATGATAAAGTAGAATTTTTATCCGGAATTTACGAAGGTAAGACTACCGGAACTCCAATAGGTTTTGTTATCAAGAATAACAACCAACATTCCAATGATTACGACAACCTGAAAGATATTTTCCGTCCTGCTCATGCGGATTATACATACACAATGAAATACGGGCACCGCGACCATCGTGGCGGCGGCCGTACTTCTGCCCGTGAAACTATTGCCAGGGTAGTCGGAGGCTCTATTGCAAAACTGGCACTCAAATCTTTAGGCATAGAAATCACAGCCTATACCTCTCAGGTTGGGCCTATTAAACTGGAAACAGCCTACCAATCCCTCGACCTGAGTCATTCAAACATCGAATCAACACCTGTACGTTGCCCTGACAGCAAGATTGCAGAAGAGATGATCGGCCTTATCAAAGACGTTAAATCACATGGCGATACTATCGGAGGAGTAATTTCCTGTGTCTGTAAAAATGTTCCGGTAGGACTGGGCGAACCGGTATTCGGGAAGTTACATGCCGCACTTGGTAATGCAATGCTTAGTATAAATTCCGTCAAAGGTTTTGAGTTCGGGATGGGATTCGATGGAGTTCAACACAGAGGATCTGAAGTTAATGATGTTTTCGTCATAAAAGAAGACGGAAAAATCGGAACCAGAACAAACAATTCCGGAGGAATCCAGGGAGGCATCTCCAACGGAGAAGATATCTATTTTCGCGTGGCATTCAAACCTATTGCTACATTGCTACGGGAACAACAAACAGTGGACGTACACGGAAACGAGACAATAATAAAAGCACGCGGAAGACACGATTCCTGTGTGCTTCCGCGTGCTGTACCTATTGTTGAAGCCATGGCAGCCATGACTTTACTGGATTATCACTTACTCAGCTTAACGTATAAAAAGTAATTCCCTGTATTTAGGCAAAGTCCACATTTCATTGTCGACAGTAAGTTCCAGTTTATCGATATGATAACGTATTTCATCCAGATACGGAGCTACATTCTCGCAATACGAAAGGGCTTTTTCCCGCTCATCATCAATCCGGTTTGAAACCTTTCGTGCCTCTACCATTGCATCGACTTTGGTCTTAATGGCATTGATATGTTCGGCAATATCTTCAATAATCACCATATCCTGACCTGAAATTTCCCTGGCTTTCTCCTCTCCGTAAACATTCTTTACTTTATAAACAATATCCAAAAGCAAGCCTTGGTAGCGGGTTGCTACAGGAATAATATGATTCAGTGCCAAATCGCCCAATACACGGGCCTCAATCTGGACTTTTTTCGTATATTGCTCCCATTTCACTTCATTACGGGCATGCAATTCCTTATCATTAAGAACTTTCGATTCCGAAAACATTTTAATCGTTTCCGGTTTCAAATATGCATCATAAATAACCGGGACACGAGCTTCACAATCTAGGCCTCGTTTTGCAGCCTCAACTTTCCACTCATCGCTATAGCCATTGCCATCGAAGCGAATTGGTTTGGATTCTTTAATATAATTGCGAATTACAGCAAAGATCGCTTCATGTTTATCTTTTCCGGATTTGATCAAAGCATCGACTTCACGTTTGAATTGTTGAAGTTGATAAGCTACAGCCGAATTCAATGCTAACATTGCAGCTGCACAGTTCGCTGATGACCCCACAGCGCGAAACTCAAAACGATTTCCGGTAAATGCAAACGGAGATGTACGGTTACGATCGGTATTATCTACAAATATTTCCGGTATATAATTCAGGGACAAACGCTTACCTGTTTTTTCCTTAAAAATAATATCCTTAATTTCTTTGCTGTTTTCCAATTCATCCAGCAATCCGGAGATCTGACTTCCCAAAAATACTGAAATAATGGAAGGAGGCGCTTCATTCGCACCCAGTCGATGGACATTGGTAGCCGAAGATATGCTGGCTTTCAATAAGGCATTATTCTTATAAACCGCCATTAAAACATTGACTACAAAGGTAATAAAGCGCAAATTGCTTTCCGTATTTTTTCCAGGAGCAAACAAATTTACGCCGGTATCCGTTCCAAGAGAAAAATTACAATGTTTTCCGGATCCATTCACTCCTTTGAATGGTTTTTCATGTAAAAGTACTTTGAAATTATGACGATCGGCTACCCGCTTCATAACCGACATCAACAGCAAGTTATGATCTATAGCCAGGTTACACTCTTCAAAAATCGGAGCTAGCTCAAACTGATTCGGAGCCACCTCATTGTGACGCGTTTTCAAAGGAATACTCAATCTGTAACATTCATATTCCAACTCCCGCATAAAAGCAGAAACCCGTCCTGGTATATTTCCAAAATAATGGTCTTCCAACTGTTGATTCTTAGCGCTTTCATGTCCCATCAAAGTACGTTCGGTCAATGCCAGGTCAGGACGTGCAAAAAATAAAGACTCATCTACCAAAAAATATTCCTGCTCCAATCCTAAATTGGTAGTCACTTTCTTAACACTGCGATCGAAATAATTAGCAACTTCTGTCGCTGCTTTATCGACTGCACTTAAAGCTTTAAGTAATGGGGTTTTATAATCAAGAGCTTCTCCTGTATAAGAAATAAAGATAGTCGGGATACAAAGTGTATCATCAACTATGAATGCCGGAGAAGACGGATCCCAGGCTGAATATCCGCGTGCTTCAAATGTATTGCGAATACCTCCGTTCGGGAAACTCGACGCATCCGGTTCCTGTTGAGCAAGAACTTTTCCATCAAAATATTCGATAACTCCACCTTTTCCGTCAAAATCGATAAACGCGTCATGTTTTTCCGCTGTTCCATCTGTCAAAGGATGGAACCAGTGAGTATAATGTGTCGCACCTTTTTCCATGGCCCACATTCTCATACCGGCAGCAACGTGAGATGCTACATTACGATCGAGCGGTTCTCCTCTATCAATTGCATCCAATACTAGTTTCAAGGTTTCCTTCGACAAGTATTTCTGCATCTGATGACGATCAAAGACGTTTTCACCAAAATAATCAGAAGTTTTTCCCGGAGGTACCGGAACTTCCTTCGCCTTTCTTGCAAGAGCTTCTTCTACCGCTTTAAATCGTAAATTAGACATAAAAATAAATTTTGTTAGTTTAACGGGTACAAATTTAGATATTTTGGATGAAAAAAATGAAGAAAATGAAGAAAATGAAAGAAATACAGGAGTTAGAGGAAGTTAAAGGGGGGCGGAATTTGCGTTTTTGTGCGTTAGCCCATCACCGCGTGAGCGGTGCAGGCTCTGTAGGCGGGGGTGTTAACCCCCGTATGTTGATGATACCCACCGCCCATGCTCGCCCGGGTGATGATGATA
>JAVBTA010000017.1:0-43649 GCA_031556375.1 Bacteroidales bacterium | reverse complement strand
CCACTCTATTTTACTAATGACTATCTTATTTTTTATGTGGAACCGGATAAAAAAGATATGCTTTTACCGATATTGAGTGATATAGATAAGGAAAAGTGTAGAAAAATAGAAGAATCGGATAATCCGGTGCTGGTGAAGTGTTTCTTTAGAAAATAAAAATATTTGTATGAAGAAGATATTCTTTTTTATAGTCTTTTGTGAGTGTATGTGTATTACAATATCATGTACAGATAAAAAACAAAAAAATGCGGAAGCAGAGTCTGTTGTCGCGTTGTCTGATTACGAAAACCAGGTTACTCAGAAAATAATCTTGTTGGAAGAAAGTAATAATGGATTGTTGTTAAAGAATCAGGAAGTCTATTTTGGGAATGATTCTTTAAACACAATGTTGTTTGAAGACCTTGCTAAAGAAAAAAAACTTTATTTCTATTTTTCATATAACACCTGTTCTCCGTGTATTCAGGAATGTGTAGATATGTTAGAACGTTATATTCCGGATTATCTTGAAAGTGATAAGGTGATATTTCTTTCACCCGATTATCTTCCTCGTTTCAGGAATAGCTGTTATGGAAAGAGATTACTTGGTTTGAAAAATGAATGTTTGGGAATTTCTTTGGAGGAAGAAAATGTGCCATTCTTTTTTGTGTTGGATAGAAATTTAAAGATTACAAGTCTACATGTTGTTAATAAGAATGATTTTGAACGGACAGGTAGATATCTGAAAGGAATCTTGTTTAACGATTAAAAGCTTTCTTCGATTTTCAACGAAATCCTCTCGATCTCATCACTTAATTTTCGTTCAGGTAAAATGATATTGAAGTCGCCCCAAAAGTCAGAATCATAGATGTATTTTGTGTCTGAGAGTATCTTATTACCCGGTAGGCTTTCGTCTTTGGAGAAATTTTTCACATTTTCGCTGTCTATTTTGGAAATTACCATTTCAAAAAAAGAATTGATAGTACTTGTCCGATTGAATAACCAATTTTTCTTTTTTATAGAAAAACTTAAATCACCACGTATATAATACAAATAGTATTTCCCATTCCATTCTTTGTAAGATACGGTATAAATTGCTTCTTTAGGAGTAATATTCATACCTTTACTTTGTTTGACTATTAATCTGCTTTTGGCCTTTTTTATATATGCAGGGTTGATTTTAAAATGAGCGTTCAGTAGAGCTGAGTTATTGATATCGATGTACATTTCTCCTTTGTACAGAGGTTCTTTTACTTCCGGTTTCTGTTCGAATGCAATGACATGAGCTAATCTGGAATCGATGCTTACCACGTCTATCTTTGCATAATTATAAGAATTCCCTTCCGTTACTTCCAGGAAGTCCGGAAGGTTCTTCATCATGTCGAGGTACAGGGAAGCGTTTACTCCTGCTTTTAGTTTCAATAAAATGGAATCAGCAATATTTCTATTCGACATCTTTCTCATTTTCAGCAATTTGACCTGATCTTCTTTGTCGGATGTGAATGGTTGTTTATAAATGTTGAATACAGCTTCCGTCAGGTTTGCAAAACCATTTTTGTAATGAACACCTTCTCTGTAAAAGGCTGTAAAAAGAATAGGTTTAGTGGGATAATTTTGGGCTCGTTTATCCAACATCTCATTGACGACTTTGATTGGATTAACAATATGAACGATAACTTCCTGCATGGATACAATCTTGATATTCAGCAAAATATCCATATTTCCTGCTGTTAGTAATTCGGCAGGAATCTCTTTTGTTTCATATCCCACATAGGAAAATCGCACCGTATTTTGTTTTAAGGAATCCGGAATTTTCAGAGTAAAATGTCCGTTTTGATTTGTTACTGTACCAATACCGCTTTCGTTCAAAGTAATAGACGAAAAAGGGAGAGGCTCGAATGTATCCTGGTCTTTTACAACCCCGTCAATCGTAATAAAAGCGGATCTGACAGAGTCTGCCGGGGTATTTGAGCCGTTTTTTTCAGGGATTATCGTTTCGTCCAGATATAACAGGATATGATTGTCTATCACTTTCATCTTGAGGTTTGGTTTTTGTGTTACAGCCAGAATAGCTTGTTCGATAGTCGTCTTTCCGTTATCAATTTTGGCTTTCTGATTGTTATCGATGGTTTTATCGTTATAAATGAATAACATTCCGGAAGACTCGGAAATGATATTAAGCAATTCATAAACAGTGCCTTTTGCTTTTGGGAGAGCAATGACTCTGTTTAATACCGGATTGTCGGGAGTTGTAGCCTGGAGACAAAGCGGAATGAGGCAGAATATGCAAGTCAGGATGCGTTTCATACCTCTTTCAGGGATTATGGTTTATGAATATAAAATCCGTTATCACTAACCGTGTAATCTAATTTTAATCCGATACAAATTATTTTGACCATGGTATCTGTTGAGTTATCCCTGAAAGAAACATTGAGCCTCATATCTTTCAGATCTTCGGATTCCAGTACAATGTTACTTCCTGTTGTTTGTTTGATGACATTCACAATGTTTTCGAGGCGTTCGTCCCGAAAACTCATTTTTGAAGTGAATCTGGAGAACTGGTCTGTTGCAAAAATTCCTTTCAGGAGGCGTCCATTGATGAGGCTGACAGATTCTCCGGCGGCAACCAGCAACGGTTTTCCCCAGGATTTTTCAGTAACCTCTACAACTCCGTTCCTGACAGCCAGTTCGAAAGATGAATTTTTATTGTTGGTATTTACCCGGAATGCAGTTCCCAGAACTTTTATCCGGACGTGTTCCGTTTCAATAATAAATGGCCTTTTCGGATCTTTACTGATATTGAATAAAGCATCTCCTTCAACTTTTATCTTTCTCTCACTCTTTTTGAAGTGTTTAGGATAGTAGATTGATGTACTGCCTGACAAATAAGCGGTAGAACCGTCGTCGAAGGTTGTTACGAGAGAAGTCATGGTGTCTTCGTTTATTGTAGACAGCAGCTCTTCTCTGGAACGGTCTGATAGCATATAGATTCCGGTTCCGATAAAAATGCAGAAGAGTATCACTGCTGCTCCCACAAAGTCCCCAAAATAAAGCCTGCGCTTTTGGGGAGCTTTCGGAATCAGGTTTTCCTGTTCTAATCTGTTTTGTAGCAATTCCCAGGCTTTGTCTGTGTTGACCAAGTTTGTTTGTCTCATCCTATTTTTAATTTTCGAAGCTCTTTGAAAGCTTTTGTCATTTCTGCTTCAATTGTTTTTACTGAAAGATTGAGTTTTTCTGCAATTTCGGAATATTTTAGTCCTTCAAACCGGCTTAAAACAAAGATTTCGCGTCGGCGTTCAGGTAATTCATTTAAAACAGCGTCTATTTTTTCATTCAATTCTTTATACTCAAATTCTTCTTCCGGTGAAAAAATATCCGTTCTGTCAAGTTTGGTAAAATGTTCCGCATAATTCTGCCTTACCTGTAAGTGTTCCAGGTATTGCAGGGCATTATTACGCACAGCACCATACAGATACGCTTTCAGAGAAAAAGATATCTCGATTTGTTCCTTATTTTTCCAAATCTTATAGAACAATTCCTGAACGATCTCTTCAGCTTCCTCTATTGTATCTACATAAGTCAGTCCATATCGGCATAGAGCTTCGTAATATTGCTTAAAAAGCGATTCAAAAGTGTTGATATCACCAACCTTAATTTTTTTCAGTATCGGATCCTTTACTGGCATAAATTAAAAATAACGCCTAAGTTAACCATCTTTTCGCCCAAAACTGTACTATTTATATCCTTTTTTCAATTTGTTAACAGCTGATTCAAGAGATTCGGTTGGTTCAATAATATTATACGAACCCCAAAAATCTTCGTCATAGAAATTCATAACCTTATCACTCAGTGAATTATTAATGTTAAATGCATCTTTCCTGGAGATGGATGTTGCATTCTGGATTTCATTGTCGGTGACAACCATTTCACTCATGACTTCGTAATTGGTTGCGAATAGCCTGCGTTTCCAGTCGCATTTGAACTTTATTTCGTTCCGGATATAATTCAGATAAGTGACTCCGTTTCTCTCTTTATATGATACAATGTATAGTACTTCTTCCGGTTTGAAGCGTAATCCTGCCGGTTTTTTTCTTAGAATCATCTGAGTAGCTTTGGCGCGGTCTTTCATATCCAGGCTGAATTCAGCTCTTGTAAAAGAAAGAGTTTCCGTATCTATATAGAATTTACCATAATAAAGAGCATAGGGCAGATTGGCCTCAACCGGTTCGAAGTTAACTATGAAATGCGGTCTGTCATTGATGAGTGTCGTTTCGGATAAGGTAAATTTGAAATAACCCAAAGATTCCTGTTCCAACATAACATCCGGATTTTTTACGATATCAGCCAAAATGGAAAGATTTGGTCCTCCAAGTAATTTAACTGCCAGAGTGTCACTCTTCTTTGTACTTAGAAGTTTACGCCCCTTGAGTATCTGAACTTTGTCGAAATTGACATTCTCTGTATATTGAGATTTATAAATCTGAATTATCGCTTCTGCAATATTGATGTAGTTCCGTCCTTTCTTCGCAGTTTCACGGTAAAAGCCCGTTAATAAATTCGGGGTTTTACTATAATTGGTTGGGATCTTATTTATTGCTTCTTCAATCAGTTTCCTTGGATCCCAGCTTTTAACCACGACTTCCGGTAGTTCTTTAGGCTTGGGAGATAGGTAAAATGTTTCGTTGAGAGCATTTGTGCCATTGATAGGTATACGTGTGTTATAGAATCCGACATAAGAAAATTCAATGTTTTTAGCATTTGCCGATGTGCTGATTTTGAGAACGAATTCTCCATCTTCGTTAGTTATTGTGCCAATTCCTGTTCCAGGTACGGAAACATTTACATATTCCAGTTTCTTATTGTCGGTTTTGTTCTTCACAATTCCACTAATAGTAAAATACTTTCCATTTTCTCCATTTAGGTTATCCTGTGCCATCGCCGGACTGAAAGCAAATACTACGCTCATCGTTAAAATGCTGATTAATGGGTATTTGAATATAGTTTTCATGGTTGTTTATTTTATATGTGAAACATTGTGCTTACACATATAAGATGGTTAGAAGAAAAAATACCCTAGATAATAAAAAATCTGCCGGAAAGTTCCATATCCATTCCCTGGAACAAAATATAACACATAACACAACACATTACAAACAAATCTTAATTGAAATTTCTCTCTGTTTTCACAAACACATAGCAATCTTAAATTGAAATGACCAATTAAAAAATACGGGAATTATAGATTTTAAGAATACCGGCAGATTTTTCAAGTTTATTTCTGTTGTAAAATCAAATATAAAATCAGCGTGATTTGCTTCAGATATTAAGTGTGTCCCCGTAAAAAATAACTTTACAAAAATGATATGCAAAGTTAGTACATATTTGGCAAATACACAAATGTTAATCTGTCAAAAAGAGCAATCTTTTGTATGATTTTTTCATTTTTTATATTAAAAAAATCACACCCGTATAGAAGAATAGATTTTTGTTAAAAAGTTATCCTTATTTATGACCGGATAACGTTCGAGGTTGGCTCCAAACCCTTCATAGAAGCGGGCGATGTTTAGTATGGATGAGCCTTCAAAATCCAGAATCAAATCGGTAGACGAATGGCGTTGAATAAACTGGTCGATTAGGAAAGACATACTCTGTAATTTCTTCCCCTCAGGACTTGAGACCGGAACCATGTAGTAAACCCTGTTTTTCCAGTATAAAAAGAATGTGCAGGCCAGTAAATTTCCGGAATGGTCCCGAACATTCCAGATTTCCGTCTTAGCGTATTTTTCAGCAGAATCCAACAGCTTTTTTAATAAATCCAATAGTTTTATTATCGGCCCGTTGTGTGTGTGGAGAATCTCAAAAAAAGCCTCTCGCGATGTGAAGTTTGAAACGTTCTGAATCTCAGTTTTAGCTTTTTTTATGTTGCGTTGGCAATTTGTTTTATATCTTTCCTGAAGGTTTGTATATGGAAGACTCATATCTAAAACGTAATTATGCCGAAGTAAGATTGTCTGATCCTGAAAAATATTTCCGGAATTCAATTGAATACGATAAATTGAATAGGGAATCTGTTTTATAAAATTTTTTAAGATGCTTTCATCTAAATCCCGGGATGAAAATATTCCAAGTTGTTGGCATAGATGAGGTTGTATGGCATATGTTATTCCGAATTTTTGTTTTACCGGTATTGGCATAATAGTTTCAAAATCATCTGTTGCCAGAAGTTCCCAGCCAGGAGAAACGACGTCCAGATACCACGACATAGCATAGACAGTACCCTGTGATGACTGTAAGATACAATCATCATATTTTTTTTTATCAATGTTATGATGTTTGAAATGTCTGATCATCATAGAGTCAAACCGTTTAGTATTTTGAAATACAATTCGAGAGCTTCGCGAATTTCAAATTTTTCGATAAACTCGTCTGCAGTATGTGAACGAGCCGATAATCCCGGGCCCATTTTTAGTGTAGGAAATGGCATCAAAGCCTGGTCTGAGAGAGTCGGGGAGCCAAAAGCCTGTCTTCCGGATGATATTACCCGTTTTACTACCGGATGACCAACATCAATAGAAGAAGAGTTGAGCCGTAAAGACCTGGCGTTTATTTCACAGTCGCACGTGCTCTTAATGATATCGAATACATCCTGATTTGTATAACATTCATTTGTCCTGACATCGACAGTGAATTTGCAACGATCAGGAACTACATTGTGCTGTGTCCCTGATTCAATCATCGTTACAGACATTTTCACCTTACCTAGCCATGGGCTTTCGTTTGGAAATTGATAGTTTTTGAACCAATCGATTATAGGAAGCGCTTTGTAAATTGCATTCTCTCCTTCATCCCGGGCTGCATGTCCGGATATTCCGCTTACAAAGCAATCCAATACCATTAAACCTTTTTCTGCAATGGCAGGCTGCATATTTGTCGGTTCTCCGATTAAGCCGAAGGTGATAGGAGGTAGTAACGGCAATATACTTTCTACCCCTTCTTTTCCAGAGACTTCTTCTTCGCAGGATGCCAAAAAAATGAGATTGTATGGTTGTTTTTCAGAACTCAATGCGATAAATGCATGTAACAAAGATACCAGGCTGGCACCGGCATCATTACTTCCAAGACCATAGATTTTTTCGTTTTCCTCAGTTGGAGCGAAAGGGTCTTTACTCCATCCGGAAACCGGTTTGACGGTATCTATGTGAGAATTTAATAGTATAGTGGGTTTTTCTTCTTCAAACTCCGGGGCAATAGCCCAGCAATTGTTTCCTGAACGGAAAACATTCAGTCCCAGAGAATTCATGTATTGTTCTAATAAAGTAGCAGCAGCATCTTCATCCCTGCTCAGAGAGGGTGTTGCAATCAGAGATTTAAGCAGATCAATACTGTCATAATATAAACTATCCAGGCTCATTTTAAAAAAGTTTATGCAAAGTTAGAAATAAAAACAGTAATTTTGTCATTTTATTATAACACATATGAAATATCGCTTTTTATCGGAAATAGTTCATCTGAAGGCAAAAGAATTTGGCGACAAGGACGCGTTAAAGATCAGAGATAAGCAAACCAAAACATGGTCATCAGTCTCATGGAAGGCTTTTTCTGATAAAATCAAGTATACGGCATGCGCTCTTTGCCGTTACGGTATTAATCCTCAGGATAGGGTTGGAATCTATGCCCAGAATTTTGCCGAATGTTTTTATATTGATTTTGCCGTATTTTCCAATCAGGTGATTTCTGTTCCGATGTATGCAACATCATCGATCCCTCAGATTTCGTATATTATTGATGAGGCTGAAATAACCTTGCTTTTTGTCGGAGAACAGTTGCAATACGATAATGCCCGTGTAGTTCAGAAAAATAGTCGTTTTCTTAAGCAGTTGGTGTTGATAGATAAAAATATCCGGAAATCTAAAAACGATACGACTTCTGTGTATTTCGATGAATTTATCGATCATAATCAGATTTCGGAAAAGGAGCTGGATCAGGTTGAAGAAAGATCTTCCAAGATAGAAGATTCGGATATTGTGCATATTATTTACACTTCGGGAACGACAGGTGAGCCAAAAGGTGTTATGCTGACACAGGAAAATTACCTTACAGCATTGAAAATACATGACCTAAGATTGCATTATTTGCCTGAAGGTTTTGTATCCATGTGTTTTCTTCCGTTGACTCATATTTTTGAAAAGGCCTGGTCGATTTTGTGCCTCCATTGGGGATGCACCTTGGCGATTAATCAGGATCCGAAAGAGATTCGTACGACAATGAAAGAGGTTTTACCTGAAGCCATGTGTAGTGTCCCTCGTTTTTGGGAAAAGGTATATGCCGGAGTTCAGGAAAAAATTGAGAATCTGAACTTTATTCTGAAATGGGTATTTAGTGATGCTGTTAGAACCGGTCGTCGGCATAACCTGGATTATCGTAATAAAGGCCGTAAAGCTCCCTGGATGCTTCGTCAGAAATTCGGATTTTATAATAAAACAATATTTAAGCTGATAAAAAAAGAGGTTGGACTCGAGAGAGGCCTTGTATATCCATGTGCGGGTGCTGCTCTTTCTGATGAGATCAACACATTTATTCAGTCGATAAATATTCCGCTGGTTTATGGCTATGGGTTGACTGAAACTACTGCTACTGTCAGCTGTTTTACTCAAACCGGATTTAAAATAGGAACGATCGGAAAAGTAATGCCGGAAGAAGAGGTTCGTATAGGTGAAAACAATGAAATACAGGTGAGAGGTGGAAATGTAACAAAAGGTTACTATAAGAAACCTACAGAAACAGCGAATGCATTTACAGATGATGGCTGGTTTCGTACCGGAGATGCCGGGACTTTGAATGATAATAATGAATTGACTATTACAGAGCGGATAAAAGATCTTTACAAAACGGCTAATGGAAAATATATTGCTCCTCAGCAATTGGAAACCCGTTTGGCGGGAGATAAATATATAGATACAGCCGCTATTATCGGAGATCAGCGTAAATATGTTACAGCACTTATTGTTCCGGATTTTAATGAACTGGAAAAATATGCCGAGAAACATCTGATTACTTACGATTCGATGGAGGACCTATGTAATAATCAGCTTATCCATGCTCTTTTCAAGTTAAGGATTGATGGAATGCAGAATGAATTCGCCAATTATGAGCAGATTAAACGATTCTATATCTTGCCGGAACCATTTTCTATAGAATCGGGGGAATTGACGGATACGCTGAAAATGAAACGTACTTTCATAGAAAAGAAATACAAGGATATTATAGACTCACTTTATCAATAACCTTAACATAAACTTTTATATGGTTTTATCTGTTCTAGTAAAGTTGAATTGTTTTTTTAGCTCTAAATAAAATGTTTATAATGCTGAAACTGAAGTTTCTCATAGCAATTATTTTATTAAATAGTATGATTGTCTGGGCACAAACGACTTCTGATGCTCAGTTATGGTTGGATGCGGAATTAAATTATACTTACAAGCAAAAATATTTGTTTCAGGATGAATTAAGCTACCAGACTCTTATTGCCGGAGGAAACAAGTGGTATAGTTTTAATTCAACACCTGCTTTTGAATATAATTTGAATTCTCATTTTGACCTGATCTCATCTGTACCGTTATCCTATACAATGCAAGATCAAAAATCAAGCACATTTGAGATTGGCACGATGTTGGGAACCCGTATTTATTTTACTCCTGCCCGTCGCCCGCAGATCAGGGCGGTGATCAGGGTTGAGGAACGTTGGTCGCATGATCTCAAACTTGATGAATGGAACGTTGCTAACCGTGTTCGTATCCGGGGAGAGTTTGTGTATCCAATCAATAAAAAGTCTTACTTTGAGGATAAAATGTGGTATCTGATATCAGATGCCGAGGTTTTCTTATCTACAACAAGTGATATCGACGAACGTTTTGCGAACCGGACCCGGTTTCGTGTCGGGGTTGGCTATCGCTTAAGCTATAAAATGCGTTTTGAAGGATTTTATGTACTTCAATTTTCAAGAAATACTTTGAATGATAAGTTCAATTCCCTGGATAATATTATTCGGTTGAGATTTAAGTATTATTTAAAATAGGGAGTTAAAGGGATCAGAGTCCTTCTAACTCCCTATTCAAAAAAAACACTACTTTTGCAAAAAAACAACAGCAATGAGCGTAACAATTTTAGGAATAGAGTCTTCTTGTGATGACACATCTGCTGCGATTATACGGGATGGGGTTATTCTATCGAATGTAATTGCAGGGCAAAAGGTACATGAATCCTATGGCGGAGTTGTGCCGGAATTGGCATCAAGGGCTCATCAGCAAAATATAATACCGGTTGTTCATGAAGCATTGAAGCAGTCGGGAATGAGGAAGGAAGATCTTGATGCGATTGCATTTACCAGAGGACCCGGATTGTTGGGCTCTTTGCTTGTGGGTACTTCTTTTACAAAAGGATTATCTACTGCCCTTCAAATACCAATGGTAGAAGTGAATCATTTACAGGCGCATGTGTTGGCTCATTTTATTAAAGCGAACGAATCGGATACAAATCATCCGTCATTTCCTTTTTTATGCTTATTGGTTTCGGGGGGAAATTCTCAAATCATATTGGTGAGAAATTGGAATGATATGGAAGTCATAGGACAGACTATAGATGATGCGGCAGGAGAGGCATTTGACAAATGTGCCAAGGTAATGGGACTGGGGTATCCCGGAGGGCCTGTTGTAGACCGTTTAGCAAAAGAAGGTAATCCTGAAGCATTCAAGCTCAGTAAACCTGTTGTTTCCGGTTATGACTATAGTTTTAGTGGACTGAAGACCTCTTTTCTTTATTTGCTCAGGGATGAGTTGAAAGAAGATCCCGATTTCATAGAAAAAAGAAAAAATGATTTGTGTGCATCGTTGCAATATACAATCATAGAAGTTTTGATGAGTAAACTGAGAAAGGCCGTAAAAGATCTAAAAATCAGAGACGTTGCCGTTGCCGGTGGTGTTTCTGCTAATTCGGCTTTGAGAAAAGCGTTTGAAGACCATGCGGATAAGTATCGCTGGAATATTTATATACCTCCGTTTGCCTATACTACGGATAATGCTGCTATGGTTGCGATGAGCGGTTATTTTAAGTATCTGGAACAAGATTTTTCGACAATGGATATTGCGCCATTTTCCAGAGTTGTTATTTAGAGAGTATATTTTCGTATGAAGTGCTCGTTTTTGGTAAAAATGATTACTTTTGTACTTAGTTAATCTATTTAATATTGTGATTGTGAAAAAAGACATTTTATTCGTTTTATGCCTTCTGGCTATATTCCTTCCGTTTGTATTATCTCCGGAGTTATATCAATGGTATAAAGGATTTAATGCTGAACATGCATTTGTAATGGCATTTTGTAAGTTTGGTATTTTGTCGACTATGGGTGAAATGTTAGGATTAAGAATTAAAACAGGACATTATAACGAAGAAGGATTTGGAGTTTTATCTCGAGCAGTAATCTGGGGTTTGTTGGGAGTTTGGATCGCTATTGCCATGAAGGTGTATAGCGCGGGGACTCCAGCAATTGTTGAATATTTGGGAGCGAAAGATACTGTTGCTGCGATGAAGATAGGGACTCTTACCTGGCAAAAATTGCTTGGAGCGTTTTCTATCAGTGTGATGATGAATACGTCTTTCGCTCCCGTTTTTATGACTATTCATAAAATAACGGATACACATATCCTGAATAATGGAGGACGTATTTCTTGTCTGTTAAAACCGGTTCCTTTTGGAAAATATCTTGCAAATTTGAATTGGGATGTCCAATGGAACTTCGTATTTAAGAAAACGATTCCGTTCTTCTGGATCCCGGCTCATACGATTACATTTATTCTTCCACCCGATTTTCAAGTGCTTTTTGCCGCGGTTCTGGGTGTTGCACTGGGTGTCTTGCTCGCAGTGGCAGCAGTGAAAGGACGCAAATAATTATTGTTTCTTGTCACTGATTCCCTGGTCAGCATCAATTCTTATCCGGTCCAGGTTTTTCATTTCTGATCTTGCTTTATAGGGATTCATTTTTTTCTTTCCAAAGTTGTAAGTCGCTGTTAGTCGAAAGTCGGGAAAATTCCAATCTCTATGGAAATTTAAATTTGAATATGTTGAAGTGTATTTCCCGTTTGCTTTATTTGTGTTAAATATATTGTTTGCCTGCAATGAAATGCGAAAGTCACCTAATATTTTACTTACAGACAGGTCAATCCACCATTGTGTTTTCATTTCATAAACTCCAAAAATCAAAGGACTATAATATGTGACTTGTGTATCAAAATACCATTTAGATGGAAGATTTACAATTTCTTTATGTTGAAAAAAGAAAGTCGTAAAATCAGCAGAATAGGGTTGAGTATTTATAATTCCTTTGTCGAATTGTCTATGAATAGCAAAGTATGTTACTCCAGACCATTGTCTTTTCTTTAAGTAAGGAATAGTTGGAGTCGCAATGAGGAATCTGAAATAGTCACTTTTATCAAGGTTGGTTTTATATAATGTTAATTGGTGGGGAGTTTCAATGATAGCTTCAACAATAGGGCTTTTCGTATGTGAAAAAGATAAACTGATTATACCTGATTTCAGATAGTTATAGGAAATGGAAAGTAGATCTTCTTTGCTTATTTGCAGTTCAGGATTTCCAATTCGTCTTACAAATGTTCCTGTGTTATTACCAAACGGAACAATATCACGATAGTTAGGCCGTATATAAGTTTTGTTGTATGAGAACTTTAATTGACTCATGTTATTCAGATTTCTTACAATCAAAAATGATGGTTGAAAAATTAATAGATTTGTATCTACATCATAACTCAATTTTTGGAACTTACCTTTTTCTTTTTCATAATTAAGTCTTAAGCCGGCTTCTAAGAAATTTTTTTTTTGACTATAACCTAACGATACATACAGCGCATGGTTATTTTCATAATAATCGTAGACTGAATTAGTGTTTGAAGCTTGTGAATTAAGATTTGTCAATTCCGAATTTATACCTGCTGATATAGATAAAACCGGCGATAATTTTGCTGATAGATCGGACATTACTCTATAAAGATGGTAATTGTCATCGACATTTTGATTTTGTGCCGCATTGGTGGATTCTGTCGTATTTCTTTCCAGTTGGTTCCTTGAATAATCAAAATTATTTGTCCATTTTAATGAGTTATTTGTAAATGCATAATACACGTTTCCGATAAAAGCTACATAATCTGAGTTTATATCAGATGTTGTTGCAATTTTTTCTTTTGATGTTTGTATCATAGATTGATTACAGAAGTTACTTGATGATCCTCCAATTGAAATTTTTGCTCCTAATACATTTTTACTGTTTAAAGATAAGTCAGACCCGAGGTTAATCCACTGTGTTTGTTGTGGTTTTAATTCCTCAGTTTCTTTCAGATTGTAATCAGAATCAAAAGATGCCGAGTCTTTGGGGATGTAAGATATTCCTGTATCGTATGTTCGTTGATAATTTGAGAAAGAATACGATACATAATTCTTACTAATTCCTTTGTTTACATTTAATCTTGCAGAAGATTTTTCGGAAAACAAATTGAAATATTCTCCTGTTCCGGAAATAAAACCATTTATACCGTCTTGCGCATTTCTTTTTAGTTTGATATTTAAAATTGTTTGTGTATTTTTTCCATATTTAGATCCTGGATTTGTGATTAATTCTACAGTTTCCAGATCATCTACGCTGATTGATGAAAGATAGTCATATAATTGAGGTAAGCCCATATTTGAAGGGCGATCGTCAAGATAGACAGTTATGGAATATAGCCCATATAGAGATATATCACCCATTGGTGAAACATTAATACCAGGAATTTTTAATAGTCCATCTGTAACCGAACCCTTCTCTGTGGCTGGATTTGCGGCTAAATCAATTAACATGCGATTGGGTTCATACTTGATGAAGGGTTTTTGTGCGGAAATCACAACTTCATCTAGTGCAATATCTTCAATTTTTATAAACAAATCTCCTAAGTCAATAGAGTCATTTTCGATAGTAATGGAGGGTATTACCGGAATCTTTTTTGATTTTATATCCAAAACAGTAAGTTCGTAATTTCCGGAAGGGAGGTTCATTCTAAAATATCCATCTGCATCAGTTTGACCTTGTATTTTTTCTGTTTGTGATTCCTGAGGATCAAAGTTTACTATGATATATGAAACTCCGGCTTTGTTAGATACATTTTTGAGATATCCCTCTACTTTAACTTTATTTTGGCCATTTATCCCAAAATGGGATAAAAATAAAAGAGTAAAGGATATGAAGAATGATCGGTATATTCTGTATTTTATTTTTGGAATTAAAGTCAGATTCATCTTAAAATGATATTTTTGAAATTATTGTTAGTTAGATATAGCCTCAAAGATATAATTAATAGTTAAATGATGAGAAACTGTTTAAATTTTATTTTCTAATTCTATTAAGCATTAGTTTTATCATCGCCAACTGTATCATGGCTTGGCTTGTTTCCGGATGAAACTCAAAATCTTTACTAAGTCTCCTGTCGCTTTCAAACCAGGCGAAGGTTCGTTCGACAATCCACCTTTGTGGCAGTACCTGAAATTTAGGAGAATCATCATCGTATCAACAACAATATGTCTCTTTCTTCCTTTTGTCTTTTTACCACCATCAATCCCTGTGCATAACCCACCTCTGCGGGTTGTTTTAACAGATTGAGAATCAATCAGTCCCAAGCTTGGAGAACGTTCCCTACCTGCCCTTTCCCGGGTTAAATCGCGAAGACGTTCATGTATTTCGTCAATCGTTCCATCCCATTTCCACTTTGAAGTAGTAATAAACCAACTCCCACTTTGGAAAATCATTGGGAAGCATACGCCACTGACAACCCGTTTTAAGCATGTAAAAGATCGCATTGAAAATTTCTCTTAACCTGTGCTTACGCTTGCGTTTGTCGTTTAAAACAACTAATATTGTACTCCATTGACTATCGGTCAAGTTAGTTGAATAAGTTTTTTTCATTATTATCTTTATAGCTTGGTAACCATAAAGATACGAATAAAATATTGATTAAAAAACTGATAGTCAATGTTTTATTTTATATTTATTCTATTTTTAAACAGTTTCTTATTTAATAGTAAAACTGACAGAAATCTGATTACCTTCATTATCGACAGTTGTGAGCGAGTGTTTCCCAGCCTCAGGAGTGAGAGATATTTGATGAAAATCTTCTGTAGATCCGATAAATTGTTCGTCTAAATGCCAATATACAGTCGATTTCGGATTGTTGTGGGCAAGTTCGAATGTTACCTTTCCCAATTTACCGTCTAATTGCTTTGGAATCGTTATAATAGCATTTGGTTGAGGGTAGATAAATTGCATAACACTGAATTGTCCGCTTCCTATACATCCTGGTTTCACCGGAGGAAGATTACGGTATGACGGATTCTGTTGTTTGTAGTACCATGCCCAGGCCGGAGGAAGTACAAACCAATTGACTTGCTTAATACCATCACCTCCGGCGCAATACTCATAGACCCTGTAACGCCCGTCTTCAGTGACATTAATCGGAATATGATATGGGCAAGAAATCGTTTTCAATCCTTCCGGACATATTAACAAGGTATCGGTATGATCACAATATTTTCCGGCCAGATGTCCGCTTTCCTTACAGACAACAGCTTCAATCAGTGTGTTGTACGGAGTTTCAAACCATTTCGACCGGGGAAGGATATTGAACAGGTCGAACATGACAGGCCCGGCAGTCCTGGCCCCTGTCAGACCGGCTTTCCCTTCTCCGTTGGCATTCCCTACCCAGACTCCAACAACGTAGCGAGGAGTCACTCCAACAGCCCAGGCATCCCGGAAGCCATAACTGGTGCCGGTTTTCCAGGAAATAGTTTGCATGGAAGTAATATATTTCCAATCTATTTCTTCGGGCCGATTCACTTCTTTTATAACTTCAAATGTTTGCCAGACGGCTCCCGGATTGTAAGTTGTAGCTTTGGAATCTTCGAAAGAGATTGTCTGATTTTCATTTGTTGATTCATCAAGCCTCATATCCGGTTTGCCCAAAAAGTATTCTTTTTCTTTTCCGGTGTACGCACACAATGTTTTGGCCATATTGTTATACACAGATACAACATCCCAGAGAGTGGCTTCTGCACCTCCAAGTATTAAAGATAATCCATAGTGGGATGCCGGTTTATCTAAAGTAGAGATTCCTGCTTTTTTCAGGAAAGAATAGAACTTGGGAACGCTATATTCTCTGAGTTCATAAACCGAAGGGACGTTTAACGATCGAGCCAAAGCATCGGAGGCATGGACTGCCCCATCGAACTCCCGGTTAAAATTCTGTGGTTGAAAACCATTGACATTAATGGGAATATCAGGTAGTAATGTATTTTTCAATAATTCTCCTTCCTGTAACATGGCACAATAAAGAAATGGCTTTAAAATGCTCCCGGTACTACGCGGAGCCCTGATGACATCGACCTGGTTCCCTGAAAACGATTTCTCAAAACGAGTATTTCCGCAATAAGCTAATACCTGATTTTTTTCTACGTCGATAATGACTGCTGCTATATTACGAATATCACTCCTTGAAAATTCGTCATTCCAACGGTTCAAAATCTCTTCTACCCGTAACTGTAAACCTTTGTCTATTGTTGAAGTACAATTTTCCCCTTTATTATTCTGGTAGAAATAACTTACCAGGTGTGGAGCCGTTTGGGGTAGAGGCAACGGTTCCGAAGGCAACGGTTCTGTCAAGGCTAAATCGTAGGTTGATTCATCTATGATACTTTTCTCTTTCAACTTTTTTAAAAGTCTGTTGCGTTTTTCTACCAATGAAGAACGGTTCTTAGATAAATGTATTTGTGATGGGGAATTAGGTAATACAGCCAATGTTGCGGCTTCCGACCAGGATAGAGTACTTGAGGTATGTCCGAAATATCTCCATGAAGCCGCTTCCAAACCTACGACATTTCCCCCGAATGGAGCGTGCGAAGCATATAGAGCTAATATTTTTTCTTTTGAATAACGGAACTCTAGCCGGGTAGACCAGAGCATTTCAATAATTTTTTCTCCGAATGTGCGTGAATTTTTTCTCGATAATCTAATCGTTTGCATCGTAATGGTACTTCCTCCGCTCACGATATGCTTAGCCTTGATGTTTTGAATCATTGCCCGTCCGATGGAAAGCGGATTAACTCCCCAATGATAATAGAAATATTGATCTTCAAACTCGACCAGACAAATTCTGAATTTTTCCGGAATTGTATCAGAGGGAGGAAAACGCCATTGATTGTCTTCTGCAATGCGGGCTCCAAGTAATTCGTTATTTCTATCGGTAACTACAGTAGAGTAGGGGACGTCGAATAATTTGCGGGGTAGGCAAAAAACATATAACAAGAGTAGAATTCCTGTTATGATGAAGAGGATATTACGTTTTTTTTCAGACCATTTTGTCATTTTACAAAAGTAATGAAAAACTTTGTTCGTTATAAAATGTTGTATACTTATATCTATAATAAAAGTGTATTTTATGAGTCGTAAAAAGAAGGTTTGGAAAATAATTCTTATAATTTTTGGGGTTTTGATTTTATCTCTGGCAGGTGTCGGGTGGTATTTACTATCCCGATGGGAGGGAATAGTTGCTACTCAATTAGAAAGTTACGCTCAGAAGATCACAAAAGGATTGTATCACGCAGAAATGAAGAGTGTGCGTATACATCTGATTAATGGATCTTTGCATGTGTCGGGATTGTCTCTTTATCCGGATAGTAGCAAATTGGAGTATTTAAAAAGTGTAGATAGTATTCCTGCGACTTATGGAAGAATCTATGTTGAGACTGTTCGATTAAATGGAGTGAATTTTCAGAGGAAAAAATCCAGGGAGGGAAGATCTCTGTTGTTTAGTGAGATCTCGATCAGTTCTCCGGATGTTACGATTATCCATGATTCCAGAGGTGTCCATCTTCCTCATGATACTTTGAGTTTGAGTAAAGACAAACCGAGCTATACAAGCCCATTGTATAAGATCATTTCTCCTGTATTTGACAAAATAGGAGTAGAGCAGATCAGGATTCTGAATGGTAAGGTCGCATTTGATATGCAATCGGATTCGGATACGTCTACATATGTTCTGGAAGATGTGAGTTTTCATGCCGAAAAATTTTTGGTGGATTCTACCAGATATGATGAAGATAAGATACTTTATTGCGATGATTTACATTTTTCGGTAGGAAATGCGCGTCATACAATGGCCGGTAAGTTATATGGTATTGATGTTAGTAAAATAGTGCTTGCTTTTAAGGATTCCATTTTTTCTGTAGAAAACTTTAATTTACTTCCACAATATCCGAAAGAAGAGTTTGCCTATAGGAATCCGCGTCACTCCGATTGGATGAGGCTCTCTGCTGGGAATGTCGTTTGTAAAGGCTTGGACTTCAGAAGTCTGATTCTGGATAGGTCTTTGAAAATGGATAGCCTGCTTGTTCGTGATGTGAAGTTTGAAAACTATAAAAATCAGAAAATTGTAATTGAACATCACAAGATGAAATTATTGTATGAGCTGTTTCAAAGGTTTAAGATTCCCGTTCATATTCCTACTGCGAAAGTAGATAATCTGAGTGTTATCTATGAAGAGCTGCCCAAAAAAGGAACAAACGCAGGATTAATTAGTTTTACGGATATTCATGGAGAGTTTCACGGATTGACTAATGTCCCGGATTCCCTGACTCAAACCAGTAAATTAGTTGCAAGAGCTAAACTGATGAATGAAGGACAGATCAATGCGACAATTTTCTTACCGGTAGATTCGTTAAACGATCGTTTTGAAATTATCGGTACATTAGGTTCGATGAAAATGACTACTCTCAACCGGATTGTAGAACCGTTAGCGCCTGCCCGTATTCAAAACGGTACAATAAAAGGAATGGATTATCATATTGTCGGGGGACGTTATAAGGCTTTGATTAATATGCAATTGTTGTACAATGACCTGACTGCTGAGGTCTTCAAAGAAAATGATAAACATGAACGTTCTTCATCGCATGTTATTTCTCTTTTAGCAAATGGGTTAATAAGAAGAGATAATCCGGAGACCGGCGAGGGGAAAGAACCTTTACGGGTACATGTAGAACATATACGTGATCCTTATCATTCTTCATTCAATTATCTTTGGAAAATTTATTTTGCCGGTTTGGAGGAAACAGTTGGTTTCACTAAAGAACGGCAGAATAAATTACAGAAGGCAAAGAATACCTTTGAAAAGTTTAAAAACGGATTTAAGAAGAAAAAAGATTAATTCATTTTCTCGGACAACTCCAGCCAGCGCATCGTTTTCTCATCGATTTCATCGATAAGTCGGGCGACTTCGTTTGATTTTGTCAATAACTCATCGGAAGATAAAGTCCCTGAAGATAATTCTTCTTCTAGTTTTGACTTGGATTCTTCCAACTCAGGGATTTCTTTGTCCAAATGTTCAAATTCCCGTTTCTCTCCGAATGACATTTTCTTTTGTTGTTGAGGCTTGCCAGTACGGATGTTCTGTTTATCATTTCCTGATTTGTCAGAAGATGTCGATTTGGTATTTGCAGCATTCAGACTTACTTGTTCTTCTTTCCAGTCCCGGTATTGAGTATAATTACCAGGAAAGTCTTTGATACTACCGTTTCCATTGAAAACAAGAAGATGGTCGACTATTTTATCAATAAAGTAACGGTCGTGCGATACCACGATGACACATCCTTTGAATGAGGCTAAATATTCTTCCAGAACATTCAATGTGATGATATCCAGATCGTTGGTTGGCTCGTCAAGCACAAGGAAATTCGGGTTTTTTATAAGTACTGTACACAGGTATAATCTACGCTTTTCACCGCCGCTAAGTTTATACACAAAACTGTGTTGCTTTTCCGGAGTGAACAGGAAATGTTGGAGGAATTGCGAGGCTGTTAACTTTTTTCCGTTACCCAGATCGATGACTTCAGCTATATTTTGGACAACATCCAGTACTTTCATCTGTTCGTCGAATTGCAGGCCGTCCTGACTGTAGTAACCAAAGTTTACGGTTTCTCCGATATCGAAATGTCCGCTGTCGGGCGCCACTTCTCCCATCAGCATTTTGATGAAAGTCGATTTTCCGGTTCCGTTATTTCCGACGACTCCCATTTTTTCATACCGGGCAAAGACATACTCAAAGTCCTTGACTATCAAGAGATCATCATAACTTTTGGATATTCCTTTTGCTTCAAAAATTTTATTTCCTATATATGAGGCTTTTACATCCAGTTTTACATTGCCCAGACTTGATCCTTGTTTTACTTTATTTTCGAGGTCATAGAACGCATCGATACGGGCTTTTGCTTTTGTTGCCCGGGCTTGTGGCTGGCGGCGCATCCATTCCAATTCTTTACGGAATAAGTTGTTCGCACGTTCGAGTTCCATGCCTTGTGTATCCAGACGTTCCTGCCGTTTTTCCAGATAATAACTGTAATTCCCTTTATATTGGTAGAGTTGACGGTTGTCTATTTCTATGATTTCAGAGCAAACCCGATCCAGGAAATAACGGTCGTGAGTGACCATCAATAAGCTTCGATTATTTCTATTCAGGTATCCTTCAAGCCATTCTATCATTTCCAGGTCGAGGTGATTGGTCGGCTCGTCAAGAATGAGAAGATCCGGATCTGTCATCAGGACGGAAGCCAGAGCAACCCGTTTAAGTTGTCCTCCGGAAAGTTCCTCGACTTTCTGGTCATAATCGTTGATTTTGAAACGGGAAAGCATCTGTTTGGCTTGTAATTCGAAGCCTTCTTTTATGCAGGCTTGCAAAGCTGTAATGCTAGGGGTGAACTCCGGATTTTGATCCAGATAGGCTACACGAAGATCCCGCCGGAAGACGATAGAGCCGGAATTATAATCCTCTTTACCAGTCAGAATGTTTAGTAAGGTGGTTTTTCCTGTTCCATTTTTAGCTACTAATCCGATGCGTTGGCCTTCAGCAATTCCAAAGGAAATATTTTCGAATAAAACCAAATCACCAAAATTTTTACTTAATCCGTCTACCTGAAGATAACTAACCATTTTATTATATTTTGCACAAAAGTAATGAAAGTTTTAGTTTTGTAGTGCAAAAAAGAATCGCTACTTTTGTTGTATAAACAGAAATAATATGAAACCACTACAAATAATTCCTGTAATCCTTGCCGGTGCAATACTTCCGGTTTCGATTTCCGCCCAGAAAAACAAGCAAAAAAAGCCGAATATCATTTACATTCTGGCCGATGATCTGGGGTATGGGGACCTGAGTTGTTATGGACAACGGTATTTCACAACTCCGAACCTGGATGAACTCGCCGCTCAGGGAATGAAATTTACCTCTCATTATGCCGGTTGTACAGTCAGTGCGCCTTCCCGTGCGTCTCTGATGACGGGTTTACATACCGGACATACTCCTATTCGTGGAAATAAGAATGAAAATACCCCTTTGGGGAGTTTTGATTTTTCTCTTCCCGGCGAATATAAAACAGTAGCTGAATATCTCAAAGATGCCGGTTATTCGACGGCTTGTATTGGAAAATGGGGTATGGGGGGGCCTGGAACTCAGGGAAGTCCTGTTAAGCAAGGTTTCGATTATTTCTATGGTCATATAAAACAATTGGATGCACATTTTCATTTCCCTGAATATCTTTGGGAAAATGAGAAAAAAATCATGTTGAATAAAGAATATTATGCTCAGGATTTATTCCTGGAAAAAGCGACTGACTTTATTAAAACAAATCAAGATAAACCGTTTTTCCTCTATTTTGCGGTAACAATTCCTCATGCGGAATTAAGTCTGGCTGATGAGTATCAGGAGCCGTACCGTGATAAATATCATGAAAAACCATATGCAGGTAACGGACATTATTGTGCCCAGGAGTATGCTCATGGTACATTTGCCGGTATGATCCATAAATTGGACAGTGATGTTGGATCTATTCGTAGGTTGTTGGAGTCATTAGGGCTCGATCAGAATACCCTGATTATTTTTTCATCTGATAATGGGCCCCATATTGAAGGAGGCGCAGATCCTTCATTTTTTACCAGCGGAGGTGGTTTGAGAGGTGTCAAACGGGATGTTTATGAAGGAGGAATCCGTGTCCCGATGATTGCATATTGGCCCTCTACTATCAAAGCCGGATCCATAACGAATCATCCTTCTGCTTTTTGGGATGTTTTACCGACTTTCTGTGATATCGTCGGAGTAAAAGTGACTCAGCCGACTGATGGTTATTCTTTTCTGCCTTTACTGAAAGGGAAAAAGTCTCGCACACATGATTCTTTTTATTGGGAATTTCATGAAAACAGAGGTTCTCAAGCTGTAAGAATGGGAGATTGGAAAGGAGTGAGACTGAAAGTTTTTGATAATGTCGATGCTCCTATTGAACTTTATAACCTCAGTACAGACTTGTCGGAGAAGACCAATATAGCTGATCAGCATCCTGAAATTGTGGCAAAAATCAGGAAAATTATGGATGAATCCCATAAAGAAGATCCGGATTGGCCGTTTTATTCAAAAAAGAAATAAATATAGCCGTAATGCAAAATCAATCAAAGGCATTGCTTTATGCCGGATTTGTAATCCTTTGTTGGAGCACGGTTGCTACGGCATTCAAGATAGCTTTGTCTGAGCTGACTTATGTTGAATTATTGTTGATTTCGAGCATAACAGCTACGATTATTTATCTTATTGCAATTTTCATTCAGGGAAAAACGGAATTATTAAAAAACTGTGTCAAAAACAGGGAAAATTTATTACAATCGCTTGGACTTGGACTAGTTAACCCCTTGCTGTACTATCTGTTATTGTTTAAAGCTTATAGCCTTCTTCCGGCTCAGGTGGCACAGCCCGTCAACTGTTCCTGGCAAATACTGCTTCCTCTGCTTGCTGTTTTTTTCCTGAAGCGGAAAATGCAGGCTGTTCAATGGTTGGGATTGGTAATTAGTTTTATTGGGATCATTTTTATTTCGGCGCAAGGAAATTTGTCCGGTATCAAAATCGATTCTTTACCCGGAGTCCTGTTGGCTTTAACAAGCGCCTTTGTCTGGGCATTTTATTGGATACTGAAGATAGATAGTAAAGTCGATTCTACGATAGAACTATTTCTGAATTTTTTGACAGCCAGTGTCGTTTTGTCGGTTTATTTTGGATTTGTTGGATTTAATTGTCCTACAACCAAAGGATTGTTTGCCGGTATGTATGTTGGAGCTTTTGAGATGGGTATCGCTTTCCTTTGTTGGGCAAAAGCTTTGAAATTAACAAAAAATACAGCGATGTTAAGCCAGTTGACTTATCTTGCTCCATTCTTTTCACTTCTTTTGATTCATTTTGTTTTAGGAGAAAATATATACTGGACTACTTTGGTTGGTTTACCCTTGATTATTGGAGGTATTATTATCAGTAATTGTAGAATAAAATGCTCATAGAAAAAAGTTATACGTTATACGTTCGTTGTCTGTTTTACGTTATACTTTTGATTTAAGTGTACAAGAAAATATAAGCATAAATGGGTTTTTGGAATGACATAAAAAAGATATACTATTCAGAGTTCTTCAAATACTCTGCAGCCCTGTTATCTTCCAATGCCATATCCCAGGTGATAGCTATTCTTGCCTATCCGTTAATCACAAGAATATATGCTCCGGAGATTTTCGGGGAATTTATGCTCTTTTTTACTATTGTCAGTATATTATCTGTCATGCCGACCGGGAGATATGAGCTGGCCATTGTCCTGCCGGACTCTGAGAAAAAAGCAGCAGCAATCTTCCAATTATGTATTTTTTTGAATTTGTGCTTTTTTGCTGTTTTGTACCTGATAATTTTCTTTTGGAAAGATGGAATCGCCTCCTCATTCGATCAACAGCAATTAGCGCACTTATTTCCGTTAATTCCGGTTTTCGTTTTACTAACAGGATGTTGGCAAGCTCTCAATTATTATTTTGTTCGTCAAAAAAGATACTACAACATTAGTATTTACAACATTACTCAAAGCGTTTTTAACTCGGGACTTAAATGTCTTTTGGGATTGAAGGGGTTCATGCAGTCGGGATTGATCCTGGGACAATTCCTGGGACAGTTTTTGGCAAGTGTGATTAGCCTTGTTGCCGGAAGATCGTCATTGAAACCGTTACGAAAGATAGAAAAAGATCAGATTGTTTATGTGGCTAAAAAATATTCGAATTTTCCGAAATTTGTATTGCCACAGGATTTGCTCAATTCATTAGCCGGGAATTTACCGATTCTATTACTCTCTGCATATTTTGAAATGGAAGAAATCGGGATTTTCTCCCTGGCATTAAGTTTGGGATTGCGTCCGGTAACTCTTTTCGGTAATTCGGTTTATCAGGTTTTCTTCAAAAAGATGCAGGAGCGGCTCCAAAATAAAGAGAAAATGATTCACGAATGTTTCTTATTTTGTAAAATGTGTTTCATTATTATTTTACCTGTTTTTGTCCTTTTCTTATTTATACCGGAAAAAGCATTCGGCTTACTGTTCGGAGAAAAGTGGATCGAGGTAGGATTTTATATAAAAATATTGTTGCCTTGCCTGTTTTTATCAATTTTTGTCGCTTCATTTGCTTTTATTCCGGATATATTTTTCAGGCAAAAGACATCTTTTCAGTTTGAAGTTGTTTTTCTTATTTTAAAAGCAGTCTCATTGTTGGTCGGAATTTATTTCAAAAGCTTTAATCTGGCGGTCGTTTCCTACAGTGTTGTTGTAAGCCTGATGCTGGTATTAAAATTAGTCTGGTATTATAGGTTGATCAAAAAATATGAAATTTCTTTATAGTTAATTTTTGAAAAATGATCCATATTCAATTAGTATACAATAAGGGGTATAAGTGGTTTGAGAGAGAGAATGTATTTGTGAAAGGATACATTTTTACATCCGGCAATCAATTACTGAAAGGCGAAGCCCTAATCGATTATTTCTCTGATATTGATTCTTTTTCTGATTTTCAGAGCAAAATAAAAGAGGCGAATGGCTTGTTTTCTGTTGTTATAAAAAACGGAAACTCCCTTTGGGCATCAGTCGATCATGCCCGGATATTTCCTGTCTTTTATTATCATAAAGACGATTTTTTTGAAATAACAGACAATCCAGGCTTATTGAGAGAACATATACCCATGATCCTGGACGAAAATAACGCCATGGTGTTGTGTTATTCGGGATTTGTTCCAGGAGATAAGACCTTGTTAAAAGATGTCTGCCAACTTCGCGCCGGAGAAAGCCTTTGTTATGAAAACAACAATGTAACTAAAGAATTTCATACTCAATTCCTGACGAATACATTTTCTGCTAAATCGCGGGAAGAACTGAAAGAAGAACTGAAAATAGTCCTTGATAATGTCGGAAAACGCATGGTTAAGGCATTGGGAAATAGACCGGTAGCACTTCCTCTAAGTGGTGGATTTGACTCCCGGATTCTTGCCTGTTTGCTTAAAAAGAATAATTATCCGAATGTTCTGTGCTTCACATATGGATTAAACAATAACGTAGAGGTAAGTAATGCCAGACGTACAGCCGAAAACCTGGGGTATGAATGGCATTTCACTAACTATGCAAATTATTTCGATCATTCATTGACAGATGACCCTGTTTTCAAAGAATACATTCATTTTTCAGGTACTTACAGCAATAAATTCTATACGCAGGAATATTATGCTACGTTGGATTTGCAGGATTTAAAAAAAGTTTCTGAAAATACCGTATTTATTCCAGGACATTCAGGTGCTATTGCGGGACATTTGTTGAAAAAGAAAATGATGGAACCGGATTTTTCATTTGTAGATTATGCTTTGGAGGAAACGTTTTCTTTAGTTTATCCCCGGAAAAAAGATCAAAAACTGATCCGGAAAGAAATAGATTTTTTAAATAATCATGATAAAAAGTATCCGTCGTTTCTACTTTACGAAAACTGGAGATTTCAGGAGACAACAGCGAAGTTAGGACTTAATGCTGCGAAACTATGGGATTTCCTGGGCTATGAATTCATGTTGCCCTTATGGGATAAAGAGCTTTATTCTTTTTTTGTTCAGGTACCGCTCCAGCATAAATATGATAAAAATCTTTACATAGAAACTCTGACTGAATTATTCAAAGAAAACAATATCTATTTTTCAGAAAAAGAGCTGTTCGTTTCTGAAAAATTAGTCAGAAAGGTCAGTTTTCGTTCCCGGTTAAAGAAACGGTTTCCTTTTCTCAAAAAGTTAAAGAATATCTGGAAAACCGATAATGTTGGGACACAGTATTATACAAAAGGTTTTGTGGAGGAATTAAAAAATACGGATAATAAGAGGAAAGTGCTGTCGGTCAATGGTATTTATTCAGCCTGGTACGTTGAACAGGTAAAGAAAGAAATATTGAAATAAAATAATCCCAACTAATTCAAAATGAATCGGTTGGGATTATTTGAGATTATAATTTAATTGGCACTCCATTATAAAAATCCAGGATTTTTGTCCTGAAAATGTAGTCATATTTAGCCTGAATTTGTTCCGATTGGCTCTGTATCAATTTTGTTTTAGCTTCATTGAATTCAAATACAGACGATTTTCCAACTTCGTAACGTTCCTGAGCATATTTGAAAGATTCAGCGGATGCGGTAACAGCACGTCCGGATGCTCTGTACTTTTCCTGAGCAGAAGTGGCGTTCAGGTAGGCTGTTTGAATTTCCTTATAAAGAGTCTTTTTTGTGTTATCAACTGCATACTGTTGATTCATTATGCTCAATTTTGCATTACGTACCTGGTTTCGAACCTGGAACCGGTTAAAAATAGGAATACTAAGGCTTAAACCTATACTTTCTCCGGCATTATCTTTGAATTGATCAGAAAATGATTTGTTATGCCAGGCGTAACTTTCTCCCCCTGCTTCAACCATTTGGCCTTCTCTTGTATAATTATAATAGTAGCTGTTACCATATGACATATTCAAATTCAATTTTGGATAATATCCGGACTGAGCGATTTTCAATGATTTCTTTGAGCTTTCCAGCCGGGCTTCTTGTTCTTTTATCACCGGTTTAACACTTATAGCACTGTTATAAATAACATCCGGAGGTTGTACGCTACTCATGTATTCTTCAACAACATTTTCAATTACAGGAGATTCAATGTCGAAAAATGAGGCTCTCTCTAATTCCAGGCTTTGTGCTAAGTCTAGTAACGAGAGTTCTAGTGTGTTTTTTGACTGGATTACACTTACTTCGTCTTTAGCCACTTGCGCTTCAATGTCATATAACTGTGAGGCCGGCACTTTTCCTACATCAACCAATGTTTTGGTACGTTGAACCTGTAAGGCCGATAATACTAACTGTTCTTCGCTTACTTTCAGCAATTCTTTGTTGAACAGAGCTTGAAGATACAAAGATGCTACATTCAGGGCTAAATCTTCTTTTGCCCGTTCCAGTTGTTGAGTGGCAGCTTCCAGTTCCAATTTGTTTTTAGCGATTTGGTTATTGATCTGGAATCCTGTGAAAACAGGAGTGGAGCTTGAAATGTTCAGATTTGAATTTGATAAAGTCTGACTTTCATAGAGTCCGCTTGATGTTTGTCCGCGTCCGAAGCTCCAGTTTTGTCCGATTCCGGCATTTAAATTCGGCAGACGGCTCATTTTGGCTGTATTGACATCTACTTCCGCACTTTCTTTCTGAACTTGTAGTTGTTTGATATTCAGGTTGTTTTTGACAGCGTGGTCAATACATTCTTCCAAGGTCCATACCTTTTTGGTAGAATTTTCTTGAGCATGTAAGCCAAGTCCACAAGCCAGAAGCAATAAGACAATGATACTTGTTTTTTTCATACTTTTAATTTTTAAAGGAGTTAATTTTCGTTTTCTATATTTCTCTCTACTCCTTTTTTCTATCTCTAACTTCTACTTTTTATTTCTTTTTAGCTGCATCAGCTATTTTTGCTTTCGGATCGACCACGTTACCCCGGATTTTGTCAGTCAAGGTCAAGCCTTCTTTAATCTCCATTTTGATTCCATCCGAAAGTCCTACTGTAACATATTTCCGATCGAAAATTTGTGGTTTTACTTCACTTTTGACTATATAGACAAAAGCTGAATCATTTGCAAATTCCACAGAACTTTCAGGAACCGTAATTACGCTGTCTGCTTTTTCAAGTACAATCTCTGCATTGGCGCTGTATCCGGCTCTAACATAGACGCCTTGAGGAATCTTAGCCGCAGCTTTCAGTTCAAAAAGAACAGCTCCGTTTTCTTCAACTCCTTTTGGAGATACATACTCCAATATAGCAGTAAATTTTTCACTATTTAAGGCTCCGATAGTCAGGGTGATCGGCATTCCTTCTTTTACTTTTCCAACCTCAGTTTCATCCAGTTTTCCTTTGAAGATCATATCTCCCATGTCAGCAACTGAAGCGATTGTTGTCCCATCGTTGAACGTATTTGCTTGAATAACCGAGTTTCCAGCCTTGATCGGCACATCTAGGATCATACCCGTGATAGTAGATCGGATCTGTGTGTTACTCAACTGGGCAAATTTCTTCGAAATACCGTCTTTTACGATGTCCAAAGCATTTTGTGCATTTTCTTTTTCTTCAACAGACTTTTGATAGGTGGCTTCTGATAATTCATAATCACCTTTAGAAATAACACCGTTTTTGTATAATTTAGTCTGACGATCAAACTCCAATTTTGCTTGTGTCAGATTGATATCTGCAACTTTTAACCGGGATTCAGCCGAGTTTAATTGTCCCATTTCAGGGATAACTTTTACTTTGGCAATGACATCTCCGGCTTTAATCATTTCTCCGGCTTCCTTCAGGACTTCCGAAACAATACCTGAAATCTGTGGTTTGATGAGGATCTCGTCACGGGGCTCAACCTTCCCTGTTGCTACAGTTTTATTCTCAATCGTTCCTCTTTCCGGAGTGACTATCTCATATTCAACTACAGAAGGACGAGATTTCTGCCATAGAAAAACAAAAGTTCCCACTACGATTAAGCCGATGATGACAAAAATAATGATTTTAATTACTTTTTTCATAATATTTGCTATTTATTTTATTTGTTTCTTTTATAATTATTCCAGTTCTGTTGTCTTATTCTTCGCGGATAGCATCTATGGCCTTAATCTGTAATGCCCGTTGTGCAGGTATAGCTCCGGCCAGCAGTCCGCAACCCAGTAATACTATCATGGCTAAAATTGCTGTATTGAAAGGAACTATCGGATCTCCGAAGAATATGTTGCCTTCTGCAGCAGCGGCTTCAATAAGTATTCCTATTGCAGCAAGGATACCGACACCTAAACATAAACCTAAAAGCCCGGCCAATAAGGTTAAAACCAAACTTTCGGATAATATTTGTGCCATTATAACGGAAGGTTTAGCTCCTAATGCTCTCCTGACTCCAATTTCCCGGGTACGCTCTTTAACAGTAACTAACATGATATTACTAACTCCGATTACTCCGGCAAGAAGAGTGCCTAAGCCAACCAGCCAAATGAGAATGCTTATTCCCAGAAATAAATTCTCGAAAATCTGGAATTCTTTTTGTAAGTTGAAGGAGCCGACAGCTTTAGTATCGTTAGGTGCAATGTCATGTTGGGCTTTCAGAATCTCTTTAATCTTATTTTCCAGTTCTTCAGCAGTATAACCTTTTTTTGCCGTAGCTCCGAACATATGTACCGCGTCTCCGTAATTACTGATTTGTTGAAGTGTTGTAAATGGTATTACTACACGTTCGGAAGGTCGACTTCCGATGCTGATATTGGAAACTCCAGCAGAAACTCCTACTACCTGGTAGTAAATGCCATTAACACGTACGTAGCGTCCAAGAGGATTTTCTCCTTTTTTAAATAATTCGGAATATACATCGGTTCCCAGAACGCATACTTTACGTTTATGATGTGCATCAACTTCGTTAATGAAACGTCCGAATTTCATCCTTTGTTGTTCAATTTTAAGATAATCGGGATAAAATCCCATGACACTGAAAGTCCCGGCTTTGTCTTCAAAAACAACGTTATTTGTACTACGAGCTCCCCATAGCATGGGAGAAATTGCATCCAGCTCTTTGACCGACTTTTTGATGGCAATAATATCCTGATTTCTGATATTCCATTTACGTCCTTTCTTGAATCCTTTATATGGCTCACTTGTACGGTCATCATAGAAAAAACAAGAATTGGTCGCAAATCCGTCAATTCCCTTCATCATCCCTGATTGCAAACCTTTTCCGGCTCCAAGCATGATGACAAGCATAAATATTCCCCAAGACACTCCAAAGCCAGTCAGAACGCTTCTGAATTTGTTGCGGGTAATTGTGACCCATATTTCTTGAAATCTATCTAAATCAAATATACTCATAATATTCATTCTTATTCTGCTCTCATTGCTTCTACAGCTGTAACTTTTACAGCTTTTCTGGCTGGAAAAATTCCTGCAATAACTCCGGCGCAAACCAATAATATTGTAGAACCTATTGCAACGGCGATATCTACTGTCGGATTTTTGAAAATGCTGAAACTTCGTTCATCACTAGCAGCAGTTTGTGCCATTTCCATTCCATAGTTGATTATTTCACTGATTCCGATGCCGAATACCATCCCAATATACCCGAACACAGAAGTAATCAGGATGGATTCCATCAGAATGAGTTGCAATATGGAAGCTGGTTTGGCTCCCAGAGCTTTACGTATACCGAATTCCCTGGTACGTTCACGTACCGTTATGAGCATGATATTACTGACGCCGACTATTCCGGCGATTAAGGTTCCTGCACCAATGACCCATACAAACATTTTGATACCATTGAATATACCCATTGTTTGCATATACTCCTCCAAATTATTTTCGATTCTTATCGCACGATTGTCTTCAGGGTGGAACTGATGTAATCCTGCAAGCTTTCTCCGAAGATTTTTTTCAAAATTTTCGTTAGCTTCTTTGGTTTCCAAGCCATTGATACTAAATGTGATACCACTGAACCCCCAACCTTTATTATATAATAATTGGGCTGTGGTAAAAGGAATATAAGCTCGGTTTTGATTTCCCCAGTCATTTCCTTCATACACGCCAATTACTTTAAAATTCAAATTGTTTGAAGTAATCATTTTCCCAATTGGCTCTTCATTTTTGAATAGAGCTTCTTTCATCCGTTTGTTGATGATGGCTACCTTTCTGCGTTCTTTCATGTCGATATCGTTGACAAAACGACCGTTATTCCCTTTAATCTTAATTCCGGAAATGATCATTTGAGAAGGATAAACGCCTTCGAAGCTGCAGTCTATCGATTCAAAATTGTAACTGGCTATCGTATTAGCCCATGTCCTGGGAGAAATATTGTCAGCCTCTTTGACCTGTTTGTCGATTAAGTCAAAGTCTTTTTGATCGAGCGAAATACGCCGGTTTGATGGATTCCCCTGGAAAGGCATGGAAGTTCTCCTGGCCCACATATCTACGGTATTGATAGCACGGTCCCCGAAATTGGACATTACCCCGTTTTTTAATCCGTTCCCTGAAGCCAGCAGGATAATCAGCATGAAAATCCCCCAGGCAACCGAGAAACCGGTTAAAAATGTTCGAAGTTTATTTTTTTTGATCGTACTGAATATTTCCATCCAGTTGTCGATGTCGAATATTCCTCTCATACTCTGGTTTCAATGGTTTCAATAACTCCGTCTTTCAAGCGAATGATTTTGTCGGTTGCATCAGCGACAGACTGCTCGTGTGTGACGATGATCATTGTCATTCCTGTTTTGTTGACATCTCTTAGAATTTGCATTACTTCTTCCGAAGTTATACTGTCCAAAGCACCTGTAGGTTCATCAGCCAGGATGATTTGTGGTTGTGCAATTAAAGCGCGGGCAATGGCAACTCTTTGTTTTTGTCCCCCGGAAAGTTCATTAGGCATGTGATCCCACCAATCTTTGAGTCCAAGCTTGTCCAGATATTCGAGAGCCATGTTGTTTCTTTTTTTGCGACTGATACCTTGATAATAAAGAGGCAGGGCGACGTTTTCCATCGCATTTTTGAATGTGATCAAATTAAATGATTGGAAAATGAATCCGATCATTTTGTTCCGGATCTCAGCAGCTTTGGTTTCACTTAATTTGTTAATAAGTAAATTATTTAAATGGTATTCTCCGACATCGTAATTATCCAGAACTCCCAGAATATTCAAAAGAGTAGATTTCCCGGAACCGGAAGCTCCCATAATGGAGACCATTTCCCCTTTCTCTATTTCCAGGTCTATGCCTTTTAATACATGGAGTGGAGCCCCATTGTAGTAAGTCTTATTGATGTTTTTTAGTGAAATCATTGCTCGATATGATGTTGGTTCTTATTATGACGAAAAAGATATCTTTTTATAACAAAACAAACGTGATTTTTTTTATTTTGTTTTTTATTTGACTCTACTTTTTCTAATTGGTTACAAATATATGTAATAGTTTAGTACCTTGTATCGCAAGGTACATTATATTAACAAACATTAACCGTGAATTGGTTTTAGGGCGAACTGTTTTCCCTGAACTATTCTGAATCTTTATTTTCTTCTTCTTCTTTTTCTTTCAGTTTATTTTCTTTTTCGACTTCTTCTCTAAGCTTATTGATCGCATCGTTTAATTCTTTGACGTCTCCGTTCCATTTTCCACCGGTTGTTATGGTACCATACGCCTCTCGTAATTGGTCCAGCGCTTTTTCTTTTCTCGACTTGGGTCGATCGCTTGGAGGAAGTGGGTCGTATTTGACAATGCCTGTCTTAAATAAGATTGCAACTATTGTCATGGGACCTATTCCAGCTCCTGGGAGAGCCGATTTCGGGACCCATTTGCCGTCAGTGAATACTGGGGTTTCATCGTAATAGGCGTCGAACGGTAAATTCTTATAAGCTTCAAAAAATCCCGGAGAAATTGTTAATATCTTTTCTTGTAATACTCTTTCTATTATTTTATTTTTGATAGAATCCTGTTTATAGTTGAAGGATGCAAATATTGGTATCTTGATTTTTTTCGGATCGACTTCGACTTTGACGTTTTTTTCATCAGAATCATTTTTTAGCAGGCCTGTATTTACTGGTTGAGGCTTCATGGTTTCTTTCAGAGTTTCTTTCATACTCTCTTTTAACATCTGCTTATAAAAATCACCATCCTGAGCAACAACTCCGGAGGTTGATAATAATAAGGTATTAAGAAGGAAGCAAAATCTTTTGCCGGTCATTCGATTCATTAGTGATAAGTGAACAAAAAATGTTTGTGGCAAAAGTATGTATTTATATTTAATAATTAAAAGTGAAAATTTGTTTTTGTATGTTAATTTTAACTTAATTTCTCAATAAATGGACTGTTTCGGACGTTTGTTAAAATAATTTGTTTATTGAGTTAAAACTTTTTTGATTTTTTGAGTAATTGTTAAACAAAAAAATGCGTTCTTTGTTTTAACATTTGAAGATCAGTTGGAAATATGAGGAAGTCAACTATTTGGTTGTTCACAGGAGTAATGGTTTTTGCGTTCATAGGCTTGTTGTATTTGCAGTTTTCCTATATCCGTATTATTATGGATAATCAAAAGCAGCAATTTGATGAGGCGGTAAAACGTAGTTTATATCAGGTCTCTCATGATTTGGAGCTTGATCAGGCAAAAAAAGCTCTAACTGAGCAATTTCAGATAGCTCGAAAAAAATATCTTCCAAAGGGTAAGCCTCTTACATATTCTCAACGGTTTATAATACGTGAACAACAGCGGTTGAATATCACGGCAGACGGGACATCCGGTGTGGAAATCGGTGTTACTTCGGAAATAGTAAAGAATCCTTTGATTGATGTTACTCCCAGTTATGGGAAGAATGATTTGACCAGTGCTTCGGTGGATTTGCAGGAAGCTTATCAGGACAGGTACTTTCATCAGCAGGATCTTTTGCAGGAAGCGATGAAAACTTTGGTGAAGTCGGAATTATTGCCGATAGAAGAAAGGGTAAATATTAAAAATCTGGATTATTACATTCGTTTTGAGTTGTCTAATAATAATCTGACTTTACCTTATCATTTTGCAATAATCGAAAAAGATAGAAATATTGTGTACAAGTCTTTGGATTTTAAAGAAGAAGATGTGAAACAAGCTTATTCACAGATATTATTTCCAAAAGATCCTCCTCAAAAACTGTATACGTTATTGGTTCATTTTCCTGATAAAAAGGATTATCTTTTGAAATCGGTTTCATTTATTGTGCCTTCTGTAATATTTACACTTGTGTTATTGATTGTTTTCATTCTAACGATTGTTATCGTATTCCGGCAAAAGCGTTTGTCTGAAATGAAAACAGATTTTATTAATAATATGACCCATGAGTTAAAAACACCGGTGGCTACTATTTCGTTAGCTTCACAGATGTTGAAAGACGGGGGTGTTAATAAATCGCCTCAGTTGTTTTCTCATATTTCCGGAGTTATTAATGATGAGACCAAACGTTTGAGCTTTTTAATTGAAAAAGTTTTACAAATGTCGCTCTTTGAAAAAAAGCAGACCTCTCTTAAAATGAAAGAGTTAGATGCAAATGACTTGTTGGCCAATATTGCACATACTTTCGTTTTGCGGGTTGAGAAGATAGGAGGAGTGTTGGATTTGGATCTGGAGGCGCTTGAGTCTACCATATATGTTGATGAAATGCATTTTACAAATGTATTATTCAATTTGATGGAAAATGCTGTGAAATACCGTAGAGAAGATGTCCCTCTCGAACTTTTTGCGCGGACATACAATGAAGGTGATAAAATCCTGATCAGTATTCGGGATAACGGAATTGGAATTAAGAAAGAAAATCTGAAAAAGGTTTTTGAACGTTTTTATCGGGTGCATACTGGGAATAGACATGATGTGAAAGGTTTTGGTCTGGGATTGGCTTATGTGAAAAAAATTATTGATGACCACAATGGTTTTATTAAGGCTGAAAGTGAATATGGGTCAGGTACAACATTTACTATTTCATTGCCTTACATTAAAAGCGGATCATTGCGTGTCGGTGATATATAATATAGTAAAGAAAATAGACGAATAATAACAATAAAAATTGTTTATATGGAAGAAAAAGTAAGAATCTTCATGTGTGAAGATGATGAGAATTTAGGAATGTTGCTGAGAGAATATCTACAAGCAAAAGGATACGATGTGGATTTGTTCCCTGATGGGGAAGCGGGTTCAAAAGCTTTTCCAAAAGGACAATATGATGCCTGTATTTTGGATGTCATGATGCCTAAAAAAGATGGATTTACTTTAGCTCAGGAAATCAGGACGATCAATGCCGAAATTCCTGTTGTATTTCTTACTGCTAAAACAATGAAAGAGGATATTCTTGAAGGATTCAAAATAGGAGCAGACGATTATCTTACCAAACCGTTCAGTATGGAGGAATTGCTACTTCGTCTTGAGGCTATCCTTAGGAGAGTTAATGGAAAGAAAACAAAGGATGTTGCTTATTATAGAATAGGTAAATTTGGTTTTGATACTCAAAAACAGACCTTGTCGCTTGGAGATGAAGTGTCAAAATTGACTACCAAGGAAAGCGAATTATTGGGATTATTATGCTCTCACGCCAATGAAATCCTCGAACGTAATTATGCTCTTAAAACTATTTGGGGAAATGATAATTACTTCAATGCCCGTAGTATGGATGTATATATTACAAAACTAAGGAAGTTGTTGAAAGAAGATCCGGAGATTGAAATTATCAATATTCATGGAAAAGGGTATAAGTTGATTGCCCCGGGGAGTGTCGAATAAAAGGAGTTAAAGGGAGTTAGAAGGAGTTTAGGGGAGCGGCTGGCGTTTTTGTGCGTCAGCCCATCACCGCGTGAGCGGTGCAGTCTTTGTAGGCGGGGACGCTAGTCCCCGTATGGTGATGATACCCACCGTCGTAACCCCATCACCACAACGTGGTGATATATTCATGATGGTTGGTCATTGCAAATAAAAATTCACCGCGCACGCGGTTCATTTGGGGTATATCATTATGCCGGACGAATCATTATTGGGGCCATGGTGGGTATCATCATTACCCGGGCAAACATGGGCAGTGGGTATCATCACCATACGGGGACTAGCGTCCCCGCCTACAAAGACTGCACCGCTCACGCGGTGATGGGCTAACGCACAAAAACCAGGCCGTTCCCTCTAATTCCATTTTTTATTAAACATAATAGAATGAAAATCTTTGCAATATTTTTGTTTTTCACGACTCTTTGCCAAAACCTTTCCTGTCAGACGTTCGATGAATGGGTAAATTTGTCGTTTAAATATCTGGATGAAAATAACTTACTGGCGTCGGAGGCTGCTCTGGTTTCTGCGATGCGCCAGGAGCCATCGAATCCATTAAATGTAATGTTGCTGACTAACCTGGGAACGATTCAGCGTCGTCAAGGAAAATATAATGAGGCTTTGACATCATATAATGCAGCTATGGGGATTGCTCCTAAAAACCAGCTGCTTCTTACTGCCAGGGCAGAATTATTTACCGAGCTGAATCAGCCGGAGAATGCATTAACCGATTATAGTACGATACTTGGAATGAATGGCAATAATGAAGATGCTCTTTATAAAAGAGGACTGCTTTATCTGCAAGTGAAAAATTTTGATGCGGCGCAGACTGATTTTGAAAAAATATTGGAAATCAATCCGAAAACCTATTACGGACGAGTTGGAATCGCTTCTTTATGTAAATTGAGAGGAGAGTACGATGAGGCAGAAAGAATCTATTCATACCTGATGGAAAAATTTCCGGATCAGGTCGACCTTTATGCCGGAAGAGCCGAGTTATATATTCTGAAGAATCGTCCGGGACCGGCCATGTCCGATATCAATCAGGCCATCCGTTTACAGGGGGAAACCAATCCCAATCCATACTTATATATAATAAGGAGTCGGGTAAAAGAATTGCAGTTTGAGAAGAAAGGCGCGGAAGAAGATCGGGCTAAAGCAGCGAAATTAGGGTATTCCTCCTCAAAACCTTGAGTTTTGTACAAAAAACCCAAGGCTTGGTTGTGATGTGGATAAGAAAATAGTATAAAGAATTGTTGGCAGGGAAAAAGATTTTACCTTTGTGTAGGAAAAAAAGCGTTATTGTGCGAATAACAAGGGATTTAAGTGAAAAATTCAAGTATTTCTTTAAGGATTTTAGGGAAATATTTGGTTTTCTGCTGTAAATTTTGTTAATTTGCGCCGTATTTTCGAATTTTTCCGTTTTGATGTGTTTATTTGAGAATTAAAACTATATTTTTTATTAATTTAACTTAGTATTTATGAAAAGAAAACTATTTACTTTGCTTGCTGCTTTCATGGCGCTTGCTACTTTTCAATCTTATGCTAGAGGTGGTGTTGCTCCGTATGACGGACAAACATTGCATTATCTGAATGTCTGGACTGCAGGTCAAGAGCGTCTGGGACATAAATCGGGTGATTGCTTTGTTGATACTTATCCTTCTCGCATTGGTGTAATTCATGAAGCGGCAAAAGATTATCCTCTTAGTGCGGATTTGGCGCAAAGCCCTGCTGGTACTTATACCGGAAAGGCTCTTCATGCTATGAAGTATGTTTTTAACGTAAACTTTGACAAATGGGAGTTAACTAACAGCAACCGTTTAGGTACAGTTGGAGATGTTAGTACTTATTTTACGTTGGAAGCTAACTCTGACGATTTGTATAATACTTATACTATCAGAACGGCTTCTCCTAATAATATTACTGATAATGGTAATCGTATTTTCTTCAAGAAAAGCAATGGAGAAGAAGTAAATCAGTTTGTATTCCTTCGTTTCGAAACAGATAACGGTGATGAGTATGATGGTCTTAACGCTACTCCTAATGCTGCTACTGTGAAGGATAGCGTTGGTATGGTGCCTTGGACGTCGAAGTATGTTACACCTCAAACAGGAGGTTATTTGGCAGCTAACATTATGACAGGAAGAGCTCAAGGTGGTGAAAATGACCGTTCTCTTTATGTCGTTGCTTACGATACAACTCTTAATGTTAATGGAGCGCCTAACAATCGTTATGCGATCTATTCAATGGATGAAGTTCGTAAGAACTGGGCTGACATTGCAAATGGAGTAAAAGGAAAAGTTCGTATTGTTCCTGTTTGGGTTCAGGCAAAAGCTATTGGTGGTCGTTGGGCTACAATTAATGACTTCCCAGATGAATTCATTAAATTCCCAATTCAACCAACAACGGGTAATAATGTAAATTACTTTACTGTAAAAGATGGTGCTAACGATGTTTCTGTATTTAAAGTAGATACAGTGGGCGCTTTGAACTTTGGTCAATTTGGTAGTTTGAAAAATGGAGTGAAAACTGTAGTTCACAATCCAGCTGCTGCAAATGATATGATTAACGGAGATAACCCTGCTTCTACTCTTGCGAATGGAGATACTACCAGATTGTATAAAAAAACAACAGGAGATTGGGAGTTGCAATACTTTACAATCGCGAACCCATGTACAGGTAACTTGTTGATGGTAGACAGAGATCCTGCTCTTCCGGTAGGTTTGTATAACGGTGATGGTAAATTTGGTAACAAACTGGCTATCAAACCGGAATTTACAGCTACCAGCACTAGCTATCCAGGAGCTACTCTTGACGAATTGAAAAGAGTTCAACGTTTTGCAATTTGGATCAATGAGAATGGTAACATGGAATTATATCCATTGAACTCTTGGACTCGTGCTTACAGTGACAATAAATATAAAACGTCAGTTCCAACATCTCCAGGTTACAACTATGCTGTTTGGATGGATAAACCAGGAAGTCTGACATCTACTCAAGTAGATAATGATAACAACTTTAACAATGCATTTAAAGTTTGTTTGTATAATGGTATTTACTGTACAGGTATGGTTAGTGGTGGCGCTTCTTTGTATACAAACTTAGAATTACGTCCGGAAAAAGCTATTTTGATTAATAAAATTGTAGAAGGACGTTACTATTTCATTCAAATGAAAGGTACTCCTAAAGCTAATTTCTATGCTTATACTGCATCTGGTGCAAACACAAAATTGAATGACTCAATTTATGTATTGGATTTGGTTAGAACTGCTACCGGAGAAAAACGAGTAGTTATGACTCCTGCAGAAAGTGACCGTTTCAATTATAATCTTGGTTCTACCCGTTATTTCGAAACTCCATATGACTCGGTTAATATGAGTGCACACTGGAGATTTGTTAAAGTTCCTGGTGGTTATAATTTGATTAACGAATTAAATGATACCCTTGAGTATGCTTACGATGCAACAGGAAATCCTACATTTGTAGTAGCTGGTACACAATCAGCTTATATTAAAGATCAGGAATCTGTTTATGTAGATGCTGAAGGAACAAAAGGTTATAAATCTGATGTATGGCAAACAGTTCATTTGGATTGTTATGGCGAATATTTCAAATTGAGAAATATGGCTGAATCTACAACAGAAAGACCTGTTCTTAATATGCCTTATTTGGATACTGTTAAAACCGTTTATTCTGGTTTGATTGACGGTTCTTCTTATTATTGGTATGCCGGATCAAGAGGTCGTACTTCTACTACTAATCATTTGCAAAAAGATGTTCGTTTGGTAAATTCAGGTCCAACAGCCGGTATGTTATTCAAGATAGCCGATGTTGCTTATGAATATCAACCAGGAGGTCTGGATAATGAAAGAACTAATCACAGTAGTGATGGATACTATCCTTCTGATGACTCTTTGTGCGTGTACCTGTATAAAGAAGGTAACTACAATATTACAGAAGCTACTTCTCTTAAGTTGAGTGTAAAAGATGGATTTACAGGTCCGGATGCTACTTATGGTCTAAACTTGGCTGGATTTATTAATTCAGACAATGCTAACCCATGGTTGTATACTGAACCGGTTATCAGCCGTAATAATCCTGATCTGGCAGCATATAAGTATTTGGTTCCGATGACTTATCTGGACGCTAACAGTGTTCCTCAATTGAACGTTGACTATATGTTGACTCAACCTCAAATGTTGGCTGTTAAAAAAGCTACTTCTAATCCAACACTTAACGAAATGTTGAAAACAGAAGGCTTTAATGTTGATAGCTACAAATGGCATTATGTTAAGAATGCTAAAGGTCAGTATTTAGTATATGATACTATCAATACAACTACTACTTTAGCTGCTCAACAGTTCGGATTCAAGTTCTTGTCTACAGACAGATCGAATGCGACTATGTTCCGTTTCTATCAACCATTGGTTGGTGATAAGTCTAAAGAGAATTTCATTATGGAATTCCGTGTGGCTAAACACGATTATACAGATTATAGAACAGCTTCAACTCCTTATGCGGAAGTTAAGTGGGATAATTTGTATTCAACTGATAACTATGGTATCAATCCATTTTTCACAACAGCTGGTTCTGCTAGTACTTTGTTCTCTCCAGGTAACCCTGAAACTCCAAACATGGCAGCTTATCAAACGTTGCTTACTGATGTTTTGGCTGCAGGAACAAATATGGCAGACCAAACAAAATGGACACCAGCGTTGATCGAACGTTATTTGAGATATCTGAACTACGAGCGTCAGGTAAGAACAAAATATGCATTATTAGCTACAGCTTCAGATCCTATGTATGCTACTTGGAATGATGGACGTAACAAAGAAACTAACGCTCCTCAGGCAGCTACCCGTTTCAAATTCACAGGTCCGGATATGACTCCATGTGCTAAGGATTATGTTGATACTAAATATTTGATGGAAACTCAACTGTATGCTAACCCAACAGTTAAGGCTAACATGGTTGATGTACATGTTTCAGAAAATACTCTTACAAAAGATTTTATTGGAACAAAAGCTAATAAATATGCAGATAACAATCCAACAGCTGTAAATCTGTTGATTACATTGGCTGATACATTGAAAGTCGGTTCTACTCCGGGTGTTAATGGTTATTTGAAGAGCTTGAAAGGAACTACTGCTGCTCTGGATAGATATAATCATTATGAAAATACCAGAGAAGTAGAATTCTATTACATTCAAAATGCAGCTGATACAACATTGTATCTGACTATCGACACAACTTCATTGTATGCTGAAACAATGGAATCAACATTGGATGGAGTAAGTGGAATGAAACTGAAATGGGCTACTAAATTTACAAGCAACTCTCAAAAAGGTACAAATCTTGAGACTGCTGACTATCGTCCATTGCAAATGTTTGCTATCTATGGATGTAAGAATCCTACTACACCTTTTGGAAACTTCATTTTGATTCCTGCTGCTTCTTGGGAGTATAATTATACTGCTAAAAAACACACAGCTATTGTTGCTAATAATAAGGTAGGTAATACTTCCGTAGTTGATGAATTCAGAATCAGTGAAGGTCATACAGGCGGTAGCTCAAGTATTAATTACATGATTGTAATGCCATCTTCTCAAAATGCACCTCAGGGAGTAACTCCGACTGAATATAAATTCACTCGTACTCCATATTTTGATGGTGATTATTTCTGCGATAGCGCTAATGATGATAAGCACAGTTTCATTCAAACTCAAGGTTTCTTGCCAAAGGCACAAGTGAAAGGTACTTTTGTTCATTCTTATAAAGTAACATCTGCTACTGCTGTTAAGGATTATAACGATCCTTCTATGCACTGGAGTATTTGTAAAAATGTTGATGGTACATATAACTTCACTCCAGAAAGCGATATGTGGGATGGTAATGGAGATAAAGTTCCAGCAAGAAATCAGTTAATGAAACAGTATTACCTGATTCCAATGGATGTTAACGACAGTTATTATGCATTTGCAAAATATCCGGCTAATGAATTTGGTGAAAAGCCACAAGTATTTATGGCAGTACCAAAAGATGCTCCGGCTCGTGAAAACATCATTACAGTAACTATTACCAGAATGACTGAAACTGAAGGAGATGCTTGTACTACTGCATTCTTGAGGTTCTCAACTGAAGATTTGTACAATGATTGGAGTATTCTTGAATCTATCATTACCGACCGTTATTTATATACTAGAGGTAAAACAGATGGTTCTGGATATACAGACATCAATGGAACTCCATCTATCGCAGAAAATGGTAAAGCTCCTGCATATTACGAACAAGCTGATGGTACTCCAAGAGTGGTTCAGTTCTTGAAGATTCGTGAGTCAAACACTACTTATCAGAATGAAAAGAACGGCGATACAGTTTATCACCATTCAGTTCCATATTATAACATCATTCACGTTCTTAAAAATACAGAAACAGGTGAAGAAACTGAATTCTACCTTGAAATGGGTTACAATTCAGAAAATCACACTGGCGATTTGAAAGACGTTGTTGTTCAATTCAGACACCTGACTGCGAGAGAAAAATATGTAGTTGAAAACTATAATCAGTATCCGGATTCTATGCAAGCAGTTAAATTCTGCTTCCCATACAAATTGAATGCTAAGAATGAGGATTCAACTCTTGTTACTTTGAACAATGGTGTTCAGAACAGGTTTAAGAATGTAGCTATTCGTACAATGCCTATCCAAAATGAAACATTCTATTTAGGTGTAGGTTCTCCGAATACTCAACAAACTAAAGCTGTTAAAGATTCTACTCAAGCAGACGTATTTGTTATAGCTCCAAACTCAGTTTCTGATGAAGAATGGCTTGGTAATGCTAGTAAATCAGGTTGGTTGAAAGACTTCAGTAGATCTACTGCAACAAGTATCTATCTTGTAGAGCCAAGTGGTGCAGATCCAGTAAATTACGGTTTATTGTCTTACCATGCAGACGTTCTTCCTAATATCAATGATGGTGAGTTTACTTTCAACATGGTATTGGATACTATCGTTAACAAGTATACTAAGACTCACATCTGGTATTATCAAATCAAGAATAAAGCTGGTAAATTGTTGACATACAAACCATTGGCTGGGCTTCCATCTAATGATACTCAATACAAATACGGAGAATATACTTATGCTTACTTTGCAGATGCAGCAGCGAATGCAAATAAAGTAACTAAGGATAACAACCAAGTATTCGGTTTGTTGCTTAACAAAGCTAAAGCTCAAGGTACAACCGGTCATGACTTTAAGTTCTGGGTTGTTGCTCAGGTGCCGACTGGTGATTATAAATACTTAGGTCAATACAATAACCGTATGGTATTTATCCCAACAGGAACAGATAGCAAATCTGTTGCAAGAGCTAAAGCTATGACATTCGAAATTGGTCAGATGAACAATGGTAATTTCACAGGAAAAGATGACATCGACGGTGGTGCAGTTGCAGTATACGGTGTTGAAGGTGCTGTGAAAGTGGTTAACGCTACAGGTACTATTGAAATCTATACTATCGACGGACGTCAATTCAAGTCTGTACTTGCTACAGGTAGCGAACAAACAATTTCTGCTCCTCGCGGTGTAATGATCGTTAAGGTTGCTGGAAAAGCTACAAAAGTTATTGTTAAATAATTAACAAATAGCTGAATATATTAAAAGGGCGCTGAAAAGCGCCCTTTTTTTGTCCTATATTTTCAAGGTTTGATTCATCGTGATATACGTATTATGTATGGTCATGGTGATTTTCTGCGTTAACATATTTCGTGCGTCAGCCCATCACCGCGTGAGCGGTGTAGTCTTAGTAGGCGGGTACGTCAGTGCCCGTATGATGCCAATCCCCACCGCCCATGCTCGCCCGGGTGATGAT
>JAVBTA010000003.1:0-172484 GCA_031556375.1 Bacteroidales bacterium | reverse complement strand
AAAGTAAGTTGGATCCGGGTGTCGGGTATGAATGATCCGGAACTGATTATTCAACTGATGAAAGATTTTAGCCTTAATATAATGGATGCGAAGGATGTTTTGTCGGTACATCATATTATTACGGTGGAAGAATATGACAAGAATGTAATTGTCGTTCTTCCTGTTCAATATTATGTTGAGGATAATATGGTGACGGAACATGTTGCCTTGGTACTGGGGAAAAATTATGTGATTAGTTTCCAGGAAACCGATAATCCTTTGTTTGAAGGTATTTATCTGGCAATAATTGAAAATTCTCTGCGAATCAACAATAAGAAAGCGGATTTCCTTCTCGCAAGCCTGTTAGGGGTGATTATTGGTGATTATAGTGATTGTGTGAACTCATTGGAGGATGATCTGGAAGATCTGGAAGATCAATTGTTGGACATTGAGAGCCTGAAGGAAAATCTTATTGGTGATATTCAGGAAAGACGTCGAGAAATGATCCGTTTTCGAAAATTACTTCTTCCGTTCAAAGAGCAACTGAGCAAATTGTTGCGGGTGGATCATAGTTTAATCAGCAAGACAGAGATTCCTTATTATAAGGATATATATGATCAGTTGTTATATGTCCTTCAAAACCTGGAGTCGTGCCGGGAAATCATGTCATCGTTAGTTGATTTGTATCTGAATAATAATGATTTGAAAATGAATCAGATTATGAAACGTCTGACCGTTGTTTCGACGATTTTTATTCCGTTGACATTTCTGGTAGGGGTGTGGGGGATGAATTTCAAGGGCATGCCGGAACTTCACTGGAAATACGGATATCTTGGCGCCTGGTGTTTGATGATTGCAATCGGACTTTATGTTTGTTGGTATCTGCGAAAGAAGGGCTGGTTTTAGTTTTTTTGAAAAAAATGAATAATTTTTTTAATTTTTATTTGGAAGTTCAGAAAAAAGTCATACCTTTGCATCGCTTTTGAAAGCAAGAGCAATTAAAAAAATGAGGGCGGTTAGCTCAGTTGGTTCAGAGCATCTGGTTTACACCCAGAGGGTCGGGGGTTCGAATCCCTCACCGCCCACTTGAAAATCAAGCAGTTACGATAAAAGTAGCTGCTTTTTTCTTTTTATGTACACACAATTTGACACAACTTTTGAAATAGGATGGAAAGGGATCAAGGACAACCTCAATTTTTACACACGAATTGATAGATAATAATGGAGATAGTAATTTGGGTTTCAGGAAATATATTCGGAAGTGATAGACAATGAATATAGAAGAATGGGAATAATAGCTATTTCAAATTACTATTTTTTTTAACTTTGAAAACTTATATTGATAATGTAAGATTACATACTGAATAATGATAGCATTATGACTAAAAAAAAGAAATTCCAAATCCGAAATAGCACTGCCGAATTTTTGGTATTCACAAGCCAATCTGGCGGAGATACCATTGAAGTACGTATTCAGGATAATACTGTTTGGCTTACTCAAAAACTGATTGCCTCATTGTTTGATGTAGACAGAAGTGTTATTACTAAGTATTTGGCAAATATTTATCAAGAAGGAGAATTGATAAAAGAAGCAACTTGTGCAATTTTTGCACAAGTTCAAACCGAAGGTAATCGACAAGTTACCCGTGATGTTGAATTTTACAACCTTGATGCCATAATTTCAATCGGTTATCGTGTCAATTCTCAAAGGGCAACGCAATTCCGCCAATGGGCGACATCCGTTTTGCGTGATTACGCTATTCGGGGTTATATTATCGATAAAAAGCGAATGGAAAATGGTTCTTTTCTCAATGAAGATTATTTTGAACACCTGCTCGTCGAAATCCGTAAAATCCGATTGAGCGAACGCCGTTTTTACCAAAAGATAACGGATATTTACGCCACAGCAATGGATTACAACAAAGATGCTGTAACCACAAAAGAGTTTTTTGCCAAAGTCCAAAACAAACTGCACTATGCCGTTCACGGTCATACGGCTGCCGAACTTATTATAACAAGGGCGAATGCAGAAAAAAAACACATGGGTTTACTTCATGGGAAAAAAGTACTGATGGCAAAATAGTGAAAACGGATGTTTCTATTGCTAAAAACTACCTGACTGAAATCGAAATGGAATCGTTAGGTCGTATTGTCAACGCTTATTTGGATTTAGTAGAAGACCGGGCAAAAAGACACATCCCCATGACAATGGAATTGAATCCGACTTCGATAAAGAGATAAAACGAATTGAAGGGAAGCAAGACAAACCGAAAGAATAGTATCAGTTTGATAAAGAGCTTGTTTGTTAAACAGTTCCAGATAGTCTTGTAGCTTATTCTCATTAACATAGGTGATAAGGGCAAAACATTCTATCATTTCTTCCAATCCTCCGCTTCGGTCTATTAACTCAGGATTGTAATATCCAGAATAAAGCTCTCCTTTGAAAAAATAATATTACTTTTACGTCAGTTTATAGATCAGCTAATGTGTAATTTGTATATGAACAAACCTTCTCTATTATTTCTTCTGGTAGTTATTTTATTCTCTTGCCAGCCATCATCGAACCGTTCTTCATCCGAGCAACGCTCTTTCTGTTATTGGGATACCTCGTTCAATCTTGATACGACCCTGGTAAAAGACCTGGATATCAACCATATGTATATCCGTTATTTTGATGTAGACTGGGATCCTCTTTCCGAAGAAGCTAAACCCATGGCCTCCCTTACTACCAACGATTCAATCCCTTTGAATTTCACACCATCAGTATTCTTTACCAATAAGGTATTTGAAAAGAGTTCAAATAAAGATTTGGAACTTCTCAGTACCCGTGTCAGGAAAAGGGTAGAGGAAATCAGCGCAAATTTTGGGAATCAGGCTTATTACAACCGGAACATAGAATATCTCAATTCTGAACACAATGATTCCATAAGACTTTCTATTGCAGATGAATACAAAGATCGTTATTCCGAAGTGTTGATCGATTGTGATTGGACTGAAGGAACAAGGGATAAGTTTTTCTACTTCCTCAAATGCCTTAAAAAAGATTTTTCCGGCAAAAATATTACTGTCACTCTACGTTTATGGCAATACAAACGAAATAAACCGGAAGATGTTCCACCTGTAGACCGTTGTTTATTGATGTGTTATAATATGCAGACAGCCAATGATTTCAATGTTGAGAATTCGATTGCCTCTATGAACGAATTGAAAAAATATGTTTCCGGAAAGAAATATCCGGTGACGTTGGATGTTGCTTTGCCGGTATTTAGTTGGGCTGTGCTATTTCGTAATGAGAAATTTATAGGACTGCTAGGTAATGCTACGCAAAAAGAATATGCCGATAATTTTATAGAATATGAGGATATGGGCAAAGGACGTTATCGGTCATTGGTAGACAAGGTTATCGGGAATTTTTTCATTCGGAAAGGAGATATTATCCGTGTAGAGGAGGTTTCGAAAGATGAATTAAAGCAAATGGCTGATTATTTGGATTCTGAGATTCCGAAAGACAAATCCTCCCGGATCACTTTCTTTTCGTGGAACAAATCGTATATAAATAATTATGGAACAGATGAAATCAAGAATATATATAACACTTTTTCTAAGTAATATCCTGTTACTGTTGGCTCAACCAATGAATTCATGCGGCTATTATGAGTCTGAGGCCGACTTCCGTGCCATGATGTTTCGTGCCACCTTACCGGGAATGCGTAGTATGGGTCCGTTTAATTACACAATGAGCAGTGTGTATTATCGTCTGACTTATGATGGTCTGAATACAGACATCAATGAAAACGATCGTTATCGTAACTGTTCCGAATGGTTAGCTATATGCGATAAATCTGTGGTATTGGAAGATATTTATACTACACAATACAATACTGATGGAAGACTCTTTATGAAAGCTTTCAGGAATAATGCCTGGGAAGAGAATTTTTTCGGAAATACTTTTATTCAGTTTCTTCTGAAAAAAGAGAATAAAGATCTACTCGATTACATGATCTTTGCAAAAAATATGGAATTGACCGAAGTCGGAGGGAATTCCCGTTTTGAAGAGTGGGATAGTCCGTCGACTTATGGGCAATACTATTACAGGTCTGAATCACATGAAAATATTGGTGATGATGCCAGGAGTAAAATAAAAAAAGAGTTATTGAGAACAGCCTGGAAGGATCTGAACGCCGCTTCTTCCCGTTTTCTACAACAACGTTACGCTTTCCAGGTTTGCCGTTTGCTGTATCAGGTAGGACAATTACCCGGTATTGATCCTCTCGACGTTGTTTATAATAAATATTTCGGAAAAGTAGATCCAAATAATCTGATGAGTATTTGGGCCGGTTTATTCCGAGCTATGTGGACTTCGGTTGATGAAAATGACCGTTATCGTTATTTTATTCAGGTTTTTTCCAATAGTGATGAAAAGAAATTCCGTTGTGTACAGTTGTTTACTGACGGTTATAATCCCGAATCGTTGACAAACCCGGAACAAAGTGTTGCAATTGTCATGGAATCGGTTAAAAATCCGGGAAGGGCTCTAGAACAGATCTGTAAAGCGTATTCTCTTGATAAACAGAACAAATTCATTCCGTTTCTGATATTAAGAGAAATAAATAAACTGGAAGATTGGTTGATTACACCTCTTTTCTATGATAAATTTTCGTATTCGAACTCAGATCCTTTTCATTGTGCATACTATGATTCATGGATGGAAGAATATAAAAGAGAACACCCGGAAGATGTTCAGGAAGAACAAGAAGATGAAACGACTAAACAATTGCAGGCAGAGAATCTTTTAACGGATCAACAGTATATGGATCAGTTGAAATCATTACTTATACAGGTACTATCCGAATCCAAAGGCGAAACAAAGGATTTTTATGCAATAAGCCTTGCACATATATCATTGTTGCAGGAAAATGCAATTGAAGCAAAGAAATACCTTTCTATGGTATCGGATAAAGCCAATCCGACGATTCAATTACAAAAGAAGCTGGAAACAATTTGGATTGCCATTAAAACACAAGATATTGAATCAGATGCATTTCAATCTGTATTTCTGAAAAATATAACGGATATGGAAAAGGTTTCGACTCCGGATTATGAGAATAAACAGATGCTGTATACGCTTATATCGTCTTTATCTACTGAATATTATAAGAAAAACAATCGGGTATATGGTAATCTTATGCGCTTAAAATCAGATGTTTACCGACATTCAATAGGAAATTGGTGGTCAGAAGGCGAAAATGACTGGTATATCAGGGAATATCGTACTGGAGATGTGTATTCGTCACTTGAATATTTTGATAAAAATGCGACTATTGCCGATATGGATATAATGATTGATCTCCTGGAAAAGAAAAACAAGTCTCCTTTTGAAGAGTATCTTTGTGCTCAGCCTCTTGGTTCAGTGAATGCTTATAAGGATCTGAAAGGAACACTGGCATTCCGTAATAATGATCTGCAACTGGCGTACACAACTTTCGCGTCTATGCCTCAGGATTACTGGAACTCTAATCATTTATCATTTTCTACTTATTTGAATGAAGATCCGTTTGTTCCTAAAGGACTCAGAGCAAATAAGTACCGTCGATTCGATTATCATTTCAATAAAGCTGATTTTGTAAAGGAATTGATTGATCTGGAAAAACAGGCATCATCCGATAAATCCAAAGCTGTAGATTGTTATATCAAACTTGGTAATGCTTATTTTAACACCTCGTATTGGGGAAATGCCTGGATGATGATCCGTTATGGTTCGGATACAGGTGATTTGTACTATTCAAGGATAGATTGTTTACCTCAATGGATGCGCGATTATATGACAGCCGGTATTGCCCGTAATTATTATGAGAAAGCTTTGAAAGATGCTGTGAACGATGAACAACGTGCTTATGTGTTGGTTATGCTTTCGTATATTCACAGGCATTGCTATGAGTTTTTGAATGCCGAGAAAGATAAAACATTGGCATTAGAATATGGAACCCGTTTTTCCCGGTATAACCAAACAAAAGCTTTCAGGATGTATGAGTGCCCGGGATTACGTCATTTCTTAAGTTCAATAAAATAAGATTAATTTGATGGTAATTTATCTGTAAAATAGTCTCAATGGCAGGAAAGGAATCTCTCAGTCAAGCGGTTTACGATATTGTAAAACTTATACCTTATGGCCGTGCAACGAGCTACGGAGCCATCGCTAAGGCTGTGGGATATCCTAATTGGTCCAGAAAAGTCGGAAAGATTATGAGTGAATGTAATTCTGTTGAAACAGGTATTCCGGCTCATCGTGTTGTGAATAGCCAGGGGATATTAACCGCCAGTGAAGTATTTGGTACTGGTGGGGAAATGCAAAAATTGTTGGAAAACGAGGGGATTGAGGTTGCTAACAACCGGATTAAAAACTGGAAGCAAATATTCTGGAATCCAATTGACAATATTTAGGCTTGTTGATTGATATTTAACTAAATTTAACTAATTGAATTTAAAACATTCATTTGAAATGCTTATTTTTGTTTCGAATCTGGAAAATGATTTCAAATATGAAAAACACACCTGAAGAATTAGACGATTCTTACAAAGTCCCCAATCTTGAAAAGGGAATATTAATACTTGAACTGTTAGCCAATGCTAATAGGGGAATGACTTTGCAGGAAATCAGAAATGAAGCCGATATTTCGCAGACTACAACTTACCGGATCCTTAATACATTAGTCAGATTAGGTTACTTACTCTACAATAATTCGTCAAAAAAATATAAACTCTCAAGAAAAATGCTTATCTTAGGCTTTCAATCTATACAGGAACACAGCCTGTTAGAGGTTGTACTGCCTAAAATGCGTGAACTGCGTGATATTGTGAAAGAAACAGTTTGTTTCGGTGTTATGGGTACGGATAAGGGTCTTTTTATCGAACAGGTTTTAGGAACACATCCGTTTTGCTTTGTCCTCTCTCCGGGAAAATCATTCGATTTGCATTGTTCGGCTCCGGGAAAAGCCATGATGGCGTTTATGCCGGAAGAATCCAGGAAGGACTATTTATCAAAAATGAATTATCAGATATACAACCGAAATACAATCTCAACAGAAGAAGCATATCTGCTGGAATTGGATAAAGTCCGCAAATTGGGTTATGCTGTCGATATGGAAGAAGAATTGAATGGAGTTGTATGCATAGGAGTGCCTATATTCAATTATAGTAATGCCCCTTGCGGATCTATCTGGATCTCTGGTCCGAAAGACCGGTTGCCGGGAGAAACAATCCTGATGTTTGCGAATGAAATACAGAATATTACTCAGAATATTTCTTTTGAGTTAGGTTATAGCAATACATGAAAAACAAATTCTGATGTATAAAAATTCATTAATACCTTATTTAATACTGCTGGTTGCGGTAAGTCTGACAACCTTATCTCTAAGTTCTACTTCAGTTGGTGATCAAGCTGATAAAGCTTCATATCCCCATTATCCCACAGATATTAAAGAAACAGACAACCATCAATTCCTGATAACAAATAGAGGAAATAAAACATTAGAATTATATAACGTCGATTTTGATAAACCGGTGAAGACCTGGACATTTCCTCAAGCGCCAACCGGAGTTGTTACTTCGGGTGAATATGCTTATGTTACGACTTTTGAAGCAATAGGTGAGGTACATTTTCTGAATCTTGAAAGCGGAGTTGTGGAAAAAGTTCTGGAAACCGGTTCCGGAGCTACTTCTCCCGTGCTTTCTTCCGATGGAAAGACATTGTATGTCATGAATCAGTTTCAGACAACTGTCAGTGAGATCGATCTGTCAAAAGCGGAGGTTGTTAATACCGTAAAAGTCTTACGAGAGCCCGCATGCGCGGTACTTAGCCAGGATAACCGGTATTTATTTGTTTCGAACTATTTACCTGAACAACGTGCGGATATTGACACAGTCGCGTCTTGTGTATCGGTCATCGATCTGAAAAATTTCACCAAAATAAAAGATATTCAACTGGCAAACGGAAGTAATGCGTTACGAGGAATGTGTTTGAGTCCCGATGGAAAGTACGTTTTCATTACTCACAATCTGGGACGTTTCCAGGTGCCTACCAACCAATTGCAACAAGGCTGGATGAATACCAGTGCGATTACAATAGTAGATGCTGCAAAATTTGAAAATCTGGGCTCGATACTGTTGGATGATCCGGAACGAGGCGCTGCCGGGATCTGGGGAATTCACTGTACGCCGGATAAGCTTGTTATTTCACATTCCGGCACCCATGAAATCAGCATTGTCGATTATCCGAAGATGATTGAAAGATTTATCGCATATCCTGATAAATCTTCTCTGGATTATGATTTACGCTTTTTATACGGACTAAAACAACGTATCTCATTGATAGGAAACGGTCCGCGAAACTTTGTCGTTTCAAATGATAAAGTATATATCCCGACTTATTTTTCAGATACATTAAATATTCTCAATTTAGCTGACAATAAGGTGGAAAATCGTCCTTTAGTCGTAAACCGGATTGAATCGTCGGCAAATAAAGGAGAGAAATATTTCCATGATGCTGCATACTGTTTCCAGGGTTGGCAATCCTGTATCGGTTGTCACCCGGATGCCAGAACCGATGGGATGAACTGGGATTTGATGAACGATGGAATAGGTAATCCGAAAAACTGTAAAAGTATGCTTTACAGTCATGTAACTCCCCCTTCTATGATTTCCGGAATTCGTGAATCTGCAGATCTGGCTGTAAGAAAGGGATTTGCACTGATTCAGTTTGCCGAGATCCCGGAAGAAAAGGCCGTTTGTGTAGATGACTATCTGAGATCGCTTCGTCCGGTTCCAAGCCCGTATCTTGTTAATGGAAAATTATCTGAAAAAGCAGAACAAGGGAAAAAGATATTTGATAAGCTCAGTTGTGGTGAATGTCATTCCGGAGTTTATTTTACAGATATGAAACTGCACCGTATTGGACAAGATATCGAATTTGAGACTGGTTGGGATACCCCTACGTTGATAGAATCCTGGCGTACAGCTCCTTATCTTTTCGATGGAAGAGCTGCAACCATGGAGGATGTCTTTACGGTACATAAACATGGGATCGATAAGAAGGTTTCCAAAAAGGAAATCGAAGCATTGGTGGAATATGTTAACTCTCTGTAGTAATGTTTATTAAGTGTAATTATATACAAAGTAAAGGAAATTCAATCGAAGAACAACTGGATTATTTATTTAATTCCGGTTTTGAAACAGGAACAATTATAAGACTTGTATTTTTCGGAAATCCAACGGATAACGAAGAGTACAAGAAGCATTTAACGTTAATTGCTCGGTTTGTAGAACGTAAATTTGAAGAAAAAGCTCCGGTTTTTAGTTATGTGGCTCAACCTCCTCTGGAACAGGATACTTTAATCCTCGAAGTTTTTGAGGCAGAGTGGGAGGCCGGAACAGAAGTTCATTATAAGAAACAAAACGATTTACCATATATTATTCTCCAAAACGGAAAATCAAAAAAACTGTTTGTCGGAGGAGTTCTGGCAGATTCATTAAAAAACTCGATCAGGACACAGTCAGATCAGGTTTTTTCTAAATTAAAAGACATTTTTATTTGTGAAAACATGCCGGTTTCGTCTATTGTCCGTCAATGGAATTATATAGAGCAAATCACAAAAATAGAAGGAACCCATCAGCATTATCAGGATTTTAATGATGCGAGAACTCATTTCTATACTTCTGCAATCTGGAACAATGGTTTTCCTGCGGCAACAGGCATCGGTACTTCTTTCGGAGGAATAATGATCGATCTGGAAGCATTTTGTTTTACAACTCCGGAAAACCGGATAATTCCGCTTGATAATAGCTTACAGGTGCCTGCATTCGGTTATTCGGAAAAAGTGTTGATCGGGGAGGAAGATAAAGAATTGAAGCAGAAAACGACTCCTAAATTTGAGAGAGCCAAATTAGTTTTAGAAAACGGATCAGGATTGATTTATGTCTCAGGAACGGCTGCAATCCGTGGTGAAAATAGCCTTGCAGACGTTGGAATAGAAGAACAGACCAGGATTACATTGGAAAATGTAGAGCATTTGATATCCGGTCAAACCTTAAGTGAATCTAAGTCCGGGTTGAAAGGATATGGCCGGATCTGCTCTTTACGGGTATATCTGAAAGGCTGTAAATATCTGGAAGCGGCACGTAATGTAGTAAAGGTAAAATATGCGAAAGTTCCGGTTTGTTATGTCCTGGCTGATGTATGCCGGGATGAATTATTGGTTGAAATAGAGGGAATTGCATTGATAGAAAATAAAATAAACTTGAAATAAATAATAATTATTGTATGAAAACAATTAAAAATTTAATGATCTTAATAATCGGGGTTGCTTTAGTAGCTTGTTCCGGTGAAACTAAAAAAGAAGAAGTTATGCAAACAAAAGAACCGTACAAGAAAAAGTACACAAATGCGGATTTTTACAAAGATGGAAAATTGGATCCTAAAGTCGCTCTGGATGCATATCTGGATATGCTTGATTATTATGGAGTTCCATATTCCGAGTTTGTAAAAAATAATCTGTGGATCACCGATTTTGAACTGGGAGACTTCGAAAATGTAGGAATGGCAGGTTTATTCTGGGTAAACGATGAAGCTCATGCTTATTTCGGACATGAAATCTACTTATTACCCGGACAAATGATCCTGGAACACCGTCACGTAGCAACAAACCATCCTCCTAAATTTGAAAGCTGGCAGGTTCGTCACGGTTGGACTTACAACTATTCAATCGGAGACCCAACTCCTAATCCTCCTGTTTTACCGGCAAGTCAGAAAGATTTTATCACTGTTTCTCATTTCCAGAAACAAATGGTTGATGAAGTAATTCATTTGGCCGAAGCAGAATCTCCACACTTCTTGTTTGCGGGCCCTGAAGGTGCAATAGTTACTGAATATGCAAATTATCACGATGGTAATGGTTTGCGTTTTACTAATCCGGGTGCTGTATTTACAGACGCTTTGGCAGGAATGAGAAAATAATTTATAAACCTGAAATACTGAATTACCATGAGAAAAATTAATCATTACGGAATTCCGACTTGCGAAAGTCAACAAGGAGAGTTTTTTGTAGATGGAATGAAAGTTCATTTGACCGATTATTCAAAAAGTCCGAACAGAATTGAGTTCCTTCGTTTTGAAGAAGGAAGCTGGTTGCCTGAAATTATTCAGAAAGTTCCTCATATTGCATACGAAGTGCCAAATATGGAAGAAGCTTTAAAGGGTGCAAACGTAATTGTAGAGCCATGTCCGGGTGGAGAAAACCTGACTATCGCTTTTATCGTAGAAGAAGGTATCCCAATCGAGTTAATGTGTTTTGATAAATAAACCTTTAAAAAATAATATCATGAGTAAGATTATGACCAAGTTCATCAATGAACCCGAAAATATAACAAAAGAATTACTGGAAGGATATGTGTTGGCTTATAATGATAAAGTTGCTTTAGGCGGCGAAAATATTGTGGTAAGAGCTCAACCGAAGGACGAAAAGAAAGTGGCAATCATTACTTTAGGAGGTTCAGGACACGAACCTGCATTGAGTGGATTTGTCGGAGAAGGTATGCTGGATTGCTCTGTTGTCGGCGATATCTTTGCTGCTCCAGGTGCTCAACGTCTTTTCCAGGCTTTGCAAATGTTCAAACGTGATGCCGGTATCCTGTTAATCGTTTTGAATCATTCCGGAGACGTGATGAGTGCCAATATGGCAACAATGCTCGCAGAAAAGGCAGGTATCAAAGTAAAATCGATTCTGACTCACGACGATATCAGTTCCGGTTTGGATACTCCGGATAAAGACAGACGGGGTTTGGCCGGTTGTGTACCTCTAGCTAAAATAGTAGGTGCTGCCGCTGAAGAAGGAAAAAGCCTTGATGAGATCTGCGAAATCGGTGAACGTTTCAACAAACAAATCGCTACTTTGGCCGTGGCTATGGGACAATGTACTCATCCTCAGAATGGTGCGGTTATCTCCAGCCTGCCTTCAGGTGAAATGGAAATCGGTATGGGACAACACGGTGAAGGCGGAAGCAATGGCCGTCAGATGTTAGAATCTGCGGATAAAACGGCTGAAATCATGATTAACCAGTTGTGCAAGAAGATCCAGCCTGAAAAAGGAGATAAAGTAATGCTTTACATCAATGGAAGCGGCGCTACAACTCATATGGAAATGAGTATTGTTTTCCGTAAAGCTCACCAGATACTAATGGATGCCGGTATTGAAGTTGCTGATGCAAAATTAATGGAAATCCTTACAGTTCAAGAACTTTCAGGATTCCAAATGATGCTGGGTAAACTGGATGCCGATCATGTTGAACTTCTAAAACGCAGAGCAAACGCTCCTTACTGGACTACGATTTAATAATATGCAAAAATTAACTATACAAGACTTCATCAGCATGTGGGAACGTGCTTTGGTTCGTGTAACCGAACGTGCTGATGAATTCTCTCAATTAGACGCTGTAATTGGAGACGGAGACCATGGAACAGCCATCGTTCAGGCTCTGACTTCTGTTGTGGAAGCTGCAAAGAAAGGTACGGAACTGAAGACTATGCTTAATGACATGGGATTCAATGTGATGATGCAAACCAGTGGTTCTACCAGTACTTTAATTGGTGGCTTTCTTCTCGGAATGAGCGACCATGTTGAAGGAACAGAAATGAATGCGGAACAGGTCAAACAACTCTTCAAGGGAGGTCTGGAGGGTGTATGTAAACAAACTCAGGCTCAAAAAGGCGACAAAACAATGATGGATGCCCTGATTCCTGCTGTAGATGCAATGTTGGCTTGTGATTCGGATGATATTACCCAACTCTTTACAGAAGCTGCTAAAGCCGCTAAAACAGGGGCAGAAGCTACTATCGAAATGAAAGCAAACTTCGGGCGAGCCCGCAATTACGGAGAAAAATCCATAGGTTACGCTGATTCAGGAGCTTCATCATGGGCTTGTATGTTCCAGGCATTTGCAGAGTAAGTAATTTAAGGGACTTTCTAAAAATATAAATGTACAAAAAAAATGGCAGATTTAGACGATATCAGAGAAGGTAAAAAATTTGGAATCGGTGTTGAAGTGAAAAACCGGGCATTCCATGTAAAAGGTGCTGATAATCTTCCCTGGGGAATGAAAGACAGGCTGACACGTATTTTCAACCCACAAAGCGGACGGACAGTGATGCTGGCTTTTGATCATGGGTTCATCATGGGACCTACTTCAGGTTTGGAACGGATTGACTTGAATATCACCCCGTTAATGGAGTATGCGGACTGCTTGATGTGTGCCCGCGGTATTTTGCAATCATCAGTTCCTGCAAATATCAATAAACCTATTTGTTTGCGATCGGATGCCGGAACAACTATCCTTACGGAATTGAATGATAATGTTGTAATCGATATTGAGGATGCAATCAGGATGAATGTATCTGCTATGGCTATTATGCTCGCTATCGGAGATCCGGCTATGGAAGCAAAAACGGTTGCGAATCTCTATAAAATGGCAGATTTGGGTTCAAAATATAATATTCCTGTAATGGGAGTTACTGCTGTTGGTAAAGATATGGCTCGTGATGCCCGTTATTTTGGTATGGCTTCCCGTGTTTGTGCCGAAAATGGTGCGAATATCGTAAAAACCTATTATTGCGACGGATTTGAAAACGTTGTTGCAGCATGCCCCGTACCTATTGTAATTGCAGGTGGTAAAAAACTTCCGGAAAAAGAAGCTCTGGAACTATGCTATAATGCAATCAATGATGGTGCTGCCGGTGTGGATATGGGACGTAATGTATTCCAGTCTGAAAATCCGATTGCTATGATACAGGCCGTTAGCGCAGTTGTTCATAAGAATTACTCGGTTAATGAGGCTTATCAGTTATTTGAGGACTTATCGAATTGAGAATTGAGAATTGAGAATGGGCATCCCCCTTTGTAGGGGGGTAGGTCTCCATACTCAATTTATAAAACGTTATTTTATGAAGTATTTGGCTTTTCTTTTTCTTCTTTTACCCTGTAGCCTTCTTGCTCAGGATAAGATCTTTATCAGTGGTTGTGGATGGCAACAGGTGGTTTTAATTGATAAAAATACGAAGCAGATCGAGTGGACATACGATTTGGAAAAAAGTGATGATTGTGAAAACATTACATTGACTAAAGACGGAAATTTGTTGATTTCGTATAAGAAAGGTGCAAAACTTATTAATGCGAAGAAAGAAGTAATCTGGGATTATAAGCTGGAGGAAAAAGGGGAGCTTTATGCTGCCACTCAAATGCCAAACGGAGGGTTTCTACTGGCTCATAGTGGTTCTCCGGCCAAAATAATTGAGTTGAACAAGAAAGGGAAAGAAGTGAAAAAACTCTCTTTTGAAACTGGAGTTGAAAGTCTGCACGGACAAATGCGACAATTAATCAAAGCTAAAAACGGGAATTATCTATTTCCTGTCATGGCAAAAGGAGAGGTCGTCGAAATAAGTCCTGAGGGAGAAGAAGTGATGCGCTTTAAGGTTGAAGGAAATCCGTTTTCAATCGTTGAACTAAAAAACGGAAATCTGTTGATTGCATGCGGAGATGCCCATTCGGCATTGGAAGTGGAACGGAAGACAGGCCAATTAATCCGAAAAATCGGACAAAAAGATATTGAAGGGATTCGCTTGAATTTTGTTGCACAAATAGTCGAATTGGATAATAATAACTTGTTGATTTGCAACTGGAACGGTCATGCGAAAGGGGAGGATGGCAATCAACCGGCTTTAATTGAAATTACACAGGACAATAAATTAATGTGGCAACTGTCGGAAGGAAACGGTATTGGAAGGATATCCTGTGTATTTCCTGTTAAAAATAAAGACTTGAAAAAATCATCTGAATACAAGAATAAACAATAATAGTATAATATACCATGAAGAAAAATCTGATTATTATGATCTGTTTTTGCTTCACTATTTCTGTTTTTGCACAGAAGGGAAGTAAGAAAGCTTCGTTAAATTGCACACCGGTAAGTTGGACGGAAGCTGTCATAACTACAAAGAAGTCCGTGATGGATAAAGTAAAGAAGGAGAATATACCTCTCGATTCATTGAACGTTAATCCTGAAATAGAGGCCCTGTACAAGCAATTTCCACTGGAAACAGGCTTCTCAATGACCTATCTGGAACCTCAGGATCGGAAGATATTTTTTACAACTATAGGAGATTCCATTGAATACGCTATGGTTGAAGATATTTGTAAATATATCCGAAAACCCTCATATATTCAATCGAAGGCAAAAGAACAAATGAAGCTGAGCAATCCTGAAGCACGGGCCACCGGATTACTGGATTTATTTATAGTTGCTTCTAATATCAATAGGCTCGACGAACAGTTAGAATGGCTTAATGTGCCCTCTATCGAAGCCGCAATAAATGATATGAAATCCAGTCCGTCTTTTAATCTGGTTCAGGCTCTTTCCCTGTTAAAAGAACTTAAATTATTGATTAATAAAGGATTTGACGGTATTTATTCGAATGATCCGGCGGCGATTGCTTCGGCAGAGAAAGCCCTGAAATTAAAACGTGATATCCTTTTGTCTAATCCGGGTTTGGATATGGACAGACTATTGGTTAGTAAATATACTATCGGAGTTAATGCCCGCAAGAATAGCGCACATTCTCTTGGTACACAGCCGAATAACTGGTCAAATCAGTCTTCTGCTGCCAGAAAAGGATTCAATGCTGAAATCATGGAGATGAATAACCTGCGTGGAGATATCAAGTACAGAACTATATTCAAGCCTACAAATACATCGTCTGTGCCGGATTTGAAGTTACATTGGAACGGAGATCGCGTCATGTTTTCAATGATCAACGAGAATAATCTCTGGAATGTATATGAAGTCGGAATCGACGGAAAAAATTTCAAACAGATGATCACAACGACAGAAAAAGACCTGGAATTTTTTGATGGAACATATCTCCCTGATAATAAGGTTATTGCTGTTTCAAATATAGGTTATCAGGCTGTGCCTTGTGTGAATGGTAGCGATGCTGTTGGAAACATGATTAATTACGATCCTAAAACCGGTAAAATCAGACGTTTGACATTCGATCAGGATGCAAACTGGCATCCTACGGTAATGAATAACGGTCGTCTGATGTATGTTCGTTGGGAATATACCGACTTGACACACTATTTTTCGCGTATGGTCATGCACATGAATCCCGACGGTACGGAACAACGCTCACTTTATGGTAGTGGTTCTGTCTTTCCAAACAGTACTTTTGATGTTCAACCATTACCCAATGGTACAACTCAGTTTGTCGGAATTATTTCCGGTCATCATGGAGTGGCTCGCAGTGGTCGTCTGATGACCTTTGATCCTGCAAAAAGCAGGAAAGAGGAAAAAGGTATGTTGCAGGAGATTCCATTCAGTAAACGTCCGATCATTCCATTGGTTAAGGATGAATTGGTTAATGGTGTATATCCTCAATTTATCAAACCTTATCCGATCAGTGATAAATATTTTCTTGTAACAGCAAAGTTGAACGAGAATAGCTTATGGGGATTGTATCTTGTTGATATTTACGATAATATCACTCCAATTGTATTGGAAGAAGGTGCCGGATATATTCACGGTATTCCATTGATTAAACGTCAGACACCTCCGGTAATTCCTTCAAAGATAAATGAAAGTAAAAAAGAAGCTACCGTTTTCATTCAGGATATTTACGAAGGAGAAGGTTTGCCGAATGTACCGAAAGGAACTGTGAAATCTTTACGTGTATTTGCGTATGAATATGCATACAACCGTTCTCAATCGGATCACGTGGCTCAGGGTATTCAAAGCGGATGGGACATCAAACGTCTTTTGGGGGTGGTACCTGTTGAAGATGATGGTTCTGTGATGTTTAATATCCCGGCTAATACTCCGGTTTCACTTCAACCCTTGGATAAGGACGGAGCTGCTATCCAGTGGATGAGAAGCTGGTTGACCGGCATGCCTGGTGAAGTAGTTTCCTGTGTGGGCTGCCACGAAGATCAGAATCAGATACCTAAGCCTAAGCGGGCAATGGCTTCCTTGAAACCTGCAAAAAACTTAACGATTCCGGAAGGGGGAGTACGTCCTTTTACTTTCGAATTAGAGATACAGCCTATTTTAGACAGGGCTTGTGTGGCTTGTCACAATGGTTCTCTCAAGCGTGATTACAGAGGTGGTCGTATTGATGAAGAGGTGCCGAATAAATTGGCCTACAGTAAAAGTTATCTCGATTTGCATCCGTATGTTCACCGTCAGGGACCTGAAGCTGGTATGAAAGTATTATATCCTTATGAATACCACGTTTCTACCAGTCCTCTGATCTCTATGTTGAAAAAAGGTCACCATGGAGTGGAATTGACTGAAAAAGAGTGGAAAACACTTTATAACTGGATCGATTTCAATGCTCCTTATCATAGTACTATGCGTGCGGAGGAATATAATAATTGTGATCAGATCCAAAGGCGCATTGAACTGACGGATAAGTATGCCAACGAAGCTGGTGTTGACTGGAAAGGTGAAATACGGAATTATGCCGGTTATTTGAGTAAACAACCTAAACCTACTCAGGTTAAACCGGTTAAAAAAGAGGTAAATTATAAAGATGTCAAAGTGAAAGGTTATCCCTTTGATAATCAGGAAGCATATTCTATGTTGGCAAAAGCAGGAGAAACATCTAAAATGATAGAAATTGCTCCTGGAATTAGTATGAAATTTGTGAAAGTTCCTGCCGGAAAATTTATTATGGGCACTAACAACAAACCATCCGATTATTCTCCTGCATTTGCAGCTGAAGTGAAAAAATCGTTCTGGATAGCTGAGATGGAGGTTACAAATGAACAGTTCCGTGTATTTTTTCCACAACATGACAGCAAATTCTTTGATCAACAGTGGAAAGACCATGTAAATGAGGGTTATCCTGCGAATAAACCGGAACAACCCGTAATACGTGTCAGCTGGCAGGAAGCAATGGATTATTGTAAAAAACTCGGTGAAAAAACAGGTCTTAAAGTGACTTTACCAACCGAACAACAATGGGAGTGGGCTTGTAGAGCCGGTAATGATGCTCCATTCTGGTATGGAAGTTTCAATGATAATTTTGCCGCTTTTGAAAATATGGCTGATAAGCAAATGAATAAAATGGCAGTATCAGGGGTCGATCCTCAGCCAATGGGAGAGAAAAACCGCTGGTATAAGTATTATACATGGCATCCAAAGGAAGAAAGCGTGGATGATGGCAATATGCTTGTAGCAAAACCGGGTAGCTACAAACCGAATGTATGGGGAATCTATGACATCCACGGAAACGTTGCAGAATGGACCCGTTCGGATTATCTTCCTTATCCGTTGAGCGACAAAAAAACTGCAACGACAGAAGAAAAGGTGGTAAGGGGAGGTTCCTGGATTGAACATCCTAAAGCATCGGCTGCTTATGTCAGAAAAGCATATTTACCCTGGCAAAAGGTTTATAATGTAGGATTTCGTGTAGTTATAGAGGATTAAGTTGTACAACTTTACATTACTTTGTACGGCATTATACCCCTATATTAGGTATATATTTATTAACTTTGCATCATAATTCGTAATTTATAATTTATAATGAATAGTATCAGAGCAAATGCTGCATTAATGCATGAAATCGGTAAAATAGCCGAAGTAGCAGGTTACCTTTGGGAAAAAGGATGGGCGGAACGTAACGGTGGAAATATATCCGTTAATCTGACGGAATATGTGACAAATGAAATCAAATCGTTGCCGGGATTAGTTCCAAGCATACCGTTACCTCTTAAATTCGATCATTTACGTGGTAATTATTTCTATGTTACAGGAACCGGAAAAAGAATGAGGTATGTAGCGAAATCCCCTTTTGAACACGGGTCGATCATTCGTATCAATGATAATGGAGATGCTTATGATATTATAGCCGAAAATCCGGTAGCTCCTACAAGTGAATTACCATCCCATCTTTCAATGCATAACTATATGCGTGAGATCGGAAAAGGAATTAAAGTGGTGTTACACACACATCCTACAGACCTGATCGCGTTATCACATGGCAAAAAATTCCTGGAAGAGGGTGTTATGGCACGTATCCTTTGGTCGATGATACCGGAATCCCGTATTGTTGTTCCGCGTGGAATCGGTATTATTCCTTACGAAATCCCAGGAACACTGGAACTTGCAGCAGCGACTATTAAACAACTCGACAGACACGATGTTGTCCTGTGGGAAAAACATGGGGTTCTTTGTGTTGGTGATGATATCATCGAAACTTTTGATGCAATAGATACATTATCAAAATCAGCCCAAATCTATCTTACGGCCCGTCAGGCAGGCTTTGATCCTCAAGGTATGACCGACGAACAATTGGATGGATTGGTACCTGTGTTTAATTTGCCAAATTGAGAAAATTAAGTATCTTCCTCCTCATTTTGTATGCTTTGTTGCTTGCAGCTGCTACTTTCATTGAAAATCAGTATGGAATAGCAGTTGCAAGGAAGTATATTTATAACAATATTGCTGTCTATGGGCTACAGCTGCTGATGATCGTTTGTTTCTTTGTTTTGATTTTTACAAGGAAAAAACGGGTTGGTGGTCAATGGGGAATGATGGTACTGCATATTGCTTTTGTTTTTATCCTTTCCGGGGCCTTGGTGACAAATTTGTTTAGTTATGAGGGACTTATCCATATTCGGGAAGGAGAGAAACAATCCACATTAGTCCTTCAGGCCGGAGATAACGGAGAATATCTCAAAGAAGTCCAACTTCCGTTTGAGATCGGATTGAAAGATTTTCGGTTGATACGATATCCCGGTTCAAATAATCCGTCTTCGTTCGAAAGCGACCTGATTATTTATTCCAAAGGGCAGGAGAGGGAAGAGAAAGTGTTTATGAACAAAGTTGTTTATGAACAACAATACCGTATATACCAGACATCTTTTGATAAAGACGAGAAAGGTACAGTACTGACTATTAATCACGATTTTTGGGGAATGATCATCACCTATATCGGTTATTTTTTATTGCTGGTAGGTTTTGTAATGATTATTCTGACGAAAAATTCACATTTCAGGAATCTGGTTCGGGAACTGAAAGCGATTACAGCACGATCAGGGGCTTTGTTATTGCTGTTCTTTGGCGGAATTGCTTGTGTTTATGCCCAGCAACCAACAGGAAACCCTGAAAATTTTGTTCCGACAAAAGAAAGTGCATCTGAGTTTGGAAAACTACTTGTTCAATCTACAGATGGCCGTATTGAACCATTCAATACTTATTCCTCCAAGATCGTAAGAAAACTGCATAAAAAAGATCATATAGGAAAACTCAATGCCGATCGGGTTTTACTTGGAATGCTGGTTTATCCTCATTATTGGTCGGAAGTAGCTTTAATAAGCCAAAAAAATGAAGAACTCCATCAATTGATGGGAACTTCAGGTTCAGATATCAGTTTCAATGATAACTTCGACTCAAAAGGAGCTTATAAACTGGAGAAATATCTTGAAGATATTTATTACAAACCCGTTGAAAAGCGTACGCGACTGGAAAAAGACATGCTCAAGCTTGATGAGAAGGTCAATATTTTGTTTGAGATCCTGCATCGCCAGATGGTTGCAATATTCCCTTTACCTGATGATAAGGATCATCGTTGGCTTGCTCCCGGAGATGATCTGTCGGCTTTCTCAGGCCAGGATTCGTTGTTTGTAGCTAAAATTTTTCCATGGTATCAGGAAGAAGTGATTTCAGCTAAAGAAACAGGCAACTGGGATACTACATCGGAGGTTATACACATGATCAGTGTTTACCAAAGTGCACGATCGACGGTGGAACTTCCTAAACCATCGAAAGTTTCAACAGAAATTTTCTATAATAAAGCAGATATTCTGAATAAGCTATTCATGTTGTATCTTACCCTTGGCTTTCTTTTGATGATTGTTGGGGCTTTGTTCATTGTGAAGCCGGGTTCTACCCTGAAAAAGCTTTATTATTCGGGGATTGTATTAGTTGCCATCGGCTTTATTATTCATACACTGGCGATTGCCTTACGATGGTATGTCTCGGAACAACCTCCCTGGTCGAATGCTTACGAAACGATGGTTTATGTTTCCTGGAGCGCGGTACTGGTAGGATTGATATTTTCCCGTCGCTCGGTAATTACCCTGGCTCTGGGAACGATGCTGGCCGGATTTGTATTACTGGTGGCTCATATGAACTTTATGGATCCGGAAATAACCCCTCTGGTTCCTGTCTTGAAGTCGCATTGGCTGATGTTCCATGTAGCGATAATTACTTCAAGTTATGGTTTTTTCGGAATGAGTTTCCTTCTGGGCGTATTCACGGTATTCTATTCGTGTTTTAATCCCCGGCAACGGTCAAAAGCTCTATTGGATGAAATATCTGTCATCAATGAACTTTCCATGACTCTGGGGCTTTATTTGTTGACAATAGGAATATTTCTTGGCGCAGTATGGGCTAATGAATCCTGGGGCAGGTACTGGGGGTGGGATCCGAAAGAAACCTGGGCTCTGATCACAATGATCATTTATGCAACAGTTCTTCATCTACGTTTGTTATCCGGTAAACAAAACCGTTTTTTATTGAATGTCCTGTCTATATATGCTTTCCTTTGTGTATTAATGACTTATTTCGGTGTGAATTATTATCTGAGCGGACTACATTCGTATGGTAAAACCGATGCACCTCCCGCAGTAACTGCGATAAGCATTGTTTATGGGGTGATTACGATAGTGTTGCTCTATGTATGTATCAAACGCGACAAAGAGGCAAAAAACGAAATTAAAGTCTGATTGTAAAACAACTGCCTTTTTTCGGTTGAGAAGCAACAGAGATCGTTCCTCCATGAGAATTAATTTCTAAGAAATAGGCTATTGCGCCATATTATGGAAAACGTTTTGTACATCGTCGTCTTCCTCAAATTTATCCAGTAATTTATCAATCTGAGTACGTTGTTCCTCATTCAATTCCTTATAATCGTTTGGAATACGTTCAAATTGAGCACTATGGATCTCATATCCGTTCTCTTCCAAATATTTTTGGATAACAGAATAAGATTGGAATTCTCCGTAAATCAGGATTACATTTTCTTCTTCATCGTATTCTACTTCGTCAACACCGAAATCGATCAGTTCCAACTCCAGTTCTTCCATCGAGACATTTTCCTTGGGAGTGATTTTGAATACACTTTTGTGATCGAAAATGAATTGTAAACTACCTGATGTACCTAATGAACCGCCGAATTTATTGAAATAACTGCGGACATTAGCTACTGTGCGGGTAGGGTTGTCGGTTGCGGTTTCTACAACTATAGCAACTCCGAAAGGACCGTATCCTTCATATACAACCTCCTTATAATCAGCCGAATCCTTGGAAGTAGCTTTCTTAATAGCTCTTTCCACATTCTCTTTCGGCATATTTTCTTTTTTCGATTGCTGAACCAATACCCTCAAACGTGGGTTAGTATCCGGATCCGAACCACCTTCTTTTACTGCAATGGTTATTTGTTTTCCCAATTTTGTGAATACGCGGGCCATGTTGCCCCATCTTTTCAGTTTTGTCGCTTTGCGATATTCAAACGCTCTTCCCATATTATCTTAATTGTGCATTTAATTTATCTTCCAAATTCTTCTGAATACGATTCATCAGATTGTCTATTTGTTTGTCATTCAGTGTTTTTTCTTCATCCTGAAGGATAAAACTTACGGCATACGATTTCTTACCTTCCGGGAGGTTTTTACCTTCATATACATCGAATAAACTTACCTCCCTCAGTAATTTACGGTCGGTTTCGAATGCAATTTTCTCAATTTCGGAAAATAATACTTTCTTATCCAACAATAGTGCCAAATCCCGTTTCACAGGTGGAAATTTGGATATCTCAGAAGCAGTAACCTTATTCGATTTAATTTCCTTCATCAAATTATCCCAGCTTAGTTCCGAATAATATACTTCGGCATTAATATCAAATTTCTTACAAGATTTCTTCTGAAGAACACCTAAAATTCCCAGTTCTCTTCCGGATATGGTTTCAATAGCCAATGCTGCGGAGAACAATTCATTGGAATAAGGCTTATAATTGATCTTCTTCAGGTTGATTCCCAAACGGATCAGTAAATTCTCGACATAAGCCTTGAGTTCATAAACCGAAGATTTTTCTTCCGGATGATTCCAGTTATTAGTAACTTTATTTCCGGTCAACCATAAAGCCAGGTGAAACTCTTCTTTAATTGCGGCTAGTGGTTTTTCTTCATTGAACTTATCGTTGTGATAAGAATAAACATTACCGAATTCGTAAAAACTCAAATCCGGATTTTTACGGTTACGGTTGTATGCAACACTTTCCAATCCTCCGAATAGTAATGTCTGACGCATCACATCAAGTTCCGCGCTCAAAGGATTTTTTAATCTTACACATTTACTTTCAGGATAAACATCCGAATCTGTATAATATTGACCTGAAGTCAATGAATTATTTAGGATTTCATGGAATCCGGCCCCTGTCAATTGCTCGGAAATCAGACTCTGAAGTTTGTAGGCCTGATCGGTAGGAGTGAGGTAGGAAAGATTTGATTTCAGACTATCTCCAATCTCTACATTGTTGAAACCGTAAATACGGAGAATATCTTCGATAACATCCACATCACGTTGCACATCCACACGATAAGTCGGAATACTTAGTGTTAATACATCGTTATGCTCTTTAATAATCTCAATTTCAAGCGTTTTAAGGATGTTTTTAACTGTGGCGGCCGGAATCTCTTTGCCGATCAGACTGTTGATTTTCTGATATGAAACCTCTACAGCCGGATTTCCGATCGGAGTAGGATAGATATCCTGCAATTCACCACAAATAGTACCTCCTGCTATTTCCTTAATCATTAAAGCTGCTCGTTTCAATACATAAATAGTATTATTCGGATCACACCCGCGTTCGAAGCGGAATGATGCATCCGTATTCAAACCATGGCGACGAGCTGTTTTACGGATCCATGTAGGATGAAAATAGGCCGATTCGAGGAAAATATCTGTAGTCGATTCGGTTACGCCGGATTTTAATCCTCCGAAAACACCTCCGATACACATCCCTCCATGAGCATTACAGATCATCAGATCACGATCGCTCAAGGTACGTTCAACCTCATCCAAAGTGATAAACTTAGTACCTTCAGGCAAAGTCATCACAAATACTTTATCCCCGGCAATTTCTTTACAATCGAAAGCATGAAGAGGTTGTCCGAATTCGTGCAAAACGAAGTTTGTAATATCTACAATGTTGTTAATCGGTCTTAAACCAATGAGTTGTAGGCGATTTTTCAACCAATCCGGACTTTCTGTTACTTTTACATTTTTAATAGTAATACCGGAATAACGTGGACAAGCTTCTGTATTCTCTACAATTACTTCAACCGCCGAAGATTTGTCTTCTATTTTGAATGCATCAATTGAAGGTTTCTTCAGTTCCACATGCTTTCCGTTTTGTTGCAGATAAGCAGCCAGGTCGCGTGCAACGCCATAATGTGATGCTGCATCCACACGGTTAGGAGTGATATCCACTTCAAGGATATAATCGCTTTCCACTTTGTAATATTCCCGTGCAGACATACCGACAGGAGCGTCGGTAGGTAAAACGATAATGCCGTTATGATCAGTACCCAACCCTATTTCGTCTTCCGCACAAATCATTCCGTTCGATTCTACTCCACGTATTTTTGATTTCTTGATGGTAAAAGTTTCGTCGCCTGAATAAAGTTTTGTTCCGATAGTCGCGACAATAACTTTTTGTCCCGCAGCCACATTGGGCGCTCCACAAACGATTTGCTGAGGTTCATCACCTCCCAAATCAACGGTTGTAACGTGTAAATGATCGGAATCCGGGTGGTCGTTGCAAGTCAATACATGTCCGATGACAAGACCGTGTAGACCTCCCTTAATGGTTTCAACTTCTTCTACACTTCCTGTTTCCAGACCGATGGAAGTCAAAGCCGCAGACAATTCCTGCGGTGTCAGGTCCAGATTAACGTAATCTTTTAGCCAATTGTAAGAAATATTCATTTTCTCTGTAATTCAAAATTGAATCGCAAAATTAATAAAAAAATCTTATTATAACTTATTAAAACGGAGTTTCTGATGAATGTGCTATTCCAAAGTCCCTACTGGGCAGTGGAGCCGGTGCTATATCGGCCTGGCTATTCAGTCTTGATTGATATTCTTCGACCAACATATCGTCATCCAGATTCTGGAATCGGGCAAATTCTTTCTTGAAGCTCAACAAAACATCTCCGGTGGCGCCGTTACGGTGTTTCGCGATAATAATTTCTGCTTTTCCGGTCAGGTCATTACCTTTTTCATCCGTAAATATCTTATAATATTCAGGGCGGTGGATAAAACAAACCATGTCGGCATCCTGTTCGATTGCTCCTGATTCACGCAAGTCCGATAGCTGAGGACGTTTACCTTCGTTACCGACCCTGCTTTCCACACCACGGTTCAGCTGGGAAAGAGCAATGATAGGAATGTTCAGCTCTTTAGCTAATCCTTTGAGTGAACGGGAAATAATACTTACTTCCTGCTCTCGGCTGCCAAAACTCATACCACTGGCATTCATTAATTGTAAGTAGTCTATAATTAGACATTTAACTTTGTGTTCTTTAACTAAACGACGCGCTTTGGTCCGGAGTTCAAATACAGATAAACTGGGGGTGTCGTCCACAAAAATAGGAGCATCAAAAAGCTCTTTTAATTTGTAATCCAATTGTTCCCATTCATATTTTTCCAGACGACCATTTTTAATTTTTTCCGCCGGGATCTGGGTCACGTTTACAATCAAACGATTCACAAGCTGTACGTTCGACATTTCAAGCGAAAAAACGGCAACCGGAGTGTTGAATCCAACCGCCATATTCTTGGCCATAGAAAGAACAAAAGCTGTTTTACCCATCGCAGGACGGGCTGCGATGATGATCAGGTCAGAATTTTGCCATCCGGAAGTGATCTTATCCAACAATTTGAAACCGGTTTGTACCCCACTTAACCCATCGGTACGTTGGGCTGCCACCTGCATCAATTCTATAGCTTCCCTGATTACCGGATTGATCTGGGTAACATCCTTCTTTACATTACGTTGTGAAATTTCAAATAGTTGACCCTCAGCTTCTTGCATTAGATCGTCGACATCGTTAGTTTCATCAAAAGCTTTAGTCGCAATCTGAGAACTGAATGAAATCAACTCTCTTGCCAGATATTTTTGCGCGATAATACGGGAGTGGTAGTCCAAGTGAGCTGTAGAAACCACTTTTTGAGATAATTGAGCTATATAAAATGGGCCTCCGACAATGTCCAGGTCGCCTTTTTTGCGTAATTGTTCAATAACGGTCAACATATCTATAGGTTTCTGTTGAACCGCAAGATCCTGAATAGCAGAAAAGATCAGCTCATGAGTCTTATTATAAAAACTTTCGGGTCTGAGTATCTCGCTAACAACGGAGTATGCGTCTTTTTCGAGCATTAAAGCGCCTAATACCGCTTCCTCTAATTCCAGAGCCTGAGGTTGTAACCGTCCGATTTCTTCTGAGTTAGCCGGAGCTTTTTTTCTTCTGGAATTTGATCTTGATTGATATTGTTCTGCCATTTTTGTTATATGTGAACCGTTTTTTAGAAATGCAAAGGTAACAGAATTTGGCAGGACAATTCAAGAGTCTCTCCTAAACTATTCAACATCTTATTAACATTGAGATGAATATATATGAACAGAGGCTTTCCTCACGGAAAACCTCTCTAAAAAAACAATCTAAAAACTTGCCTTAAATCATTAAATTAAGAAAAATAAGTTTATGCTTTTGCTTCAAGGTTAGCATCCTCATTGCAATCACACTCTGTATCGTCACAACATGGATTCCTCAGTACTTTAGTACTGATCATACGAAACCACTGATTTCTTTTTTCTGAATCGACTCCCAGCAAATAGCCAACGCCAATTCCAACTATCGCACCAATAGCGATACCGCCTAACAATTGTCCGCTTTTCATATTCAGAATATTTAATATTTAATGTATAACGTACAATGTTGCTGAAAAGTTGTGGGGAAAGGGAGTTAAAAGGAGTTAAAGGGAGTTGCAGGAATATTAAGGGAATCCTTTTCTGGCGTAAGCCATTCCTTCAACTACTTCTAACTTCCTATTTCCTAAGCAGATAAGAAATCTTCACCGTAATAACCTGATTTGATGATGCCTGGAAATAATCGGCTTTTGTGCTGTTGAAAATATCCGATAATCCGAAATAGTATCTGCCGTCCAGGACAAAGCTTCCGATACCGGTACGAAGCTCGAAGCCCATACCTCCGGTAATTCCATAATCAAAAGACTTTTGTACTTTTTGTTCGTAATAAGGAGGGTTTGTGCGGGAAAAATCAACGACAATTTCTTTTTCGACGACTTTTTCGCTTAGCAAATAACTGATCTGAGGGCCTGCAAGAAAGATTATCCTCATATATTTACCCATGTTAAAATATACGTGAGTCATGACAGGAAGCTCAATATACGCTAAAGAGCGGCTGTAATTGGTATATCTGATACTATCAGCCGGAGCCGGATTCGGGGACAGGCCCTGATATATATTGACACTATCTGTTTTTTCCTTCCACCCACGCATCGAGTAATTTAATTCAACCTGTAAACCGACATTTCTTTCAGAGATATATCTGGCAGTCAAACCTCCCGCATATTGAAGTAAGCTTTCTTGTTTTATAGTGGGATTGAACCCTATTTTTGACAAAGTAACACCTCCGTTGACTCCCAAAGCCCATTCCGGCTTAAATGGTTTTTGGGGAGGGGGTAAAGAATCCAAAGAAGTGGTTATCTGGGAAAACAGAGGGGCTCCCAGAAATAAACTCAACAATGCAAAAACAACTTTTTTTTTCATCAGTTACTTTGAAGCATTTTTAGAGATTGAAAAATCAGGATTGAAAGAAACAATATAAATATTGGTATTGATAAATCCTCCCCAATTATTTACACGTTCAAATTTGAAATCAGTCTGTATACCCTTGTTTTTGACTTTGTTAATATTCGACTCAAAGGCAGTTCCATATTCATGTAATCCCTTGATAAAAAACATTCCTGTGTCATAACCTAGAATGCCGAACTTGGGGAAAGTAACGATCAGGTCCCTGGAAAACCATTTATTAAAATTAAAATAGAAATTTTTCACTTCCGAAGAAGTAGGGTCAATAAAAAATACACTATAAAAATTGGCTCTTAATTTGAAGTAATAATCCATGTACTCGCCACTGTATGTCTGCCATCCGGGGTACCCAAATACCGTAATCCTCAGTTCAGGATGCGTTTCTGACAGAACTTTCAGCGGAGCTGACATTTTGGTCAGAGTTTCAGGCGAATCGTCGGAAGGAATGATAACATTCAGTTTATCCGGTTTCATTTGAGCATAGAGTTCCTGATAAAACTTATCGGAGTAGGAGAGAGAAGAAAAAGACTCCTTTTCCTGAGTAAGATCAGACTGAAGAGTTTTTACAAACTCCATTTTTTCGTTATTAGGATCGGATAAAAAGAAAATAACATGACTACCCCTGAATTGCTTGCAAAATGCGGTAGATGCTTTTGAATACAAGTACGATTGAGGTGTATTGATCTGAAAAACATGAGAATTATTCAGAGGTTCATCGCTTTTCGAAGTAAAGGGAATAACATACGGGATGTTTTTTTCTTTGGAGAAAGCCGAAATCATCTTAATTTGCTTATCGTTCAATCCTCCGATCAGCAAGTTGACATCCTGCATGGTGCTCTTTTTTAGGATATTAGAAAGGTCAGTAACATCTTTTCCTATATCATATACCTGTAAATCGACAGAAATACCGGCTTTTTTTGTTTGTTCCAATGCCATCAGGAATCCCTCGTAATATTCTGCAAAACGTTTCTGATCATTATTGTTACCGGGATTCTCTTTTAATCCGAAAGGCAATAACAAAGCGACTTTAATCATCCGGATATCATCTCCCTTGCTTTTTTGAGTTAACAAGGCTTCTGTTTCACGTTTTTGTGTATTTTCATTGCCGGCTTCTATTGGAGATGTAACAGTGTTGGTCGGGATGCGTATTGTTTTTCCTATAGTAAATGTCTGTACCGATAATCCGGGATTGGCCGCTACAATATCTTCACCTTTCATGCCATATTTCTTGGATACGGAATAAAGAGTTTCTTTTGCTTGAATAGTATGAAAATAAAAAGAACTCGACTTTTGAGGAATTTTTAATGTACCTCCGGCTTTAATGCTGGCTTTACTCCCCGGATTAAGTCTGTAAATGTCATCTACAGTCACATTGTACATTACTGAAATGGAGTATACGGTTTCACCCCTTTCTATCGTGTGAAAGAAAAAATCACCTTCCTGGGCACAAATGGTCGGTTCTAAATAAAATGCTTCTTCGGATTTTATATTATGCAATTGTACAAATAAAAGTACAAGGACAAATAAAGCATGTTTTGATAATCTGGTCATTAATTTGGATTTTGATATTGCAGTTTGCAAAGTTAAAAATAATCGATTTATTTGCAAAAGTAAATCAAGGTTTATATTTAGAATCGATTAATAGCTGGCGTGAGTCCTGCATGTTCATTAATTGAGAAAGAGTAGTTTCCTGATGTTTTTTCATATATGCATCAACGATTTGGAAACCAACCCATATTCCAATTCCTCCCGGTGATTCGGTTGAAACAGTAACCGTATATGGTGCATTATTGATGTATTTTGCAGTAGTCATATAATCCGGAGTATAAAGATGGCCGTTTCTAAGAATGTTTTTCCAGATCTGTACCTGATTTGTCGTACACCAGTTATATTGTTCTTCGCTGTAACCCATGAACTCCCGGACTTTTCTGTATGGTAATAGACGAGCCAGTATATATCGTAATTTTCCCTCGTAAATCATTCTATCGAGTAAAACATCCTCCCGTCCCTGAAAAGGAAGGTTTGAAAGCATAAATCCAAGTAAATAATCCGGAACAATCCGGTCCGGAGACATGTTCTGCAATTGGTAGTTGTGAAAATAATTCTTATACAACGGATAATCCGATCCCATATATTTATCAAGCGATACGGACAATACATCATCAGTAACGACAACACTTTGGTTTAACCCGGATACGTGAGTATATATGGATGGTCTGATTAGTGCCGGAAATTCTTTGAACAGAGTATCTAATGCCGGATTGAGTTCTCCGCTGATAAATTCAGTATTCCTGAATTTATCTTCCACGTCTTCGTATAAAGACGTTAAGGTAGGTTCTGCAAAAAAATCATTGAATCGTTTGAAGAAATCATCGGAATCGAATTTTCCTATTCCTATAATTTTTTCACCGTAAGTCTTCAGGAATTTATTGTAATTATATAGGAATTCTTTTTCTGCAATTTGTTTATTCAGATATTGATATAAATCGATATCGAATCGTATAATGTTAAATTCCAGTGTTTTATGAAAACTATTGTTTTCAGAAACTACGATTTTTTCCGGCACTACAATCGGTGTGGTAGTAATTTCAGTTTTTTCCGGTTCGGTTTTTTGTTTTGTTTCTGTCTTTTCTTCGTTTGATATTGTTGCATTTTTTCCGGGAATACGTATTTTTTTTCCGTAATAAAAAGTTTTTACAGATAATCCGGGGTTTACAGCCAGAATATCATCAATTTTTACATTGTATTTTTTTGATAATAGGTGAAGAGTTTCACCTTTTTCTATCATATGAAGAAAAAAATCACCTTCTTGAGTAAAAATAGTTGCTTCCGGATATAATGCAACTTCAGATTTTACGTTATGCAATTGTACGAATAAAAGTACAATCAGAATTATGGTATGTCTCAGTACTCTAAGCATCAAATTAGGGTTGTATTGTTGTGGGCATGCAAAATTAGAAATAATTCTTAATTTTGGGACATGAAACAATATATACTTTTAGCTTTTTTATTTTTTTCGTTCACTTCTGCCTTTTCCCAATACTCGGTCAGAGGAGGTACGGGCACTCCATACAAGGCAGCTCCTGTAAGTAAATTGGACGTTTATCTTCTGGATGGCATGCAGGGAGCTCAGATTTCATATACTTCTTCCGATCAGGAAAAACACCAGTGGTACCGGTATACGACAAAGGCTAACGAAGCCGTTCCTATCGAGTCAGAACAAATAGGAAATACTTCTACTGTAACAAATATTCAGGATGGTTATGGATATTTTGTCGGATCAAACCTGAGTCCGTCGACTTCTTATATCTGGATTATCGATTACAGCAAATATCTTCCTGTATTTCAATCGATTAATATCAATGAGGGAAATGATAAATGTAATAAAATAACAATCAATGCAAGTGTGGATGCCGCTGATTTGGCATATTACACTCCGACAGGAACGTATTCCAAGCTACCACGTGAATATGAATTGTCATATACAACTATGAGATGGGATGACGCAAGTGTAATGTATTATTCAGCAGAAAAAGATATTAATGTCAAAAATCCTGCTGCAATTACTGTAGATTCAGTTTTTCAGGATACGGACTTTATATTGAGAGGTGATAAATATGCTGAATATTTTGGAGTCGCAAAGTCAATGTCAACCCCTGTATACCAGACTTATATGGTGAATGCTCATAAAGTCCCGGAAAAGAAAGATAAAGAAAAGGTACCTAATGAGTTTGGAAACGAAACCTCTGGTCCTATTTTTATAACTTATAATGCATATGCTAACGAACCGGTTGCGGCAATGTATATCTGGAAAATATTTTTTGTACAAGATGGTTCTAAAGAGTCTCAATCAATAGCAAGATATACGGACAAAACGATTTCTTACAACTTTGAAAAGGAAGGAGTATATACAGTCCAGCTAGAAGTTATTGATCGTCACGGAGTGTGTAGCGACACCAGTGTTGTATATACTGTTACAATCGGCGAAACAGAGATAAAGGTTCCCAAAGCGTTTTCTCCGGGTAGTTCTCCGGGTGTAAACGATGAATTTCGAATCTCGTATACCTCAGTAGTTAGTTTTAAATGTACTATTTTCAATCGCTGGGGAATTAAATTATTTGAATGGAATGATCCTGCCAAGGGCTGGGATGGACGTGTCAATGGAAAATTAGTACCTACAGGCGCTTATTTTTATATAATGGAATATCGAACGACTGCAGGAAAGAATAAAGTAAAGAGGGGCGCCGTTAATGTGCTGAGATCCGGATACTGATTTGAAGTAAACTCTGTCGTTTCGAACATAGTGAGAAATGACGGTAAAATAAATAATGAATTATGAAATATCTGAATTATATATTGGTGTTGATGATTTTTGGGTTGGTGATCTTTCTTTCACTTTTTCTTTTAAGCAATCAAGACGTAGAAAGTATACCTGAAAAACCTGCTGTAAATATGATTACAGTCTCAGTTACACCTCCTGATCAGGTTAAATTATTCGGTAAAAAGGTCGACCTGAAAAGATTCGATATGCGGGAACGTTACGACCGGGAGATCAATTCATTTGCCTATTTTCATTCTACAACAATGATGTATATCAAAAAAGCAAACAAATATTTCCCTGTAATTGAACCGATTCTGAAAGCAAATGGTATTCCGGACGACTTCAAATACCTGGCTGTAATCGAAAGTAATCTGGATATACGTGCGATATCTCCGGCAAAGGCGGTGGGAATCTGGCAGATAATGACAGCCGCCGGTAAAGAAAACGGTTTGGAGATAACAGAACAGATCGATGAACGTTATCATCTGGAAAAAGCGACTACCGCAGCTTGTCGTTATCTGAAATCAGCTTATTCCAGATATGGAGACTGGTATAATGTCGCAGCATCATATAATGGCGGAATGGGACGTATTTCAAACGAATTAAGGGATCAACAGGTCAGTTCAGCTTTCGACCTCTTGTTAGTCGAAGAAACTTCCCGTTATCTATTCCGCATTATGGCCATCAAAGAAATATTTGCTAATCCTAATAAATATGGCTTTGTGCTGAAACCTGAAAATTTATACCAACAGATTAAAACAAAAGAAGTTGAAGTAACTCAGGATATTCCTGATCTGGCGGTCTTTGCTCAGGATTACGGACTCAACTACAGTCAATTGAAAGAATTCAATCCCTGGTTGAGAGACCGTAAATTAAAAATTTCTACTCCCGGAAAAAAATATATTCTGGATATTCCCGATAAAAATGATTTATTTTACGATAAGTCAAAAATTAAAGTTCATAATAGCTCTTGGGTAACGGCTAATTAAATTTTTAATCTTATCTTATGCAGAAAACACAAATCCCTATGGCTGCCTTTGCAGATACTAAACCTCACTACAATATTCTAGATGGATTACGTGGAGTGGCAGCTATTACAGTTGTATGTTTCCATATATTTGAAGCATTTGCGACCAGTCATTTAGATCAGCGTATCAATCATGGTTATTTAGCCGTCGATTTTTTCTTTATACTGTCAGGATTTGTTGTGGGTTACGCTTATGACGATCGTTGGGGAGCAATGAAAACAAAAGACTTTATCAAACGTAGGATTGTACGCCTGCACCCGATGGTTGTGATGGGAGCTGTCATAGGAGCAATCATATTTTATACTCAAGGTTGTTCCGTATGGGATGTCTCGAAAGTGACAGTCATGGCTTTGTTTGTCGCTACAATTCTTAATATGTTGTTGATCCCTGCTACTACCGGAACAGAAATCCGGGGAGTGGGAGAGATGTTTCCTTTGAATGGACCAAGTTGGTCTTTATTCTTTGAGTATATCGGTAATATTCTCTATGCCTTGTTTATTCGTAAATTTTCTACCAAAGCTCTTGCTGTATTAGTTTTTGTTGCAGGATGTGGTTTGGCGGCATTTGCCATATTTGGTCCGTTAGGCGATATCTGTGTCGGATATTCACTGACTGGAACAGAATTCACCGGAGGATCCTTGAGATTATTATTTTCTTTTTCTGCCGGATTACTCCTTTCCCGTATTTTTAAACCAGTTAAAGTAAAAGGCGCATTTTGGATATGCGGTTTATCTGTCGTAGCCCTCCTGGCTATACCTCGCATCGGTGGAGCTGAACATTTATGGATGAACGGAATGTATGATACTGTATGTTGTGTTGTGTTTTTCCCTGTTCTTGTCTATCTTGGAGCTTCAGGAAAAAGCACCGATAAATATACTACAAGAATATGTAATTTCTTAGGAGATATTTCCTATCCTTTGTATATGGTACATTATCCTTTTATTTATTTGTATTATGCCTGGGTAAAGAATAATAATCTCACATTTCAGGAATCATTACCCGGTGCGGTAGGTGTTGTCGCCGGAAGCATTATTTTAGCTTATATCTGTTTGAAATTTTATGATATACCGGTACGAAAATACCTGATGAACCGATTCTTAAAGAAAAAAAGGGATATGTAACCGTTATCGTTTAAAGAATTTACCCATAAGGTTCATGTATTTTATCGTGATATAAAGTTATGGCTTATACTTCAGGTTCTTAAAACCGATCAGCTTATCATACCGGCTTCCTGAAGGACGATAATAGATATAAGTACAATATTCATTTTCAGTTTGATAATAATTACCTTCCAGTAATGCTGTCGACAAAGCTTCCGAATCTCTTTTCTTTGTGACATACATGTAATTATAGTATCCTTGTTTAAGGATTATTGTTTTGATATAACCTTCATCCTGTGCACTGTATTCCATTTTACTGTGTTCATCAGCTACATTATTAAATATCTCACTTAAAATGTAAATATCTTCGCTATACGGCTGTTTTGCAGGAAGATAGAAGTGAGCAAAGAAATAGTCCGCTTCAATATCATAATCCACACCGTCTTTATTGCGGATGACATATTTTCCATCAGCATCTTCGTCGTACGAATACCTGTTGTTACGTGGTTTGTCAGCACGAATATCCGCATGATAATAAGGAGCATGATAGGAAAACGACTCAATTCCCAATCCGCTGTATTTGAAAGTAATAACTTCAAATTTACGATATTCGTTTCCGCCTTCGAAAATCAGTTTAGGAATATGATCATATCTTATTTGCTTATTTCCAAGTGTTATTGGCTTGACCATCCCGGAAGAATTATCCCAACGATTGTTTTGTAAGACAATAGCTTTGATGTCCTGCATAGGAGAGATATCTCGGTTGTCATAATTCATATCAAAACTGACTTGTTGATGCGATTTGTTTATGTCGATATCAGTGCGGGATGAAACCTGCATGTCAATCTTTACCTGTGGTTCTACTACGGAAAAACAGGCGGATAAAACCGGTTTTTTAGGATTATTTTCTTCGAAAACCTGTACGACATAATTTCCTGAAACTTTCATTGTCAGATCTTCATTTGGAAAATACAACTTATAATTGATATAATCCATGTATGTCCCGAATGAGTTGGCATAGTTATTTACTATCATATTCTGAAATCCGCTCATATATTCATGTTGGGTCAATTGTGACGGTTTCCAGTCGGCATTGCAATGGGTCAAGGTATAAACATATCGCTTGGAATGATCGGCAATCTCATCAAAACTAATCTCAATGGCTTCACCACCTTCCAATTCTATCACAGGGGGAGCTTCCCAATTGTTGACAACATTAACACGAAGGGTCTTAATCATATCCGAGAAGGTCTCGGTTTTGAAACCTTGTGCTGATAATGATTCGATTATCAGAACTATAAAAATCAACAGTGGGAATATTCGAGTTTTCATATTGCAAATGTGGGAAAAATTTCTTATCTTTACACAACAATTTTTTAAAAATGTAATTATGGAATGGTTTAATAGTCTCGAGCCTGCACTTAAAGTATACTGGACTATAACTTTGATAGCCAGTTTGATCTTTGTTATCCAAACAATTATGACCTTTCTTGGAGTGGATTCATCAGACGGTCTCAATGCCGATTTTGATGGAGATATGCACCATGAAGGTCCGTTTCAATTATTTTCATTCCGTAACCTGATTAATTTCTTTCTTGGTTATGGTTGGGCCGCTGTTTGTTTTTACAACGTGATTTCATCTACTTTAGTGTTGAATATCGTATCTGTTGCTGTCGGATTATTATTTGTCGGAATATTTTTCTTTCTGATGCTTCAAATCACAAAATTAGCTGCGGATAAGACTTTCAAAATAGCAGATACAATAGGAAAGACTGCGGATGTGTACCTGGTGATTCCTGCAGAAAGAAAAGGACGAGGAAAAATACAGGTGAGTGTTGGTGGAGCTTACCATGAAATCGACGCCATGACAGAAGGTGAACGTATCCCAACAGGCGCTAAAGTTCATGTGGATAGTGTCATTGACAATCAAACAGTTATGGTATCCAACATTCCCAGTTCAATCATTTAATGATTAAACATTAACACAACAATAATATGCTACAGTTAATCCTTAATAATTTTCAATTCTTAGTTCTCAATTTTCAATTATCAACAGTTATGGAGCCAATTTATTTGATTATTATTGCCGTTGTTGTCGGCTTTATCCTTATTACGTCTCTGATTGCCCGTTATAAACGCTGTCCTTCAGACAAAATTTTAGTTGTTTATGGAAATACAGGTGGTTCTTCCGCAAAATGTATTCATGGCGGAGGTGCGTTTATATGGCCTGTTGTTCAGGATTTTGCATATCTGAATCTGAAACCTATTTCTATTGAAGCCAACCTGACAAATGCACTGAGTGGACAAAATATCCGTGTCGACGTACCTTGTCGTTTTACTGTAGGTATTTCTACCGAACCGGAAAGTATGAATAATGCTGCCGAACGTCTTCTGGGACTTTCTTCGGAACAAATTCAGGAATTAGCCAGTGATATCTTGTTCGGACAACTTCGTCTGGTTATCGCAACTATGACTATTGAAGAAATTAACTCCGATCGCGATAAATTTCTCGAAAGTATTTCTACTAACGTGGAAGCCGAATTGAAAAAAATAGGATTGAAACTGATTAACGTAAACGTTACGGATATCAAGGATGAATCGGGTTATATTGAGGCTTTAGGTCGTGAAGCTGCTGCGAAAGCTATCAATGAAGCTAAAGTAAGTGTGGCTTTGCAGGAAAAAATAGGGGAAATCGGTAAAGCGGAAGCTGTCAGGGATACCCGTATTAAAACTGCGGAAGCCAATGCTATAGCAGTAAAAGGAGAAAACGAATCTAAAATTAATATAGCAAATTCGGAAGCTAATCGTCGTGAGAAAGAAGCCGAAGCTATGCGTATAGCTATTTCAGCAGAAAAAGTACAAGAGGCTAAGGCTTTACAGGATGCATATGCTGCTGAACAAAAAGCTGAAGAAGCCCGTGCGGAACGTGAACGTTCGACTCAACAGGCAAATATTATAGTACCGACTGAGATTGAGAAACAACGTCGTATCATCGAAGCCCAGGCTGAAGCTGAAAAAGTACGTGAAAATGCGAAAGGGGAAGCTGATGCAATCTTTGTTAAGATGGATGCTGAAGCTCGGGGTTTGTTCGAAATTCTTACCAAACAGGCTGACGGTTACGATAAGATGGTACGTGCTGCCGGAGGAGATCCTGTTTCCGCATATCAATTGTTATTGATCGAAAAACTTCCGGAATTGGTTAAGACTCAGGTTGATGCAGTTAAAAATATCAAAATTGACAAAGTCACTGTTTGGGATGGAAATAATGGACAGGATGGTAAAACATCTACGGCTAACTTTGTTTCAGGGTTGATGAAATCTGTTCCTCCGTTGAATGATTTATTCAATATGGCAGGAATGGAACTTCCTAAATATCTGAAAGAAAACAAGGTGGAAACTGTTAAACCGGAAACGGTTGAAAAACCAGAGGTGAAGGTAGAACAGGAACAACCGTCAATCCCAGTTGAAAAACGTCCGAAAAAATAGTATAAAGATTAATAACAGTGCAATTTTGCGCTCATAGAGCGCAGAATTGCAAAATATTAGAATTGACCTATAAATTATTATACATTTGATTTATGGATATATTGTTTTTATTTATTGGTTTATTGATTGGTGCCGGAATTACCTGGTTCATTGCATCGTCTGTCATAAAATCCAAAACCGTATCAAAACCGGTTTATGAAGAGCAAGCCGATAAATTAACCCAGACAAATATCTCGTTAAACGTTGAAATACAGAAAAATAATTCTCTACAAACAGAATTAGCTCAGTCAAAAACAGAGCTGAAACAACAGATTGAGTCTTTCAATGAACTAAACAGAAAATTCGCAGAATTATCTGCAAATAACGTATTTCTGAATGAACGTCTTGAAAACCAGAAAGCTGAAGTCGAAAATATCCGGAAACAACTCAATCTGGAGTTTGAAAACATGGCTTCCAGGATTCTTGAAGAAAAATCTCAGAAATTTACTCGGATTAACAAGGAAAATTTAGACGTAATCCTCAAGCCTTTAGGCGATAACATCGAAGGATTTAGAAAAAAAGTTGAAGAAGCTTACAATACTGAGGCTAAAGAACGCTTTTCACTAGGAAAAGAAGTCGAAAAACTCGTGCAACTCAATCAAAAAATCAGTGAAGAAGCCAACAATCTGACCAATGCTTTGAAAGGTAATTCAAAAACACAGGGAGATTGGGGACAAATGATTCTCGAAAATATCCTGGAAAGATCGGGGTTGGTTAAAGACCGTGAATATTTTATCCAGGAATACCTGAAAGATGATGACGGTAATTATTTCAAGAATGAAGAAGGAAACCGGATGCAACCTGATGTGATCGTCAACTACCCGGATAATCGTAAAGTTATTATTGATTCCAAAGTTTCATTGACTGCATATACCCGTTATTCTTCTACGGACGATATTGATGAACAGAAATCCTCATTAGCAGAGCATTTGCGGTCGATTCGTCGTCATATCGACGAATTGAGCCGCAAAAACTACCAGGATTTTGCTCCAAGCCTCGATTTCGTAATGATGTTTATCCCGAATGAGCCTGCATATATGCTTGCTATGCAGTACGATCCGGAATTATGGCATTATGCCTATAATAAACGGATCCTGTTAATAAGTCCTACAAACCTGATTGCTTCTCTCAAGTTGATCGTAGACCTATGGAAGCGTGAATACCAAACGCAAAACGCCCAGCAGATAGCCGAGCGTGGAGCTGCGTTATATGATAAATTCGTTGGTTTCGTCGAGAACCTGAGTAATGTGGGAACAAACCTCGATCGTGCCCAGAAAAGCTACAACGAAGCTTTTAATCAACTGAAAGAGGGGAGAGGTAACCTCATCGGACAGGCAGAGAAATTACGGGAATTAGGCGTTAAAGCCAAGAAACAACTACCTTCCTCAACAGAGGATTAAACTTTGACTGCAAACTCTTTTCGACCTTCTTCGTAGATATTCCGTCCTTCACAATCGATTGCAACGATTACGGGAAGGTTCTTTACTCGTAATTTACGCACAGCCTCGGTACCTAACTCGTCGAATGCGATGATTTCTGCATTTTCCACACTTTGTCCCATCAGGGCGGCAGCGCCACCGATGGCTGCAAAATAAACACCAGAATACTTGACAATCGCATCAACGACATCTTTATTCCGTAATCCCTTACCGATCATTACTTTGAGTCCTTCTTTCATAAGGGTCGGAGCATAAAGATCCATACGTCCGCTAGTAGTCGGTCCGACAGAACCAATTGGCTTGCCCGGTTTTGCAGGACATGGTCCGGCGTAGTATATGGCGGATCCTGTAAAGTCGAATGGCATAGCTTGGCCTTGCTCCAGTAGCTCACACATTTTTTTATGTGCAGCATCTCTGGCTGTATAAATAGTTCCGGATAGGTAAACCATATCACCTGCTTTCAATCCTTTTATTATTTCATCCGTAAACGGAGTTGTTATTTCAATTCTTTTTTCCATAATACCGATAATCAGATATTTATAATTCTCCGTCGGCGTGACGGGTTACGTGGCAACCTATATTCACAGAAACCGGAAGTCCTGCGATATGTGTCGCATAAGTGAGAATGTTAACACTCATGGCTGTCGTCGTTCCTCCAAATCCGGCAGGACCGATTCCCAATGCATTGATTGCATCTAAAAGTTCAGCTTCCAATGCTGTCAATTGAGGATTTTCATTTTTCTGACCAATTGGGCGTAATAATGCTTTTTTGCTCAATAAAGCGCTTTTTTCCATGGTGCCACCGATCCCTACGCCGACAATAATCGGAGGACAAGGATTGGCTCCAGCTTCCGATACCGTCTGAATAACAAAATCTTTGATGCCTTGCAATCCCTGGCTTGGCTTAAGCATACGCAATTGGCTCATATTTTCACTTCCGAAACCTTTGGGAGCTACAGTAATATGAAATTGATCCCCAGGAACGATTTCGTAATGAATAACTGCAGGAGTGTTGTCTTTAGTATTTACCCGGTTGATAGGATCACTAACAACCGATTTACGTAGATATCCTTTTTCATATCCTCTTCTAACTCCCTCATTAATTGCATCTTCGATAAATCCACCTTCAACATGTATATCCTGTCCCATGGTTACGAAAACAACAGTCATTCCGGTATCCTGGCAGATGGGATCATTGCCCTGGCGGGCTATATCGGCATTTTCGATCAGTGTAGAGAGGATTTCCCGGCCTAAAGGAGATTTTTCTTTCTGGCAACTGGAGCAAAAGAAACTGTAGATATCATCAGATAATTCACAATTTGCTTTAATACAGAGATTTTCTACAAGATCTGTTATATATTTTGATTGTATAGTTCGCATATCGGGATTTTAAGTTTAAAGTTAAAGTAATACTAAAGTTTTTTGTCTTGCGTAAGCCAACACTTATAACTCTATATCTCTTCTTTTTAGGAAATGGAGGGTGTTCCAATTGCTGATGTCGATATCCGGATCGTTGGCGAAACTTCCTATTAGACAATAAGTGTCTGTTTTATAGTCTTTTACTAATTTTTTAACGAAGCTGAATTCTTTTACTTCTGAAGTATTCCGTATGTGTATTCTGGGACCTTTACAAGGAACTAAACGATCTCCGATCAGGATGTTATTTTCATCGTAATAGTTGATTATCAGGTTTTTATTTAATGTTTCCCGGACTCTTTTGTACAACAGGTCGATGTCAATATCTACCTCTTTGAAAAATTTAAGTACAAATCCGTTCCGCATATCTGCATTAAAGAACATATCATCGGTAATGCCGAACTCATCCATAAGTATAATGATGGTTATATCTTCCACTGTATGAGCCATTTTCCGGTAAAGGAGCGATTTACTTACTATTTCGTGAATGCTTTTAGGTAAAGGGCCGAACATACTTGGACGGGTCACGATAATCTCTTCTCCGATACCGATAATCAGGTCAGCATTGATACCCAGGGCAGGATAAAGCATGTCGAAATGTTCGATAACTACCCGTCTTCCTTTCTCTAATACATGATTCACAAACATCACGATTTCATGCATTTGTGTAAAAGCGACTTGGAAACGGGTATCGATATGATAAGTTGTCGCATCATGGATATCTTCAAATAAATCCCTGACCTGCATGATCTTGCGTGGATTCAGAGTGTCATCATCATTTGACAACTCGAGTCCGGGAAACATACCTTTGATCAAAGAAGATTTCCCGGAACCGGCGTCACCGACAATTCCGATCAGTTTATCATCGTAATACATATGGCGTTGCGAGATCTGTTCGCCCAGAAACAGCAAACTATTTCTGTCGCTTGGGGCAAAATACTGCGAAAAAACCGAATATTCCTGTATGATATTACGCATCGGAACGGTATATTATAAATTAAATGTAAAACCCATTAAAGGTGCATGTTGTTGCGCTCCGTAAACATCCGTTTCTCCGAGAGATCCTGAAGGAATCGGGCGAACAATGGTGATTTTAATGGCTTTTGCCGGGTCAAAATACACCAGTTTCATTATATTCGACTCAGGGATATTATACAAGCTTGCAAAAACTTTTTCATGCATTATTTTAGCAGCTTTTGCTTTCTCATACATTTCAAAATCCTTGAAAATAATATCGAAAGTCAATTCATACGGACCTGAGTTTTTACTCCGTATCACAGAAGCAACATCTCTTAAATTATATTCCATAATATTACTGTTTTATTTTCCTTCTACAAAGTTAATATAAGTAATCGGAAAATGTTCCGCAGGATCTTCTACTTTCATCAAATGATAAATGCTGAATTCGTAGATTTCACCGACTTTACAATCCGATGGAGAAAATGGAAATGCGAGGTTTCCGGCAGTAGATATACGTCCTTCATATCCGAAGTGCAACATGGTACTACGGGCAAATCCGCAAATTGTATCTGCTTGATCCTGAGTGGGAGCGACGGCCTCGATAACAATACACAATTCGTGGGCCACTTTATTCTCTATTCCGGGAAATAATCCCATTGTACCGTTTTTACCGTAAATCTTGAAATCCAGAAAGAAATCTTTGATTCCATAAGCTTCGAAATTGTTGCGTACACGATCTTTTACGCTTTGGACGATGGTTTCGATTTTTTCAATCATTACCGGATCTTTAGTTGCCGCAATAGAGATTGTTCGGCATCCTACCTTCTTGACACCTTCTAACTTGACAAAGTAATCTTCTGTCGGTTCGAAACGGCTTCCGGAAACTTTTACCATATTGTCTGAAATCTGCTCAAACTTGGATTGATGCAAATTGATAGCGCCACCAGGTCCGGGCAGGATATACGGATTACTCTTTTCGTAAAGCGTATGAGCTGCAACAGATAATGTTGTACATTTACGGATAGGAGAGAGTGGCTCGAGAACGAAGTCTTCTTTGTGCAAGTAACCGAACATACAGTCGCTTCCGCTTCCCGGAACAGCAGCAATAGAAGCACATTCGAGGATTTTTCCCATATGGATGGCCAATCCGCGATCAAAACCGTGTTTAATAGCCAGAGCTGAGAATACGCAAGGATCATAAGCACGTCCTGCCAAAATTACATCTGCTTTTTCATCCAAAGCTTTGATGAATGGTTCTTCTCCCATTTGAGCAACGATACGGACAGTCTTATCCAGCTCATCTTCGGTAAGTTCCGGTGCCGGATATAAAGGAGAAATTTCACCTTTTTTTAATTTACCTCTAACCAGCTCTTTGTCAAGTTCAGCTTCGATAACGGCCAGTTTGAAAGAAAGATTTTTTTCTTTGGCTATTTCTCTGATAATTTGCAGGTTAAATTCAACGTGAGGTCTACCTCCGGAGCCACCGGCAGAACCGATCATTACCGGAATATTGGCTTCCAGGGCCGCTGGAATCATGATTTCGAGGTCACGTTTTACGGAATTATAATCGGTAAATGATTTTCCTGCACCAAGATAATAAGGCCCAGGATCAGTCGACCCGGCGTCTACTGCAATTACGTGGGGTTTGCGTTTCATTCCTTCGACAAACGATTCCATAGGGAAACCATATCCCAGGATCGCTGTAGCGGAAAGTACTCTTATTTCGTCCATGTTTATAGTTTATTTTTTAACGCTAATATACGTTGCATTTCATTGAAAACGATCATATAACCTTCATCCACACCCATACCCGGTTTTGCCAGATATTGTACAGGGGAGGTTGCCATTGCGATATGGGCACAAACTTCGGCAGAACGGTTGGTTTCATTACAGGTACCTCCTAAATAGGCGCCCATACCGTTTGCTTTACAGTAAAGTACAGCTTCTATAGAATTATTGATACCTCCAAGATCGGGAGTTTTAATCTGTGCCATGTGACCGGCTTTATGTGTCGTAAAATCCCGGATATCTTCGAAAGTATTACACCATTCATCAGCTACGATTTCTGCGGTAATTCCCTTTTTCTCCATGAATTCGCGGATCTTACGTAAACCATCGATCTGAGCATCTTTTTCTCCCATATCGACAGGTCCTTCAACACGTAAATGGAACGGTTTAGCCCGGTTTGCCAGATCTCCTATATAATCGGCTATTTTCTCAAAATCATTATTGAAAACCGGCCCTAACGTGCCATAAACGTCAATATGAATGACAGGATTGTATCCTGCATATGGTTTGAATTTCAAAATACGGTCACGCAACCATTCTATATATGCCTGTATTTTTTCTCCTTTTAATCCTGTTTTTTCTTCAACATGGTTGAAAAGGGCATGAGGAAGGACATCTGCGCCTTTCATGATCATTTTATCGGCATTCAAATAACGGTCGTCTCCTGATTGAGAAAAAATAGGAATAATGGCATTTGAAATACATGTTCCATATTCTTCGGCAATAATCTGAGCCATCAATTTGGATTTGCTTTTAGCTACTGCATCGAGGCAAGCCTGGGTAACTCCGTAACGGATTGCAGTGTGATATGCTTTGCCTGTTGTTGAATTGATTTTTTTGTCAATTAAATCAGCCATTTCACGGAATGTAGTGATTTCCGTTCCTTTATATAAAGGAGCTATTTCGTTTTCGATTACCGGAATAAAATCTTTAGCAAGGAACAATGGGTCGCGTCCGCCTGCTCCGGAATATTGCACTGCAGCACAGTCACCATGTGCAACGATTCCGTTTTCAAGGATAAATAATACGGAAATGGATTCTCCGGATTGTCTTACTGAAGTAAAACCTTCTGTCATAGGTTGGCCTTCGTAGAAGGCTCCATCGTGATTAGCTCCCGCTTTAATGGCTTTCTGATCATCAAAGAAAAAACCTGTTTTGCCTTGGGCACAAACAACATCTATAATTTTCATATAATTTTTTTTATTATTTTACTCCATGTGGACGTCCTACCAAAAATCCTTTTCCGATGGCATATACGTCGTCGATTACCATTTGGAAACTTACCGGACGGTTTTCATATTTAGCACGTTCTTCCAGTTTTCCACGATGGAATGCTTTTAGATCGTTTGTTAATGGAATATTCCCGGAATCCAGGAAACGTACGGCTCCGGAGTTGTCACGGGCAGGCATAATTTTTCCAGCGTTATATTTGCTAGGTGCAAAGGGAATATCTATAACACCAGCTTCAAACGCAGCAACAGTACCGATTGCGATGTCTCCTTTTCCTAATTCGATTACCTTATTAATGATGCTTTCAACTTCCTGATTGATAATACTAGCTTCAGCCACAACTGCAGGTATATCGACAAAACTCTGCACTTGCAACATAGATGCCAACTGTTTGGAAGCTCTCAATCCTTCTGCGTTTGCTTCTTTCGTAGGGACCCCCATTGCTTCATGTGGCGTTTTTACGATCACTTTGGTTGCTTTTGCCAGAACAGCGGCTGCTGCACCCCAGGAGATTACTGCGAATGATTTGGATTCGTCTTGTGGAAATCCTCCCATCCATTGGTGGAATACAGTGGTTACACGTACATCGTGAAAACCGAATTGATCCAGATATCTGCGGGTTTCACGTTCCAGAGAACGAATCGCAGCGACATCCTGGATCAGGTTCCCGCATTGGCCGTAACCTACAGTAACGTCTTTAACCCCTTGTGTTGCAGCTAGTATTGCTTCTATTATAGCCACTGAGTTGGAAATACAAGGAGGAACAAGTGTCCCTGTCAACGGTCCGAATGGCTCTCTATTGATAGAAACTCCATTTTCTTCATAATAACCGATCAAACGGTCGGCATATTGCCAATGAGCAATTGTTTTTTCAAGAGAATGATTCTTCGAATAGGGAATATTATACGAAATACCTCCCCCTTCGTATGAAGTAAATCCTCCCGCAATAGTGATTTCAGTCAGCAAACGCGCATCCGGAGTCCCGTGACGCACTTGTACCGGACTTTTGAGAGAAGATGTAACTGTACGGCAAATTCCCACACCGTAGTTAACGGCCGGAAACCCATTGAGCATAGATCGTCCGCTTTCCTTACTCTTTTCAATACCGACTTGAGCTTCATTATACCGGTTGAGACGGGTATAACTGTCGATAGTGGTAGGTAAAAGATCAGCTTCTCCTTCTGTTTCAAGGTATTGGAGTAACTTGATGTGTTCATCATAAAGAGCAACACCTGCACGGGGTTGAATGAGGGTCAGCCCGTATTCTTTTGCGTGGGCTAACTTGTCGCCAAAGCGTTTTTCCGCAGGTATTTCCTTCTGGTATTTAATGGCTTCTTCTAGATTTACATCCTTACCGGTGGGCCATTGTTCAAGAACTTCTTTGCGTTCCGCAAGGAAATCATCCATCGATAATTTTTTGTTCTTAATTTCCATATTACTGTTAATCTTCTGATTATATTATCATTGTATATTTATTTCTTTTTTCATTAAACAGAGTGCCAAATCCGGATCTATAGAGCTGAGTAATCCCATAGAGGCGAAAATATATTCTTTGTCCAGTAAGAACTTCGGATTTTTCGGTCTCATAGAGTTGCTTTTTGCTAAACTGAACCTGGCACCTTCAAGTAATTTTTCCGGATGTGGATTGTTAACCAGGATTCCGCCAATACCAATTATATACGGTATTTCTGTCAGGTCTTTTCCTGTAATGGAAAAAATGATTCCCATCGGAGAATAAGCGCTTTCCATGATTCCACAATGTCTTTCAACAGCCAGTTCGATAGCACTTTTAGCCAATACTTCCTCTATCTTTAATTCTTTACTTTCGAGATGGGCAATGATGGATGGATCGGAGACGCAGCGTTCAACCCAGCGATTGATTTCCTGAGGTTCTGCTCCGATTTCTTTCTCAAGATTTTCCAGGTCGAGTTCTTCAGCAAGGGAAGATAGACTATATCGCATTCCCAGATCACCTTCTACGGTACGTTTACTGAAAGGTTCCGGCAGTCCTTTGATAAGTACGTTTTCTGCCATTGGTTTTCCGGCAGCCATGGAATAAACATCGGTAGTTGCTCCTCCGAGATCGATAGCCATTAATTCTCCGATACCCTCATTGTTTTTCGTACCTTTACTGAGTAGTTCGCAGGCATTCATTACAGCCAGTGGAGTAGGGATGATCTCCGATGAAGCCATTTGTTGTACTTCTGAGAGACCTTTGGCATCTATAATTTTGCGGATAAATACTTCACGTATACATTGTTTGGCCGGTTCAATATTCAGGCTGTTGAATACAGGCATGACATTGTCTGTGATTACATAATCTTTTCCTGAAGCTTTCAGGATATCGTCCAATTCGTATGATGCGCTTTTATTTCCGGCAACAATGATTGAAAAATTACGATCTATGGCAGATAATCTTTGGGCATTGGCTATGATTACCTCTTTATTTCCTCCGTCGGTACCTCCGCACAAGAGTACTACGTCCGGGTTTATCTCATAAATCTCATTTTGTTCAGATTGTGATATTTCAAAAGAATAGGTCTTAACGACTTTTGCTCCGGCACTGGATGCTGCCAGTTTAGCAGCTTTGGCTGTGAGTTCGGGCACCAGTCCGAGAGCTACCATTTTCAGCCCCCCGCCTGCACTGCTACAACAAAGAATTTTGTCATAGTGTAGTTTCCCAAATTTTTCTTCCAGTTTTGATAAAGCAGTATGAAACCCGGCCATGATATTTGTTTCAATGGTGGTGAAAGCATTGGAAGTCGCCAGAATACAGGATTCTTTGGCATCAATGGCTGTCAATTTCGTATAGGTGCTTCCAAAATCGGCCGTTAAGTAAATCATAACGGATTTGTTAACTTAGAAATTTATTCAGGTCTTCAATTGTTGTTTCTAATGAGGTTCCCGGAGGGTATGCTTTGGTGAATCCCATAGCTGTAAAACGCTTTTCAACATCTGCGAAGTCTTGTTTCCCAACTACCAGATTTCCTCCGACAAGAAGTACTATATCTTTTAAACCGGCTTCATTGCATTTATCACGCAGTCCATTACAATCGATTTCCCCGTGTCCGTAAAGAGAGGAGACCACAATTGCACTGGCATTTGTTTCCAGAACGGCGTTGATAAACTCTTCCTGGGAAACCATAACTCCCAGATTCACAACATTAAAACCGGCATCTTCCAGGGCATAAGCTAAAATTTTGTTACCAACAGCATGTACATCGGCTCCGATAACTCCGGTAACAATGGTTTTTATTTTCATAAATGTTAATTTGGTGTGCTTAAATTTTGGTACAAAGCTACGGATTAAAAATGATTTACAATAATAATTCACAAAAAAAAATATCGCGAAAAATAACCTTTTGATATAAAAAACATTAAATAAAAATGAAAAGCGGTGAAACTTTTCAGAATCACCGCTTTAATTTAGAGGGTTTACTTGCAAAATGCTATTTTTTGATAACTTTTTGAACGGTTCTTCCAGTATTTGTCTCAATAATGATAATATAAGTACCTTTTGTCCATTTTGAAGCCTGGATAGCTAATTGGTAGGATCCAACATTATCATAACGCTCAATAGTTCGTCCGCTGATATCATTTACAATTACAGATTTGATCGGCTGTTGATTGTAAGATATATTCAGAATGTTACTTACCGGATTAGGATAAATTTTTACAATAGAATTGTTTACATCATCAATTCCGGTCGGATATTTAACATTTACATCTCTACTATGAGAATAAGTACCGCAAGTATGTTCCAGGTCTACTTTTATTGTTCCAACTCCGATTGCTGTAGCGCTGAATGTTATTTTTGTTTCATTCCTTGCGCCTGATTCAGGTTCAAAGCTGACAACATTGTCTTTGCTGAAACTCCATGTGTATTTGGTAACGTTGGAATAACCATTCAATTTCAATGAGTAAGTAGAACCTGTGACAGCAACATCCGGAAATTCCTTGTAAGAAATACTACCCAGAGGTTCGACAACATATATCCTTGCCTTTTCGCTATATGTAGTTCCTCTCTCATTGCTTACTACGACATAGTAAGTATCGTAATCATTCCTGGTTATGTTTTTCAATTCCAGACTGGAGGAATTAACACCCATAATCTTGCTATTGCCCTTATACCATTGGTAATTCAGCTCTTCTCCCTGCGTTTTTACCGATAATGTATAGTTGCTTCCTTCACATAATACGGCATCCTTAGGTTGTTCCAGGATTACAGGAATAGGAGGAGCTGTAATAGTCAATATTCCATTAATAAACCGGAATACATATTGAGGTTGCGGATTATTTACGGAAGGGATAATCGGATAAGCACCTACCGGTGAATAATAATTGGCAGTAGTGCTTGCTGTAACCCAAGTTCTGACTTCGTCAATCGTATGTAATCCCATCAAATTACCGGTAATCGTGAAATTGAAAGTCGGATTGTCCGTGAATCGTTGTCTGCTTGCATCTAAAGCCTGGACTATCATTGCGGAAGGAGCCGCCAGGCATACTTCGTTGGATTCTGTTGTTTCCAGTCTGCTGTCGTCATTATATACAGCAGTTACAGTATAACACACATTTCCACCTGGTGTATATAAGTCTGTATAGTTAGTTGTTGACAATCCGTTGGCAATTAAGCTTCCATCACGGTAAATATTGTATTTTATACCTGTATTGGTTTGAATACCAATAAACGAATTTTGTTGCGTAATCATCAATGCTCCTCCTTGGCTTATAGGAGCAGCATTACCCGAAATTTTTTCAGTATTTAATTGAATGATTTCACCTGTTGTCTCATTTGTAAGAGTCGCAGGGATCTCTTGTCGTACAACAGCTTCCTTCATTTTATTTAATAGTGCGTTAAATTCGGGTTGAACTATCTCAATTTTTCCGTCAACCATAAATTTCAATAATCCGCTGGTAATTGCCATCTCTGGATAAATACCTGCCGGAGCATCCCCAATACCGATATAAATATCATCTACCATAAGCATAAATGCATAGTTTGATACACAATTCAATGCAACATATTTGGCATTTGCCGGTATTGTAAATTCATATTTAGTCCATGCACTAGGAACACTTACATAACTTCCGGATGTAACAACATTCGTAAAATCACTGACCGTTTTTCCTGCGGTTGAGTATGCAACACGGATATGTTCGGCATAACTTGGATGAATGGATTTGGCCCAGAATACAAATTTGAAATTCCTGTCAAAACCTAATTCCGGACTTATTATCCAGTCGTTATTTGCTCCTGTATTGGCAATATTCTTTGGACATGCGAGGAACTTGTTACCGCTATGAGGTGCAAACAGTGCATCTGTAATCGGAGGCGTTGTTTCTCCAGGCGTGTATACCATGAATGAACTTGGAATGTTGACATTCGGAAACGTTTCTCCATCATATGAAATGGCTACGGGAGTACCACCATCGGCGTCGATATACGACCAACCTGCACTACCCGGAGAATCAAGGGTAAAACTTGTATGTCCTTCGATATTGTCGTAGATATCTTTGATAGCCGGAGCATCCCATGATAAACCGACTGCGGATTCAGTTGTAAGAGTTGCCGTAAGATTTATTGGGTTTGGTCCGGCCTGTACAACAAGGATTGTTTCTTGATTTCCCATGCACGAAATAGTTATGACACCATCTCTTAGCATTCCATCGTTTTGACTGACTGTGTAAGTAAAAGTGCCGTTACCGGTGCCTGAACCATTGCTGATCGTAATCCAGCTTGCATTAGTGGTTGCCGTCCAGCTTGCATTAGTACTTACAGATGCTGTTCCGATAGTGTTGTCTATATTCTTACGGTATACTTCTTTATCGCCACTAAGTTCATAGTAAGTGTAGGTAAATTCCGGAACGATATTCATAGATAATCCTACGTTGTACTGACTGGCTGTACTAATCCAGGGGCGATTTAATATAACATCATGATATAAACTATAGAAACAAACCCGATTGTCTTCAGGCGCCCTTAAGCTGGAGGCCCTAACTGCTACCAATTGGCTGGTAGTGGCGGCAAATCCAGCTATCGCAACATAGAACTTATCATTGATAGAAACTTCTTTTGAAAGAGTTATAGTGGTATATCCTGATGTGTTGATACCTGAAATAGGAAATGTTTGTGAGTGGAAAGTAGTTGAAGGAAAACCATCAGCTCCGACATTGTATAACTTAAGAGTCAGGTTTCCTGCATTAGTAGCTGCTCCTGTCCAGAAAGAAATCTGAATTTTGCGTAACACTCCGGATGCTAAGGGTGCGTCGAATAATTCGGCGAACTCGCTATATGGAACAATTGTACCTGCATTTGATCCGGTAATATAGTTTGTAGCTGTAGCCCTCCATGTGTTGGTTGTTGTCTCCCCCTGACTTATATTCCAAATATCGTGGGTTAAATAACCTGCATGTATATAACTATTTTTTGTTGCAGTGTTTTCTCCTGTAATATTTTTCGCAGTAAGACTAACATTGCTGATGCCTTCAGTTGAGTAGGTTACGATTGGATTTTGTGTTGTGGAAGTAGTAGGTGTACCTCCTGTAAAAGTCCAGTTCCATTGATCAGGATAGTTTTTCGACAGATCGGTAAACTTTACCGGGACATTTACCGGAATTGCGCGGGCAAAATCGGTACGGTTATATCCCTGACTTATAAAATCAGTTTCAGGTGTATGCAGAATTACAGTTACTGCATCAGTAAAGGTATGTATATCTTCACCCCTATAATTTTTCACTTTTAGTGTGATGTCGAATGTACCCGGTTGCAGATATCGAATAGTACCCGGATTTTGTTCTGTTGATGTTGCTGGTGTTCCTCCTTCAAATGTCCATTCATAAAGAATCGGGGGGCCTGAACTCCACTCGACAGGAGTAATGTAGTCACCTACATTGATTGTTTTTGCCTGGGCTGGGTCAGAAGGAGTGACTATTTTTATACCGTCGAATCCGCCAAAGTATCCTCCTTGTCCATAATATCTAAATCCTAATCTAATACTTTGACCAACATAAGTTGACAGGTCCACTTTATGTTTGTGCCATGATAAATCACCGTCGCCGCTTAAATCTGCGTTTGTCCAGATTTCAGTCCAGTTATTTCCTCCATCAGTAGAAACCGATACGGATAAAAACTTGTCATTATCTATATATGCAGTAGCATAGAATCCATAAAATTCAAGCCATGTATTTGGGTCAGAGAATGTATATGCCGGTGATTTCAACCATGTATCTACAACCTCAGTATCATCATGTTGGACAAGAGCCGAATATTGACTATTAGGATCGATCGTATTAAAGTTTAATGCAGCATTAGTCATGTTTGCCAATATGAATTGATTGGTGCTTGCTCCTGGTTTATCGAGATTCCAGCCTGTAGGAGGTATTGATGTGTCAAATCCTTCAGATAAGGTTAGGATTTCTTCAAGAGAGAAACGTGCAACGGGAGTCTGTGGGTTATCTCCTAATTCTTTTACCTGGATTTTCACTTCCATACTACTTTCATTTGCAGTTCCCTTATTGACAACCAACTTAGCTGTAAATCCTCCGGTGGGACTCGGAGCATTGTATGTAATAACAGGAGGTTGTTTTCCATTAAAAGTACTTGGTGTCCCTCCTTCAAATGTCCACTCCCATGTATTTGCACCAGAAGATCCATCTCTGAAATTTACAGATTCAAACACAATTATATCACTTTTATCTACTTCAAAAATTGCATTTGTCGAAGCCGAAGAGTTGTATTTTCCATCTATAAAATTTGCCCCTGAGTTATTCGGATCAAGATAATCTTTCATTTTTTTTGTTTGGTCGACAATTCCAGAGCCTGTATTATCTCCGTCCCAATGGTAGGATAACTTTCCGTAATAGGCTACATGCGTGGATACCGGTTGTTCACATTTAGGCACACCCTGTTGTGAAGGCCCTCCTGTCAGACAACCAACAACCCTTTTATTTTGGTTAAACAATGGAGAGCCTGATGAACCACCTTCAGTTAAACTTTTTCCACTTACAGTACTAGCCCATGTCACATTCCACCACTGGTTCGAGGGGCCTCCTGTCCATGTTGTTTGTCCTGCAGTAGTCGTATATGTTGATATTTTCTTTATATCTCCTGCAGGGTGGTGGATTCCTACTCCGCTTGTAGGAGCAATGTTCCGGTTATCCCAACCATTATAAAAAACGTTATAATCCGGAGGGATTGGATTCAGTAATCGTAATAATCCACCGTCGGTACCTCCTGTTCCGGCTATACCACCTATAGTCGGTAGCTCCACCAATAGCTCGGCCCCTACCATTGTGCGTGTTTGATCCGGATAAGTCGTCATACAATTAAAGCTTTCATAATTGAAATAATAAATGACCTGAGAAAAATCCGTACACTTGGCAGTGGCATCGCTGGTATAAAAGCAATGACTTGCAGTTAAGAAAAGAGGATCAAAATCCTGGACGGTATTGTTAAGAATTGTTCCGGAACAAAGATAAGCTCCAGATCCGATTGGAGTTACGCTTTTTGCTACTCCTCTTTTTTGTAGCTGCCAATTGTCGCCTTCAGGACAATTGATGTTGATCATACAACTACCGGATTCTCCCACTCTTAATTGAGGTCTTTCATTTTTTATATGATAAACATCCAGATGATTATATCCGTATGCTATACCTGAGATCTTGATGCGGGGATTACCTTTAGCTATTACCGGTAAGGTCTTTCCGGACTCATCGGTCATTGTTAATGTTTCTGAAGGAGAAACGTACTCTAAGACTAACTTATCGCCGGCTACAAACTCTGTGGCAAATTTTCCGCCTTTTATATTGGTCTTTTCTGTATAGGCTCCAAGAATATGATTCTTTTCTTTATTGTATATGAATAGCTTACCTCCTTTAGGAATATAAAATTCATCATAATAAAGTAAAAGAGCTATAGCATCAGGAGCACTAATCTCCAATTGCCAAATACGTCGACCGTCAGCCAGATCAGTCCATCTGCCGTCTTTTTCAATACTTAAATCAGATGGAATAATAATTGCCGTACGAATTGGTGCTCCTTCCGCTTCATTTTTAGCGTCTTCTGCTTTCAATTCATTAACATTGAACTTAATAGCAGTTTGATACGGTTGTGCTGATTGCCTCAATATGGGCAACCCAAAACTGGGAGGAATTCCCCCTTCGCTGATTTGTGCCCATGATGGTATACACCATACCACAGCGAACGACAAAATCATAAACCGGATTAAATGTAATTGTTTTCTCATACCCATTTAATTTATAATTAATACTAAAATGATATAAAAGACTTTATGCTACCATAAAATAGCATCAATACATTAAATTAGCTTTACTTTGTCAATCATTAGGTATATGTGTAGAGTAGGTTGGTTATGTGTTTATATCGTTGTGTGTAATTTTATATGTAGCTTACACAAATATATAACAATTTTAATTATTTATATGTTTTTTATTGAAAACTTCAATCAATTAACAAAAATTAACATTTTAGATGAAAAAATGGCATATATGTTGAACGTACAACTTTTATTTTTATGCGAATTTCTGCTTTTTCCTACATGTGAGAGGTACTTGTTAATACTTCTGTTTTTATTTTCTCTAAAAAAAACTAACTTTGCATCTTAATAATTTCAAAACATTAATCAAGGTGAAAAAGATAAAAGCAGCCATTGTTGGTTATGGAAACATTGGCAAGTACGTTATGGAAGCTATAGAAGCAGCTCCGGATTTTGAGTTAGTAGGAATTATCAGACGTAATCCTTCTGAAAAACCGGCTGAAATTGCACATATAAATGTAGTAGATGATATTTCCAAACTGCAGGATGTGGATGTCGCCGTATTGTGTACCCCAACACGCAGTGTGGAAGAACATGCAAAGAAAATTCTGGCAATGGGTATCAATACCGTCGACAGTTACGATATTCATGGTGGAATTGTGAATCTACGTCGTGAGTTGGATAAAGTAGCAAAAGCATCTAATTCGGTGGCCGTAATTTCTGCCGGATGGGATCCGGGAAGCGATTCTGTAGTACGCGCTTTGATGCTAGCTATGGTACCCAAAGGAATCACTTATACCAATTTCGGACCGGGGATGAGTATGGGACATACAGTTGCCGTTAAAGCCATCGAGGGAGTGAAAGCGGCTCTGTCTATGACTATTCCTACAGGAACAGGAGTTCATCGCAGGATGGTTTATATTGAAGTAAAAGACGGATATGATTTCCGGAAAGTTTCAGCGGCAATCAAAGCTGACGACTACTTTGCTCACGATGATACTCATGTAACGCAGGTTGATTGTGTCGATGACCTGATCGATATGGGACATGGTGTAAATCTTGTGCGTAAGGGTGTTTCCGGAAAAACGCAAAATCAATTATTAGATTTCAACATGCGTATCAATAATCCTGCGCTTACGGCTCAGGTACTCGTTTCTGTTGCCCGGGCAAGCTTCAAACAACGCCCTGGAGCATATACCATGATCGAATTACCTGTGATCGATATGCTTTACGGGGATAAAGAAGAGCTGATCAAAAAATTAGTCTGATATGTTATCATTCATTACCTGGACCGTCGATCCGGTAGCGTTCACCATTCCGTTCCTGGGAGAAATCAGATGGTATGGTATTGCTTTCACATTGGGTTTCGCATTGGGCAGTTTCATTGTCTACAAAATGTGGAAACATGAAGAACTTAATGAAGCCTGGTTCGATAAACTATTCTTTTATGTTATTGTAGCGACTACGGTTGGTGCCAGGTTAGGACATTGTTTATTCTATGATCCGGATTATTATCTGGCTCACCCGATTGAAATATTAAGGATCAGAGATGGCGGACTGGCAAGTCATGGAGGTACTATTGGTATTCTCATTGCCATTTGGTTGTATTCCAAATTCGTGACCAAAAAGAATATGTTCTGGACTCTGGATCGCCTTGTCGTTCCTGTCGGGTTTACAGCAGCATTTATCCGTTTGGGAAACCTGATAAATCACGAAGTTTATGGACATGAGACTAGTGTACCATGGGCTTTCCGGTTTATTACCAATATTAACCGTTGGGAAAAAGGCGCTCCTCCGATTTTCTCTATGCCATCACATCCGACTCAGCTTTACGAAGCATTTTGTTACATTATCACTGCGTGTATCTGTATGTGGCTATATTGGAAAAAAGATGCCCAAAATAGCAAAGGTCTTATCTTTGGGGTTTTCCTGATAGGGATTTTCCTTTCCCGTTTTATTATCGAATATTTCAAAGAAGTACAAGAAGCATTTGAACTGGATCTGGTAGCTAGTATAGGACTGAATATGGGGCAATTATTAAGTATTCCGTTTGTTATAGCCGGAGTATGGTTAGTTTATAGAGCAATTAAAAATAAACTTCAACAACATGTTAAAACCAATTGAAATAAAGAAAGACCTCTTTTATGTAGGGGTAAATGACCGGACGAAAGAATTGTTCGAAGGCCATTGGCCACTTCCTAAAGGCGTCTCATATAATTCATATTTGTTAAGGGACGAAAAATGTGTACTTTTCGATACCGTAGATATCTGCTATTCGGATGCATTTCTGCAAAAGCTCGAGAAAGCTCTGGATGGAAAGAAACTTGATTATTTAGTGATCAACCATATGGAACCCGATCATTCAGGATCATTAGGTTTATTGAGAAAACAATATCCTGACGTTCAGATCATTGGAAATGCACGTACCCTGGATATGGTGAAGGGGTATTATGGTATTGAAGAGGGTGTTACTGCAATCAAAGATGGAGATGAACTTTCCGTGGGCGCACACAACCTGAAGTTTTATCTGACTCCGATGGTACACTGGCCCGAAACCATGATGACTTACGAGACGACTAACGGCATTGTCTTTTCAGGAGATGCTTTCGGTACATTCGGAACTCTCGATGGTGGGGTCGTGGATACTCAATTGAATCCCGATAAATATTGGGATGAAATGATCCGTTATTATTCCAATATTGTAGGGAAATACGGTAATCCCGTACAAAAAGCTCTGGCTAAGTTGGGAGATCTGGAACTGAATATCATTTGTTCTACCCATGGGCCGGTTTGGACGGTAAAAGAAAACATTCAGAAAGTAGTGGCTCTGTACGACAAATTGAGTAGTTACGAAGGAGATAAAGGTGTCGTAATTGCTTATGGGAGCATGTATGGCCATACAGAACTGATGGCGGAAGCTATTGCAGCCGAACTAGCTGCTTTAGGAGTAAAAGATATTATATTACATAATGTCTCCAAACGTGATTTATCGTATGTTATCCGTGATATTTTCAAATATAAAGCATTGATAATCGGTTCACCGACATACAATAATGAATTGTTTCCTCAGGTGGAAGCTTTGATTTCAAAGATACAGGGACGTGATATGAAAAACCGGGTGTTTGCATATTTCGGTTCGTACACCTGGGCCGGAGCAGCCGTAAAACGTCTTGCTGCATTTGCCGAATCATCCGGATTTGAAGTGGTTGGAGAACCTGTCGAAATGAAACAAGCCCCGACAGAGGCCACAATCGATGGATGTATCGCATTGGCCAGAGCTGTTGCGGAGAAAATATGAAACCGGAAATTGAACTCGCTCAAAAACTCCTGGAAAAAGGATTGACCATCGGTACGGCAGAAAGCTGTACCGGTGGAAAAATTGCCAGTCTGATTACCTCTATACCTGGCAGTTCCGCTTATTTTAACGGAGGAATTGTTTCTTACTCTAACGACGTCAAACATTTAGTGTTGGGAGTCTCATCAGCCGATCTGGATTCATACGGTGCGGTAAGTGAGCCTGTTGTAATACAAATGTCTACCGGGGCTCAGCGTGTTCTTAAAACGGATTGTGCGATAGCAACTTCCGGGATTGCCGGTCCTGATGGTGGAACTCCAGAAAAACCTGTTGGAACAGTCTGGATTGCCGTTTCATACAAAGAAAAAACGGTCACCAGGAAATTTCAATTCTCAGGTAACCGTGAAGAAAATATCTTGTCTTCCGCTAATGCCGGAATGAAAATGTTATTGGATCTTCTTAAATAGACAATATCTTCAGTGTATTCAACAAATCCCTATTAATAGGTTTGTCTTTCTTAATTGCCTTTGCAAAAGGAATGTACACTATCTTATCGTCTTGTATTCCGATCATAACGTTGCGTTGATCATCCAGTAATGCATCGATAGCTGCCGCACCCATGCGACTGGCCAGAATACGGTCTGAAGCAGTCGGAGAGCCACCTCTCTGGATATGCCCTAGGATAGTGACACGTACGTCGTATTGAGGATACTCTTTTTTGACTCGTTCAGCCATTCCCATAGCGCCACCGGTAAGTTCACTTTCGGCAACTAATACAATAGAACTGTTCTTGGATTTCCGGAAACCATTGTTAATCAATTCTCCCAGTTGGTCGACTTCAGTCGAAATTTCAGGAATGATAGCAGCTTCTGCTCCGGCGGCAATAGCTCCGTTCAAAGCAAGAAAACCGGCATCACGACCCATTACCTCAATAAAAAACAAACGTTCGTGTGAAGATGCTGTATCCCGGATTTTGTCAACAGCCTCCATGATAGTATTTAACGCAGTATCATAACCAATGGTCGTATCTGTACCGGCCAGGTCATTATCAATTGTTCCGGGAAGTCCGACAATCGGGAAGTTATACTCCTGGGCAAAAATACGGGCTCCGGTAAGAGAACCATCACCACCGATAACAACCAAAGCATCGATCCCTTCTTTCTGTAAAGTTTCGTGAGCTGTTTTACGACCCTCCTGTGTAATAAATTCTTGACAACGGGCTGTTTTCAGAATAGTGCCTCCTTGTTGAATGATATTACTTACATTGTTCGTCTTGAACTGTATGATTTCTCCGGTGATAAGTCCACGGTATCCTCTGTAGATACCTTTCACCTCGAAACCATTATATATTGCACTGCGGGTCACCGCACGAATCGCAGCATTCATTCCGGGAGCATCTCCTCCGGAAGTAAGGATGCCTACACATTTAATTTCTGCCATAATAACTAATCATTTTTTGCCTAAAAACAGTACAAAGTTACGATTTCTTTATCAAATAACGAAATATTCGATTGATTAACACCATTAGTTAATATGTTAACAATTAAAAAAAAAATCTGTTCTCCAAATAGTTAAAAATAAAGAGTTACTTTTGTGGTAAATTTTTATAAATAATAATATAAATATGAAAAAGTTAGTCGTATTGTTGGCTATTGCTGTCTGGTGCAGTTTTACGGTCAATGCTAAAGAAAAAGATGATCAAAAGGTGAACATCGAGTTTTCCGAATATGATCTGAGCAATGGGTTACATGTGATTCTGCATAAAGATGCATCTACTCCCAACGTGGTTGTTTCTATTATGTATCATGTGGGAACCAAGAATGAAACTCCGGACAAAACCGGTTTTGCCCATTTTTTTGAACATTTGATGTTTGAAGGTTCTCAAAATATTGGTCGTGGAGAGTATATGAAAATTGTAGAAGAAAATGGTGGGGCATTGAATGCCAATACTTCTCCGGATCGTACCTATTATTTTGAACTGATGCCTTCTAATCAACTGGAATTAGCTTTATGGATGGAATCTGAACGTATGTTACATGCGAAGATTGATTCTATTGGCATCGCTACTCAAAAAGGAGTTGTAATTGAAGAACGTAAACAAACAATGGAAAGTCAACCGTATGGTCTTGCTACAGAGAAACTGGGAGAAAAAGCATTTACAGTCCACCCCTACAGGTGGTCGGTTCTTGGTTATCCGGAGCATATCCGTAATGCTACTGATGAAGATATTTATAATTTCTACAAGACATATTATGTTCCGAATAATGCGGTAATGGTTATTTCCGGAGATTTTGATGAAAAACAAACAAAAGAATGGATTAATAAATATTTCGCGGGAATCCCTAAAGGAACAAAATCTTTCAATCGTCCGCAAAAAGACATGGAACCGGCTCAAACAGCGGAAATTCGTGATATTGTTTATGATAAGATCCAGTTGCCTGGAGTATTTATGGGTTATCATGCACCGGCTATGGGAACAAAAGATGCTCATGCTCTTGAAATTCTTTCCCAGATTTTATCAGGAGGAGCCAGTTCCCGTATGAAAACGAATATTACTGATAAAGGAGTCGCATTACAGGCAGTGGTATATCCTTACGCACAGGAAGATCCGGGATTGACATACGTAATTGGTATTGTAAATGGCGGAGTGACTCCGGAGAAACTAGAAGAAGCTTTCAATATTGAGATTGAAAAAGTTCAAAACGAACTGGTTGCTGAAGATGAGTTCCAAATGGCTATGGCAGCTAAAGAATACAGCATTGCTTCCGATTTGAATAGTATAAGAAAAGTTGCTGAATACCTGGCAAATAACTATACCTATTTTAAAGATGCCGGAAGAATCAATCGTGAACTGGACTTTTATAGTAATATTACACGTGAGGATTTGATGAATGTTGCTAAAAAATATTTTGCAAAAAATAATCGTGTGGTTTTGTACTATCTTCCTGAATCAGAAAAGAAATAAGTAAGTAAAACAGAATAAATTGAAAAATATGAAAAAGATTTTAAATATATTCATCTTTCTGCTTTGTGCAATAGTACTGAATGCACAAGAGATTGATCGTAGTATCCGCCCGTCAGCAGCACCAGCCAAAGAAATCCAGATTAAAGATGCTAAAATCTTCACTCTGCCTAATGGTTTGAAGGTTTTCGTAGTAGAAGACAATACTGTGCCGATCGTTCGTTATTCATTGTCTCTGGACATTAAACCTGAGTTAGAAGGAGATAAAGCAGGTTTGTCCGATATTTTTACTTCAGTAATAGGAACTGCGACTAAAAAACAGACAAAAGAAGAGCTTAACAAAAGTATAGACCTTATCGGGGCTAGAATTTCATCGTACAGCCGTGGAGGGTATGCCAGCTGTTTGAAAAAATATGAAGATCAAATGCTTACTATTTTCTCAGAAATTCTTTTGGAGCCGGTTTTCAATGAAAGTGAACTGGATTTGAATGTAAAAAAACAAAAAACAGCTTTATCTTCTATCGGAGATGATATCAGCAGCATGAATAATCGTTTGGCTTCGGCTTTGGCCTATGGAAAAGGATTTCCTAACGGAGAACTGGAAACAGAAGCCAGCTATGATAATATTAAAGTTGCTGATTTGGAAAAATACTACAATACTTATTTCGCACCGAATGTAGCCCGCTTAGTTATTATCGGTGATATTTCCGAAAGTGAAGCTAAGGCCAATGCGGAAAAATATTTCGGAAAGTGGGCGAAGAAGAATGTTCCTGTAACTAAATATACTATTCCTCAGACTCCGAAAGAGACTACAGTTTCGATGATCGATAAACCAAGTTCTGTACAATCAGCAATCGACATTACATATCCTATTCAATTGAAGGTGGGTTCTTCTGATGAAGAGGTTGTTGAAGTATTAATGCATGTATTCGGACAAGGAATGGGTAGCCGTCTTTTCCAGAATTTGAGAGAGACACACAGTTACACTTATGGAGTATATAGCTATCTGAATAGCAATGAATTGGTTTCCCGTTTCTATTTATCTGCGGGGCGTGGTGGAGCCGGACAAGTAAAAGGAGCGGCTACCGATAGTGCTATATATCAAATTGATTATGAAATGAAGAAGATGATTGAAACTCCTGTTACTGAAAAAGAATTGAACGGAGCAAAAAGTTATCTTGCCGGAAATTTCGGACGAATGTTGGAAAATCCAAGTACATTAGCTGAATTTGCACTGAACATTGACAAATATAATTTACCGAAAGATTATTATAAAAATTATCTGAAGCGTTTGCATGCCGTTACGGTTGCTGATGTTCAGGCTGCTGCAAAGAAATACCTTAAACCGAACAATGCCTATGTCGTTGTGACAGGTGATAAATCTCATGCAGAAGGCCTGAAACAATTTGCAGCAAATAAAACAGTTCAGTTTTATGATGTAAATGCCAATCCGATAGTGGAAGATGCTAAAAATGACAAGGTTGAAGTTACAGCTGAGCAAATCATCAATAATTATGTAAAAGCAATTGGTGGAGCTGCTGAGATTGAAAAAATTAACGATTATACCATTAATGCAGAGATGTTTATGATGGGACAAAAAATTGATATGCTTCAGATGTTCAAAAAACCGGGAATGACAGTTACAGAACTCTCAACAGGCGGTATGTCTGTTCAAAAAATAATCTTCAACGGAGTTAAACTGATTACATCGGGTATGGGTGGAAGCAAGGAATTTACTGATGGAAACGAACTCTTAGCTGCAAAAATGGGCTCTTATGTATGTCCGGAAATGTATTATGCTCAAAATGGTTATAAGATGAGTGTTAAGGGCATTAAAAAAGTGAAGAAATCGGATGCTTACATGGTTGATGTTGAATACGCTCCATCAAAGGTAATGAGTTGTTTCTTTGATGTTAACAGCGGATTATTGGTTCAAAAAACAATGACTGCGGATACACCTCAGGGAGAAATGCAACAGGTTACGGAATATTCAGATTATAAGCCGGTTAACGGTGTTCTTTTCCCTCATACCTTTGTTCAGAAAGCAATGGGAATGGAAATGAAAGCAACTGTTAATAAAATTGCTGTAAATACAGGATTGTCAGACAGTTCATTCCTATAACAAACTGTATAAAATATTTAGCCCCGTCATCTCGAATTCGAATGACGGGGCTAATTTTTTCAAATCAACCGGAATCGATTGGATTATTTCTCCTTCAATACAACTTTCAGACTCAATTCATCTAATTGTTCTTGCTCCAAACAAGCCGGCGCATCGATCATAACATCTCTTCCTGAATTATTTTTCGGGAATGCGATACAGTCGCGAATTGAATCAAGTCCTGCGAAAATAGAAACAAAGCGATCCAGACCGAAAGCAATACCACCATGGGGAGGCGCACCGAATTTGAATGCATTCATCAAAAATCCGAATTGAGCCTGTGCCTTTTCGTCAGTGAATCCTAATATACTGAACATTTTCTTTTGTAATTCGCTGTTATGGATACGGATTGAGCCTCCACCGATTTCTACTCCATTGATTACCATATCGTAAGCATTGGCACGTACGGCTCCCGGATTAGAATCCAGCAATGCGATATCTTCCGGTTTAGGGCTTGTGAACGGGTGGTGTTTAGCAAAATAACGGTTCAGTTCTTCATCGAACTCCAGAAGAGGAAAGTCTACAACCCAAAGGCAGTTGAATTTGCTCTTATCTCTTAAACCAAGTCTGGAACCCATTTCCAAACGCAGTTCGCAAAGTTGTTTTTGTGTTTTTTCTGTTGCTCCGCAAAGAACCAGGATCAAATCACCGGGTTTTGCATTACAACGGTCTGCCCAGGCTTTTAGATCATCCTGAGAATAGAATTTGTCCACAGATGATTTCAATGATCCGTCGGCTTCGTAACGTACATAAACCAAACCTTTTGCTCCAATCTGAGGACGTTTTACGAAATCCGTCAGCTCATCCAGTTGTTTGCGGGTATAGGACGCACAACCTTCGGCACAAATAGCAGCAACATATTCTGAACTGTCGAATACCACAAAATCTTTTCCTGTGGTCAGATCCTTGATTTCAACGAATTTCATATCGAAACGGGTATCAGGTTTATCGGATCCGTAAAGTTTCATAGCTTCGTCATATGATATTCTAGGGAAATCCGATACCTCTATACCTTTTATTGTTTTGAACAGATGCTTTGTCAGTCCTTCGAACGTATTAAGAATATCTTCCTGTTCAACAAATGACATTTCGCAGTCGATCTGAGTAAATTCAGGCTGACGGTCAGCGCGTAAGTCTTCGTCGCGGAAACATTTTACTATTTGGAAGTAGCGGTCAAAACCCGATACCATCAATAATTGTTTGAATGTCTGAGGTGATTGGGGTAGGGCATAAAACTCTCCCGGATTCATGCGGGATGGAACTACGAAGTCGCGGGCTCCTTCAGGAGTCGATCCGATCAGTACGGGAGTCTCAACTTCCAGAAAACGACGTTCGTTAAGATAACTTCTGGTTTCAAAAGCCATCCGGTGACGCAATTCCAGATTCGAACGTACATTAGTTCTACGCAAATCGAGATAACGGTATTTCATTCTGATGTCATCACCACCATCGGTTTCTTCTTCAATAGTGAAAGGAGGAACTTCCGATGCATTGAGAACTGTCAGTTCACTGGCTATGATTTCGATATCTCCGGTAGGAATATTTGTGTTTTTATTCGAACGTTCCATCACCTTTCCTTTGACCTGAATTACCCATTCCCGGCCGATTTTTGATGCCCGTTCACACAATTCACTATTTACTTCCTGGTTGAATACTAATTGTGTGATGCCATAACGATCACGCAGATCGATAAATATCATACCACCCATTTTACGGGCTTTTTGCACCCATCCAGCCAATACGACCTCCTGATTGAGGTTTTCAATGCGTAATTCACCGCAAGTTCTAGTCCTGTACATATGATTGAATATTGTTATTTGATTTTGAATACAAAAATACACAAAAGAATGGTTCTTTCTATTGTTTTGAAAAATTATTAAATAAAAAAAGGATTGGTGTTTACCAATCCTTACTTTCTTTTTAATTTTGAGCCTCTTGTCGGATTCGAACCAACGACCCCGAGATTACAAATCACGTGCTCTGGCCAACTGAGCTAAAGAGGCAGGTGGGCAAGCTTACTATATCGCGCCGCTACAACCAACTACCCTTGCTGCGATCAAGCCCTGGGGGGATTCGAAGGGAGCTGGCCGTATAGGACTTACCCGGGCGCAAAGGTACTGCTTTTTTGCAAATTTGCAAATTTTATTTTCCGGAAAACGATTAAGTTTTTGATTTTTAATTAAATAAAATTAAAAATTCATACATCATTTTGAACAGATGAACCGGGCAGCTGTCCAATTATTTTTTACTTTGTTATCAATAAACTTCAAACCATTTTTCTCACATTCTTTACGAATAATGTCCAGATCTTCAGTATAAAACCCACTCATATATAGCTCAGAGCCTTGTTTCATGCAGGAAGCATAGATGTGAATATCTGCCAGTAAAATATTTCTGTTGATATTAGCAAAAATAATATCAAACGATTCTTTTTCAAGCAGACCGGCATCTCCTAACAAAACTTCTATATCTTCTGTATGATTTAACTGTATGTTTTCGAGAGAGTTCTGATATGCCCATTCATCATTGTCAATCGCCAATGTACGTCCGGATCTTTGCATTTTAGCGAGAATAGCCAGTACCGCAGTTCCACAACCCATGTCGAGGAAAGATTTGTTTTCCACATCCATTTGAAGCAGATAAGATACCATCAGACTTGTAGTTTCATGATGTCCTGTACCAAAAGCCATTTTAGGGTCAATTACGATGTCGTAAGAAAGACTTGGGATATCTTTGTGAAAAGAGCTATGAATCACACATTTATCATCGATAATAATTGGTTGAAAGAAGTTTTTCTCCCATTCTTCATTCCAATCTTCTGCTTCAACATAATTGATAGTATACTTTAATTCAACTTCAATGAGGGGCACGTCGGATAAAAGTTCATCGATTGCTTCTTTTGAATAGTTCTTTTCAGCAACATAAGCATTAAGGCCATTCTCTGATTCTGTGAAGCTTTCGAATCCGATTTCGGCCAGTAAAGCTGCCAGCACATCCCTGTTTGTCTCCGTATTAGGAGAGATCGTTATTTTTAACTCGTAATAATTCATAATTCAATTAATATAGTTACTTATATCTTGTAAAAAGCGTTTTCTATGCTCATCCGGGCTAAATTTCACGTTATCACAATTCATCCAGGTGATATTTTTGAACCCTACAACTCCCAGATTTTCTTTTATAAAAAGATTTTCCATTGAAGATGCAAAGTGTTCTGTAGGTACCTGGCTTGTTGTAACAACCAGTGTTTTATCTATTTTCAATAAAGGAGTCCAACCGTTTTCGTAAGTGTGGGAGAAATTAACCAGAAAAACCTTGTCAAGAAAGCCCCTAAGTATAGCCGGACTGGTATTCCACCAAATTGGAAAAATAAATATAACTTCATCTGATTGTTTGATCACAGATTGATAATGTCCGACTAAAGGATCTGTGTATTTTCCCTCGGAATAGAGAGCCAACTCATTCTCAGTCAATACCGGATTGAAATTATCTTTGTTTAAGTCTAAAACGGTATAGGGTTTGTTTATACTATCTAATTTTGACGTTATTGTGTCACAGATTGCTTTATTGAAACTCCCATGCCAGGGATGCGTCAAAATGATTGTTACCATAATAATACATTTATTTGAAATTGGGGTGTAAAGATAATATTATCGTGTGGATAATTCAACTTTAACTTATAAATCCAAGAGAATATTATTTAATTTCCGCAAAAAATGCGGAGAATAATTTGTATATTTGCCGCAAAAAAGAAAGTAATGACAAAATATATTTATCTGCAAAAAGATTGGCCTCGTTTTACGTGGAATGATAAGGTTCTTGCTATTACGCTTGGAGAGGTTCGCAATCTACAAGGGAGACTGATGGGAAAAATGCACTCATTGGGATTTTCATTGCAAGAAGAAGCTACACTCACGACACTTACACTTGACATTCTTAAATCGTCTGAAATTGAGGGCGAAAAACTAAGCCGTGCACAAGTACGTTCCTCAATTGCAAGACATTTAGGAATGGATATTGCAGGGTTAGTTTCATCTGCGAGAAATATTGAGGGCATTGTTGAGATGACACTTGATGCGACACGAAACTATCAACAACCTCTTACCGAAGAACGGTTGTTTGATTGGCACGCTGCATTATTTCCGACAGGACGTAGCGGAATGTATAAAATAGAAGTTGCTCGCTATCGAACAGGCGAGATGCAAGTTGTTTCAGGTGCTATGGGAAAAGAAAAAATTCATTACGAAGCACCACAGCCACAATTTATTGAACAAGAAATGGCACAATTTTTAGCATGGCTTGAAAGTGAATCAAGAATAGACTCTGTGATAAAAGCGGCAATTGCCCATTTATGGTTTGTTACCATACATCCGTTTGATGATGGAAACGGACGTATTGGCCGTGCTATTTCGGATATGCTATTGGCTCGGAGTGATGAAAGTCAACAACGATTTTATAGCATGTCGAATCAAATTCTCAATGAACGAAAGAAATATTATACGGTATTAGAAAAATCACAACATGGCAATTTGGATATAACAGATTGGTTGGATTGGTTTCTAAACTGTTTAAAACGAGCATTGCTTTCCACCGAGAACACCTTGCATAGCGTGCTTCACAAGGCTGATTTTTGGAATAAATATTCTCGAACACCGCTCAACGAAAGGCAGCAAATCATGCTCAACAAGTTGTTAGACGGATTTAAAGGCAAGTTAAAATCTTCAAAATGGGCTAAGATAACCAAGTGTTCGTCCGATACGGCTTTACGTGATATTAAAGATTTAATGGATAAAGGCATTTTACGACAAGAGACGGAAGGTGGACGGAGTACAAATTATGAATTAGCAGAGTGGTAAGATAAGTAAAGTTGAGCAAGAAAAAAATGTATGGATTTCCGTTTTACAGTCAGGATCAGGAAGCGATTAGGGTTATAAAAACAATCTCGGAATGGGATGTATATTGGCGTATGGGAAATTTAAGAAGAATGTTCTGGAATATGCCAATTATTTTTAGCGAAGAAAATAGGTTAAAATACAAATAACCGTGTAATTCGCTTCTGCAGGTACAAAATCAGATATTCAAAAATTAACCTAATTTTACTCCCCGTTTATTTTGTTTAATTCCAAAATTTTCCGAAATTTGCAAGCCTTAATAAAAATAAACCCTATAATTTTAACATTCATGACAAAAAGTGCATTACAGATAGCCCGTGCAACTTATGAACCTAAAGTTCCCAAAACATTGAAAGGATGTGTCCGTGCAAAAGAAGGAGAACCGACACAATCAGTCTCCAATCAGGAAGAAATCAAAAACTTATTCCCGAATACATACGGTATGCCAATAATTCGTTTTGAAGAAAGCGATACAAAAATGGCAAATAAACCGATCAATGTGGGAGTCATTCTTTCTGGAGGACAAGCTCCGGGTGGACATAACGTGATTGCCGGAATTTTCGACGGGATTGAAGATATTCATAAAGACAGCAAATTGTATGGCTTTATTCTAGGACCGGGTGGTTTAGTTGACCATAAATATATAGAGTTGACAAAGGATATCATTAAAGAATACCGTAATACCGGTGGTTTTGATATCATTGGCTCAGGAAGAACTAAGCTGGAAACCAAAGAACAATTTGATAAAGGTCTGGAAATCCTGAAAAAACTGAATATCTCAGCTTTGGTTATTATCGGAGGTGATGATTCAAATACAAATGCTTGTGTATTGGCAGAATATTATGCTAGTATAGGAGCTGGAGTTCAGGTGATCGGTTGTCCTAAAACAATCGATGGTGACCTGAAAAATGAAATGATAGAAACATCGTTCGGTTTTGATACAGCATGTAAAGTTTATTCTGAAGTTATCGGAAATATTCAGCGTGACTGTAATTCTGCCCGTAAATACTGGCACTTCATCAAATTGATGGGCCGCTCAGCTTCACATATCGCTTTGGAATGTGCACTTCAGGTACAACCAAATGTCTGTCTCATTTCAGAAGAAATAGAAGCTAAGAATCAATCTCTTGATGATATCATCAATTATATTGCTAATATTGTTGCTGAAAGAATGAAAAACGGCAATAATTTTGGTACGGTATTGATTCCTGAAGGTTTGATCGAGTTTGTTCCTGCTATGAAGAAACTAATGTCCGAACTCAATGATTATCTGGCTCTTCATGATGAAGAATTCAAACGTATTAAACGTTCTGCTCAACGCGAACATATTATTGATAAATTGTCTCCTGAGAATGCCCGTATATATAAAAGCCTTCCGGAAACAGTTGCTCGTCAGCTGACTCTTGATCGTGACCCTCACGGAAATGTTCAGGTTTCTCTGATCGAAACAGAAAAACTATTGGCAGAAATGGTCTCTAATCGTATTGATGAATTGAAACAAGAAGGAAAATATCCTGCTAAAGAAAAATTCTCAACACAAGTACACTTTTTCGGATATGAAGGACGTTGTGCTGCGCCTTCTAATTATGATGCAGATTATTGCTATTCTTTAGGATATACTGCTGCGGGCTTGATTGGTAGTGGAAAAACCGGTTATATGGCATCTGTACGTAATACAACAGCTCCTGCTTCTGAATGGATCGCCGGAGGTGTCCCTATCACTATGATGATGAACATGGAACGTCGCCATGGAGAAATGAAACCTGTTATCCAAAAAGCATTGGTGAAATTAGATGGAGCTCCATTCAAAGAGTTCGCTTCTAAACGAGATTCTTGGGCTATAAATACGGATTATGTATATCCGGGACCAATCCAATACTTCGGTCCAACAGAAGTTTGTGATCAGCCGACAAAAACATTGCAACTCGAACAAAAAAAATAAAACTGTTTGAACGAAAGGAATGAAGCGCTTCATTCCTTTCGTTTTTTACTCAAATTACTATTTCTTTTTAAAATTTTTCTTCATATTATGGGTGGTATTTTCGGTACAATATCAAAAAAAGAATGTATCAACGATTTATTTTACGGAACAGATTATAATTCCCATATGGGAACGAAGCGGGGAGGGATGGTAACCTGGACTGAATCAGGATTACGCCGTTCGATACATAATCTTGAAAACTCTTATTTTCGTGGAAAATTTGAAGACAGTCTGGATAAATTCACCGGAAAATCAGGTTTAGGTGTTATCAGTGACACAGATCCTCAGCCAATTGTAATTAATTCTCATTTAGGAAAATATGCTGTTGTTACCGTTGCTAAAATAAATAATCTGGAAGAGCTGGAAAAAGAATTGCTTTCAAAAGGCAAACATTTTTCAGAATTAAGTTCCGGACAAACAAATCCGACTGAATTGGTCGCATTACTGATCGATGAAGGTGATGATTTTGTCAGCGGGATTGAAAATGTTTTCAATAGAGTAAAAGGCTCCTGTACCATGCTGATCCTCACCGAAAATGGGATTATTGCAGCCAGAGATAAGTTGGGACGTATTCCGCTGATTATTGGAAAGAAAGATGATGCTATGTCCGTTTCTAACGAACCTTGCGGATTTCCTAACCTGGGTTACGAGATAGAATATGATCTTGGTCCGGGCGAAATAACGCTTTTGACCGCAGAAGACTACACTCAACTTCGTAAACCGAACAAAAAGAAGCAGATATGTTCTTTCCTTTGGGTATATTATGGCTATCCTGTATCTGAATACGAAGGAATCAATGTCGACTGGGTACGAAACCGTGGTGGCTGTGAAATGGCTAAACAAGATGATCTGGAAGCTGATTTTGTAGCTGGGATTCCCGACTCAGGTGTAGGCCATGCTTTGGGTTATGCTGAAGGGAAAGGCATTCCATATCGTCGCGCATTCATTAAATACACTCCAACCTGGCCACGTAGTTTTACTCCATCGCGTCAGGAACAACGAGAGTTCATTGCTAAAATGAAGCTTATTCCCAACAAATCTTTCTTGAAAGACAAAAAAGTCATATTCTGTGATGATTCAATCGTTCGTGGTACCCAATTACGTGATAATGTCAATATTTTGTACCATTACGGATTGAAAGAAGTTCATATGCGGATTGCTTGTCCTCCATTGTTACATGCCTGCCCATTTCTAAATTTTACAGCATCAAAATCTCATCTTGAACTCATTACCAGGCGCATAATCAAGCGGTTGGAAGGCGCTGATGATAAAAATCTGGATCTATACGGTAAAACAGGAAGCCCTCAATACTGCGCTATGGTCAATGAAATCGAAAAAGAATTGAATATTACCACATTAAAATTCAATTCAATGGAAAACATGGTGAATTCCATAGGGTTACCTAAAGAAGATTTGTGTACGCATTGTTGGGATGGAACAAGCTACTTTTAAATTGAAAGTTGACAATTTATAATTGATAGTTTAAAGAAATGGCATTATTAATTAAAAATTGATAATTAAGAACCGGGAATTAAGAATTATTACTAACTTGCAGCCAATTTTAATAGTATATGGGAATTGTAATCAGATATTCTGGTTACAATTCTTAATTTTAATTCGTAATTTAATATCATCGTGAATGTAGTTGATCGTTTTTTGAAATACGTTTCATTCGACACCCGATCGGATGAAAATTCGGAAGTTACTCCGAGTACGGCCAAACAGATGATTTTGGCTCAGGAACTAAAAAAAGAGATGGAAATCATGGGATTACAGGATATCACCCTGGATGAACATGCATATTTGATGGCTACCCTACCTGCTAACACTGATAAAAAATTACCTACCATAGGTTTTATTGCTCACTTGGATACCAGTCCGGATATGACTGGTGAAAACGTAAATCCACAAATAGTAAAGAATTACGATGGAAAGGATATTGTTCTTTGTAAAGAAGAAAATATTATCCTTTCTCCATCTATGTTTCCGGAATTAACAAGTCATGTCGGCGAAGACCTGATCGTTACGGATGGGAAAACATTGTTGGGCGCTGATGATAAGGCCGGTATTGCTGAAATCATGACTGCGATCCAATATCTGACCGATCATCCGGAGATCAAGCATGGAAAGATAAGAATCGCGTTCAACCCTGATGAAGAAATAGGTTTGGGAGCCCATAAATTTGATGTGCCTTTATTTGGATGCGATTGGGCCTACACAATGGATGGAGGGGAAGTTGGTGAGTTGGAATTTGAAAATTTCAATGCCGCCGGAGCTAAAATTACTATCAAAGGTCGTAATGTCCACCCGGGATATGCTAAAAATAAAATGCTGAATGCGATGCATCTGGCAATGAGATTTGCAGGAATGCTCCCCGTTCAGGAACGTCCGGAACATACGGAAGGATATGAAGGTTTTTTCCACCTTACAGGAATGACAGGAACAGTCGAAGAAGCATCATTGTCTTATATTATTCGCGATCATAATGCAAAATCATTTGAGCAACGTCTTCAGTTACTGAAAGATATTACATCTTACCTGAATATACAGTATAATAATGCCATCATTCTGGATATTAAGCAGCAATACCGGAACATGAGGGAAATCGTGGAACCTCAGATGCATATTGTGGATCTTGCGTTCAGGGCAATGGAACAAGTAGGAGTGAAGCCTGTGGTTCGTCCTATTCGCGGAGGTACAGATGGAGCACAACTCTCATTCAAAGGTTTACCTTGCCCGAATATTTTTGCCGGAGGATTGAATTTCCACGGACGTTATGAGTTTGTCCCGATTCAATCGTTGGAAAAAGCAGTTAAAGTTATTGTGAAAATTGTAGAATTAAATAAATAATGTAATGAAAAACACACCATTTACAAGTATTCATGAGGCTCTTGGAGCTAAAATGCATGAATTTGCCGGCTATAATATGCCAATAGAATATTCCGGTATTATCGACGAACACATGACCGTTATCAATGGAGTAGGAGTTTTTGATGTATCACATATGGGCGAATTTTGGGTCAAAGGACCTAATGCCCTTGCTTTTCTTCAAAAAGTAACATCAAATAATGTGGCTACTTTGCCTCTGGGAAAAGCTCAATATTCTTGTTTCCCGAACGAAAAAGGCGGTATCGTGGATGATTTTCTGACTTATCATTACGAAGAAGATAAATATTTGCTTGTTGTCAATGCAGGAAATACTCAGAAAGACTGGGATTGGTGCGTGAAAAACAATACGGAAGGCGCTGTTCTGGAAAATGCTTCAGCACATATGGCTCAGTTGGCGGTGCAAGGACCTAAAGCTATCACAACCCTTCAGAAATTGACATCAATCAATCTATCCGAAATACCTTATTATGGCTTTGTTACGGGTGAGATGGCCGGAATAACAGATGTAATTATCTCTAACACAGGCTATACCGGAGCCGGTGGATTTGAATTGTATTTCTATCCTGAAAATGCGATCAAGCTTTGGGATGCTATATTTGAAGCCGGAGCTGAATTCGGAATCAAACCGATCGGACTAGGTGCTCGCGATACTTTGCGTCTGGAAATGGGATTCCCATTGTATGGAAATGACCTGGATGATACTACAAGCCCAATTGAAGCCGGATTGGGCTGGATCACTAAATTTGTCGATGGCAAAAATATGATTGCCCGTGACATCCTCGAAAAACAAAAAAATGAAGGTGTTACCCGCAAATTGATTGGTTTTGAGTTAGTTGATAAAGGTATTGCCCGTCACGGATATGAAATTGTAAATAACGCAGGAGAAATAATAGGTGTTGTTACTTCCGGATCAATGGCTCCAACCTCTAAAAAAGCTATCGGTATGGGTTATATCAAACCTGAATATTCTGCAATAGATACTCAGATTTTCATTCGTATACGTAATAAAGATATTGAAGCTGTAGTCGTAAAACCTCCATTCAGGAAGTAAAAATATCATTTACGGATACCGTAAATCATTTGATTGTCCCGTATTACATATCCTAAAGATCCGATTGCCAGCATGTCACTCAGGATACTTCTTGCTGTAGGGTATTTAATACGGGCAATTTTACAAAATTGATTTGTCGATATAAATTGATTTTTATCCAAATAGGCCAATAATTTCTCCACCGGCTTGCTGATTTTCAGGTGAACTCCGTTAGTATCCTGCTGTTTCTTCCATGCCAGAACCAGAACTTCCGATGCCAATATATTTTCGTCACCGACACGGATATAGGCCATGTAATTGTCATTTTTATCCGGAGCTGTACATGGTTTTTCCCGAAGACTATTCACTGTGATTTCCAGGACAATTTTCCCCTCCATATTCCATTCTTTTGCTTCAAAAGAAATCTCCGGTTTACAATACATCTTAGCCGCGGCTTCAATCATGTAATATTCCTCTTCACTGCGTACACCAGCTATATTTCCATTGTCCTTCACTCCGATAAGTAAAGTTCCACCATCAGTATTTGCAAAAGCGCTCAGGGTACGGGCTATCTTTTTACTATCACTGACCTCGAACTTAAAATCCAGTTGTTGATGTTCTCCCTGGGAAATTAGTTCTGTTATATGATGATTTTTTTTCATTGCGAATACAAAAATAATTCTTTTTTGTAACTTTGGGCATCAAAAACAAACCTTATATAGATGTCACATCTCCCGACTTTAATTACAGACCTCGCGATAATTCTTATTGCCGCGAGTGTTACTTCTTTGTTATTCAAATGGTTAAAGCAACCAGTTGTTTTAGGATATATCGTCGCCGGAATAATTGCCGGGCCATATACAACTTTTATTCCAACTGTGATGGATACCGCCAATATTCAAACCTGGGCTGATATCGGTGTTATATTCCTTTTATTTGCATTAGGCTTGGATTTTAGTTTCAAAAAACTGGCACATGTCGGCGTAACTGCTATTATAGCGACAACAACAATTGTGGCATCGATGATGATTCTGGGTTTTCTGACCGGATTATGTTTTGGTTGGTCGCATATGAACAGTCTCTTTCTGGGAGCGATGCTTTGTATGTCCTCAACCATGATTATCATCAAGGTATTCGATGATATGGGCCTGAGAAATCAGCGTTTCAGTAGTATTGTCCTGGGTATATTGATCGTGGAAGATCTGTTTGCCGTTGTATTGATGGTATTGCTGTCAACATTGGCTGTCAGTAAACATTTTGAGGGTACTGAGATGCTTCTCAGCGTTTTTAAACTGTTAAGTTTTCTCCTTTTCTGGTTTGTAACTGGAATCTTCCTGATACCTACTTTATTGAGAAAATGTAAAAAATACCTGAATGACGAATCTTTACTGGTCGTTTCTTTAGGATTATGTCTGGGAATGGTTATCCTGGCAACAAAAGCCGGTTTTTCGTCAGCTTTGGGCGCCTTTGTGATGGGATCTATCCTGGCGGAGACCATGGATGCCGAAAGAATAGAGCACCTTGTGCAGCCTGTTAAAAACCTATTTGGGGCAATCTTCTTTGTTTCAGTTGGTATGATGATCAATATCCCGATTTTAGGTGATTATATTGTACCTATTGTAATTATCAGTTTAGTGGTAATAGTCGGACAGGTCTTTTTTGCATCTACAGGAGTATTATTAGCCGGTCAACCTTTGAAAGTGGCTATGCAATGTGGATTTTCATTAGCTCAAATAGGGGAGTTCTCTTTTATTATTGCCAGTTTGGGACTATCTTTAGGAGTAATTGCAGATTATCTGTATCCGGTAATTGTAGCGGTTTCCGTAATTACAATATTCACAACTCCTTATATGATAAGGCTTTCTGATCCGGCATATCGATTTGTTGAGAAAAAAGTGCCGACCTCCTGGCATAAATTCTTTAACGAAAAGAACACTTCGGGAGCACATCCTGTCAACCAGGAAAATACATGGAAACTGTTGTTAAAAGATATGGTGAAAATGGTTGTGATCTATCTGATTCTATGCCTGATGATTATCTTTTTATCTCTTCAGTATCTTGTCCCGATTATAAAGCAACACTGGCATAGTGATTGGATTAATTGGGTTGTTGCGGTTATGATCATTCTGATTTTATCTCCTTTTATGAGGGCAATCATGGTTAAAAAAAATCATTCTGTGGAATTCGAGAAATTATGGAGTGAGAACCGGAGTAACAGGGGGCCCCTTATTTTTACCATAGTATTCCGTGTTTTACTTTGTATGGGAATGATTATTTTTGTATTGGAAAAGTTATTTCATGCAACCTGGGGTATTGCATTTGCCATTGCATCAGTTATTGTTATTATTTTTGTTTTTTCCAAACAGTTGAAGAGACAGTCGATATTGATTGAACGACGTTTCAAAAAGAATCTCAATGCCCGACAAAATTATCAGGAACTTCATGCTCCGATAAAAAAAGGATTTGCTAACCATTTGATGGCCAGAGATTTGCATTTGTCTGATTTTGAAGTGAAACAAAACTATTCGATTGTTGGAAAAACGCTGAAAGAGTTGAATTTCAGACAACGTTGTGGCGTTAATATTGTCACGATTGTCCGCGGAGAAAAACGTATCAACATTCCCGGAGGTGATGAACTAATTCTACCGTTTGATCATATTATTGTTTTGGGAACCGATAGACAAATGCTTGTTTTTCAGCGTTATATAGAGGATAAAAAAACACAATATGCAGAAAAGAAAAAGGAAGAGCAACCACCTGCTCCACAGGTGAGTATCGAACAGATCCAAATAGAACCGGGATCATCTTTAATCGGGAAAACAATCAAAACATCCAAAATACGGGATAAAGGAGATTGTCTGGTAGTAGGAATCGAAAGAGAGGAATCCTCAGTCATGAATCCGGATATCGATACGGAATTGCTTGAAGGAGATGTAATCTGGGTAGTAGGAGAACATGATAAAATAATGCAATTGAAAGATTTATAATATGAAATTTTTAGGAATTATTCCGGCAAGATATGCTTCGACCCGTTTCCCGGGTAAACCATTGGTCGATATGTTAGGTAAACCAATGATTCAGAGAGTTTATGAACAAGTTTCAGGTTTACTGGATGAGGTTTGCGTTGCTACCGATGACGAACGTATATTTGATGTTGTCCGTAATTTCGGAGGAAATATCGTAATGACTTCCACCGAGCATAAAAGTGGTACCGATCGTTGCCAGGAAGCTTTTACAAAAATAGGGAAGCCTTTTGATGTTGTTATCAACATACAAGGAGATGAGCCTTTTATACAACAATCTCAAATAGAATTGATTAAATCGTGTTTTGAGGATGAAAATACACAAATAGCTACTTTGGTAAAACCATTTTCTCCGGATGATGATTTTGAAACGGCGGTATTCAATCCGAATTCCCCTAAAGTAGTTCTGAATAAACAGAACCAGGCTATTTATTTCAGCCGTTCGGTTATTCCATACGTTAGGGGAAAAGAATACACAGAATGGTTAAAGAACGCCGTATTCTATAAACATATAGGACTTTATGCATATAAATCGGAAGTTCTGGAAGAAATTACCCGACTCCCTCAATCGGCTTTGGAATTAGCAGAATCACTGGAGCAACTCCGATGGATTGAAAACGGCTATACCATCAAAGCCGGAATTACACATGAAGAAACAATCGGCATCGACACGCCGGAAGATCTTGAAAAAGCGCTAAAGATCTTCGCTGAACAATCGAATTCTTGATCTCAGTTCCCTGATTTCCTGTTGCAGTTCATCTATTCTATCCAATAAATGCCGGATAGCCTCAATCCCTTCGATATTGATTGAAAGATCGTAGTGTAAACGGGCATATTTCTCTATGTCAGAAAGTTGTGAGGAGAGGATATATTGTTCCTCTTCTATTTCGGATATATCAATTAACCCACTTTCTTTCAGTAAATTAATGAAAGAAGGCTCTATATCGGAATTCCGGCAATATTCCCGGATAATAATCAAATCAGTTTGCATAATCAGTTAATTTGAGGTGTTCCTTAATTCCTGAAATAGATTTTTTTGCTTATCTGTCAGTTTATCAGGAATTTGTATGTTAAATGTAACAAATAAATCTCCAAATTCACCATCTTTTTTATAGACAGGAAAACCTTTTCCTTTCAATCTGACTTTAGTCCCGTTTTGAGTCCCGGGTTTTACCGTGAGTTTAGCTTTACCATCAAATGTATTAATGGTGGTTTCTCCTCCAAGTACAGCAGTATATAAATCAACATTTGCCGTGGCATATAAATCATTGACAACACGCTTGAATATTGGATCTTCTGCAATAATAAAAGTAATATAGAGATCTCCGGCTGGTCCTCCGTTTATGCCAGGGCCACCGTGCCCCGAAAGTTTGATTACCTGTTCATTCGCAATACCTGCGGGAATCGTAATACGTATTTTTTTACCGTTTACTTCCAACATCCGCTTGTGAGTTTCAGCGACATCACGAAGAGAAAGATGCATTTCAGCATTGAGATCCTGACCACGATAACCGGAAGTCTTCCGTCCACCCCCAAAGGAAGAGTAGGATCCAGAACCACCACCTCCGAAAAGATTCTCAAAAAAATCCGAAAATTCACCGGAATCCCCGGTACTAAACCCTCCTGAAAAATGTCCGCCACCAAAATTGCCCCCGGATTGTTGTTGTCGGCGGGCTTCTTCGAACTGATCCGCATGTTTCCAGTTTTCACCGTACTCATCGTATTTCTTGCGTTTTTCAGGATCACTCAACACCTCATTGGCTTCGTTTATTTCCTGAAACTTCCGGTGAGCGTCTTCATTATTCGGATTGAGGTCGGGATGATATTTCCGGGCTAATTTCCGGTATGCTTTTTTGACATCGTCAGCTGAAGCATCTTTATTTAGCCCTAAAATACCATAGTAATCAATATAGGCCATATATATTCATTTTTTAACAAAACGACAGAGATGTTAAAATTGTTCACGAAAATTCCGTGTAACATATATACCAAATCAATCAAGTTACCACATCAACTTACAATTCCCATTGTTTCATTTCCGCCACAGCCAGCTGATAATCGCGTTCTGTTTGCAACAAATTATTGATTGCATCATAATATATTCCTAATTCCTGGATATAACTGATCAATGATAATTCTCCGGCATCCAGAGCTTTTTTCAATAATTCGGAACTGTTGACAGACTCCATGCTTTTACCGTAATCTGATGCGATTTGCCGGAGTTTTATCGCTTTTTGATACAAAGCCTTGGTTTTATTATAAAAACGGAAACCGGCATCGCTTTCTGCCGTTTGATAAGCCAAAGTTTGAGCCTTAATCTGTTTTACGGTGTTTTTATTCTCCCAAAGAGGAATAGACACCCCGACAGTGACACCCTGATGATGTTCATCAATCAGTTTTTCGCTCATGTAACCGGCAAAAAACTTAGGTAAATTCATCGATCTTTGAAGTTTTTCCGTTTTCTTGCTAAGGTCAACTTCCTGTTGTAAATATCTGATTGATAAATTATTATCTTTGATAGAACTATACCATTGCTCAAAATCAGAAGGCAGTATTTCCGTTTCATAACTCATTAGAGAAAAATCAATTACATTCCCTCCATTCAAACGGATCAATTCTGCTTTTAACAAATCACTCTCAGTCCGGATTGTATTGATTTCTTTTTCAGCATTTAAAAGATTAAATTTCGCCTTATTCAAATCCAGAATATTTGCTTCGCCTTTATCAAACTTACTTTGATAAGCTTTTGCGATCTCTCGGGCATGTTGCAAACGTTTTTCCAATTCTAAAGAATATATGTTACTGTAAATCAGTTCAATACAGACTTGTTTGGCTCCCAGTAGAGTCTTTTTACATTCAATTTGATATTGTATGTCGACCTGCATATTTTTTCCGTCAGAAACCTTTTGTTTATGATGATAGGCTGTAGGAAAATCAAAACTTTGAGTTGCGCTGAAATCCGTGCGGTTACCAACACTACTGTTATTTCCCCAGAGATAGTGGTATTCCACTTCCGGGTTGGCAAGGTAGATTCCTGTTTTGTTATTTATTTTTTCAGCTTCACCGGATTGTCTCAAAGCCGCAAGAACAGTGTTGTTTTGTTCTATCTGGTTTAGTATGTCGCTGATAGTCTGAGCCTTTGCCTGACTAAATAAAATCAATAATAGAAATGTTATTCCTAATTTATTTAATATCTTCATTATTATTCTTAAATTTTATTATTCTTCTTCATCCACTGATATACTATCGGAACGATATAAATATTTAATAGGGTGGAAGTAAATAACCCTCCTAAAATGACGATGGCCATTGGACTTTGGATTTCATTTCCGGGCTTGTCTCCCTGGAAAACCATAGGTAATAAAGCCAATCCGGCTGTTAACGCTGTCATCAGGATTGCATTCAGCCGATCGGCAGACCCTTGAATAATTGTATCTTTCAGGTTTAGCCCCTGTGCTGCTAATTGTTGATAGTTAGATATCAGTAATATACCGTTTCTCGTAGCAATACCAAATAACGTGATGAATCCGATGATGGAAGGAATACTTACAACCCCGGACGAGAAAAAGACCGCAAATACCCCTCCAATCAATGCCATTGGCAGGTTGAGAAGGATAATTCCGGATAATTTTGTATTCTTGAACTCATGGTAAAGCAGCAGGAAAATAACTCCGATAGCCAATAAAGACGTAATCAACAGAGTACGTGAGGCATGTTGTGCATTTTCAAATTGTCCCCCGTATTCAATCCGGTAACCTTCAGGTAGTTGAATGTTTTGTGAAATAGCCTTCCTGATATCTCCGACAGCACTGCTCAAATCACGTCCCGAAACATTTACAGACACGACGATCTTACGTTGTACATTTTCCCTGCTGATAGAATTAGGTCCTGTGGCGGAAACAATTTCAGCAACTTCTTCCAACGGGACTTTACTTCCATCACCGGTATCGATCAATGCCGTTTTTATATTATCCATCGTTGTCGTATAACTGCTATCCAACTTCAGAACAAGGTCAAAACTACGTTGACCTTCATAAATTTCACTTTGTTTTACTCCTGAAAACGCAAGAGAAACAAATTCGTTGAATTCCCGGATAGATATGCCATACCGGGCAAGCATATTACGGTTCGCACGGATTTGTAACTGAGGAACTTCCGTTTGTTGCTCCACACTGACGTCGACAAGCCCGGAAATATCTGAAATAGAGTTCTGTATCTTGTTTCCTAACGAAAACAACTGATTCAGGTCTGTTCCAAACAGTTTTATGGCAATGTTGGCACGGGTCCCGGACAACATGTGATCGATCCGGTGTCCGAGAGGTTGCCCGACAGTTGTGGCAACTCCGGCAACAGAACCCAGTCTTTCACGGACATCAGCCATAAATACTTCCTGTGAACGTTTTTGAAGCTTATAATTTACATCAATCTCCGCTCCGTTGGTAGCCTGGGAATGTTCATCGAGCTCTCCACGACCGGTACGACGAGTGGTCGACTTCACTTCCGGAATACTGAGCAATTCGTTTTCTATCAGATTACCCAAACGGTTACTTTCATCGAGGGATACTCCAGGTTTACAAACTGCGGATATCGTCAGGGCACCTTCGTTAAATTCAGGAAGAAAGCTCCGTCCCATAAGCATAAACAATACCAGGGATACGGCAAACAGTGATACCGAAGAAATTAAGACAATCTTTTTGTGATTCAGAACACTTTCCAACGAGTTTTTGTATATTCTTGTCAGATTCCGGGAAACCCAACTATCTTTTTCATTTCGACTGAGATACTTATCATCTGCAAGCATCATTTTACAAAGTAATGGAGTCAGAGTCATGGCTACAATCAGCGACATGAATAAAGATACAATATAGGCAATGCCCAGAGGTTTAAGCATACGTCCTTCCATTCCTGTCAGGAAAAACAAAGGAATAAACGCTACAATAATAATCAATGTGGCATTAAGAATAGATGCCCGGATTTCCCGGGATGCATTGTAAACGACCGAAAATGCAGACTGACGCTCTTCCTTGGGCTTTTTGTAATTCTGCTTCAATCGTTTATATACATTTTCCACATCGATAATGGCATCATCGACCAATGATCCGATAGCGATACACATCCCTCCGAGACTCATGGTGTTGATATTCATTCCCAGAAGTTTGAGTACAATCACTGAACCTAGAAGCGATAAAGGAATCGCAATTACCGAAATAATCGTTGTACGATAACTGGCCAAAAAGATAAACAGGATGATAATTACCAATACGGCACCCTCAATGAGGGCATGGGAAACATTGCTCACAGATGTCTCTATAAAATCAGCCTGACGGAAAATTTTTGTATCCAGTTTGACATCAGAAGGTAATGATTTCTGAAGTTCCGTCAGGTTTTTTTCTATATTTCGAGTGACATTCAATGTGTTGATATTCGGCTGTTTGGATATGGAAATTACAACTGCCGGTTTAGCATTTTGGGATGCCATACCCATCTTTACGGCACTTCCTACCTGTACCTTAGCTACATCGCTCAAATACACCGGGTTACCATTTTTCATCTTAACCAGAGAGCTTCCTAATTCATCCAGATCATAAGTCCTGGCTATTCCACGTATGGTATATTCATTTCCGTATTCCCTGAGTACCCCTCCGGATGAGTTGGTGCTGATAGTACTGCAGACTGCCTGTAATTCATCCATCGTCACTTTGTAGTACTTCATCAACATCGGATCGGCCAGTACTTGATATTGTTTGTAGTCGCCTCCGATAATAGTTACCTGCGAAACACCTCCGGTTGCCAGAATTACCGGACGGATTGTCCATTCTGCCAATGTCCTGAGGTCCATCATCGAAGTCGAGTCGGATTGTAACCCGACAAACAATATCTCACCCATTACGCTCGATTGGGGCGCCAATACGGGTTGTACATTTGCCGGCATACTTTCCGTCAACGTAACCATCTTTTCACTGACAATTTGCCGTGCTTTGAAAATATCCGTTCCCCAGTCGAATTCGACCCAGACAAAAGAGTACCCTTGCATAGATGCCGAACGTACACGTCGTACATCCGTAGCGCCGTTTACTGCCGTTTCTATCGGAAATGTGATCAATCGTTCCACTTCTTCGGAAGCCATACCTTCTGCATCGGTCATGACAACCACTGTGGGGGCGGTCAGATCGGGAAATACGTCGATATCCATTTTATCTATCGTGTAAACTCCTGCAATGACCAATATTACGGTTCCCAACAAGATAAACAACTTGTTATTGAGGGAAAATTCTATAATCTTATTTAACATGATCTCAACTATTTCAATTCTCAGTTTAGTGAACGTGTCCTGCGTGAGGATCCAAAGCTCCTGATGATTCTGCTAATTTCACGGAAACAGCGCCTTTACTTACAACCTTATCCTTAGTTGTCAAACCGGAGGTGATTTCTGTCCGGATACCGTCGCTAACCCCGATTCCGACTTCTCGTTTTTCGTATGCTTCCGGAGCAGCCTGGACAAAGACAAAATAGGTTCCCTGATTTTCAATGATCGCTTCTTTAGGGATACTCAATACCGGTTTTTCGGATTGTGTTTTGATGAAAACTTCAGCAAAACCACCGGATATGAAGCCTGCTTTATTGTCGATCTGGAAAGTCACAGGAAGTAGATAGTTGTCATTATTGACGGAACGCCCGAATGAAAGGACTTTTCCATTTAGATCCGAGAGTTTATAAATGGTCTTGTCATTAGGTTTCCGGATGTTAGCCGAAGTAATATAGGGCAGGAGAGGAGCGTAACGTGCAGGAACATCGGCTTTCAGCAGTAAAGACTTGTTTTTAGAAACGCTAATCAAGGGTTGACCCGCTTCAACATACTGTCCGTTAGATACATACAACTGTTTTACAAACCCTCCTGCAGAACTGGATACACGTTGTCCTTTTTCCGAAAAGTTCCTGTACAAATTATCATAAACAGCCTTTGCAGACTCATATTCACTCTTGATCTGACGTAATTCCTTATCGGAAACTATTTTATCTTTTGCCAGTTCCAAAGAACGGTTATAATCGGCTTCTGCCTTTGCATAAGTACTCTGAGCTTCTGTCAGACGTACGTTTACGTTGTTTTCCGCCATTCCGGAACCCGATACATAAAATAATGTCTGTCCGGAAGAGACGCTTTTTCCTTCTACAATATCATTTCCGGCAAATACAACAATTCCTGAAGTACGGGCGGCAACAATAGATTCATCTGTTTGGTCGGAAATAATCCTCGCGGTAGTTTTGATCACTTGCCCAAGTGGTTCTGAAACAGGATTTTCTACTGAAAAATCAATTTTTGAGGCTTGTGCTTTAGTGAAAGTTATCGCCCCGGGAATCTCTGTATGATTATGACCTTCATGACTGTCATGATCGTGGTTGCACTCTTCCGTGTGAACATGATCACTTGAATCTCCTTCATGGCTATGGTTATGAGTACATTCTTCGGAATGCTCATGCTCACCTTCATTTTCATGATTGTGATCATGGGTATGCCCTTCGTGTTCTGTTTCTGTATGTTCGTGATCATGAGCATGCGAATGTTTCTGACCACAAGAGATTATGAATAAGCTGTATACTGCTAATAGAAAAAATATCTTTTTCATAAAAATATGTTTATAAATAATAAAATACGAAAATGTCGATTAAATCGTCATTTCTGCGGACTTAGTAACTAAGAAAGTTTAGATTTTCTATTATGCAACAGGAGGGGCTCGCAAACCGGAAATACGGCCTGCGTCAATTGAATGATATGTTATTAAGTAGGGCGGATTTTCTATCCTTTCTCCTTCCGGAATGTAAAAATCATAGTTATATACAAGTAAAACGGCCTGTATCAGGTGGTTTATGTGGTTGTGCTGACAAATATCACATTGATTTTCCTGCTTATCCGGTTGATGACTCAGAAGAAGAACCTGGTCTAACAGGCAATTACAATCGTGTGAATGTTGATGACCTGAGCAGCAATCATGATGATCTGTATCTGCATGATGATGTGAACAACAATTTTGCTCAACATCCCATTTGAAGCATGGAAGATCTCCGTGGTGATGGTGAGGTACAACAACATGTATCAATACAAGAGTATTAATAATTGAAGTAAGAAATATAATACCACAACGTTTAATCACTGGATTCAGAAATACTTTAGCTTACAAAGCTATAAATTATTCATGAATTTTCAAAAGAAAACTGAAAGTTTTGAAAAACTGGAATTCAAAACAGGTATCTGATTTTAGCGGCATATTCATAATTATAGGTTCGTTCTTTCAGTAATGGTTGTATGTATTCAAATGCCAGAGTCCATTTAGGTATGATAGTATATCCGACTTCCACATCGATAGGAATATCCCACGCTTTATTGATAAAATCATATGTCCAGGTCGCATAGTAACCGATATACCATCTATCTCCCCAGTAATCGATATTTGGTGCAATCCCTAACACACTGATATGATCACGATCTGATTGTCCTGCAAAATCAAAACGATAATCGACTCCAAGTAAAAAACTACCCTTTATATTATTTGGTTGTCCGAAAAAATACATTGCACCGAATTCCGGTCTGGCCTGCCATTTCCCACTTCCGAGTACAGGATCCGTTGCCGTAGGTAAAGTGGCTTCCAAACCGTATCCCAGGTACCATTGACCGGTTAATGGAGTAGAATGAGCAAATCTGACTTTGAAATCTGAAAGTCCGGAAATATTACCATCCGAAGCTTTTGTCGTTGCAACCACAGGTAGGTCCAATCTTAAATGGTATCTTCCGGGAAACGCTCTTCCGGCACGAATGACATAGGAATTAAAAAAATTTCCGTCAGGTAGACCCTGGCGATCAAAACGGGGTTGTATGTAAGTGAAGTGATCATACGGATATGAAAATGTTTCAGCTCCACGTCCTACATTAGGAGATGTCTCCTCGGCATGTAACGGAAAAACAGATAATGCCAACAGGAGTATTAAAATGATATGAAAACGTTTTATCATAAAGTAATAGTCTGTGTTATATTTTACACATAACAAATACTGTTCCGTAATTGTTTCAAAGATTTAATTACCGTATAAAATACAATAAGTATTATTTGTCTTATTGTATTTTATACTATAACTATTTGTTTGTATATCAGTATATTATAAATAAAAATAATTCAATTTATTTGTTTTTACAGAATGCAAATACTATATTTGTCAAATCTAATGCCTTTAAAGATAAACACAATGTCGGGAAAAGATCAATTTATGCGGACTTATGTGTCTGTCGATTGTGTTGTTTTCGGTTTTGACAGCAACCAGTTGAATGTTTTACTCGTTGAGCGAAATGCTCAATTGCCTAATTCGAGAGATTTAAAACTGCCTGGTAGTCTTATTTATCAGCATGAAAACGCAGATGAAGCAGCCCATCGTGTTTTGAATGAGTTGACCGGAATAAAAAAGATGACTTTGAAACAGTTCAAAAGTTTCACATCACCCAAACGCACTCAAAATCCGGAAGATGTAAGATGGCTGGAATTTGCTTACAACAATAAAATAGATCGCCTGATCACAATATCTTACCTTTCTTTATGTAAAATCAACCGTAGACTTAATAGTGTAGCAAAATATCAATCCCTGGATTGGTGCCCTGTGAATGAACTCCCAGCTATGCCATTCGATCACAACCAGATAGTGGAAGAATCATTGGAAGAAATACGTCGTTGGGTAGAGTTTGATCCAGCCATTGTTTTTGAATTGTTACCGTCGAAATTTACTGAATCGGAACTCCGCAAATTATACGAGGCTATTTATCGTAAAGAGTTGGATGTCAGAAATTTTCATAAAAAAATATTGGGGATAGAATACATCGTCCCATTAGATGAACGTCAGTCCAATGTTGCCCATCGTGCGGCAAGATTGTATAAATTTGATAAGATATTGTATAATAAACGTATGGCGACCATTGAATAATAATATTGTAAAAAATACAATAAGGTGGGGTGTAATATTTAAAAACAAAAAATATGTATTTATTAGGTTATGACATCGGTAGTTCTTCCGTAAAAGCATGTTTGGTGGATGCCCAAACCGGAAAAATCGTAGCATCGGATTTTTATCCGAAAGCAGAGATGAATATCTATGCTGCTAAACCCGGCTGGGCAGAACAGGATCCTGAAATGTGGTGGGAAAACTTAAAACTAGCTCATAAATCTGTTATGTCGAAGTCTGGTATTTCGGCCGACTCAATCAAAGCTATCGGTATTTCCTGGCAAATGCATGGACTGGTGCTGGTTGACAAAAAACAACAAATACTTCGTCCGTCTATCATTTGGTGTGATAGCCGGGCTGTTCCATACGGAGAAAAAGCATTCGAGACTATTGGAAAGGAAAAATGCCTCTCGCATTTATTGAATTCTCCTGGAAACTTCACAGCAGCCAAGTTAGCCTGGGTAAAGGAAAATGAGCCTCATATCTACGAAAAAATCGATAAATTCATGCTTCCTGGCGATTATATCGGCATGAAACTGACCGGAGAGATTGTTGTAACTGAAGAAGGCCTTTCTGAGGGTATTTTCTGGGATTTCAAACAAAATAAACTCTCCGGAGAGATCATGGATTATTTCGGCTTCAATACTGACTTTGTTCCTCAGATAAAGCCTGTATTTGGAGTTCAGGGACAGGTTTCTGTAGAAGCAGCTAAAGAATTAGGCCTAAAAGAAGGAACACCTGTTACTTATCGAGCTGGAGACCAACCTAATAATGCACTCTCATTGAATGTATTCAATCCTGGAGAAATTGCCTCTACTGCAGGGACTTCCGGTGTGGTTTACGGAGTTTTAGGTGAAGTAAATTACGACCCGATGTCACGTGTAAATACTTTTGCTCACGTGAATCATACCAATGAACAAACACGCTTAGGGGTGCTATTATGTATCAATGGTACCGGAATCCTTAATTCCTGGGTACGTAAAAATATTGCAGGAGAGAATACTGCTTATGATACGATAAATGAATGGGCTTCTCAATCGCCTGTAGGATCGAAAGGTATATCTATCATCCCGTTTGGTAACGGATCTGAACGAATGATGCTGAATAAAGACATAAATTGTTCTTTCCATGGTATTAATTTCAATATCCATAACCGTAATGATATTATCCGTGCGGCACAGGAAGGAATTGTCTTTTCATTCAGATACGGTATGGATATCATGACTCAGATGGGAATGGATATCAGTGTTATCCGGGCGGGAAATGCAAATATGTTCTTAAGTCCGGTCTTCCGTGAGGCTTTGGCTAGTATTACCGGTGCAACAATCGAACTATACAATACCGATGGAGCAGCAGGAGCAGCCAAAGGGGCAGGAATAGGATCAGGGCTTTATAAATCGAATAAAGAAGCTTTTGCTTCATTGGAAAAATTGGCGGTAATCGAACCCTCTGTAGAAAAACAGGAACAGTATGCGGAGGCCTATACTAAATGGAGCGAGATTTTAATAAATTATAATAATAAATAACAATTGTAGATGATAGAGTATTATCTGCATAAAAAGATTGTATTATGGGAATTTTGAAAGGTAGTAAAGAATTTTTTCCAGGAATTGGAAAAATCAAATTTGAAGGTAAATCAAGTAAAAATCCGTTGGCTTTCCGTTGGTACGACGAAAACCAAGTAGTAATGGGCCGTTCAATGAAAGATTGGTTCCGCTTTTCTATGGCTTATTGGCATACATTATGTGCTGAAGGAGGCGATCCGTTCGGTCCCGGAACAAAAGTATTTTCATGGAATGATGCGCCGGATGCTATTAGTCGTGCAAAACTGAAAATGGATGCTGCTTTTGAATTTATGACTAAAATAGGTATCAATTTCTACTGTTTTCATGACGTAGACCTGGTTGACGAAGGAAAAACTTTTGCAGAATACGAAAGCAACTTAGCTAAAATAGTAGAATATGCTAAGGAAAAACAAGCTGCATCGGGGGTTAAATTGTTGTGGGGTACTGCTAATGTATTCAGTAATCCTCGCTACATGAACGGAGCTGCTACAAATCCAAACTTCGATTCTGTAGCCTGGGCTGGAGCTCAAATCAAGAATGCTATTGATGCAACAATTGCTTTAGGCGGTGCAAATTATGTATTCTGGGGTGGTCGTGAAGGCTATATGAGTTTGTTGAACACAGATATGAAACGTGAGAAGGATCATTTGGCTATGATGTTGACCATGGCTCGTGATTATGGTCGTAAACAAGGTTTTAAAGGCACTTACCTGATTGAACCTAAACCTATGGAACCAACAAAACATCAATATGATGTTGATACAGAAACTGTTATCGGTTTCCTTCGTCATTATGGTTTGGATAAAGATTTCAAGGTGAATATTGAAGTTAACCATGCTACTTTGGCCGGTCATACTTTCGAACATGAACTTCAGGCTGCAGCTGATGCCGGTATGTTGGGTTCAATTGATGCTAACCGTGGTGATTATCAAAACGGATGGGATACCGACCAATTCCCAATTGATATCTATGAACTGGTGCAAGCTATGCTGGTTATTGTTCAAGCTGGAGGTTTAGGAAACGGAGGTACTAATTTCGATGCTAAAACCCGTCGTAATTCAACGGATATGGAAGATATCTTTATAGCTCATATTTCAGGAATGGATGCTTTTGCCCGTGCATTAGTTGTAACTGCAGATATTCTTGAAAATTCAGGTTATAGTCAAATGCGTGCGGAAAGATACGCTTCTTTTAATACAGGAAACGGCAAAGCTTTTGCAGACGGTAAACTTTCACTAGAAGATCTTCGCAATATTGCGGCGAAAAGTGGTGAACCTGCCCAAATCAGCGGCAAACAGGAATTGTACGAATCAATTATTAATATGTACATTTAATGGGAAAACAATATAATACCACGTATATTTTTGCCATTACATTGGTTGCTACACTCGGAGGTTTGCTCTTCGGATATGATACCGCTGTGATCTCTGGTGCTGAAAAATCGATAGAGGCTTTTTTGATTAAGCCTTTGGGACTGGGAGAATTCGCTCATGGCGCTACTGTTTCAAGCGCTTTGATCGGATGTATTATCGGAGGTGCTATTTCCGGACTTATATCGAATCGTTTGGGACGGAAAAAATCATTGTTACTTGCAGCTATACTGTTCTTTATCTCAGCTTTGGGATCCGGATATCCTGAGATTCTTTTCTTTGAGAAAGGAGTCCCAAGTATGGGATTATTGTATATGTTCAATATTTACCGCATTATCGGAGGAATAGGAGTGGGACTTGCTTCTGCTGTGTGTCCGATGTATATTGGAGAAATTGCTCCTGCGGATATTCGTGGAAGGTTAGTTTCGTTCAACCAGTTTGCCATTATTTTTGGTATGCTAGTTGTTTACTTTGTTAACTGGGGTATTGCCAGTGGACAAAGCCTGGCATGGATTGATAATACAGGATGGAGATATATGTTTGCTTCGGAATCTATTCCTGCCGCATTATTCGGAATTTTAGTTCTTTTTGTACCGGAGACTCCGCGCTATCTGGCTCTGATCAACAAAGATGAACGTGCAATGGCCATCCTGACGAAAGTAATTGGTAATCAGGAGAAAGCGCGTAATATTCTGATGGAAATCAAAGAAACTGTAGTTGAAAAGACTAAAGCAAGTATTTTCTCTTATGGGAAAAAGGTAATCGTTATTGGAATATTACTGTCTGTATTTCAACAGTTTGTTGGTATTAATGTGGCATTATACTATGCTCCCCGTATTTTCGAAAGTATGGGCGCTGCAAAAGACGCTTCTATGTTACAAACCATCATCATGGGTACCGTGAATGTGATATTTACAGTAGTTGCTATTATGACTGTTGATAAATGGGGTCGTAAGCCATTGTTAATCACAGGTTCTATAGGTATGGCGATCGGTATGTTTGCTATTTCCGCATTGGCCTTCAACAATATTATCAGTATGGCTACATTGGTATTTATAATCATCTATACAGCATCATTTATGATGTCCTGGGGGCCAATTTGCTGGGTTCTGATAGCGGAGATCTTCCCTAATAAGATCCGGGGACAAGCTGTAGCAATTGCTGTGGCTGCTCAATGGATGGCTAATTACCTGATTTCTTCGACTTATCCTCCGATGATGACCTTTAGCGGAGGTATGACTTATGGTATCTACGGTTTAATGGCTGTTCTTTCAGCTATATTTGTTTGGAAAATGGTTCCTGAAACAAAAGGAAAATCATTGGAAGAAATGGAAAAACTCTGGAAAAATTAAAATTCAGAAAACTAATGGAGTTAATCGGAGTTTAAACGTACTGACCAGGGGCTACCAACCCTTATTCATCTCACCTCCCTTAGTAGCAACATTAGCCCATTCATGCAATCTCCCTTATTCGCTTATTATACAAGAATAATAAGGGAATAAGGGAGATTCTACGTTAGTCTATGGTTGCTACTAAGGGAGGTGAGATGAATAAGGGTTGGTAGCCCCTGGTCAGTACGTTTAAACTCCGATAAACATTCAATTTATTGATCGTCGTAACCCTCAGACTATTTAGATCCTTTTCCGTATGTGAACGAAACCGGGATATAAACAGGGCTTGGTACTAACTGTCCTCCAATGTCCAGCGACGGTTTCAAGCGGATAGTAACATTCGTTGGTTTATCTCCAAATCCGACAAAATTATAGGCCATATTCTTCATTGCATCACCTGATTGCCCGCTCATGGCTTTCTTTAGATCAAATGCGATGTTGATAGGCAATTGTATTGTCTGTCCTGTTGCAATCTGGATTTTAGAATTAACTGAACCTGAGGTCATTTCTACATTATCGATTTCAACAATATATTGTAATCCGTTTAGCAAAGCCGGCTGATAATTAGGGTTCATCACATTCAAATTCAATGTAAACTGAAGAGGTATCGAGCTTTTCCCAAAAGCGGCAAGCAGATTAGCTGCGGTTAGGGGATTAAGGGATGATAAACTTGTTACATTTTGAAGATCAATACCTGACAGAGTTAACCCACTGATTGAATTATACTTATACTGACATTGGGAGAGGCTGTAAGCTCCTGCCAGATTTTTTGTCACATCGCATGATATGAAAGTCAATGCTAAACTTAATAATAGAATAACCTTTCTCATTATCTTCTTTTCTTTTTTATAAACAAATTTTTTATCAAATAGTATGCCAATCTGATAATACTCCATGCAACATACAGGGCAACAGAAAAGAGAAGAATATAACCGAGTGAAGTAAATACCTCAGACCAAGGTGTATTAAATTTAATAATAGAATATATATTAACAATACAAGCTATTATAAAGCAGGCAATCAAGGTGATTATCTCGATTTTTTTTCTTCTTGCTGTGATTAATGTATCTTTCATATGCTAGTATTTTCTGTTGTTATTACACTTCTTTTATGATTCAGATAATCCAGTTTATATTCATCCGGGAAATTGAGTATTACACCTTCTGTTATAGCCTGATGTCCTAATAGACACAAAACGCTGGCATAATATCCTTCTTCAGCGATATTTCCAGGTTGTTTGCCGGTAATAACAGCTTCAACAAAAGCTTCCAGAAGAACCGATGTTCCATCGGCCTTAGGTCTTTTTCCTGTGATATAATCTCCTTTATTTTCGTTTGCAGTCTCCGGAGCCCAGCTTGTTCCTGCAAATGGTATGGCATCAAACAGTTTATGTTCCACATCATTGACTAATTGCAGGAATCCGGGTGCAGGAGGGACTTCTTCATAGAAATATTTTCCTTTCTCCAGTTCTAAAGTACCTGTATGCCCCAGAATTTGTTCTTCTAATCCATAAAATTTATTGGAAATTACAGATTCAAAAGTCATTTTTACACCGTTATCGAATACATAGATTGTACTGATATTATCGTAGACTTCACGGCCATCTTTCCAGTAAGTGATGGCACCATGTCCCATAATTTTATTAGGAATGGATTTCATAGCCCAACTACCTATTTGCAACTGGTGACAAGCCAATTCTGTCATCAAGCCTCTGGAATATTCATTATAAAGCCTCCAATTGATTTTACGTTCCAATTCAGGACTTGGTACCGGTCTTCTCCAATCACCATTTCTGAACCAATAGGTACGAATTGCTTCTATATCACCGAATTTTCCGGCATGAACCATTTCCATTGCATTGATATAGCGGTCACAGAACAGACGTTGTTGGCCGACAAAGAATACTTTTCCCGTTCTTTTATGTGCATCATACATGCTCAAACAGTCCGCAGGAGTCATTGCCATTGCTTTTTCGCAGAAAACATGCTTTCCTGCATCAAAGGCAGCAATCACTATTTCATGGTGAAGATTCAGAGGTACAGCAATTAAAACAGCATCAACATTCTTATCTTCCAGAAGTTTTCTATAATCCTTATATACTTTAGCATTGGGAACTATTTTCAGAGCGCCATCAATCGAAGGTTGATAATCGTCACAAATAGCAACAATCTCTACCTTAGGATTTTTTACCATAAAGTTCATCAGAAACTGACCTCTGGATCCCGGACCGATAACTCCGATACGGGCTTTCTCTCCTGTAGTATGATTAGAATCTGAGAAAGCTGAAAACCAAGGTACGGTTGCCAGCAAAACACCTGCAGATCCAGACATCTTTAAAAAATCACGTCTTGTTGTCACAGTAATTTATTTTTAGGGTTAATATTTATATTATATGTGTACGCACACGGAATTAATTAAAATGAAAACGGAATTTCTCCGTTTTCATTTTTTGAATTATTATTGATTCTGAACTTTATCTGTCATCGTGAAAATCAAATGACCGCCATTCATAATATCTTTATGATGAATAGTGTAATTTTCTACAGGTTGGCCATTTAGAGTTACTGATTTTACGTATTTGTTTTCCTTTGAAAGACCTTTTGCTTCCATTGTAAATGTTTTTCCTCCTGGTAAAGATAATGAAATTTTTTCGATTTGAGGAGCTCCGATAACATATTCTCCACCGATTGGGTTAACAGGATAGAATCCCATTGCGGAGAAAATATACCAGGCAGACATTTGTCCACAGTCATCGTTTCCGCATAATCCGTCAGGTTTATTAAGATAAAAACGATCGAATACTTCGCGGATCAGTTCCTGGGTTTTCCATGGACGACCGGCAAAATTGTAAAGATAAGCCACATGGTGACTAGGTTCGTTACCATGAGCATATTGTCCGATTAAACCGCTTACATCAGAGACAAATCCCGTTAAGCTAGTATCCGGATTCAAGAAAAATAAAGAATCCAATTTTTGAGCAAACAGATCTTTACCACCCATCAATTCGATCAATCCTTGAGGATCGTGTTGTACATGCCATGTATATTGCCATGAGTTTCCTTCAGTGAAATCTCCGCCAACACTTGCATCATGAGCTAATCTGAACGGATTGAAAGGAGTTCTCCAGTTTCCTCTGGAATCCTTTCCTCTCATTAATTTAGTTTCAGGATCAAACATGTTCTTATAGAATTCCGCACGTTTTGAGAAATACTCGTAATCGTCGGTTTTACCAAGAGCTTTGGCCATCTGTGCTGCACAATAATCATCGTAAACAGATTCCAGGGTTCTTGAAACGGATTCCGATTTAACTATATCAAAAGGATAATAACCATATTTCATGTATGTCTCCCAATCCGAGTTACGGTGACTGACCGTCAGACTGGTTTTAATTGCCTGATAGGCTTCTTCGGCATTAAATCCGGTAAATCCTTTCAAATAAGCATCAACAATAACAGGAACGGCATGATTTCCGATCATACAGTAATTTTCTTTTCCCCACAATGCCCAAATCGGTAAAAAACCTTGAACTTTTTGATGAGCGAGGAAAGTTTGTACCATACCATCCACTTTTTCAGGAGCAATAATGGTATATAGAGGATGAGCGGCTCTATAAGTATCCCATAAAGAAAGGGTAGAGTAGTAGTTTCCTGTTTCAGAAACAAATACGCTATCATTTACTCCGCGATATGAACCGTCTGTGTCGGTAATATTATTAGGTTGGATAAACAAATGGTACATAGAGGTATAGAATGCTTTCTTCTCATCGTCTGTTCCGGTAACCTGAGCTTTGCTTAACAACTCATACCACTGAGTATGAGCTTTTTCCTGAATTCCGGAAAAATTCCAATCCGGGTTTTCAACTTCCATTGATTTCATTGCTCCATCAATACTTACGGAAGAAATCGCAACTTTTGCCTGAACGGACTCTCCGGCTTTCAGATCGAATGACAATACCAAGCGTTTTGCTTTTTCGTCTTTTGTCAGAGAAAGTTCATCTTTTACAGTGTAAGGTTTATCAAATTTGATAACATAATAATAATGTCTTCTCACCCAGTTTGTAACTTCCTGGTGTCCTGTAATCGTTTGATTATCAGGCATATTTATTTCTGCCGACAAAACATGTTTTTTCAGAGCTTCAGGTCCCCAAACAACACCACTCTGCATATCCAGGAAGATATTCGCAGGCTTATCTTCATTAAATGTATATTTATGAAAAGCTGTTCTTTGAGTCGCAGTCAATTCAACATCTACTTTATATTCAGGAAGTTGAACATAATAATAGCCAGGAGAGGCTTTTTCTGTCGATTTATCTATTTGAGCTCTTTGATTTTCAGGTAATGTTTCTCCGGAAAAAGGCAACATCAGAACATCTCCCAAATCAGAACATCCTGTTCCGTTAAGATGATTCTGAGCAAATCCAAGTATTGTTTTGTCTTCGTAATTATAACCGGAACAATATCTCCAAGAGTCATTTCCGGTTTCAGGACTTACCTGTATAAATCCGAAAGGAACCGTTGCACCTGGGAACGTGTGACCGTTATCGGCATTTCCTATAAAAGGATTAACATACTTACAATAATCGTCGTCAACTTGTACTTCATTCTTTTTTTGAGGAGTACAACCCCAAATAAGGGCAAAAATAATAGAGAATAAAAAGAGCTTCTTCATTAGTTTTTTTATGTTATTAGTTTTATTTCCGCAAATGTAGTAAAAAAATCCTTTCCTGTTGCCTGTGAGACAAATAAAGCTGTAGAAAACACCTCTCCTGAGGTTGCGTCTTTTGTCACAACCGATACCGGATTTGATGCTTTCAGATATTGTCCGTCAAAGGGAGACTTGATATGCAGATGTATTTCTTCGTTTCCAGATGTAGTAAGACATTCATCATACAAAACAACAAAAGACAGATTTTCCTGGGTACTTGTCGGCAATGTTATTTTCCATCCGTTCCCGGAAGGATGATTACCCAAAGCAAAAACCGAACTATTCCCAAAATTGACCAATGCATCGGATATCTTATTCTTTTTTAGAATATTAACGCACTTATCCAAGGCATACCCCTTTGCAAAACCTCCCAAATCGATTTTTATGTCCGGATTTTTATAGAAAACGCTGTGATTCAGGGGATCACAAACAATATCTTTTATCCCATTTTTATATGACTCCAACGAGTTTACAGTGATATCGAAACATCCTGAGGTCTTTTCGTGATAATCAATGCAATTCATAATAATTTGAAAGAGTTCAGCGCTAACTGTAAAAGCTTGAATAGAAGCTAGTTCGTTCAATTTATATAATTCACTGGATGGATCAAATCGATTAGCTAGTTGTTCTATATATTGTAATTCTCTGTATATCTGATCGATAATATCCTTACATAAATCGTTCTCCTGATTGCATATCGCAATATCAATACGGGTATGCATGGATTCAAACCATGCATAATAAATAGTTTTGTTATCTCCTAAGTCCTTATTTATAAACGAAATAGACATCTTTGTTATCTTCTCCGGCCACCTAATCCCAAAACTCCCATCAAACCACGAACCAGAGTGTTGGTTAAAGTGCTGGTAGCTGTCCGGGCAACTTGTTTTGCAGTAGGACTACTCAAAATCTCTTCCAACATTGATTTTTCAGGTTTAGTATTGCGTGTAGCTTTCGTTACCGCTTTTTGCTCAGCTTCCTGTTCTTTTTGGGCCTGAGCAGCTTCAATTCTACCGGATAAAATTTCGTATGCACTTTCTTTATCAATATCCTGATTATATCTTGCAACCAATTTACTTTTAGAAATCACAGCATTAATTTCATCTTCCGATAAAATATCCATACGTGATTTTGGGGAGCATAACATGGTGTAGGATAGGGAAGTAGGCATCCCTTTCTCATTCAATAATGTGACCAGAGCTTCTCCCATTCCCATTTGAGTCAACAATTCATCAGTTTTATAAAATGTTGTATATGGAAAGTTCTCGGCCATACTTTTAATATCTTTCCTGTCTTTCGCCGTGAAAGCACGTAAAGCATGTTGTAATTTAAAACCTAGCTGTCCGAGGACAGACGGTGGAACATCAGTCGGGTTTTGCGTGCAGAAAAAGATACCAATTCCTTTGGATCGGATCAGTTTGATAACCGTTTCTATTTGTTTTAACAGAGCGCTACTGGCTTCTTGGAAGATCAGGTGGGCTTCATCGATAAACATAACTAATTTCGGTTTGTCCAAATCGCCTTCTTCCGGACAGGTAGCATATATTTCCGACAACATTTGCAATAAAAATGTGGAAAATAACTTCGGTTTATCCTGCATATCAGTTACACGGATAATGTTGATTGCACCACGTCCTTGCTGGTCTATACGCATCAAATCATCGATATCAAAAGAAGGTTCACCGAAAAAGAGATCAGCTCCCTGTTGTTGTAATTCTATGATTTTACGTAAGATAGTTCCGGTAGATGTAGTTGAAACCTTCCCATATTCTTTTTCTACTTCAGCTTTTCCTTCATCTCCTATATATTGTAGAACTTTAATAAAGTCTTTAAGGTCAACTAAAGGTAATTTACGGTCATCGCAAAACTTATAGATCAAAGCAACGATACCGGCTTGAGTGTCGTTCAATCCTAATATCTTGGACATCAGTACAGGTCCGAATTCAAGAACAGTTGCACGTAATTTTACACCTTTTTCATTACTTATACTCATTAATTCAACCGGAAAGGCTGCTGGATTATATTCTAACTTCATTTTTCCATACCGTTCCTTGATTATTTTATTTTCAACACCAGTAGCTGCAATCCCGCTTAAATCTCCTTTGATGTCAAGCATAACGACAGAAACACTAGCTTCGCTGAGAGATTCTGCAATAACCTGTAATGTCTTTGTTTTACCTGTTCCCGTCGCTCCTGCGATCAATCCATGACGATTCATGGTCTTCAATGGCACCCGGATATAGGAATCTTCGATCACTTCGCCGTTAAGCATAGGCGCTCCCAAAATAAAAGATTCACCTTTAAAGGTATAATCTTTGTCTATAATCTGCTTGAATTCTTCTGATTTGCTCATAATTCTATCGTTATAATAAAACGAGTACAAATTTAGTTCCATATTTAATTATTTGTATACTTTTGCATCTTAAAATTTATTTATGACTGATGTTATCTTTTTTTTAGTGGAACGTCATAATTATAAATAGGACAAATTAACATTTTAACTTTACGATATGAAAACGAAATTTTTTACAGTTTTATACCTGCTTGTATTCTCTCTTTCAAGTGTTTATGTACATGCTCAATCAAACGGGGAAAAGAACTCAGTAGTTAAATTCAGTGTTTGGGATCCGGTAGGAACCAATGGTAAAGAAGCAAAAGAATACAATAACACATTCTCGTTCAACTTGTTATACGGACGATCAAATTCTGAAAAAGCTTTCGTATTCTCAGGCTTGGCTACAGTGGTCGAAAAAGATGCACACGGGATTCAGTTTGCAGGTCTTACTAATGTTATCGGAGGAAATGCAAACGGTTTAACGATTTCCGGTATTGCAAATATTGTTGGTGGAAACTCAAACGGTTTATTATTTACCGGCTTGGTAAATATTGCAGAAAACACAAAAGGAGTAAGTGTTTCCGGGTTAGCCAATATTGCAGAAGACATGAATGGTTTGCAATTTACCGGTTTGGGTAACATTGCTGAAAATGCCAGGGGAATCCAGGTTGCCGGTTTAGGTAATATTGCTGAAAACATGTCCGGAATTCAATTTGCCGGACTAGGAAACATTGCAGAAAATATCAACGGTATCCAGGTTGGTGGTTTGGGTAATATCGCCCAGAATGTGAACGGATTACAGTTTGGCGGATTATACAATATTGCAGAAACCGTTAAAGGTGTTCAGATTGGTTTTCTAAACGTTGCAAGCCATAACGATTATCCGATAGGAGTGATTAACCTCATTGAAGATGGAGAAAAAGGAGTTGCTGTAACTTTCGATGAAATGATGAATCTAATGGCCTCCTTCCGTTCCGGAGGACGTGTTCTTTATGGTATTGTCGGTGCTGGATATAACTTCGACTACTCAAATGGTTTATTAGCAATCGAAACCGGTTTAGGAGCACATATCAATTGTGTTGAAAAATTCAGGATCAATACCGAAATCAGCTATACTCAAATGACAGATTGCAAGCATTTGGAAATCTCACGCAGTGCTTTACGTGTACTTCCTGCATTCAGATTTTGCGATGATTTTGAACTATTTGCCGGTCCATCACTCAATTACGTAGAAACAAACGACGCAGCATTATACGGCATGCTTCCAGGTGGATCGATCTGGGATAACACTAAATCTTCAGGATCTAAACAACAGATAAGTATTGGATATACAATAGGTTTACATTATAATTTTTGAAGTAATACTACATTTTCAACATGGTGGGTATGTGGAAACATATCCACCGGTTGTATCTTCTCTACATGATACTTTTCTCCCAACAAATTCAAATCACGCGCTTGGGTAGCAGGATTACAACTGACATAAACAATCCGTTCAGGTGCAGCAAATAGGATAGCCTCAATAACATCATCGTGCATTCCTGCTCTTGGAGGGTCGGTGATAATTACATCCGGTTGTCCGTGTTGATTGATAAAGTCCTGATTAAGAATATCTTTCATATCTCCGGCATAAAACAGGGTATTATTTATTCCGTTAATTTCCGAATTGATTTTTGCATCTTCGATAGCTTCCGGAACATACTCAATACCAATAACCTGCTTTGATTGATGAGCTACAAAATTAGCGATAGTCCCTGTTCCTGTATATAAGTCGTATACAAGCTCCTTTCCTGTTAATCCGGCAAAATCCCGTGCTATTTTATATAAATTATATGCTTGTTCGCTATTGGTTTGATAAAATGATTTTGGTCCAATCTTGAATTTCAGACCTTCCATTTGTTCGAAAATATGGTCATTCCCTTTGAACACCATTACTTCCTGATCTGTGATCGTATCGTTTGCTTTTTGATTCAGGATATAAAGTAAAGAAGTAATTTCTGGGAACTTGTCTGCAATATTCTTTAACAAAGTCTGTTGTTTTTCTTTGTCATCCTCATAAAATATCACAATCAACATCACTTCACCTGTAGTGGAAGTCCGGATAATGATATTCCGCATCATTCCGTATTGATTTCTCAAATCAAAAAAGCTATAATCATTTTCAATACAAAACTGTCTGATTTCCAATCTGATCCTGTTCGAGATATCATCCTGCAACCAACACTTATTGATATTCAGGACTTTATCGAACATTCCGGGAATATGAAAACCCAAAGCATCCATATTTTTAAACTCTTGCCCGGATTTAATTTCCTCTTCCGTCATCCATCGTTTATTAGAAAACGTGAACTCCAGTTTATTACGATAAAAAGTAGTCTTTTCCGATCCTAAAATAGGAGTTATTTCAGGCAAATGAATTTTTCCTATACGAGTCAGATTATCGGTTACCTGCTGTTGTTTGTAACGGATTTGTTCTGCATAAGGCAGTATTTGCCATTTGCAACCACCACAAATTCCATAATGTTCGCAAAAAGCTTCTGTACGTTGCAAAGAATATTGATGAAACTTAACAGCCTTAGCTTCGGCATAACTGTTTTTTTTGCGTGTTAATTGTAAATCGACAACATCACCGGGAACAACAAAAGGTACAAAAATAACGAGTTCGTCTAGTTTAACAATTGCTTTTCCTTCAGCAGCAATACCTGTAATAGTCACATTTTCAAGCAGGGGTAGGGGTTTCTTATTCTTTTTAGACATATATTTTTACAATTAAAACTTCACTTTTAATTCCACGGTTTGGCTTCCGACTGTCCATTTCGGACCTTGTTGAAGTAACCTTATCGCTTCAATATCCATACTGACACAAAGGCTTTTCTTGACATTGATATTTATAGGAGTACCTTTAGCATCTACATTAAATTCCAGAATAACAGTTCCTTTTTTGTCACCACAGACTGCATCTTTCGGGCGTATCATTCTATCCTGAAGATCTCTTTGATAAGCTCTCATACCCATCAACGGACTTGGTTTTACATCAGATATATCCTTCACAGAACTAACAGAACCAGTCATATTAGGCTCTTTCTTTGATCCATACCCTGTAACAACCACTTCATCCAATCTCTGTACATCTTCATTCATGGCAATATACATTGGAGCAGAAGTATTTACTGAAAACTCTTTGGACTCGTATCCCAGATATTTAGCTTCCAAAGGGTTATTGTTGTTTGCTTTAAAAGAAAAATTTCCATTTGCATCTGTTACAGCACCTTGTGGTGTCCCCTTTTGAGTTACACTGACCCCGGCCAAAGGTTCACCATGCTCATCGACAACGGTACCTCGAACTATATTAGAGATACTCGAAACGCCACGGATCGTCACCTGAGAGGACTTATTCTTAGAATCAGATTGTACTATAGATTCTTTAGATTTTGCAGACTCCGCAGATGATACAGGAAGAGTAGCGATAGATATCGGCATTTTTTCCATCTGTTCTTCCAACATTGGGAAATCTTCCCGGCTTTCTGTTCTTAGTCTCCTAGCTTCTTTTTCCGGCATGTATATAGATAAGGTATCCAATATCTCATTATAAGCAATTTCTTGATTTTCAGGCGAATTAGCTTCTTCTGTATGGTTTTTTACAGCAAACAGGTCCGGATTTTGAATTTGTCGAACAATAAAATATCCTCCTATAGAAATGCAGATTAAAATACTTGCAGCTATACTCCAAGTCCGGAAATGATATGTTTTAGGTTGTAATCTTTTCGTAAGTCGTCTTTGAAGTTCCTCGATTTGTTTGATATGATCCCCTTCAACCGAATCCAATCCTTCCAGGGCATCCGCTAAAAACGGATCATCCATCGCCTGACGTTCAAGGCGATAGGCGTCTTTACCCCTACGGCTACTTTTTATGTAATCAAAAAGTTTCATTCGGCCATTTTTTTCTCCATACAAATTTTCAGATTCCTTTTCCCATTCTGAATGTAACTCTTCACACTTTTCAACTGATATCCCGTAATATCAACAATATCGGCATATGATAACTGCTTGATAAAGAACCGGGAAATACAAGTCTGTTGAACTTCCGGAAGACGTTTCATACATTCCTGCAAAAGATTCCATTTATCATTTTCTTCTCCTTCATCTAATAGATTCAAAATCGGGTCGGATTCCATAAGAGAAGTGTTAAAATCGACAATAATTTCTTTTTCTGATTGTCGCAGGATCTGAAGACAATGATTTTTAGCGACACTATGAAGCCAGGTACGAAAAACCAGGATCTCATATTTGATCACCTTATTCAATAAATCCTCAAACAACTGCATAACAGCATCCTTGGATTTTTCTTTATCCCCTAAATACTTTAAACAAAGACCATATATGAGAGGTATATAACGATGGTATAATTGTCCGAAATATTCGGAATTCCCCGTTTTTTTATACTCTTCCAAAAGTTCTTCGTCGGTACTGTTTGATATGGATGATCCTGATAAAAGCAAGTCTATTTTTTTTGCAAAATTAACTAAAATAGAGAAATAAACCAAAATATATATTTTTTCATCTTCTATCTGGAAATAATCATGTAAATTTGCAACTTAAATTTGTAAGACTAAAAGTTAAGAATGGCTAAGGCAATAAATCAAAATTTAGCAAAACGGGTAATCAAGTGGTTTTGGATCCTGTTTGTATTATTCATCCTATCTACAATGTTATTATTTTTCCTCATCGCTAAAGGATATGTAGGGTATATGCCTCCGGTAGAAGATTTGGAAAATCCTATCGATAAATATGCATCCCAGGTCATTTCTGTTGACATGAAAACCTTAGGTACTTATGCAAAAGACAAGGAAAATCGTATTTTCTCTAACTATAATGAACTATCGCCCTACATCGTCAATGCTTTGATTGCAACGGAAGATGCCCGTTTTACTGAACATTCGGGTATCGATGCAATTGCATTGTTACGTGCTGTGGTAAAACGTGGAATACTAATGCAGGCTAGTGGAGGAGGGGGTAGTACAATTTCTCAGCAGTTAGCTAAACAATTATATTCTCCAAGCGCAGAAAATATTGTGGAACGACTTTTACAAAAACCGATTGAATGGGTTATTGCCGTACAATTAGAACGGTTTTATACTAAAGAAGAGATCATCAACATGTATCTCAATAAATTCGATTTCCTATATAATGCTGTCGGGATAAAATCAGCTGCATGGGTTTATTTTGGAAAATTACCTAAAGACCTGTCGATAGAGGAAGCTGCAACCTTGATCGGAATGTGTAAAAATCCGTCGTATTACAATCCTATCCGTAAGAAAGACCGTACAACAGGACGTCGTAATGTCGTTATTTCCCTGATGGAAAAAAACGGTTACATTACAAAATCTGAATCTGAAAATGCAAAACAACAACCTCTTGTTACCAATTATAATAAAGTAGACCATAAAGACGGACTAGCTCCATATCTCAGGGAATATTTGCGGACGAGTATGATTGCAAAAAAGCCGGAACGTAAAAACTATCCTGCCTGGGATCGTGCAAGGTATTCAATCGATTCTCTGGCATGGGAGACCAATCCTCTGTACGGATGGTGTAATAAGAATAAAAAGTCTAATGGATCCAATTATAATCTATATACCGATGGTTTGAAAATCTATACAACAATAGATTCTCGCATGCAAAAATACGCAGAAGAAGCTGTCCGAGAACATGTTGGGTCTGAATTACAAGAGAATTTTTTCAAAGGAAAAAAAGGTAGTAAAACAGCTCCTTTCTCCCGGAATTTAAGTGAAAAAGATTATAATGCAATCATGGAGCGTGCTATGAAACAGTCAGAGCGTTACCGTGTTTTGAAAAAAGAAGATGTCAGTGATAAGGAAATCCGAAAAATATTTGATACACCGACAGAAATGACGGTTTTCTCATGGAAAGGTCTGAGAGACACCACAATGACTCCGATGGATTCTATCAAGTACATGAAATTTTACCTGAGAGCAGGTTTTATGGTTATGGATCCACGAAACGGATCTGTAAAAGCCTACGTAGGAGGAACTGATTATCAGTTTTTTCAATATGATATGATCAATATGGGACGCCGTCAGATAGGTTCTACTGTCAAACCATTCCTTTATTCATTGGCTATGGAAGAAGGATTTACTCCTTGTGATGAGATGTTACACGTAGAACAGCATCTTGTGACAGAGGATGGAAGAGCATATAATCCAAGTAATTCAAATAAGAAAAGAATAGGAGAGATGGTCACCCTGAAATGGGGTTTGCAGAACTCCGACAACTGGGTTTCTGCCTATCTGATGCAACAATTATCCCCTTATAGTTTTGCAAAACTATTGCATTCATATGGCCTCATGGGACAGATAGATCCGGTACTTTCTCTCTGTTTGGGTTCTTGCGACGCTTCGATTGGAGAAATGGTGACGGGTTACTCGGCTTTTGCCAACCGTGGAGTTCGTGTGGAACCGGTTTATGTAACCAGAATTGAGGATAATTTTGGAAATGTCCTGGCAACTTTCACTCCTAAAATGGCAGATGTTATCAGTGACGATGCTTCATTTAAGATGTTAGACATGATGAGAGCTGTTGTTGACGCTGGTACAGCTTACAGGTTACGCGGTAAATATGGTATTACTGCACCGATGGGAGGAAAGACCGGAACTTCACAGAACCACTCCGATGGTTGGTTCATGGGATTCACCCCTTCTCTGGTTGGTGGTGCCTGGGTTGGAGGAGAGGATCGAGATATCCACTTCGACCGTATGGATGAAGGACAAGCAGCAGCTACAGCATTGCCGATCTTCGGTATCTTTCTTAAAAAAGTCTTTGAAGATCCTAATTTAGGGTATTCACAAACAGAAGTTTTTGAAACTTCAGGAAAAAATCCTTGCGCATCTCAATCTGAAAAAGAGGAGGTTAAGGGCATTGATGAAATTTTCAAATAAGATTATAAGATAAAAATTTTGAGAATTAACAATATTTCCATACCTTTGCATCCGCAAACGAGGAGATTATGCGAAAGTAGCTCAGTTGGTAGAGCATAACCTTGCCAAGGTTAGGGTCGCGGGTTCGAGTCCCGTCTTTCGCTCCAGGTTGGTAATACAACTAAGGGAAATTGTTGGACAATGCCTTTCAAATCAATGGTTTGGAAGGCATTTTTTTATATCTCAGACTCTCCTGAAAGACAAAAATAAGGAGATGTTCCGAATCTTCGACACATCTCCTTTAAATTTAAACACAATATTATTTGACTTTCATTAATAATCCGTATTTTGCGGATCAAAGTTTGTCCATCCTTTCGTCCAGTTGTCGGTATCAACATCGCTTTTGAATGCTCCTATATAATCCACGTTATCAAAACCGGATGACAACATCGCATCGCTAAAAAGACCTGTTTTGCCAAGGAGCGGACTGCCTGCCATCGGACCCCAATTCGGATTGGCGACCATACTGTTCGGCTGTTTCAATTTCAAGTCTGAGATGCCGTTTAGAGATTGATTTCCCTGTGCAAGGAAAAGTGTGTGGGAAAATGATTCCTTATTGCTATCCATATTCGTTCCGTCGGTTGAATAAAAATCTTTCCAGCTCTTGTTTACATCCGAACCAATCATTGTCAACCCCGCAATTAGCACAGGCAGAATTTTTATGACAATAAATAATTATAATAATCTAATTATCTTTGACTTAACAATAGTCGAAAAGAATTTTTTGGCAGATTTTTTTTTGCGATATTCAATAAGCACTAATGCAGATTTTATTCCTTGATTTTTGTCATATCGGATTTACTTTGTAATTTTGTATCCATTAGCAATTTCATTATAAATGAATAATTTACAAGAAGTATGGGTAACTTTAAAATCAAATACACTATGATTAGGGATTATGTTTTCCTATTTTGCACTTGCCTCTGTTTAGTATTTCAATCGTGCAACAGTGATCAAAAAAAAGTTAAGTTGATTTTCAATGAAGTTGAGAAAATCGTTGGACAATACCCTGATAGTGCTTTGACTTTATTGGAATCCGTACAAAACCCATACGAATTAGACAATGCCCAATATGCTAAATATGTATTGTTGTCTGTTCAGGCAAGAGATAAGGCTTATAAAGATATAGCATCTGATACACTGATTTTTCAAATCAAAGATTATTTTCAAAAAGAGAATGACCTGAATAATTTAGCTTTAGCTGAATTTTATTGTGGACGTGTTCTGCAGTCACAAGAAAAATTTGATGATGCAATGAAAATGTATCTTGATACAAAGAAAACAGCAGAAAAGGAAAAGAATTTCTACCTGTGCGGTTTGTCTGAATTTTTTATTGGGGAACTAAACTATAATCAGTTTATATATGATGAAGCTATTGTACATTACGAAAATGCAGTAACTGATTTCTCAAAACTCAGTAATAAATATAAAAATCAAATAGTATCGTATTCATGTATCGGAAATTCATTTTTATTGAAAGAATCTCCTGATAGCGCTTTTGTCTACTACTATAAAGGATTAAAATTAGCGGAACAATACAATGATTCAGTTATTCAAGTTGATATAATACAAAATATGGGAGTTACTCATTTAAAATTGGGGAATACTAACCAAGCAAAGATCTTATTGAGGCAAGCATTATCAATAACAACGGATAATGTTAATAAAACAAAAGTCTATATAAATTTAGCAAGAATTTCCATTCAAGAAGAAAAAAGAGATTCCTCATTATATTACTCCAATCTTGCGTTGGATTTGTCTGGTAATAATAATTCTTTGAGAACCAGTGTTTACCGATTAATGTCTAAAATTGAAGAATCAAGTGGAAATTATCAAAAAAGTTTAGATTATCATAAGCAATATTCAAAATCTTTATCATTTGTTTTAGAAGAAAAAGAAAATAACAACATTTTAGACATTCAAAAAAAATATGATTTTGAATTACTTCAGAGTGCAAACAAAAAACTTGTTATTCAACGCTTATGGATACTCATCATGTTAATTCTTGTTATTGCAATTTCAATTTTCATTATCTACAGGAACCGTATTCAAAACAAAGAAGCCTTGTTAGCAGCTAAGCAACAAATTTATCAGTTAAAAGAAATGGTCAATAAAAAAGGGGATGAAGACTATAATTCAACTGGTAACGAAAACAATGATATCAATGATAAATTGAGGAACATTCTATTTAAACAACTTGATACTTTCAAGAAAATATCCTTATTAGAAAGGTATCTGGGAGATGAAGAAATAAGAAAAGGAAAAAAAATACTTGAAAAAGTAAATGAAATTATACACAATTCAAAAGACACCTTTGATTGGGAAATATTTTACTCTTCTGTTAATGCTTTATATGATAATTTTTTAATCCGGCTAACTGATTTATTTCCTGCATTAGACAAAGAAGATATCTTAATATGCTGTCTTTCAAAGATTGGACTTGATAATACGGAAATTGCACTGTTGACAAAATCGAACCAAAATATTATTCAGAAAAAGAAATCTGCGATTCGCCAAAAAACTGGAATGGAAAAACAGGAAAGTTTTGTAAAACAATTGGACGAAATTGTGAAAAAGTAAGGAATACAAACTCCTGAAAATCATTAAAATCAACTCTGAGACAATTACTATTTTCTGCCAAAACTCTTTCTTAAAGCAGGCTAAATTTCTGTTAATCGACATATTAATTTTTTTATTTATTTTAAAAAGTCTGCCAAACATAGAAAAAGCAGAAGTAAAAAAGATTCAAATTTTGTAAAACGGTTGGATGTAAATTGTGAATAAAGAAAAAGAGAGTGAAAAAATAATTACCATTACCAACATCACTTTTATAGTCATTAAAATCTGCCAAAAATGCATCCAATGTACAATCTAATTTATTTATAATTAAACAAATAACGTTTTAGTTATTCAAAAAAAATCTGCCAAAAATTATTTTCTATTGCTTTTCATTTTGATGATCTTTAAGTTTGTTAAAGAATCTCACAACTTAAAACAATTCTCATTTATGAAAACAAAAATTATTTTGACCTTTTTTTTAGCAATTATTATTATCGGTGGTTCTTCAACCTACAATTTTATGTATGCCAATAATTCTCAATGTGGTACTACAGATAAAGAAGAGCAAATTGACCTTCATGGCTCTTTAGCCCAAAGCACACTTAGATCTAGTTTTACTCCTTTTGAAGTAACCAAAGGAACTTACTCACTAAGTATTTATTATTTGCAAGACCTGACTAACATAAGTATAGATGTTTATAATGAACTTGGACAATCAGTTTATTCCAATAAGGTAAATCCAAATTATGGAGGTAGTCTCCATCTTGATATTTCAAGTTGGCCTAAAGGGTATTACACGATATCTTTTAAAAGTGTTTCCGGAAATGCAATTTATGGTGATTTTGAAATATAGTTTTTTGATGGAGCAAGATGATAAAGTTGAATATCCTAGATATACACAATATAGATTCAGACATAATTTATATAGTCGGAATTAATGGTGTATGTTTTCTATTCCTTGTTGATCATAAAATGAAATACTTAAGAGGGTCAATGAAGAATATAGAATCAATTCTAAAAGATAAAAATTTTATACGTATAAACTACCATGTCATTATTAATTCTAAATTTTATGTCAGAAATCACATGGAAGGAACTAAAGAAATAGTAATGAGAAATGGGACTGTCTTGAAAGTTTCACGACGAAAATGGATAAATTTTAGATAAAAAATGAAAGTGATGAGTATCCACTATTAGCTACTCAAAAAATGTATTAAAAATAATGGTATGAAAACTATGTCAAATGAACTAGAAATTATTAGTGCAGGCAGATCGGATCAATTTGATTTTTTGAATGCAGAAGAGTTGGATTTAATTCAAGGAGGAGATACATCTTGTCAAAAGGGATATTCTAGCACCGATAAACAAACGAAATGCTCTTGTGGTTACAAAATTACTTTTGAGACAGCAGAAAATCAACTAGAACCTTAAGTCCTAAATCGAACTACTTAGTACTGAAAATTAGAAGCGATAGATTTTTTATCAATCTATCGCTTCTAAACAATAAACTAATTTATGGAAACGATCTCAAAATATAACATTGTCAATAAAAATATTCACTATAGTTTGATATATAATTCTCTTTCAGGAGCTTTTGTCAAAATTCATAATAATCAAATAGCAGAAATTGAAAGTAACGAAAATATTAGAAATAAATTGATTGCAAATGGAATTTTGGCAGAACATGATAAAGAATTTAATAAATTCAAATATTTATGCTATCGATCTTCGTTCTCGGGAAATTGCGTAGTACTCTATATTGCACCATCAATGAATTGTAATTTTTCATGTTTCTATTGCTTTGAAGAGGGGAATAAAAAAGTATCTAAATCTATAATGAAAGAAGAAGTTGAAAATGCTATTGTTTCCTATTTAGAAAAAAATAAAAACAAAAAAATTTCGATTATTTGGTTTGGAGGAGAGCCTATGATAGGATTCAAAAATATTTTGTCCATTTCTCAAAAATTGATAGATAAAGAAATAAAATTTACTTCTTCTATGATTACAAATGGAAGTTTATTCAATAAAAAAAGAATTAATGAATTGAAAAACATAAATTTGTTGAGAATACAGATATCAATGGACGGAACTTTTGAAACACATAATAAAAGAAGGTATTTTAAAAATGGGAAAGGATCTTTTGAAGTAATATCAAATAATATTCACAATATACTACAACATACAGATATACCCATATACATCCAGACCGCAATAGACAAAACAAACATTAGCGCTTTTGATGATATCTCTCATCTATTCAGGGATCAATTTGCTGAACATATTAATAAAAAACTTTTTATAAATTATAACTTAGTTCAAAACAGAACAAATTTTGATAATGAAGGCATTTGCTTTAATCCTAATGACCAATTTGAGTTTATTAAATCAAGGATTTGTTTAAACTCAAAAGGTAAATATAATTCTAAATTGGATTTGGCTCTCCCTTGTATGTACAGAAGTGAGAATCAATTTGCCATTGATCCTGAAGGAAATATTTATAAATGCATCGAAAATCTTGGAAATAATCATCTGTCTGTCGGAAATATTTTAGAAAAAAATATATCCTTGACCCGTTTATCTGAAGCTGCTTTTGAGGAAGACCCATTTTTGGATGAGGAATGTTCTAATTGTAATGTTTTTCCTATTTGTGGAGGAGGCTGCCCTTTAGATCGTATAAGAAATAAGAAAGAGAAAAAGAAGACATATTGTTCCTTTTATAAAACAAAGTTAGTAGATTTACTCCCAATACTATATAATAAAACAAATGAAAATGCCCTGTAAAACTATTTTATTCACTTTTGCTTTCATCTTTCTTTCACTTGCTGCATCTGCTCAGCAGCATGTGAAAGGAGTGGTATTGGGTAATAACAACGAAAATATTTCTATTTATCAGGTAGATATTTACAATTCACAGAATGATTCCGTGCTTTTGGTTTCCCAATCATTTGAAAAACAGGAATTTGAGATGAAGATTACAGAAAATAGGCATTTGTTATTGAAAATATATGCTTTTGGTTATGAGCCAATAACAAAGGAACTTAATTCAAATAACGAATTTTATATTTTAGATACTATTTACTTGCAAAATAAAACTTTTTTACTAAATGAGGTGGTTGTTGCAGCAAACAGACAAGCTGTAAAGTCAGATGGCAGTAAAATTAAGGTGAATGTCCGTAATTCACCTCTCAAAGACTTAGGTAGTGTTGTTGATATTTTCCCACAACTTCCTGGCGTAATGAAAATTAACAACCAATGGACTGTTTTGGGAAAAGGAAAACCTCTGATATATATTGATGACAAAGAAGTCAAAAATTTGATGGAATTAGACTTGTTAAAAGGAGAAGATGTTGCAGAAATAACAGTTGACAGAAATCCTTCATCAACTTATGATGCGACATATAGGGCAGTCATCCGTATAAAAACAATTCCAAAAGTGAAAGATTTGATCGGGTTCCAAGTCCAGAATGTATCCTCTTTTTATAAAAAATATTCGAATAATAGTTTGGTTCGTTTTGATTTGAAAAAAGGTGCTTTTTCAGCTCGTTTAACTTATGCGTATGGATTATCGCATAATAAAATAACAGAGCAAAGTTTTCGGGAGGTCTCTTATCCAACTTACGATTTTTATAATGATTTGTATTATCATATATTATCAACTTCGTCAGAAAACAGAATTGCCGGAATATTTAATTTTGATTTGACGAAATCAAGCAAAATAGGAGTTCAATATACTGGTTCTTTTTCAAATGATGAAGATCACATTCCCAAGAAACAATATTTCGGTATTCCTGACAGCCTTTCCGAAAAACGATCAATTGACCAAAGAACCATAAATACGCCCAAGCGAAACATACTCAGCGCTTATTATACCTATCGCAAAGATAATGACCATTATTTCAATGTTTTTGCCGATTATGCATTGCGTAAATTTTCTTCAAATAATGAAATTGCAGAATATAACGAAACTTCAAACCTGACAAGCAATACTAATTTCAAGACAGACAATCGTTATCACATCTATACGTTGTCTTCACAATATGGAGCTAATTTATGGAATGAATTTAAATCTTCGATGGGAGTTAAATACACTTATATTGACAACCAAACAAATACCAATTATATTACCAGCAATGAATTCTTGAAAAATAAACTCAATGATGAAATTTTAGCGATCTATTTTCAAACAAAAAAATCATGGGAAAAATTCAATCTCTCAATGGGGGTGCGTTACGAGTATGATAAGGTATCGATTAATACGACAGAGGATGATGTTTCGATTCCCGTACAACGATATTTTTCTGATATTTTTCCTGACATTACCGCTTCTTATTCCTTGAGTGACCATGTTTCGTTTGAATTGAATTATTCAAAAAAAATAACCCGTCCTAACTACAGAGATATGAGTCCGATTATCTTTTACGAAGACTCTCTGTCATACATTTCCGGTTCTCCATATATCAAACCTTGCTATATTCACAATCTGTCTTTAACAACAAGCCTATGGGATCATTGGTCTCTAGAAGCCGCTTATGTGAAAAATAAGGACCAAATCTATCAAACGACCATTGCCGATGAAAATAAACCTAACGGAGTAAAAACAATCCCGATCAATATTCCTAAAAGCGAAGAATTTAATTTTTCGTTAAATTATTTTCTTACCTATAAAAAATGGTCGGTCAATGCAACAACCTCGGTCAATGTCCCAAATCTGAAAGTCCCCTATCTAAATCAAACGATTGAGTTAAACAAGCCTCAATGGACATTTGGTTTAAACAATAACATCGCTTTGTCCGATAGATTTTCTTTGTACCAAACTTTTTCATACATCAGTCGCGGCTATTATGTATTAGCTGAGGAATTTCCATCCAACAATTTAACAATCGGATTACTTGGAAAATTCATTCATGACAAATTAATTGTGTCGCTCGAGGGCACAGATCTTTTTAATGGTTCGAATTGGAATAACTGGGATTCTCGTTACCTCAATATTCGTTCTGGAAGTAGGGGGGATTATGACCTGAGAGGAGTCAAAATTAGTATTATTTATAAATTCAATGTCATAAAATCTAAAATAACACCTTCTAACAGCGGAAATTCGGAAATCTTAAACAGGGCAAATTAAAAAAACAAAATGAAATTTCCATTTATAGAACAACCGGACTCTAAAGACTGTGGACCATCGTGTCTTTCCATGATTGCCTTATTTTATGGCCGATATTACGAAATAGAAAAGTTTAGAACCGATATGTCAATTGGATATGCGGGGGTTTCTCTTTTAAGAATTAGCAAAGCTGCCGAAAAAATTGGATTTAGAACAAATGGCGGTCGGCTTACATTTGAAAGATTGACAGAAAACGTTCCGTTGCCTTGTATTGTTCACTGGAATCAAGATCATTTTGTAGTTGTTTATGAAATAAAAAGAAACCGTAAAAAAAAATATACATTTCATGTTGCCGATCCGGGAAAGGGTTTATTAAAATATACTCAGGAAGAATTTCTAAATCATTGGATCAGTACGCGAACTAATGGAACAGAAAAGGGAGTTGCCTTATTTTTGGAACCAACTGCTCAATTCTATGGACAGGGGGAAGAAGGAAAAAATAATCCTAAAAATAAGATCAATTTTCTATCCAAATATTTTCTTCAATATAAAAAATTCTTTGGACAATTGATTTTAGGATTATTGATTGGTAGCTTGCTGCAATTAATTTTTCCATTTTTAACCCAAGCCATTGTTGACACTGGTATTGCCAATCAGAATATCAGCTTTATATGGCTCATATTGTTGGCACAATTAATGTTATTATTGGGGCGGACAAGCATCGATTTTATCCGTCGCCGGATTTTGCTGCATATCAGTACGCGGATCAATATTTCATTAATTTCAGATTTTTTCATCAAATTAATGAAATTACCGATGAGTTTTTTCGACACCAAACTGTTAGGCGATTTATTGCAACGCATCGAAGATCATAGTCGTATCGAACGTTTTCTTACAGCTCAAACTTTGAATTTATTATTTTCGCTATTTAGTTTTATTGTTTTCGGGATTGTTTTGTTGATTTATAACATACAAATCTTTGCGGTATTCATTATCGGAAGTATTATCTATGGGATTTGGATTTTGTTTTTCCTTAAAAAAAGAAGAATATTGGATTATAAATATTTTGAATACCAAGCCCTCAACCGAACCAAAACCTACCAATTAATTAACGGTATGCAGGAAATCAAACTACAAGGCTGTGAACAACGCAAACGTTGGGAATGGGAAGATACACAAGCAGACTTATTCGATGTAAACCTGCAAACGCTTTCCTTACAGCAAACACAGGAAGCAGGAAGCATCGCAATAAACGAAATTAAAAACATTTTGATTACCGTGTTGGCAGCGACCTCAGTGATTCATGGAAATCTAACGTTAGGAATGATGCTTTCTGTTCAATACATTATCGGGCAATTGAACTCGCCTGTCGAACAAATCATGAGTTTCATATATCAATGGCAGGATGTAAATATCAGCTTGGAACGGATGAATGAAATCCATGAACGGAAAAATGAAGAAAATGACAATAAGGTTATTACCTCTTTAGCTGAAAAATCCGATAAAACTATTCATATTCGAAATCTGATATTTCAATATGAAGGCCCATATTCAAAAAAAGTATTGAATAACATTAATATGGAAATCCCGGAAGGAAAAGTGACTGCTATTGTCGGTGCAAGTGGAAGTGGAAAAACCACATTAGTAAAACTTTTATTAGGGCATTACTCTCCGATTGAAGGAGAAATTACTATAGGAAGACAGTCATTAGACAGTTTTAATTTAACATGGTGGCGTAGCCAATGTGGAGCTGTAATGCAGGATGGATATATTTTCTCCGAATCCATTGCTCAGAACATTGCCATTTCAGATGATGAAATAGATACCAACCGCTTACGCCATGCTACCGAAATTGCCAATATTGACACTTTCATTACCCAACTTCCTTTATCTTACAATACAAAAGTCGGACAGGAAGGTCAGGGAATCAGCCAAGGACAGCGTCAACGTTTATTAATAGCACGTGCAGTTTATAAAAATCCTCAATTTTTATTTTTTGATGAAGCAACCAATGCTTTGGATGCCAATAATGAAAAAATAATTATAGAAAATCTATCTAAATTTTATAAAGGTAAAACGGTTGTGATCGTAGCACATCGTTTGAGCACCGTAAAAAATGCCGATCAGATAATTGTTTTAGATAACGGTGAAATTGTAGAACAGGGCAACCATGAAACTCTAACCCGATTGAAAGGAAAATATTACGAATTAGTAAAAAACCAGTTGGAACTTGGAAATTAACCATGATTGAAAATAAAAACGATATTGAACTACGCAGCGAAAAAGTCCGCAATATTGTCGGACAAATACCACCTGTATTATTAAGGAAAGGAATAGCAGTCATTTCAATTGTCATTATTGGAGTAATTATAGGATCGTATTTTATACCATATCCTGAAACACTTACTATGTCTGTTGGCTTGTATAGCTTACCGGAAAGTGAAATTGTCAAAGCTTCGGAAAATGGATTTATAGAATTAAATGAATCCGGAGAAAATGTCCAGAAAAATCAAGTATTAGCCTCACTCAAAGCAAATGATTCTATTATACCAATCAAATCCCGATCTGAGGGACGATTATTAATTAATTGTCATACTCAATCTTTTGTTAATGAAGGAGATATTTTATTTTCAATTGTTCCGGAAAATATTCGAAATGTGTATGGAATCTTATTGATTCCACAAGAGAAAATAAATAGGATAAAATTAGGCCAAAATGTAAAAATTGAATTGATGGATTTTCCAGCAAAAAGCTATGGACTTATAGATGGAGAAGTTTCAAAGATTTATCCGATTCCTGACAATGATGCAGGCTACAAAGTGGAAGTTCAGTTAAAAAATGGTTTTATATCAACGAATAATTATAAATTCGACTACTCTCCTCTAATAAAGTCTAAAGCTACTGTTTTTTTATCTAGTGAATCATTTCTTAAAAGGTTCATTAACTCTATAAAACGAAACTAACTCAGTCACAAGCTACCACTTTAGTGCCACAAGCTGCCACTAAATTCAATATCCTTTTATAACCAAACTCTTACGAATATTTTCGTCCCCGCATTGATATTGATGCAGGACTAAATATTCGTAAATCATGAACGAAAAAATCAAATCTGACGACAAAAAAGTATTGCTCGTCACAAACGAAAAAGACGGCAACCTGAAAGCCGTTGCAGGATTAGACAAGGAAGGAAAAATCAAAACAGTCAATCCGATAAAAGAAAATGAAGGCAGTTTTTTGAAAATTGACAAGAATTCCAATGTATTGGAGAATTTTTTCAAAAACTTCATGCTGCAAGTCAAAAATCCGAAGCATACCGGATTTTATGCGCTTAGTATGGATAAACTCGAACAAGGCGTGCAATTCCTTGAAAAACTTATCCGTATTGATCCGAATGACAAAAGCCTTGCCTCTTACAAGGTTGCTCCTCAAGAAGTATTAAACCAACAATCACAAAAACAAGGTCAGGAGGGCGAATCAACACAGAAAAATACATTCCAGCCATTCGATGAAAACCGTATTGACAAAGACCAATTAAAACGTTTGGGAGTAAAATGGGAAGATGTCGAACCCAACCTGAAAGCGATGCTCTATGGTCACAAATCTCCTCAACTGATTGAAATGCGACCAAGCATAGAAGGTATTGAAGTCCCGACAAAAGGACGACTTTCATTGGAAGAAACGCCGGATGGCTCTTTACGTATAATTCCTCATTTCTACCAACAAAAACCGGAATTGGATGCGCCTTTTCATGGAGTATTACTCACTCCGGTAGATAAGGAACAACTATTATTTTTATAGTTAAAAAATGTTTATGAAAGATCAAGGAAAAACCAAAATTTTCAACCCGAAATAAAAAATAATGGATTTTGAGGGTAGGAGGTGTAATTTTCCATAATGCAGGAGTATTCTTTCATTTAAGGTTTAAAAGGCAAGGCTATTTTAGAATAATATATCACTGGAATAGCCTGTGTTTAAATCTGTCAATGCAAAGTGCAAGCCTATTTACATATAGGCTTGCACTTTGCATTGATTCGAAAAATTTGATTGATAGATATTTGGCAGTTTCAGAAATAATGTCTAATTTTGAACCCGCAAAGTTAAGCAGAATGTGTGAGACATTCGTAAGACAAATTATGACATAAAAAAGGTACTAAATCGGTACTCCTTTTTTTGAAAGAATTTGGAAAGCATTAATTTACAACAATATAAGCGAGGACGGTTCGAGTCCCGTCTTTCGCTCTAAAGTTAATAACGCCTTTCAAACCATTAATTTGAAAGGCGTTATTTTTGAATTGTATGATCAACTGATTTACAGATCTTTTAGCAACTTATCTCCTTCAATTGCATACATATCTTCCCTTAATTTTAGTATCGACTGCCATTCGTTCCGGAATTTAATATTTTTATCTACAAAGAAATTTTCAGAACCATAAGTATCTATTTTTTCAAACAAATATCTAATCGTAATCTTATTAATATCCAATGCCGGTTGGTAATTTGGATATTGGTCATCATCTTTAATTTCATTAACTAACCCTAAATCAACCAGATAAAATAAAATATGACTGGTCAGACGAATCGGGATTTTATATTCAATTGAAATCTCATCTACTGTATATGGTGGATTTTCTTCCTGGAAACGTTTGACTATCAAAGTCATAATTGTTAGAATAAGGAAATCATTATAACGTTGAGTAATATTTTTGCTATCAGTCTCAAATTCATAATTACGAACATTTTGTCCGGCATAGGCAATCTCAGCGCCCAATAAACAAATAGTCCATGAAAGCTGCATCCACAACAACAATAACGGGAGAAAGGCAAAACTTCCGTAAATAGCATTATATTTTGACACCCACATCTGTCCACTGACGTACAGGAATTGAAAAAGTTGAAAACCAATACCGGCAAATATTCCGGCATAAAAGGCATGCCTGAATTTTACTTTTGTATTAGGTAGATAAATATACAAAGCTGTAAAAGCAAAAATGGAGACGATAAGAGGTACTATTTTTAAGATAATATTATAAATCGAAGATATATAAAAATACGGGGAATCCATTAAAGAATCCATGGTGGTAGTCATAAAAATGGAGATACCTGACGCACAGATCAAGAATACCGGTAAAATAATAAGTATGGAAAAATAATCCGTTATCCTTCTGGTATAAGACCGGCCCTTTTGTACCTGCCATATTTTATTGAAATTATCTTCTACCGTCGAAATCAGGTTTATCACGGTATACAATAACAAGACAAGTCCCAAACCAAAAAAGAGTCCATCTTTAGAGTGACTCATATAAGAATCGACAAATTCAAATATATGAGTCAATGCCTCTTTTTGTCCCGGAAAATAATTGAATAACTGGCTTTCGACAATATTATTGAATCCAAATCCTTTGGCAATAGATAATAGTACGGCCAACATGGGAACCAGTGAGAGTAAAGAACTGTAGGTTAAAGCAGATGCGTTACGTTGCAGGTTGTCTTCCTGAAAACGCCTGAAAGCCAGAACAATAACTTTAATGAGATTGTATCCTCTCTGACGTTTCGTACTAAGTCCGTCAAAAGACATTCTCCAGACATCTTCAGTTATAAACTTCCATAATTTGGCTATCTGTTGAGGGATATCGCTGATTTTTGACATATCAAAACGTTTAAAACAACAAAGCAAAGATAGTTAAAATGGCAGATATTATTTATTTTTTTGTATTATTTACTACCTATGCTTTTAAGTATATTAACTTTAATTAATTTTTAGGGATATGAAATTTACTTCATTAAAAGATAAATAATAACAGATTATCATTTTTTGCATTGATATCTCCATGCATAATTTTATCAAAAATGAATTTGGAAGAAAACATGCAAATAATACTCCAAATTTTAAGTCCGCGAGAATTAAATAAATTTTGACTCCCGGAGGATTGGACAGAAATATGCAATTCTCCGGGAGTTTTTTATTCACGTTAGTAGGATATAAATAGATCGGCGAATCCCTAAAACCACTCAAAAAGACACCCAAATTAGAATCCAATATAGCATCATTTTTAGCAAAAAATCAATTTGACAAAAATCTATAGTTGTATACGCAACTGAACAAATCCAAATGTTTGCATGTCAAGTTATGGGTGAGGGGGTATTGATTTGGATATGTTTGTAAAAGCATGTGAATAAACATTTGTAAACCGCATGATTTCATAGACGGTTACAATGTTAAAATTACAAATGTGATATTACCTTTTCTGGAACATAAAATACTTTACAATTTAAGAAATAAATGATTAAAAACCAGTAAATTACGTATTTAATATAATCTTTTAATTCACATATTATATCAGTGTTGTGTGGTAATTGTAAACAACTACCAATAAAGACTTTATTTTTATAATTATTACTTTAATAATCAACGAAATACATTCATTTATTAAATTGATAATTGAATATAACTCTCAATGAAATTACACATGTATTTATATTATTGTATACATTCACAACAATTGTATTTATACAAATATACACGTATAGTTATTTGGAGAAGTAAATATTAATTCGTACATTTGTATTTGTGAATTTCAACGTTGTATTTATACAAATCTGCTTCTGAAATTGCACCTTACATTTTGCATTCAAAATTTGATTTTGTTATACATTTTATCACCAATATACAATCTCGAAAAATTTAATTTTTAAGTAAATTTATGGTTGAACGGATAAAAAAAATCATAGAGAAAGAGAATAGTAACCCATCATTGTTTGCCGATCGCATCGGAATCAGTCGTGGAACAATGAACCATATTTTAAATGGACGCAATAATCCGAGCTTGGATGTCATTACAAAAATCCTGGCAACTTTTCCTCATATCAATACCGAATGGTTAATGTTCGGAACCGGTCCGTTATATAAAGGAGATAAAGCTTTCCTTCAACCGTCTTTATTTGATGAGATTCCTGTAAATCAGGACAAAGTCCCGGAAAAAATAGAATATCGCAAGGAAATTGAGGTTAAAACCCCTGATAAGACAGTAAATAAGCCTGAAATAGAGGAAATTAGAATACCAAGAGTCAGTTCTAAAATTGTGGACAAAATAATTATTTACTACTCAGACAACACATTTGAGAACTTCGTTCCGGAAAACCGATAATAATTTCGTAAATTTGTGTCCAAAAATTAGCAAAAATTGTTGTTTCCCCTAAAAAAATAGGGCAAAAGATATTTTGCTCTTACAAAATTAGAGTATATGAAAAAATATGCATCAGATTGGACAATAACCGAAAATATTCGATTACATCCGAACTATTGCCTTTTGAAACTAACCCTCGATACAACTATTCCGGAAATGTTGCCGGGTCAATTTGTGCAAGTCCGGGTAGATGGTTCGCCTACAACTTTTCTTCGTCGTCCGATCTCCATTAATTATGTAGACAGAGCCAAAAATGAGTTATGGTTATTAATTCAGTTAGTCGGTGATGGAACAAAGAAACTTGCGGAGTTAAAACCCCGGCAAACAGTCAACCTGATGTATCCATTAGGAAATAGTTTCTCTATACCAAAGACGAGAAACGATAAACCGCTACTGGTTGGTGGAGGAGTTGGAGTTGCTCCGATGTTGTATTTAGGTTCTTTGCTTAAATCACAAGGATATTCACCAACATTCCTGCTTGGAGCACGTTCAGAAAAAGACCTGCTTCTTTTAGAGGAATTCAAAAAATACGGAGATATCTTTGTTACAACTGAAGACGGAAAACTTGGAGAAAAAGGGTTTGTAACACATCACTCTATTCTGAAAGAAAACCGTTATGATATTATTTATACCTGTGGACCTAGTCCAATGATGCATGCTGTGGCAGCTTATGCCAAACAATCGGATATTCCATGTGAAGTATCGCTTGAAAACCTGATGGCATGCGGTATAGGTGCCTGTTTATGTTGTGTTGAGAATACAACGGAAGGACATATTTGTGTTTGTACTGAAGGACCGGTTATTAATATAGAAAAATTGAAATGGCAAATCTGAATATAAATATAGGCAATTTATCATTTAAGAATCCGGTAATGACTGCTTCCGGCACATTCGGATACGGTACAGAGTTCCTGGATTTTATGGATTTATCGCGTATAGGCGGTGTTTTTATGAAGGGAACGACTGCTACACACCGGGAAGGTAATTTCTATCCCAGGATGGCTGAAACACCGTTAGGAATGCTAAATGCCGTAGGGTTACAGAACAAAGGTATCGATTATTTCATTTCTCATATTTATCCGGAAATAAGGAAGTACAATACCCATATGATGGTCAATGTAAGTGGTTCTACGATAGAAGAATATATTTCCTGTGCAGAAAAAGTCAATGACCTGGAAGACATTCCCGCTATCGAACTGAATATTTCCTGTCCAAATGTAAAACAAGGAGGTATGGCTTTCGGTACAAGTTGCCAAAGTGCATCACAAGTTGTGAAAGCAATTAGAAATGTATATCATAAAACATTGATAGTCAAGCTATCTCCAAATGTAACAGACATTACCGAGATTGCAAGAACAGTTGAAGCGGAAGGTGCTGATGCAGTTTCCCTTATCAATACAATTGTAGGAATGGCAATTAATGCGGAAAAACGTCGTCCGATATTATCTACGGTAACAGGCGGGTTATCAGGTGCTTGTGTTAAACCGATTGCCTTGAGGATGGTATATCAGACTTATAAAGCTGTCAAAATTCCAATTATTGGTATGGGAGGTATTTCCAATGCCACTGATGCGATAGAATTTATTCTGGCAGGCTCCACAGGCATCCAGATTGGCACTTATAACTTTATAGATCCGGCAATTTCAGTTAAAGTCGTGGATGGTATCAATGAATACCTGGACAGACACGGATTTCAATCTGTGACAGAGATCATCGGAGGTCTGGAAATCGGATAAATTTATCCGAAGAGTTCCCTGAATGCTTCTTCGACTTTTTTTACAGAAACAATTCTTATTTGAGTTTTTTTGTAATCAAATCCTTTCAGATTATTGTGAGGGATAATAATGGTATTAAAGCCCAGTTTTTCAGCTTCCAAAATTCGCTGTTCGATACGATTTACCGGTCGTATTTCACCGGAAAGGCCAACTTCTCCAGCCATACAGACCTCACGTTCGATGGCAACATCCAAACTGGAAGACAATACTGCACTGATCACAGATAAATCGATTGCTGGGTCGTTAACTCTTAATCCTCCTGCAATATTCAGGAATACATCTTTTTGTATTAATTTGAATCCGGCACGTTTCTCCAAAACGGCCAACAACATATTCATCCTGCGAATATCGAATCCGGTAGCGCTTCGTTGGGGTGTTCCATATGCAGCTGTGCTTACAAGTGACTGTGTTTCAATCAAAAAAGGTCTAATTCCTTCAACGGCAGCTGCAATTGCGACTCCACTTAATCCTTCATGATTTTGGGTTAACAATAGTTCGGAGGGATTACTTACTTCCCGTAAACCAGTTTGTTTCATCTCGTAAATCCCTAATTCAGAGGTACTTCCAAAACGGTTCTTGATATTGCGAAGAATCCGGTACATATAATGCTGGTCTCCATCAAATTGAAGAACTGTATCTACTATGTGTTCCAGCACTTTAGGACCGGCAATACTACCTTCCTTATTGATATGGCCGATGAGTAGGACAGGGGTTCCCGTTTCTTTGGCGAACTTCAGGATAGAAGCTGCACATTCCCGTACTTGTGTGACGCTTCCCGGAGAAGATTCTATATTTTCAATGAAAATCGTTTGTATCGAGTCTATTATCACCAAATCAGGATTTGTATTTTTAATATGTGTAAATATCTGATCCAGAGATGTTTCGCAAACAATTAAGCATTGAGGATTATCATATCCAATGCGTTCAGCCCTCAATTTCAGCTGTTTAGCGCTTTCTTCACCGGAGACATATAGTGTCTTATAATTGGTAAGTCGCAGCACTGTTTGTAATACCAGAGTCGATTTACCGATTCCTGGTTCTCCACCGATCAATACCAAAGATCCTGGAACCAGTCCGCCACCTAAAACCCGGTTAAATTCTTCATCGATAAGACTCATTCGTATCTCATCACCGGTATTTATTTCGCTTAGCAACAACGGCGTGGATGCGGGAGTCTCGTGTGAATGTTGTAAAGATATTCCGGAATTCGATTTCGGAGCGATAATCTGTTCTACATAAGTATTCCATTCATTACAAACCGGACATTTTCCGAGCCATTTCGGAGAATCATTGCCGCAGTTGGTACAAACATATGCTGTTTTGGTTTTTGCCATAATTTTTTTATCTTTTAAACAAAGGTAATAGGTTTTACGAAGATATCAAAATTGTAGAGAGCGTAAAATAATGACAATTGATTGATAATTGAAGGTGTATTTTTGAAATAATTATATGTATTTTTGTGCAAATAATGGGATAAGAATATTATGTAACCAATAGCTCTTTAATATTAATATTTAAACAAATTAAAACATGAAAAGAAAAATAACTTATTTGTTTTGTTTTATTACACTTGTAAGCTGCTTTGTAACAAGCAGTTGCTCTGATGATCTTAACGATCAAAATGAGATTGAAAATGCTTCTAAAAATGAACTTATTGAAAGCGAAGGATTTAAATCTGCATTAAATGTAATTACGAATTTCAAAAAAAAAATAGATTCTGCGAACCCTAAATTACGTTCAAGTGAAGATATTATTGTAGAATCAGTATCGAAAACGACTTTTACTTTTAATATAAAACAAAACCAACTTAGGTCTACAAGTTCAGAAAAGGATACCACAAATAAAACCTCACTAGATCTATATACTGTGACTTTTAGGCATGGAGAGGAAAAAGGTTATTCTATAGCTACCGGAGATGAAAGAATAGAGCGAATATATGCTTATGTTGAAAGTGGACAACTATCAGACACCACCTACAACATAGGATTGGCAATGACACTTTCAGCTATTCCTGATATTGTGGAAGAGAATATTATCGAATATTATAATTCACAACAAGCTGATGTTATTTATCCATTAGGAGGTATTCCTATTTCAGAATTTTGTAAAACATTATATACTTGGAATCCTACCATGCAAGGCAATCCAGCTTGGGAACCCGACATGTATATGACAACAGAATGGAATCAAAATGCACCATATAACCTTAATATGTCACTTGAACCAGAAAGTTGTGGTAACCATTTCAGTTATGAAGGTAGATGTCCTGCCGGATGTGTAGCTATAGCAGGAGCACAAGCTATTGCTTTTCTTGGTGACAAATATTCTCCAATAGGAACTTCATCTCAAGGAAAATATCATAATTTAGTAAAATTACGATCAATGAAAACAGTTAGTGTTGACGATACTCTTTATTCAAAAAAAGTAGCTATTTTTGTAGATTCTGTTGGGAAAGGTTGTTATATGAAATATGGCTGCGAAAGTAGTGCTTACCTTACTAATCTATACCAATATTTAAAAAATAACTGGGGATTTGATCTTACTTTTGGTAAAGATAGGATTGACTGGAAAAAAGTATTTCTTTGCCGTACTAAAGGTTATCCAACAATTGTCTCAGGCAAAACCCCAAGAGGGGAAGGGCATGCATGGGTAATTGACAATATTAGGTGTGAATGGAAGGCCTGTCCTGTTATTTTTCCTCCTCGTCCCGCATCTTATGATGCTCTTTCTTATTTTAAAGTTTTTGAGGCTCACTGTAATTGGGGTTGGGGTCCAAATAGTTCTAATGGATGGTTTGCTGCTAATATTTATAATATAGCTAAAAGCAAAAAAGATTTTACCCTTGAAACTGAAATAATTTATATCAATGGAAACTGATTTAAACTTTTCAAAAAAAAAGGGAATTACTTTAGCTTTCTTTTGTTGTTTTTTTGCCTATACATTATATAATTGCAAAAATTTACAAGAAAGAAGGGAACAAGGGCTAGGGCCACTTGGAACCGGGAGGGTTACATTTAATAAAGATAGTATTATCCTTGATTCCGAAAGAAATGAAGTTTCTTTTAAATCCAAGCCCTCTCGTGAAGGGATGGAAATTTCTGGGGTCTTAATCATAATTGACAACGATACAACATTTATCTCCAATGAAAAAGTTCCCCATGAAAATCGTTATGGGGATAGAAAACAATTTGTACAATATTTTTATTATTACAGAGATACTGTTTATGGAGATTGGTATACAGCAATACATAAAGGTAATAAGATTTACGTAAAATTGGATGAAAACACAACTGGTAAACGTCGGAAGTTAATGGTATTTGTAGAAGATGGCAATCCCCAAGGTAATGTGAAGATAATACAGGACGCAAGAATTCAACTTATAGAATAAGAATATAGAGCAATGGTCACTTTTAAGAGGGCTAAAAAATATATCCATCGGTTTTTAGTATTAAACATAATAGTAATTATATTCAAATTTAATGTAATAAAAATACCGCCAAAATCGGCGGTATTTTTATTACATTTATGGTAATCATTTACCATTCATTTCTTTTTCAATTTTTTCGAATTGTTCACCCATACCTAAAACATAATAAATACTTCTCAAAGTATTCATACATTCAGTATCATCAGGCTTCAATTCGTGAGCTTTTTCGAAATATGGTAAAGCCTGTTTGAACAGATCTTTAACTTTTGAAATAGCCTCATTGTACAATTTATTATCAGCGATACTGCTGGCTGCAGCCTGAGCTTCAACACCACGGTTATAATAAATACGTCCCATATTTCCCAAAGATTCTACGTAATTAGGATCCAGGGACAATGCTTTTTGGAAATATTCAATGGCTTTATCAGTATCGGTTTGATTTTCAAAAATGCGACCCATAACGTCATATAACTGAGCATCGTTTGGTTTTCTTTGGATAGCTTCTTCCAAATATTTTACAGCTTTAGCATTCTGATTTGAGAAAATATACTGATTAATCAAATTCAACAGATAATATGGTTCTTCCGGGAATTTGTTTACACCTTCTTCCAGGGTTTTCACCAAATTAACAGTATCTTTAGCTTGTTCATATTCATAACAAAGATACTGATATACTTCATTAGATTTGTAATCATCGCTTTTCAGGCTTTCGTACAATGCAATAGCTTTTTGGCGACCATCATCAGTTCCCATTTGAGAAGCAATAATTGCAGCATAATACTTGATTTCCAGGTAAGAAGAGTCTCCAACAGTAGCAGTCATTGCTTTATCTCCCTCAAACATAGGCAGTTTTGGAATTTCAAGATAAGTCATAAAAAATTTATAAGCTTCTTCAAAATTTTTCTGATCATTATAAAAAACTCCTCCGTTACGATAATATGGATGATTTGCAGAAAGATAAGCTTTCATATCTTTTCTGAATTTAGGTTTTACTTTTCCTTTTTCATCAGGAAGTTGATCTAATTCATCAGCTTTGAGGAAATAAGGAAGAATTGCTCCTAAACTTTTGTACATCACAGCTTCATCAGGTTTTTGACCTAATGCTTCTTTGATTTTTTCAATATCAAATTGTTTGTTTTCAATCAATCCGGCAACATAATAAGTTTCTGCGGCGTCTTTTGTTTCCGGATTTTCCATAGCCCCTTTGATTAAGTTTCTGGCTTCCTCAATGTTAGGCTTATCGTTTTTAATTTCGTTTTTAGCTGCACTTATAGCTTTTTTCTGAGCAAAAGTCATCCCTACAACAAAGCATAGTGCAACTGTGAATACAAACTTTTTCATTATCATAAATTTAAACAGTTATTTTAATGCGGTAAATGTACTAAATTATTCGGAAATTGGCGTAATTTCCTCATTATTTTCTGTATTTTCCATATCTTCTCCGGTGACTTCTTCTTCTGTTTCTGAAGCTACTTTACAAACAGAAGCTATTTCGTCATTCCGCTTTTCCAGATTGATCAGTCTCACACCCTGGGTTGCACGTCCTATTACATTGATATTCGCAAGTTTCAGACGCAGAGTAATACCGGACTTATTGATGATCATCAAGTCATTGTCATCCGTAACATTCTTTATATCAACTAATAAGCCTGTTTTTTCTGTTACATTCAAAGTTTTAACTCCTTTTCCTCCGCGGTTTGTAATACGATAATCATCTATTTTAGAGCGTTTTCCGTAACCTTGTTCGGAGACAACCAAGATCGATTCATTTTCTACATCTTTGATACAAACCATTCCTACAACTTCGTCTGTACCATCGCTATCCAATGTCATACCACGCACACCGGCAGCTGTACGTCCCATACAACGAACTGTTCTTTCATGGAAACGGATCGCCCTACCCTTGCGGTTTGCAATGACGATTTCGTTGTTTCCGTTAGTCATCCGTACCTGTATTACCTGGTCGTCTTCACGCAATGTGATAGCATTTACACCATTTTGACGTGGACGGGAATAAGCTTCAAGTAATGTCTTCTTGATAACACCCTTCTTGGTACAGAACATCAAATAATGAGATTCTATAAACTCTTTGTCATTCAAGTGTTTAACACGAACAAACGCATTTACTTTATCATCCGAATCAATGTTCAGTAAGTTTTGAATCGCACGTCCTTTAGAGGTACGTGTTCCTTCCGGAATCTGATATACTTTGAGCCAGTAACATTTTCCTTTTTGGGTGAAGAACATCATGGTCGCGTGCATACTTGCTGGATAGATATATTCTACGAAGTCTTCATCGCGGGTTTCGGAACCTTTTGAACCGACTCCTCCCCTGCCCTGAGAACGGAAATCAACTAACGGAGTACGTTTGATGTATCCCATATGAGAAATAGTGATGATCATTTCATCATCGGAATAGAAATCTTCAGGATTGAAATCTTCTGTTGCATAAAGGATTTCGGATTTACGAACATCTCCGTATTTATCACGAACTTCAATCATTTCATCCTTCATCACCTGCATACAAAGATCTTCATTATTCAGGATTTCATTCAAATAAGCTATCAATTTTTGAATTTCATCATATTCGGCACGAAGCTTATCCTGTTCCAGTCCGGTTAATTGGCGCAAACGCATTTCAACGATTGCACGAGCCTGTATATCAGACAGTTTGAATCGTTCGATCAAGCGTTCAATAGCTTCGGCAGGACTTTGGGATGAACGGATAATAGAGATTACCTCATCGATATTATCAGATGCAATGATCAATCCTTCCAGGATATGGGCACGTTCTTCTGCTTTCTTCAAGTCAAATTGGGTTCTGCGGATCACCACCTCATGACGGTGTTCAACAAAATATTTTACCATATCTTTCAGGTTCAAGGTCTTTGGACGACCATTCACCAATGCGATATTATTTACGCTGAAAGATGATTGTAAAGCTGTTAATTTGTACAGTTTATTTAGAACGACGCTGGAATTAGCATCACGCTTAACATCAACGACGATCCGCATACCCTGACGGTCAGACTCATCATTAACATTGGAAATTCCTTCGATTTTCTTTTCTCCAACTAGGTCGGCAATATGTTTGATCAATTCAGCTTTATTTACCAGGTAAGGTATTTCTGAAATGATGATCTTTTCTCTGTTTCCTTCGTTTTCAATTTCAGCTTTTCCGCGGATGATAACACGTCCACGACCGGTTTCAAAGGCATCTTTCACTCCTCCGTAACCATAGATAATACCTCCTGTCGGGAAATCCGGGGCTTTAACATATTCCATTAAACCCTCAACTTCAATTTCTCCGCGAGCATCAATATAAGCCACAATCGCATTGATGATTTCCGTCAGGTTGTGAGGTGGCATATTGGTAGCCATACCTACAGCGATACCGGATGCTCCGTTCATCAACAGATTAGGGATACGGGTCGGAAGAACAGTCGGTTCTTTCAAGGTATCATCGAAGTTAAGTCGGAAATCAACGGTATCCTTATCGATATCCCTCAGCATTTCTTCGGCAAGTTTACTTAAACGTGCCTCTGTATAACGCATTGCTGCCGGCTCATCACCGTCTACAGAACCGAAGTTACCTTGTCCGTCGACCAATGGATAGCGTAATGACCACGGTTGGGCCATACGTACCATTGCATAATAAACTGAACTGTCGCCGTGCGGGTGATACTTACCAAGTACCTCCCCTACTATTCTGGCTGATTTTTTATAGGGCTTATCAGAATTATTACCCAACTCATTCATACCGAATAACACCCTGCGGTGCACCGGTTTAAATCCATCCCTGACATCAGGTAAGGCACGCGAAACGATTACCGACATCGAATAATCGATGTAAGCCGATTTCATTTGCTCCTCAATGTCAATCTTGATAATACGATCTTGATTTTCAGTCATTTATTTTGTAATTTGTTATATTTTCGTTAAGAGTCCATGCCTAAAAAAGCGCACTAAGGTACTACTTTTTTGCGAGATATTAAAATAATTTGAAAGATTGTTTTAATGCATATTTTAGTCTGTGTCGATCAAAAAAATCACGGTAAATAATATTTTTTGCGTCAGCAAGTCGCGTGAGTTTATTGGGGACTGACATCCTCGCCTACTAAGATTATGTCGCTCACGCGACTTGCTGACGCAAAAACATTCGATATATTTTATATCTTTGTGGGGTTATTTTTATAACTATTATAATGGACAACATAAAAAATATTATATTTGACCTGGGAGGTGTAATCATTACCCTGGATCATGAAAGAGCTGTAAATCGTTTTCTTGAAGTCGGAGTGGATAATGCGCGTGAATTATTGGATCCATATCATCAGAAGGGTATTTTCCTGGAACTGGAAGAAGGAACACTATCCAGAGAAGGGTTTTATGAAGCTCTGAGAGAAGAATCAGGCAAAAATATTTCCAACGAAAATATTGATTACGGATGGTTTGGTTTTTTGAAGGAAACTCCTGACTATAAGCTGGAAATGCTGGAAGAATTAAGAAAAAAATATAATCTTTATTTACTCAGCAATACTAATCCTATTATTATGTCATGGGCTCGTACCGGAGATTTTTCCGGCAAAGGAAAACGTCTTGACGATTATTTTGACAAACTATATCTTTCGTATGAATTAGGTGTGACAAAGCCAGATAAAGCGATATTTGATCATTTGATCTCCGATTCGGGAATTAATCCGGCAGAAACACTATTTATTGATGATGGTGCAGCAAATATTGGAATGGGTAAATCTTTGGGGATGAAGACTTACCAACCTAAAAACGGAGAAGACTTCCGGGGAATTTTCATTTGAAAATAGGGTTAATGCTTTGAAAAATAGATTATTATGAAATTATTTTACACTTTAATGTTTTCTATTTTGTTTTCTTATGTATCTTATAGTCAGGATAATATAACGAAAGCAAAACAAACGCTTGATAGCATTTATGCCCATTATTCAGTCAAAAACACCTTATTATTACGCGAAAATTTTCCTTTTGATGCGAATTATTCGGCAACTTATCTTGCAGAAGCGGATACCGGAGCGAAAAAACAGTTTGCTTATTTATGGCCTTTTTCGGGCACATTTTCGGGAGTAAATGCAATACTGAAAACGTCGAAAGATCAAGCTTATCTTAAGATTATGATAAAGCAGGTGTTGCCGGCTCTGGAAAAATATTATGATAATAAACGCCACCCCGCATGTTATGATTCATATCTATCCGAGGCCGGGTTTTCCGATCGTTTTTATGATGATAATGTGTGGCTTGGAATTGATTTCACGGAATTATACAATTACACCAAAGATCCTGTGTATCTGGATAAAGCAAAAGAAATATGGCTATTTATTCTTAGTGGTACTGATGAAAAACTGGGTGGCGGTATCTATTGGTGTGAACAAAAGAAACATTCCAAAAACACCTGTTCTAATGCGCCTGGATCAGTATTGGCATTGAAACTATTTGAAGCCACTCAGGATAGTATGTACTTCAAACAGGGTTTGGAACTCTATAATTGGACAAAAACCAACTTACAGGATCCTGAGGATAAATTATACTGGGACAATATCAATCTGAATGGAAAAGTAGACAAGGCCAAGTATGCTTACAATAGTGGACAGATGATTCAATCGTCAGCATTGCTGTATAAATTTACAAAAAATACCGAATATCTGAAAGATGCACAAACTGTTGCAAGATCTGCGATAAACTATTTCACAACTGATTTTGCGGCTTCAAATGGAAAATCTTTCCGCTTACTGAAACGGGGAAATATCTGGTTTACAGCGGTTATGTTCCGTGGATTTGTTGAATTATATCATTTGGATCATAATAAAGAATATATTGAGTTATTTCAAAAAAATCTGGATTATGCCTGGGAACATTCGCGTGATAATGAAGGATTATTCCAAAACTCATGGGATGGTGAATCCAAAAAGAAAATGAAATGGTTGCTGGATCAGGCAGCATTTGTTGAAATGTATGCCGCGATTGGGGCTATAATCAAAAAATAAAGACAATGAAAAACAAATTTTTCTTCGTTCTTTTGGCTGTATTATTTGTTTCCTGCCAACATCAACCGTTTGAGGTTGTTGACTTGCAATGTGAACACTTAGTCGAACCTATCGGAATAGACTCTCCCCGACCTCGTTTTTCGTGGAAAATAGAAAGTCAAAGGGAGGATGCTGGTCAAACATCTTACCAGATATTGGTGGATACTGATACTGCTACATTGAAAGATGATATTGGAAATACCTGGGATTCCGGAGTTATGTACTCAGGAACTCAATTGGTTGATTATAAAGGAGAAAAATTAAAAAGTTTTACCAAATATTTCTGGAAAGTAATTGTTTTTGACGAGAAAAAAGAAAAACACGAATCCGCATTAGGCTCTTTCGAAACTGCTATGATGGATTCATCCGCCTGGTCGGGTAAATGGATTTCTGATGAAAAGGATATAAATTACAAACCTGCGCCTTATTTCAGGAAAGAAATTGATCTGAGCAAAAAGGTTAAATCCGCGAGAATATATATATCGGCAGCCGGATTGTATGAATTATCGATCAATGGACAAAAGATCGGTGATCGTATGCTAGATCCGATGTATACTCGTTTTGACAGGCGTAATTTATATTCAACATTTGATATTACTTCTAATTTGCAGGAAGGAAAAAATGCATTTGGAGTCTTGTTAGGGAACGGTTGGTATAACCATCAGTCGACCGCAGTCTGGTTTTTCGACAAAGCGCCGTGGCGTGATCGTCCGAAATTTATAGCAGATATCCGTGTCACTTACGAAGATGGCCAGACAGAAACTTTTTCTTCTGATGAAGAGTGGAAAACTACTGATAGCCCGGTTATTTTCAATAGTATTTACACTGCAGAGCATTATGATGCCCGTAAAGAATTACCGGGATGGGATAGGTCCGGTTTTGACGATTCGGGATGGAAAAATGCTGTGTGCGCACACGCTCCATCCGGAAAGATTGTATCCCAACAACTTTATCCTATCCGGGTTACAGGCCGTCTGGAAGTAAGTAAAGTGGATAAAAAGAGTGACAGTTGTTATGTTTTTTCTTTTCCAAGAAACATTGCCGGAGTCATTGAATTGAACGCAAAAGGAAAAGAAGGTACAATTTTACGGATCAAACACGGTGAACGCCTCTATCCAAACGGTCATGTCGATCAATCGAACATCGATTTGCATTATCGTCCGACAGATGATTCCGATCCTTTTCAAACAGATATTTTCACCTTAAACGGAAAAGAAAATTCTTTTTCTCCAAAATTTAATTACAAAGGTTTTCAGTATGTGGAAATTACCTCTTCTGAACCTATCGAATTAAAACCCAGTGATATAAAAGTATTGGAAATGCACAGTGATGTTCCTCAAATCGGATATATCAATTCTTCTAATCCGACATTAAACAAAATATGGGAAGCGGGTAACAGTTCCTATTTAGCAAATTTCTTCGGTTATCCGACCGACTGTCCCCAACGGGAAAAGAACGGATGGACCGGTGATTCTCACATCGCGATTGAAACCGGCCTATATAATTTCGACGCTATTACAGTCTATGAGAAATGGCTGAACGATTTCCGTGACGAACAGCAACCTAATGGAGTACTCCCCAATATTATTCCGACTTCAGGATGGGGATATACCTGGGCGAACGGGCCGGATTGGACCAGTGCTGTGGCTATTATCCCGTGGGAAATATACGAATTCTATGGTGATAGCAGATTATTACATACGATGTATGATAATATCAAACGATATGTTGATTATATTCACTCCATAAGTCCGAATGACACCACCAACTGGGGATTAGGCGATTGGGTTCCTGTGAAGACAGTCAGTTCCAAAACCCTGACATCCAGCTTATTTTACTATGCTGATGTCGTTATTTTATCAAAAGCCGCTAAGATTTTTGGCAAAGAAGCAGATGCAAGTTATTATCTGGATCTGTCAGAGCGTATTAAATCGGCTATCAACAATAATTTCTTGAATAAAGAAACCGGAGTATACTGTTCCGGTTCGCAGACAGAACAGGCTACCCCACTCTATTGGGGTATTGTTCCTGACGATTTGAAAAGCAAAGTTGCAAAAAAACTGTATGACAAGGTCGTAGAGAAAGACTTTCATATCGATACCGGTATTTTAGGAGGTAAGGCCCTGCTCCATGCACTTACTGAAAATGGTTATGCTGATGCTGCTTATAAAATTGCTTCTCAGGAGACATATCCTTCCTGGGGCTATTGGATTGTAAATGGGGCAACTACATTTTATGAAAACTGGAAAATCGATGTAGCAAAGAATGACGCTTCTTTAAATCACATCATGTTCGGAGATATAGGAGCCTGGATGTTCAAAGGTTTAGGTGGTATTTATCCGGATGAAAAACAACCCGGATTCAGGCATATTCTCCTGAAACCTAATTTTGTAGAAGGTTTGGATCATTTTGAAGCATCACATATTTCACCTTATGGAAAAATCTCTTCAAAATGGAAAAAGGACAAGGATATTGTACATTGCACAATAAGTATTCCGGCTAACTGTTCTGCATCATTCTATTTCCCTCAAAATATGGTTTACAATAATAAGAAGGGAATATCTTCTGTAAAGTTGGGAGCGGGTGTTCATCAGATAAACCTGAAGAAGATTTAAATGAATAAATGGGAAAGTAAAAAGTTAAGAAAGGTAAAATACGGGCTATTAATCATAATTTTTTGCCTGATTCCCTTTTCCCTTAACAAATATAATCCCATCATCCGGTGTATTATTCCTGACAAAGTTTCCTGTTCCGGAGAGAAAGTCATAGTTCCCAAGAAGCCGGAAGATTCTAAGACCAAGACTTCAAAAAAAACGCCTAAGAAAGAAGAAATCGAGCTAGAAAGGCTTGTTGTCCAGAAAAAAATACCTCTGCCTCCTATTTATTCCTGTTCAACGGCATTTCCCTCTGACAATATCATAAACCTTGAGCTTCATGCTATGCTAGACAGTCATCAAACAGAGAAGTTGAAGGTTATTAAACGCTTTTATATTCCACCTGTTGATTATAAGTTCAAACCATCGAGCCTGATACTTCCCGGAAGTTTGATTGCTTTGGGAACAATCGTATCTCAAACAAAAAACAAAGATTTTTTCAAATGTCCAAGGCCAAGTAAGGACGTCAAACAATATTATTATGATGATTATCTGCAATATATGATTGCACCAAGTCTTTTTGTTCTGGATGCTGTTGGAGATGAAAAGCATCACCCTATAGATCAATTCTTTATCACTACTATCGCTTACGGTCTGACGGCTTTGCAAGTCCGAAATCTAAAAAAATGGGTTCATGAAGTCCGTCCCGATGGAGGTAATAATTCTTTTCCATCCGGTCATACTGCAGTTGCTGTTGTCGGGGCGCATATTATTTACAAGGAATTTAAAGATACTAATCCCTGGATCGCATATTCAGGGTATGTCGCTGCCGGTGCGGTTGCCGCAGGAAGGATCATAAACAATCGTCATTGGGTATCCGACCTTGTTGCCGGAGCCGGTTTCGGTATTTTATCGACAGAATTAGCCTATTGGCTCTATTTTCCCATCCGGAATGCAATCACCAATCAATCGAACAATATTTTTGGAAAATATATGATTGTAACTCCGATAGTCACACCTGGCGGATTCGGATTACAAACAAATTACTGTTTTTAAATGATAAAAGAAGTTATCAGTATGTTAATACTTCTTTCGTTTACTTTTGTTTTTTTACCTTTGCCGTAAGTAAGAACTGGTATTTTTAATGGAAGAATTTACACAACAATCTATAATTGAATATTTTAGACTAATAGCGACAGAGGATTGTTATTCTTCTTTTCGTATGGTTTATAACCATTATTATAACAGGCTTTTCCGTCAGGCTATGTACTACTTCAATAATCCGGATATTGCTCAGGAAATCGTTTCCGATATTTTTGTCGCCCTTTGGCAAAGCCGGAAAGTACTCCATAACGTGACTGATCCTGATTCTTACCTTTTTATATCAATGAAATATGCCCGGGCCAAATACATTGAAAAAATCTACAAGGAAAATAAAGAAATATTCATGGAAGTAATCCCGGATGTGATACATCATGATTCAAATCCTGAAAATAAATTACTGGAATCGGAACTGGAAGAGAAATACCAACGGGCTATGGAGAAACTACCACCCCGTTGCGCTGAGGTTTTTCGTCTGGTCAGAGAAGACAAAAAGAAATATTCCGAGGTTGCCGAAATTCTGGGCATATCACCTAAAACGGTGGATAATCAAATGAATAAAGCGGTAAAAATTTTATATTCGGAATTGAAAGAGCACCTTCCTATCGTATTTTTTTAACAAAGAATTCACCGTTCACGCGACCAGCTAATGCATAAAATGCCAAGTTGCAGATGCACAAAATACCATGAATCCTAAAATATTTTTAATTTTTTCTTTTTCACATAGGGAGATTTTCAATTTACTTACTCTTTATTTATAAACGCGACAAATTAGGCCTGTGGAAACAAATAAAAAGAATTCGGCAAGGAAAAAATATCTGTTTTTTTTCTCTTTGAAAAAGGAGGAGCAAGAAATCGTTGACCGGGATTTGAATAGTCCGGAATTTACCGATTTTTGCAATGATACAGGGAAAGACTTATTTATTCCGGAAAAGTACTCTGCCGAAAACACATTCGAAATTATTGAAGAACACATTTCAGACTCAATGATAGGCAAAATGAAGCGGAAGAACCAATACCTGGGTATAGCCGCTTCAATTGCCATTCTGTTTGTACTTTCATTTCTGTTTATAAAACAACAAATTATAGAGAAGGATGTACAAATTATTTTAGCCTCTACAGGTCATGGCGAGCGATTAGAAGTGCGATTACCCGATAGTTCGACAGTTATTCTTAATTCTTTATCAAGTCTCTCCTATCCGGACAAATTTAGCAAAGACAAAAGAGAGGTTACTTTAACCGGCGAAGGAGAATTTCATGTCACTAAAGATAAAACAAGACCATTTAAGATTACTGTTGGTGAAATAGATGTTCGTGTACTGGGAACCGTATTTAATATCAAGGCGTACGAAAATGATAATTTTATTGAAACACGGCTTATAGAAGGCTCTATTGCTATCGACTGTAATGGAGAATCCAGAATGATGGAACCAGGAGAAATGGCTTATTATAACAAAGAAGATAAGTCATTAAGGATAAACCAGGTACCACATAGTCCTGATATTTCCTGGAAAAATTATCAGTTTATTTTTGACAATCTTCGTTTGGAAGAAATCTGCAAACAATTGGAACGGGAGAAAGATATAAAAATAATTATTGAAGATGAACCATTGAAACATTTTAAGATAACAGCTAAATTTATTCATAGGGAAACACCTCTTGAGATGCTGGACATATTAGGAAATTCCGGAAATTTCAAATGCCAGCGAAAAGGAAAAAACTATTACATTAACTCTAACACAGAAAAATAATTAATTTATGACTAAACGGTTAATCATGTTATGTCTTTGTTGCTTTATAATACAAGTGACAAAGGCACAGGGGAAGGAATTGCTTTCTCTGTCGGTAAAAAATGAGCCTTTAAAGGAGATTTTGAAAAAAATCGAATCACAGTGTGAATACAGATTCGTTTATAATGAGACCATTGATTTATCTGTAGTTAAGACTGTATCTTTCAAGGACAAAAACCTGGGAGCAGCGTTACAACTTGTATTTAACAATTCCGGTATTGAATGGAAAATATCAGGAAAACATATTCTGCTAAAAAAAACTGCAAAAAAAGTAACCATTTCCGGCTTTGTTTCGGATTTGAAAAATAAAGAAACACTGATTGGAGCTTCTGTTTCTGATAAAAACAGTCAGTCGGCAACAATGACCAACGATTACGGATATTTTACTTTTACGGTTCCTGCAGGAACACAAAACCTGCATATATCTTATGTCGGATATACACCTGTTGACCTACCGCTATCTTTGAATAAGGACAGTATTCTGAAACTGGAACTGGAACAACAGAACTGGCTGAAAGAAATTGTTGTAACTCCAAAGAAAGTTTTCAGCCCATCCAGCGGATCAATTGAATTTTCGATGGAAGATATAAAAAATACTCCTGTACCGTTTGGTGAAACGGATATAATAAAAACATTACAGTTATTGCCGGGAGTTCAGGCTGGTATTGAAGGGTCGTCCGGACTATATGTCCGTGGAGGAGGGCCCGACCAAAACCTTACACTCTTGGATGGGGTGAATGTGTACAATACCAGCCATTTTTACGGACTATTTTCTATTTTCAATGGTGATGCCGTAAAGAAAGTAACTTTGTACAAAGGGAGCTTTCCGGCACGTTTTGGCGGTCGTTTATCGTCAGTTATCGATACCAGGATGAAGGACGGAGATATGAGAAATTATCATGGGGGCTTCAGTATCGGTCTTTTGTCCAGTAGGTTCAATCTGGAAGGTCCTATTCTCAAGGATAAGACCTCATTCAGCTTTTCTGCCAGACGGTCGTATATTGATGGGTTCTTAAGAATTGCGGATGTTTTTACAGATGAGACGGTACCCATTATTTATTTTTATGATGTAAATGCAAAATTGAATCACAAATTTTCTGATAAAAGCCGTTTGTATTTTAGTTTTTATCAGGGCAAAGATAAAATGGGATTCAATACCGAAGATGACGGAGGAAGTAAAACGAATTTTGAAGACGTAGATTATCATTGGGGAAATACCATTGGTTCTTTACGTTGGAATTATGTTTTCAATAATAAATTATTTGTAAATACTACAGTTGCATATAATAATTATAATTTAGACTTCAAAAACAAAGTGGGATATAAATCGGTTAATAAATATCAGCCTGATCAAAAAGATTATAACTATGAATATACAACATACCAATATTCAGGAATCGAAGACTGGAGCGGAAATGTTGATTTCGAATATCTACCAAACAACAGGCATCACATTCGTTTTGGGGGTGGTTATATTTACCATACTTTTAAACCGGAAGTACACGGAACCAAGCAGTATGAACAGAAAGAAGGAACCATAATCAAAGATGTCAATCATTCTTTTTTATCGGAAAATATAAAAGCAAATGAAGCATCACTTTATATTGAAGACGAGATAGCAATAACAGACCAATGGAAAACAAATGTCGGGATACATTCCTCGATGTTTGAAGTTGGAGGAAAAAGTTATTGGTCGGTACAACCCCGTTTATCTTTGGGCTATGAGATGAATGATAATTTATCGTTTAAGACATCTTACACCGAGATGAATCAATATATCCACCTGCTAACTTCAAGTGCATTGAGTCAACCGACTGATCTATGGGTACCTGTAACTCCCAATCTTTCTCCATTGAGTTCTCGTCAGGTGACTCTGGGAGCATTTTATGACACACGAAAAGGGTATAATTTTTCTATAGAAGGTTTCTATAAAACGATGAAAAATCTACTGGAATATAAAGACGGATCTTCCTGGGCCAGTCCTTCTACAACCTGGGACAGACAGGTCGAATCCGGAGACGGACGTACATATGGAGTTGAATTATTTGCCCAGAAAACAACAGGAAAGCTTACCGGATGGATTGGTTATACCCTGGCCTGGAACGACCGGAAATTTCCGACTATAAACGGAGGAAAACGTTTTCCGGCCAAATATGACAGAAGGCATGACGTAAAGCTAAATCTGGTGTATAAAATGAATGAAAAATTTGATTTTTCAGCAGCCTGGACCTTTGCTTCCGGAAACAATGTAACTCTGGCTCTGGAAGAGTACCCTACTCTACCCGGAAATGAACTTGAAGATAGCCGGATGACGAATGTTAATTATTACAATGGAGGAGGTTATAACTATACATATATTCCGACCTCAAAATGGATTGAAAAATATGGAGACCGGAACAATTACCGGATAGATCCTACGCATCACCTGGATCTCAGCATTAATTATTATCGGAAGAAAAGTCCTAAAGGCCGGCAAGCCAGTTGGAATCTGACTATCTACAATGTATATAATCAGGCATGTCCCTTTTTGGTATACCCCGGGTTTAGTGACAATAAGGGAAAATTCGTATTGAAACGGATAAGTTTATTGCCAATACTTCCGTCATTGACATATACCTATAAGTTTTAAGTAATAAGTTAAAAAACAGACAATATGAAGAATTTTAAGAAATATACATGGTTCATCCCTGTATTCATAATTATAAGTGGATTTGTTTCCTGCGATTTTGAGTCTGAAAAAGAAATAGATGATATTTATGTTCCGTCACGTTTGGTGATGAATAGTATTATTTTAATGCAAAATGACACCAATAGAGTCTATTTTTCGGATAGTAAATCAATATTTAGTACTGAAAATTCCAGAAAAGCATTGAAATCTGAAAGTCAATACTGGACATCCTGGTATGCCGATCCGAAAGTATATTATTTACCGAATGTACAAACAGCTCTATACAAAAACGACATATTACAACCGGATATATATACTAATTCTAAAGACAGTATCACCTATTATATTGATAAGCAGATCAAAGCTGGAGACAAATTTAAGATTGAAGCAAATCAGGATGGCAGGAAGATTTCCGCATCTACCACCATTCCGATACAACCTCAGATTTTGGGGGTTGATACTATCGCTTTTTATCAGAATAATGGAAACATCTACGGGCAACAATTACGTTTATTGATCAGAATAAAGGATCAACCGGAAATTAAAAACTATTACCGCATATTTGTAGCTACGGATATAGAGGTACAAATTGATCCGGAATATGCCGAGTATCATAATTTACCGGAAAAAACGACACTGTCTTACAAGACCATGAATACTGACGATCCGGCAATTACCAATGGAACACCCAAAAATAATTACAATACAGATTTTGCAGAGATGGAATTTATGCAGAATTATTACAATATTTTTACTGATGATTTATTCACAAACTCAGAATATACTTTAAATGTATATATCCCATACCCTTCTAATTCAGGATTTTATTCCGGATACAGTTATATTGAACCGAAATATATAAAATCCCAAAAGATTAAGGTAACTATCCGTTTGCAGGCTCTTTCCCCTGAATTATATCAATACTACAATTCGTTACAAAAATTTTTGTACCATACTGACGATGTTATTGAGCCGTTCAGAGTCTTCAATAATATTGAAGGCGGAATTGGTATTTTAGGATCAATCAATCAGTTAAAATATATTGTATATGAGAACGAAGTGTTTTATTGATAATTATTTGTTCATTTTTGTATTATTTTGATATTGATTTAACTAAATCTCTTTCTTATATTTGCATATATTTTTCTGAACGCAAAGATACTTAAGTTCCGGAAGTTCGAAACAAAAAATGTTCGGTCTTTGTTACTTAATATCTTTGCGTTCAAGTATATACATAGATAACAAGTTTCATATGAAAAAGATTGCTTCAAAACTCACTGATTTAATTGGAAATACTCCCCTATTGGAATTTTCCAATCTAAACAAGAATAGGAGTCTGAATGCCCGAATTATTGGGAAATTGGAATCGTTCAATCCGGCTTCAAGTGTAAAAGACCGTATAGCACTGTCTATGATCGAAGATGCTGAAAAAATGAATATGTTACAAGCAGGCAGCGAAATCATAGAGCCTACAAGCGGAAATACAGGTATCGGGCTTGCCATGACCTGTGCTTCAAAAGGTTACAAACTGACTCTTACTATGCCGGAAACGATGAGTGAGGAACGCAGAAATCTTTTAAAAGCCTTTGGCGCTACTATTGTTTTAACTCCAGGTAAAGAAGGGATGCGAGGTGCTATTGCCAGAGCGGAACAATTAAGGAGTGAAAATCCAAAATCAATAATACTTCAACAATTTGAAAATCCTGCAAACCCGAAGATACATGAGGAAACAACCGCAGTCGAGATCTGGAATGACACAGATGGAGAAATCGATATTTTTGTTTCTGGAGTCGGAACCGGAGGTACTGTCAGTGGAGCCGGAAAAGCTCTTAAACAATACAAGCCTGAGATTAAGGTGGTTGCTGTCGAACCTGCCGATTCTCCCGTTTTGTCAGGAGGGAGTCCTGGTCCACATATGATCCAGGGTATTGGTGCCGGTTTTGTTCCTAAAGTGTATAATCCGGATGTTGTAGATGAAATAATTACAGTCACAAATCTGGAGGCTATACAGACCAGCAGAGAGTTAGCCAAAGAAGAAGGTCTTTTAGCCGGAATCTCATCGGGAGCTGCAGTCTTTGCAGCCATACAACTTGCAAAACGTCCTGAAAATAAAGGTAAAAATATAGTGGCAATTTTGCCGGACTCAGGAGAGAGATATTTATCGACAGTGCTTTATTCGGAGTAAGGAATAGAAGGAGTTCGAAACTCCTTCTATTCCGACATAAAAGTTGTAAGCACCGCTTTGTGATCTGTCGGCCAGGCTCCTTTCGGTTCAATAAAAACATCCTGAGAGGTCTCTTCTACCCGTTGGTTACGTACAATCGAACCTTTGGGGCCAACAATAATGCAGTCTTTCAATTTTATTCCCTTGTGAGGATAATAAAAGATAAAATCGATACGGTCTCTGTCGTCCGCATCAGGCGCCCAGGCTAACTTCGACACATCAACCTGCTTACAATCAGCTGGGTATGTAAATCCTGGATGAATTACCGGGTTAGGATATTTTTCCCTAAAACTGTCAATAAATCCGGCGTTTTCCAGCATAATAGTTGTAGTCCAGGGGACAATGCAACCACGATGATCAAATGAATCTTTTACAGCTTCTGTCCAATCGCGGTGAGACGGTTCATTGAAATCTCCTCCGATAATTACAAATCGTCCCGCCTGGATGTCTTTTTGAGCTTCTTTAAGAAAAGCGGTTATAGCTTCATCTCTTTGTGAGGTCAGATTACTGGTCAAAATACTATCGACATCAGTTACCGGAGCTGGTAATTTTTTCCAGGTATATCCGTCATACCCTCTAGGTAAGTATGGTGCATAATGGATATAATCCAAATGTGCCGAATAAACGGCAACTTCTATATCTCCGGCACGGGTGATTAATTTATAGGTACAATTTCCTCCAGCTCCCTCCTCCGGAAATACTTTTCCACTATTCGTAATTGGAAACCGGCTCAATAATCCAGCATCACTTGAGTAAAAAGAATAATATGTCTTATTACGGGCTTTCAATGAAAGCATAATACGATCACAAAAACGACTATCAGTTTCATTCTTTACTTCGCTGAAAGTCACGAAATCAGGATTCAGGCGAACTATTTCATCGACAACAGCATCGTACGCTCCCTGAAAAGAAGTACCTCCATGCCAAATATTAAATTGTAGAACACTTATTTCTTTATTTTCATTATCCGCACTTTTAGCATCACATGAAATCAAGGTCATAAAAAATACAGAAAGAGCAATATATATTATTTTCTTCATTGTTCTCTATTTATTTAAAAAAGAAAAGAGGCTATAAAGATACATTAAATATCTTTACAGCCTCTTAATTAATAATTTATTTCAATATCCACATAAGATCATTTGTTTTATCCTGGTCACTAAACTGTCGATTCTGGGCTTCAGTAAGATTTGTCATGTTTATGATTTTTTTAGATTTGTTAGAGCCTGTTAATCCAAATCCATTCTGCTTTTATAGAAAACACATATCAATTTCAAAAGAATTTCATCTTCTGATGTTACATTTTTTCGTTTGTTTTGTCGTTAATATAGAACATGGATCAACTACGATTTAAACAAGAGGTTTTGCCATTGCGTGGACAGATGCTGATCTATGCCAGGAGGTTCTTTGACAATAAAGAAGATGCTGAAGATATCGTTCAGGAGCTTTTTCTGAAGTTATGGTATATGCGGAATGAATTATCTGATTACAATAATTTGGCAGCTCTTTCAGTAACAATTGTTAAAAATCTAAGTATTAATAAATTAAGAGTGCTTCAACGGGAACCCGGAAATCTGGACGGACTGCAAATGACAGATGAAGAAACCTCATTATACCACCAATTGGAAATGAAGGATCAGTTAAATCATGTCATGCAAATAATAAGTCAACTCCCAGATTTACAACAGTCTATATTACGAATGAAGCATATTGAAGGATATGAAGTCGAAGAAATTGCTGAACTGACAGGAAGTACGCCGGAAGCAATCCGGATGAATCTCTCGAGAGGTAGAAAAAAAGTCAAAGAACTATTTTTTAATTTAGAAAAGAATTATGTTTGATTATAAATATATCGAAGACCTGATTGAGCGCTTTTTCGATGGAAAAACGTCAAATAAAGAAGAAAAAGAATTATATCTTTTCTTTTCCGGAGATAACATTCCGGAACGCCTGCGACAATATATTTCCGTGTTTCAATTCTTTGAAACAGGAATGGAAGACGAATGTATTAACGCTACGGATGAAACTTCTGAAACTAAAAAATTGACTCCAAAAATCAAACAATGGAGTGCTTGGATCGGGATCGCGGCTTCATTTTTATTATTGATAACTGTTTTTAGTAAAACAATGAAGAATGATAACAAGGCTTTTGACCCTTATGAAGGTAGTTACATTATCCGGAATGGCAAAATCATAACAGATATGGATATTATTCGTCCGGAATTGGAGGTAACTGTTGCAGCGGTATCCAAACAACAACAAACAATGGAAAAATTGATTTACAAGCTTTCAAATCAAAAAGATTACGACGATATAAAACAGGAAATCGAAAATCAATATTGTGAACTGATAAATAGTTTTCCGGACGAAAAAACGAGAGAAACAGTAAAAGAAATATTAAATGTAGAATGCAATTAAAAATTGGGAATTATGAAAATTAAAAATCTATTACTTGTTGCCATTATTCTGATTACTACAGGACTGACTTCTGATTTAATGGCGCAAAACGCTCTAAGAGCAATGGTGAAAAAATGCGAATCAGCAGACAATGTGGAAGTAAATGTTGTTCGGAAGAAAGACAAAGAGACAATGAAAGTAAAACAATCTATTACAACAATCAAAATAAAATCCAACAAAGCTCTGGTTGACGAATTTATTGCTGCATTTGAAAAAGACGAACCGTCGGCTTATGAAGTTATTTATAGTAAAAAAGATGGAAGAATGGTGCCGCAATTTTTTAAGTTCAAAGATGTTACTTTCAGTTTTAGTACCAGAAGGGGCAGTTCATATTCAACTTTTAGTGTGAATAACTGGAGTAATGCAGAAAATGCGATAATTATTACTGGTAATGACAGCAAGGATGTAAAAGACAAAAAGGAAGATAAAAAAACAGAAGAAATTGTCAGTATCACCATGATCGAAGAAAATTAAATCAATCTTATCATATTTTTTTGCTTTTAATTAATAATTCCGGCTCGCCTGTGAAGGCATGCCGGAATTTTTTTTCAAAATTTTATTACCTTTGCTCCTCTAAATCGTAATCTTAAAAACTCAATCATGAAACGAAAAATTACTACCCACCCTAAACTGTTATTTAGCTTTATTTTAGTTTTATTTATTTCAAGTTCTTTATTTGCCCAACCGGCTCAACGTCTAATCGAGGTCAGTGTTGCCCCTGAACATGATAACTGGACTTACAAAATTGGAGAGAAGGTAAAATTCAATATTGAAGTGGCAAAAAAAGATGTTTTGATGAAAAATATCGAATTGCGTTACGAAATTTCAGAAGATATGCTGCCTGCCCGGGAATCAAAAACTATCACTTTGAAAGACGGAAAAGCAACTATCGATGCCGGAACAATGAAAACTTCAGGATTTTTACGTTGTCTTGCTTATGTCAAATACGACGGACGCGATTATGAAGGACGTGCAACCGCCGGTTTCGAACCCGAAAAAATACAGCCTACCACTACTCTTCCTGCCGATTTCACTGCATTCTGGGAAAACGCAAAAGCCGAAAATGCAAAAATTCCACTTGATCCTATTGTAACATTGTTAACAGATCGCTGCACGGATAAAGTAAATGTATATCAGGTCGGAATACAAAACTACCGTCTGGGAGGAAGAATTTATGGAACTTTATGTGTTCCAACAGCTCCGGGCAAATATCCTGCAGTGTTAAAAGTTCCTGGTGCCGGAATTCGTCCTTATGGTGCCGATGTTACGAGTGCAGCTAAAGGATTGATCATCCTGGAAATAGGAATCCATGGCATTCCTGTCAACATGCCGAATAATGCTTATACAGAGCTCGACAGAGGCGCTTTATCCGGATATCCATTCTCTAATCTTGATAATCGTGACGATTATTATTACAAACGTGTATATCTCGGATGTGTACGCGCTGTAGATTATATTTTCTCTATGCCTGAGTTTGACGGAAAAAACATAATTGTCAACGGAGGAAGCCAGGGTGGAGCCTTATCTATTGTTACAGCCGGTTTAGACCCTCGTATCAAAGGATTAGCTGCATTCTATCCTGCCCTTTCAGACCTGACAGGATATCTTAACGGGCGCGCTGGAGGATGGCCTCACATGTTCCGTAATGCAGATAAAAAAGATCCTATCGTTGTAAAAAAGATTGAAAATTCTAAATATTACGATGTCGTTAACTTTGCCCGCCAGATTAAAGTCCAGGGGTTTTACTCTTTCGGTTACAATGATATGGTTTGTCCTCCGACTTCCATGTATTCTGCTTATAATGTCATTACAGCCCCTAAAGAATTACTTCTGGTAGAGGAAACTGCACACTGGACTTATCCTGAACAATGGGATGCCGCCTGGCAATGGATATTTGAAAAACTCAAATAATTGAATTATTTATTTATCTTAAAATGGCTCACAAATTTGGTTCTTCCGTTTTTGTGAGCTATTTTTGTATGTTAACTTTTATATTAATGGCATGAATATTACACTCAGTAAAGTTTTGCCGGATTATCCCAGTTTTATAGAAGGGGTACGTCGTGCGCCTTCACGGGGATTTCGTCTTTCGGTAGAACAAACAAAAACCGCCTTAAAAAACGCATTGCGCTATATTCCGACGGAATTGCATCCAGTTTTAGCTTCCGAATTCATTGAAGAGCTAAAAACATACGGACGCATATATGGTTATCGTTATCGCCCGGAAGGTGATATATGCCCAAAATCTATAGATGATTACAAAGGAAATTGCATAGAAGGAAAAGCTTTTCAGGTAATGATCGACAACAATTTGTGTTTCGACATAGCTTTATATCCCTATGAACTGGTAACTTATGGCGAAACCGGGCAAGTATGCCAAAACTGGATGCAATATCTCTTAATCAAACAATACCTGGAAGTTATGACCAATGAACAAACTTTGGTTGTTGAATCCGGGCACCCGTTAGGATTATTCAAATCCAAACCAGAGGCTCCACGTGTAATTATCACTAATTCATTAATGATCGGGATGTTCGATAATCCCGATCATTGGGAAATTGCCGCCGAAATGGGAGTTGCCAATTATGGACAGATGACTGCCGGAGGATGGATGTATATTGGTCCGCAAGGTATTGTTCATGGTACTTTCAACACATTACTGAATGCAGGAAGAATGAAATTAGGTATTCCCGCGGAAGAAGACCTCAGAGGCCACTTATTTGTATCATCCGGTTTGGGAGGAATGAGTGGAGCTCAACCTAAAGCTGCTGAAATAGCCGGTGCTGTTGCCATCATAGCGGAAGTTGACTATTCCCGTATTCAAACACGCCACTCACAAGGCTGGGTGCAGCATATTACTTCCAACTCAGAAGAATCATTTTTACTTGCAAATAAGGCTTTGGAAGAAAAGGTTCCTTGTTCGATTGCCTATCACGGGAATATCGTTGATCTATTGGAATACGCGGAAAAAAACGGAATCTTTATTGAACTACTTTCCGATCAGACATCCTGCCATGCCGTTTATGAGGGTGGGTACTGTCCTGTTGGTATTACTTTCGAAGAACGTACTCGTTTATTAAATGAAGATCGTAAACGCTTCAAGCAACAGGTGGATGAATCCCTGAAACGTCATTTTGAAGTAATTGGTAAACTAGTTGCCCGTGGAACTTATTTTTTCGACTATGGAAACTCCTTTATGAAAGCCATTTACGACTCAGGAATTAAAGCTATTTCCAAAAATGGGAAAGATGAAAAAGATGGTTTTATCTGGCCGTCTTACGTTGAAGATATCATGGGCCCTGAACTTTTTGATTACGGCTATGGTCCCTTTCGCTGGGTATGTCTGAGCGGTAAACATGAAGATTTGATCAGTACCGACCATGCCGCAATGGATTGTATCGATCCTAACCGCCGTAGCCAGGATAGGGATAACTACAACTGGATACGCGACGCTGAAAAGAATCAACTGGTTGTAGGAACGCAATCCCGGATTCTCTATCAGGATGCCGTAGGTCGCATGAATATTGCCCTACGCTTCAATGAGATGGTCAGAAACGGAGAAGTAGGCCCTATTATGCTTGGTCGTGACCACCACGATGTTAGTGGTACAGACTCTCCATTCCGAGAAACATCCAATATCAAAGACGGTAGTAATGTGATGGCAGATATGGCCGTACAATGCTTTGCAGGAAATGCCGCCCGGGGAATGAGCCTGATTGCCCTCCATAACGGAGGAGGAGTCGGTATTGGTAAATCCATCAACGGTGGCTTTGGAATGGTATGTGACGGCAGTAAACGTGTCGACGAAATTATACGTTCAGCAATGCTATGGGACGTTATGGGTGGTGTAGCACGCCGTTCCTGGGCCCGAAACCCGCATGCAATGACCATTTGCGAAGAATTTAATGAAAGTAATCAGGAGGGTTACCACATCACATTACCATACCTTGTAGAAGAAGAAATAATAGAAAAAAACATAAAATCATGAATAAAATCATCGAATGTGTTCCTAATTTCAGTGAAGGACGCGATTTAAGTAAAGTAGAAAAAATAGTAGATTCTTTCAGAGGAAAAGAAGGTGTTAAACTATTGGATTACAGTAGTGATAAAGATCATAACCGTATGGTTGTGACTATTGTAGGTGAACCTATGGCCGTAAAAGAAGCTGTTCTGGAAGCTATTGGGACTGCTGTCGACATTATTAATCTGGCTCAACATGAGGGTCAACACCCTCGCATGGGAGCTGTTGACGTAGTTCCTTTTATTCCTGTAAAAAACGTCACAATAGAAGAAGCGATTGACATCTCAAAAGATGTCGCTCAGGAAGTCGCTTTACGGTATGATTTACCTGTATTTTTATATGAAAAGTCAGCAACGGCTTCTCATCGTGAAAACCTGGCCGCTGTGCGTAAAGGGGAATTTGAAGGTTTGACTGAAAAAATGAAATCACCTGAATGGCAATCAGATTTTGGCCCTAAAACACCCCACCCGACTGCCGGTGCTGTTGCTATTGGAGCCCGCGCTTTCCTGATCGCTTATAATGTCAACCTGAATACCACAAATCTCGAAATTGCCGATAAGATCGCAAAAAAAGTCCGGTTTTTAGGAGGTGGATTACGCTTTTGCAAAGCTATGGGAGTAGATTTGAAAGAAAAAAACATGGTACAGGTCTCCATGAACCTGACCGACTACACAAAAACAGCCATATATCAAGCTGTTGAAATGATTAGATTCGAAGCCGCCCGCTATGGAGTCATCATTGCCGGTAGCGAATTAATCGGATTGGTTCCGATGAGTGCTCTGGTCGATACAGCCGCATATTATCTCGGTTTGGAAAATTTCTCAATCCAACAGGTATTGGAATCACACCTAATGGAATGATTTGATTTATATGCAATTACGCAATCAAACAAGAGCTTAAGCAGGAGTTCTTCAGAGATAAAACGAGCTAAGGTTTTAACTATCCGGCCTTAGCTCGTTTTATCTCTATAATTCTCTATAACAGCTTGATATCTTTTTATTATGAAAATTTTCATAAATCCTTAATTCCTTTCTTGAAAAAAATCAAAATCTTTGTTACCTTTTGCTCCTCACTTTCGTCTTAATATCAGAAAACAGATTGATAGTGCACGATCAATTTGCCGAAAAGACTAAATTAATAAATAATGGATTCGGAAACGTTCAAAAAAATATTTCTTCCATGTCATCCCAAACTCTACCGGATTGCGTTCCGGATTGTACAGGATTCGACTGAAGCAGAAGATATTGTGCAGGATACATTCGTCAAACTTTGGACAAAACGCGATGAATTGGAAGCTGTTACGAATTTTGAAGGATTTGCAATCATTATCCTGAAAAATACCTGCCTGGATTATTTAAGGAAATCCAGGAAAGAATATCAAACGGATTATGATACAAATATTCCTGAACCACAATCTTTATCAAAGCAAATTGAAGCACAAGATCAAATCAACCGGATAAATCAACTGATGACAATGCTACCGGAACAATCACGAAGAGTAATGCAGTTGAAACATTGGGAAGGTTTTTCGGATGATGAGATTGAAGAAGTTACCGGCCTCAAAAAGGCTTATATCAAAGTGATTCTTTCAAGAACCAGAAAATTGATCAAAGAACAGTTTATTAAATTAGAACAACAATGAAAACGGAAGATGTTAAAATATTGATTCAGGCTTTCTATCAAGGTGAAACAACCGTTGAAGAGGAAAAAAGACTACTATATTATTTCGAAGGGAACGATATACCGGAAGAATTATCTGAGGAAAAGGAGCTATTCCTCCGGCTATATCGCCCCGAACCAGTAGCAGTTCCTGAAAATCTGAAATCAAAATTAAATGTTTTGATTGACCAATTAGCTGAAGATGAGGAGAAAAAATCATCTCCAAAAACAAAGCGACTTTGGATATGGATAAGCAGCGCTGCAGCATGTATCATCATTTTAATAGCTTCCGGAGTGATATTAAATATCCAAACTGAGGAAAAATCAGGTCTGTCGGCACAAGAAAGTGGTATAATTACAGACCCGGATATAGCTTCAAAAGAAGCACAGAAAGCATTAGAGTTAGTGTCCAAAAATTTTAATAAAGGAACTGAACAATTAGCATTAGTTTCTGAAAATATGGAAAAGGCTAATCGTTTGATAGAAAAACAATTAAAAACAATAACCAATCATGAAAGAAAAAATGAAAACTAAAGGTTTATTTATCGCTCTTATGCTGTTAATCAGCGTAACTGCAATACAGGCTCAAGACAATACGAGCAAAATGTTTGAAAAGTTCTCAAACAATAATGAAATCACGTCTATATTTATCTCCAAAGCAATGCTTGGATCAATGTCCGGAGATCAGTATGTGAACGGTATAGATATCAAAGGTCTGAAAGACAAACTAAATCAGATTGAAATCTATACCTCTGAAAACCCTGAAGCATGCAAAAGCTTCAGATCAGAAATGCACCTTGTCCAAAAGGAGAATAGTCATGAACTATTGATGTCCATTAAGGATAAAGGAGACAATATAAATTTCTATGCTAAAAAAGATAATGATAAAATCAAAGAATTAATCATGTTTGTCGATCAGCCAAAAGAATGTGTTATTATCCGTATCTTAGGTTCATTCACATCAGAAGATATCGAAAAGATTACAAAAAATGTAAAATAAATTATTCTATTGGGTTTTAATCAGGGTATTTCGAGAATGAAATACCCTGATTATATTTTAGCATGTAATATAATTCTGTTCGTTATAAACAATATAACTTTTATTTGATTTTTTCAAAATAAGGTAGGCGTTCAATACCTGCATTTACAATTATTTCAATTCCTCCTGAATATACTTTCCCCAAATCATCCTTCCATTTTCCTTTTGGTAATTTTACCTTACGTACATTGTCTTGAGTTAATATCGGAGCAATCAGGAATTTGTCGCCTAACATAAACTGGTCTTTATATCCGGAAAATCCTTCATTAGGGAATGAATATTCCATATGACGGATAATAGGTTCTCCGGTTTGGGATGAATGTTTAGCACAATTGAGAATATAATTTCCCATTTTGACATGTAGATCAGCCATCCGACGACAGATTTCAAGATTTTTTGCATTTAATATTCGCCATGGAGCTACGGAAAATTGCATCATTGGCATTAATGTGTGAGTTTGAGCTGAACGAACAATCAAATCCTGATTGAATTTCGAAGAATCGAGATTCTCAAAAGATGTAATCTGCCCACCACCGATCATATCCGGACAGGCATATGAATATCCAAGTAATCCGGCAGCAATCATATCTGGGATCAACAACTGTAAGTGTTTCCATGAATTATGTTTATCTCCCAAACGTTGTACCAACGGTTCTCCTCCCATTCTCCAACAGGCGCGGTATTCATTGAACGGAAATTGTAATCCGATTTTAGCCCAGGCCATTGTATGATCAGTCGAACGGGCATCTTTCTTATAACTATCAATTCGTTCCTCATTATAAAAATTCACATCCCCTGCATCAAATTTGAAACCATCAATGCCATATCTTTCTTGTGTATCTTTCAGCAATGCAACAAAATATTTCGAGGTGTTCGGATTCGTAAAGTCATAACAGGCGCTATAACCATTCCACCAACGGATCATTGCGGCGCTTGAACTACCTTTTTGTTTGAGCAAATAACCTTTTGCTTCCAATTCTCTGAATTCAGGGCTATCAGCACTCACGAAAGGACAAACCCACAACATGACTTTGAATCCCATAGAATGTAATTTATTAATCATTTTTTTAGGTTCAGGGAACTTGTCGGGTTTAAACTCAAAATTACCATAATACTTCTGCCAATTATCATCAACCATCAAGATTCCTTTAGGAAAATTGTTCTTAACAATATTCTCAGCATATTTAATAATGTCATCCTGGTTCTGATCATACATCAACTCAATCCAGGTATTATACTGGGGCATTGAAAAAAATAATGAATCAGGTAATTTTCCGGATGGAGGAAAATGTATTTTACAGGCAGCCAAATAAGCGTCACGCAACGACTTTCCTGCCTGAATAGGCTTAACTTCCTCAAATGCAGATTGAATATGTAGTTTATTATCCTGAATACTAAACTTAAATGCATCATCACTCCAAATGAACCTTCCTTTATTGGAAACCAACAAAGGGACTCCTTGGTTATTAAAATTCTGACGGGATAAATCCAATTCACTTAATTGATTTCCGTAAGGCATTTGGGAGCCCATGGCAACAAATCCTCCCCACCATCTTTCATCAGGAAAAAATGGTATAACAGAATGGAAGTTCTGTTGGGCATATAAATTACAGAAAACACAAATTGACAACACAAAGTATAACGTAGTCTTTCTAATCATAACAAATGTATTTTTAAAATTACAGAGGCTGAAATCAGCCCCTGTATCGTATCCTATCACTACCAACCGGGGTTTTAACCAGATTATGGTTGATATCATCTTTATCTTTATCAAACCATTCCAATGCTATATTCTATCTTCTCAAGTCAATTAGCATACGTTGAATTAACTCACTATCATTAAAAGATGAGATATATCTTACTTTCATCCGCTTTTCTTGCATTTTCGTTATAAGGTTAAAAAATAAAAACATCTTAAATATGTGAAAAGTTTATCATTATTTATATTTATTATTATCTTTGTGCATAAACCTTATAATGTATGCATGGAAGCACAATTATAAAAAATGCGTCGCAACTGGTGACGTGTTCGGGCTTTTCAGCAAAGAAAGGCGATGAAATGTCCGATCTGCATATCATAGAAAACGGTGCCGTAGTAATTACCGAAGGCATAATTTCTTATGTAGGTACTTCAGACCGTATTCCTGTAAAAAATCCTGAAAATTATACTATAATAGACGCTTCCGGTAAGGCTGTACTTCCCGGATTTGTAGATTCTCATACCCACTTTGTGTTCGGAGGATATCGGGAAAACGAATTTTCCTGGCGCATGAGCGGAGATACTTACATGTCGATCATGGAACGTGGCGGAGGAATTACAAACACGATGACAGCAACTCGTCAGGCCTCGATCGAAGAACTAAAATTATCAGCATCAAAACGGTTGGATAAAATGTTATCTATGGGAGTTACTACTGTCGAAGGAAAAAGTGGTTACGGAATGGATAAAGAAACTGAGATCAAGCAACTAAAAGTCATGCAGATACTTAATCAGGAACATCCTATAGATATTGTCTCCACTTTTCTTGGCGCACATTCAACTCCGCCGGAATACAAAAATCATCAGGATATGTTTATTGATTTTTTGATTCAGGAAGTAATGCCGAACATACGTGCGCAAAACTTAGCTGAATTCTGCGATATTTTTTGTGAGCAAAATGTATTTACAATCAACCAATCACGCAGGTTATTGACAGCAGCGCGTGAGATGGGATTTAAGCTGAAAATACATGCCGATGAAATTGTTACTACTGGTGGAGCTGAATTGGCTGGTGAGCTACAAGCCACTTCTGCCGACCATTTATTGCAGGCAACTAACAAAGGCATCAATGACTTGGTCAGAAATGATGTCGTAGCCACATTGTTGCCTTGCACAGCTTTTTCCTTGAAAGAACATTTTGCCCGCGGAAGGGATATGATTGACATGGGCTGTGCCGTAGCATTAGCTTCTGACCTTAATCCGGGTAGTAGTTTCACATCCTCAATTCCATTAATATTTGCGCTAGCCTGTATTTACATGAACCTTTCCGTAGAAGAAGCCGTTACCGCAATGACTATTAATGGAGCGGCGGCTGTAGGAAGAGCGGATAAAATAGGTAGTATCGATGTCGGGAAACAAGGTGACATCATCATCCTGGAATACCCGTCATATAAATTTTTACCCTATCATATGGGAATGAATATCATTGAAACAGTTATAAAAAAGGGAGTTAGATGGAGTAAAAAGGAGTTAGAAGAATAATAAGGAAATTTCTGGCGTAAGCATACTTCTGACTCCCTTTAACTCCTATAAAATAAATACATTATGTTACAAGAATTATCAATCAAAGGCTTTTTAGCAAAAACCGCCGGAAATGAACCGGTTCCCGGAGGAGGTAGTGTATCTGCCTTAAATGCGGCATTATCAGCAGCATTGACAGAAATGGTAGCAAACCTTACCATCGGCAAAAAAAAGTATGAAGAAAAAGAGGAACTGATGAGAGAAATCAAAGAAAAAGCCGCGAAATTTCAAGAAGGCTTTATCAAAGATATAGATGAAGACTCAGAGGCTTACAATAAAGTTTTTGAGGCTTTTAAACTACCTAAAGAGACGGATGACGAGAAAGCTGAAAGAAGTAAGCAGATACAGGCTGCAACCAAAGTAGCAGCTGAAGTTCCTATGAAAGTTGCACAGAACGCATACGCTATCATGAATCTGATTACCTCTGTTGCTAAAGAAGGGAATCAGAATGCAGTAACAGACGCTTGTGTGGGAATGATGGCAGCCCGTAATGCTGTTTTGGGAGCTGTCCTTAATGTTCGTATCAATCTGACTTCAATTAAAGATGAGGTTTTTGTAGAAACATTCATTAAAGAATGTGACCGTTTAGAAAAAGAAACAATAAAAAGAGAAAAAGACTTATTAGATTGGGTAAAAACACAATTATAACCCCGAAATTCATGAAAAACGTTTATTATATCGGTTCCGGTGAACTAACTTTCGAAATTATCGAAACCATCATCAATAAGAATCTAAAGCTGGAATTAGCACCGGAAGCTAAGGAACGGATACAAAAATGTCGTAATTATCTGGATAAAAAAATTAGTGAACAGGAGACTCCTATGTATGGAATTACAACTGGATTTGGTTCTCTCTGTAACAAAAATATTTCTCCGGATGAACTTAGCCAGTTGCAGGAAAACCTGGTTAAATCACATGCTTGCAGTGTTGGAGAGGAAGTTCCCCCTGTAATAGTAAAATTGATGATGTTGCTCAAAGCTCATGCTCTTTCTCTAGGATATAGCGGAGTACAAGTCATTACCGTCCAACGGATCATTGATTTTTTCAATAACGATGTCATGCCAATTGTTTGTGATAGAGGGTCATTAGGAGCTTCCGGCGACTTAGCTCCATTGGCGAACCTTTTCCTTCCGTTAATTGGTGTAGGCGACGTTTATTATCAAGGTAAAAAGCGTGAAGCAATAAGCGTTTTAGACGAATTCGGCTGGGAACCTGTCCGATTAATGAGTAAGGAAGGACTTGCACTACTAAACGGGACACAATTCATGAGTGCAAATGGTGTATATGCAATCTTAAAAGCCTTCAAATTTTCTAAAATGGCAGATTGGATCGCTGCTATTTCCCTCGAAGCATTCGATGGACTGATAGACCCCTTTATGGACTGCCTTCATCAAATGCGCCCGCACAAAGGACAAATCGAAACCGGCAGTAACTTCCGTCGTTTACTTGAGGGTAGTGAACTGATTTCCAGAAAGAAAACTCATATTCAAGATCCTTACTCTTTCCGCTGTATTCCACAGGTACATGGAGCTACTAAAGATGCTATCAGATATGTCGCCTCCGTATTATTGACAGAAATCAATTCCGTAACCGATAATCCGACTATCTTCCCTGATGAAGATAAAATTCTTTCCGGAGGAAATTTTCACGGACAGCCCTTGGCTATTTCGTACGATTTTCTGGCAATCGCGCTGGCTGAACTAGGGAATATATCAGAACGCCGTGTCGCTCAGTTAATTATGGGACTACGAGGTTTGCCTGAATTTTTGGTTGCTAATCCCGGCGTAAATTCCGGATTCATGATCCCACAATATGCTTCAGCTTCTATGGTCAGCCAGAATAAGATGTATTGTTATGCTGCTTCAAGTGATTCCATTGTCTCGTCCAATGGACAGGAAGATCATGTGAGCATGGGAGCCAATGCTGCAACTAAATTATTCAAAATTATGGATAATTTGAGCCATATTCTGGCCATAGAGCTAATGAATGCAGCTCAAGGAATAGAATTCCGGCGTCCGGCAAAATCATCCCCTATTCTGGAAAATTTCCTCAAAGCATATCGTAAAGAGGTTTCATTTGTAGATGATGATATTGTTATGTACAAAGAAATACATAAAACCGTTGCATTCCTGAACAGAAGTTCATTTGAATTATAATTTATTTTTATTTTTTATTTTGCATTAATGAAAAGATGTTTTGAATTTGAGTAAAAATGATCGCGATTTCACTATCTTTGTAAAATCTGAACCAGGTTCAATTTAATTTGTTTGAATAAAAAAAACAATCCTCATAAAATCATTAAGATAATTATTAGGATTGTTTTATAAAATAAGTCGGGATGAGGCGATTCGAACGCCCGACCTCCACGTCCCGAACGTGGCACGCTACCAACTGCGCTACATCCCGCTTTTGCAACGCAAAATTATAACTTTTTTCTGATAATACCAATTCTGGGCTGAAATTATTTCAATTCAGCTTTCAGGTATTTGGCAGTATGTGTATCGGCAGATTTAACCATTGCTTCCGGAGTTCCTTCAAACAGGACATACCCTCCTCCTCGACCGCCTTCGGGTCCCATATCGATGACATAATCCGCACATTTAATGACATCCAGGTTATGTTCAATTACGATCATAGTATTTCCCTTATCAACCAAACGGTTGATAACTCCCAGAAGAATATTGATATCCTCAAAATGCAAACCTGTAGTAGGCTCATCCAGTACATATAAAGTCCGCCCGGTATCACGCTTAGCCAATTCTGTAGCCAATTTCACACGTTGACTTTCTCCTCCGGAAAGAGTCGTGGATGATTGTCCCAGTTTCACATAACCAAGCCCAACATCCTGTAATACTTTGATTTTATTAAGGATAATAGGTACATTTTCAAAAAACTCCACAGCCATATTGATGGTCATGTCCAAAACGTCGGCAATCGATTTGCCCTTGAAACGAACTTCCAGTGTCTCTCGATTATATCGTTTACCATGACAATCTTCGCAGGGTACCATTACATCCGGTAAAAAATTCATTTCTATGGATTTATAACCATTTCCATTGCAGGTTTCACAACGACCTCCTGGAATATTAAATGAAAAACGACCGGGTTTATATCCCCTAATCCTCGATTCTGGTAACTCTACAAACAAATTACGGATATCCGAAAATACACCGGTATATGTCGCCGGATTAGAACGTGGTGTACGGCCGATCGGCGATTGATCCACATTTACAATCTTATCTATTTCCTCAATTCCGGTGATAGAATCATACGGAAGAGGATCTTCCAAAGCACGATATAACTTCGAACTGAATATCTGTTGTAATGTTTCGTTAATCAAAGTTGATTTACCACTACCGGAGACTCCTGTAACACAAATAAACATGCCTAACGGGAAAGTTGCGTTTATATGCTTCAAATTATTTCCAGAAGCGCCTTTCAGCACAATTTTCTTTCCATTGCCCTTTCTTCTTTTCTTAGGTATTTGAATAGCTTTCTCTCCACTCAAATATTCAGATGTCAGTGTATGCGACTTAAGCATCTCTTGTGGAGTACCGGAAAAGACGACTTCACCCCCCAAACGACCGGCTCTGGGACCTAAATCGACCACATAATCGGCATTGAGCATCATATCTTTATCATGCTCAACCACAATGACCGAGTTTCCTGTATCACGAAGCTGTTTCAAGGAATCGATCAAGCGGTTATTATCCCTTTGATGTAATCCGATACTCGGTTCATCAAGGATATACAATACATTAACCAATTGTGAACCGATCTGAGTGGCCAAACGTATCCTTTGACTTTCCCCTCCGGAAAGGCTTACAGAAGAACGGCTTAACGATAAATAATCCAATCCTACATCCACAAGAAAATGTAACCGGGAATGAATTTCTTTAAGTATCTCTGTCGCAATCTGTTTCTGTTTTTCACTTAGACTGGAGTCTAGTTTATCTATCCATTCGCTTAATTCAGAAATGTCCATCGCAGACAGATCTGCAATATTTTTTTCATTAATGAAATAATGTAATGCTTCTTTATTCAAACGTTGCCCTTTACACTCCGGACAAACAACCGTACGTACAAACTGATCCGCCCATTTTTGAGCAGATGCCGAAGCATCGGATTCTTGCTGCATCATTACATATTTCGTAACTCCTTCAAATGAAAGGAAATAATTGGAACTTCCTAAAGACTCGTTTTTAATCTGTAAGCGTTCTTCCGTCCCATTCATGATATCATCTATAGCTTCTTCAGGAAGATCTTTGATCGGAGTCTTAATTGTCACACCATGTTTTTCGCAAATAGCCTCTATTTGCCAAAAAATCATCACATTACGATATTTTCCAAGTGGAACGATCCCTCCATGATGAATACTGAGTTCAGGCTTCGGGACTATCTTCTGAATGTCAATCTGATTAACGGTACCTATCCCTTTGCAATGAGAACACGCTCCATGAGGTGAATTGAATGAAAAATTATGAGGAGCAGGTTCGCTGTATGACAAACCTGTAGTAGGACACATTAAACGACGACTGAAATGATACACTTCACTGGTTTCCAGATCTAGAACAATCAACAAACCATCTCCATGTTTCATTGCTGTACGAACACTGTTTTTAACCCTAGAAGCAAAATTTTCCGAAATCAAAAGCTTATCGATCACCACTTCTATCGCGTGATTTTTGTAACGGTCAAGTTTCATTCCAGGAATAATTTCCCGTAATTCACCATCCACACGGACATTCAAAAATCCTTTTTTACGTAGCTGCTCAAATAACTCCTTATAATGACCTTTTCTGTTCCGTACAACAGGAGCCAGGATATATACCTTGCGTTCCTTATAGCGCTCCATAATAAGCTCGAGGACTTGCTCTTCAGTATATTTTACCATTCGTTCTCCAGTGTTGTATGAATAAGCATCTCCTGCCCTGGCATAAAGCAAACGTAGAAAATCATATATTTCGGTCGTTGTTCCGACTGTTGAACGAGGACTGCGATTTGTCGTTTTCTGTTCAATGGCGATTACGGGACTCAACCCTGAAATTTTGTCTACATCAGGACGCTCCAGATTACCTAAAAATGAACGGGCATAAGATGAAAATGTCTCGATATAACGACGTTGGCCTTCAGCAAATATAGTGTCGAAAGCTAATGAAGATTTTCCACTACCACTCAGTCCGGTAATGACCGTAAATCTGTTACGTGGAATATTTACATCAATATTTTTCAGATTGTGAACACGTGCTCCCTGAACCTCTACTAATCCGGATTCTACAATCTGTTTCTCATTCTCCATAATCATAAATCTATTTTCAAACCATCATAGGCAATAAATACATTCTCAGGCATTTCGTTCTCCATTATGGCATGTAAACCAAAACGATGCCCCATATGGATAAGGAACGCTCTTTGGGGCTTTATTCTTTCGATGTTCTCAAGAGCATCTTCCACGGTTTCATGAGAAATATGTTCTTTGAAATGTAAAGCATTGATAATTAGCACATCCAGATCAGCTAACTTAGAATATTCCTCATCCGGAATCGTTTTCAAATCAGTAAGATATGCCATCTTTCCTATACGATATCCAAAAATAGGTAACCTTCCATGTAGTAGTCGAATAGGTGTAATTTTTAAACCTTTGATTTCAAAAGGACGAATATCTATTTCATGCAGTGAAATATTAGGAACTCCCGGATATTTGTTTTCTTGAAAGACATATGGAATCCTCAACCGGATAGCATCTGAAACATATTTTTCGGCATACAGGTCTACTGCCCCGAATTTACAAAACGGACGCAGATCATCAATACCTCCCACGTGATCATAATGTTCATGCGTAATTAAAACCGCATCGATACGCTCTACAGGATTAGAAAGTATCTGTTGCCGGAAATCCGGGCCACAATCTATCAATATCTTTTTATCCTCGATCTCAACAAACAACGACACGCGTAATCGATTGTCACGAGGGTCTTTAGATGTACAAACCTCACAATTACATCCGATTTCCGGAATACCGGTGGAAGTACCTGTACCTAAAAATGTCAGTTTCATTAAAATTCCGCTTATATATAATTTACTTCAGGATGAAGTTCTATTGAAAACTTTTTCTTCACTGCTCCTCTGACCTCTTCGGCCAACTGAGCGATTTCATCTCCGGTCGCTCCATTTTTATTGATCAACACCAATGGTTGCTTTTCATGAACAGCAGCTCCTCCCAGAGTCTTGCCTTTCAAACCGCATTGATCAATCAACCACGCCGCAGGAATTTTCATAACTTCGTCATTCACCGGATAAAATGGCATATTAGGATATCTCTGTTGCATTGCTTTGAAATGCTCCATACAAACATATGGATTCATAAAGAAACTTCCGGCATTACCAAAATCCTTAGGATCAGGAAGTTTGCTTTTCCGGACTGAAATTATGGCTTCCCGTATAGCCTTCAGGTTTATTTCTTTATTTTTCAACATCTCTTTCAGATTCCCATATTCTATGTTGAATACCGGTTTCTTCGATAATTGAAATACGACATGAGAAATAAAGTGCTTTCCTTTATTTTGTTCTATTTTAAAAAAGCTTTTACGATATGCAAATTTACAATCGTCATTCGAAAAAATATTTTTCTCTCCGGTTTCAAGGGAATATGCGTGTACTTCTGTTATGCAATCAGCAACTTCAGAACCATATGCTCCGATATTTTGAACAGCCGAAGCACCTACTTCTCCTGGTATCAAAGATAAATTCTCTACCCCTGCCCAACCTTTTTCAACACAGTAATCGACAAAATCATCCCAGACAACTCCTGCACCGGCTTTTACCCAGACAGAACCTTCATCTTCTTTTATCACATCAATACCACGTATAGCCGAATGGATAATAATTCCGTTAAAATCGTTCAGAAACAATAAATTACTTCCCTGACCTATATGCCAGAAAGCCTGGGAGAAAAAAAATTCATCAGAGAGTAATGTCTGCAAATCTTTTTCGGATTCGTACTCCACGAACCACCGGGTTTTAACATCTAAATGGAATGTATTATGTTCCTTAAGGGAATAGTTTTCGTATATTTTCATATATCTCTGTATAAACAGGCAAAGTTACAAAAAATATTAGAAAATTTATCTCCCCAACCACTTTTTGACCTCTTCTGTGGTAATGCCTTTTCTACGTCCGTAATCCGCCATTTGTTCTTCATCTATTTTTCCGATGGTGAAGTACTTAGACTCCGGATGAGCGATATACATACCACAAACAGATGCTGTCGGATAAATAGCTCCGTTAGACGTCAGGCTAACTCCGATCCGTTTTATGTCGAGTAACTCGTCAATTGTAAAATTCAGGGAAATATCCGGCAAAGACGGATAACCAGAAGCCGGACGAATACCTTGATATTCAACTTTCAGTAACTCATCTCTAGTTTTGTTTTCAGCTGAAGCGTACCCCCAGTATTCTTTTCGGACTTTTTCGTGCAAATATTCGGTTGCCGCTTCTGCCAGACGGTCACATAAAGTTTGCATCAGGATCTCATTATAAGTATCTCCCTGCTTTTTATATTGATTAAGCAGTTCAGAAGTATTATTTCCCGCCGTTACAATGAAAAAGCCCGTATAATCTCCGGACGGATTGAAGAAATCAACCAGGGATTTATACACATTATCTTCACGCTTTTCCTGTTGACGAAGCATCGGAATATCCTTTCCCTGCACACGAATACCCTCCTCAATCACTTCTACCGGATAAAACGAAAGTATCGCACTAATGAAATTATATTCTTTTTCAGACCAGTCCTTCAACATATTCTGAGCATCCAGTATCAGTTTTAGAGCCTCTGTAGCCTTTTCTTTATCCTGAATATCAAATGCATCCAGCCAGGCTTTACGTGCCGATTCCGAGTCCTCTATTTTAGCGCATCCCGCAAATTTTGGAGAGAATTTCCATGCAACCAGGAAAAATGCCCAATCTACATATGGAATAATTTTTCTTATTGAAATATACTCAATTACTTTAGTCCCTTCAAATGAAGGTTTTACAGGCTTATGATTACTCCAATCTATCTTATATGGGTGTTTACGGGCATAATCGAGGGAAACCGACTCGACCGGTTTTTCTTTATTTGAACGTAATAACTGATATTCGGTTTTCACTTCGTTGACAAATGCCTGTTTTACTTCCGGATTCAATAATTTATTTGCTACAGGAACTGCTTTAGAAGCATCCTTAACATAAACTACAGGTCCGTTGTAAAGAGGGTCTATTTTCAGAGCTGTATGCAATTTGGATGTCGTAGCTCCGCCAATCAAAAGAGGAACATTTAGCCTCTCCCGCTCCAATTCCGATGCCATAAAAGACATTTCCTGAAGCGATGGCGTTATTAGTCCGCTTAATCCGATAATATCGACCTGGTGTTCTTTTGCCTGACGAATAATTTCTTCCGGCGGAACCATCACCCCAATGTCTATAATTTCATAGTTATTACAAGCCAGGACTACTCCTGTTATATTTTTACCGATATCATGAACATCGCCTTTCACTGTAGCCATGAGGATCTTACCCGCATGACTCGAACCTTCTTTGCGGGTAGCCTCTATAGCAGGTTGCAGGATAGCAACGGCCTTTTTCATTGTTCGGGCTGTTTTTACCACCTGAGGAAGGAACATTTTTCCTTCTCCGAACAGGTTTCCAACGATATTCATACCATCCATCAACGGTTGGTCTATTATATCTATCGGCTGAGAATACGTTTTCAACGCTTCTGTCAAATCTTCTTCTAAATATACATCAATCCCTTTGATCAGAGCATGTTGTAGACGTTCAGAAAGAGAGAATTTTCTCCACTCTTCCTGTTTTTCTTCTTTATCCTGAAGAGATTCGTTATTCTGCTGAGCATATTCGGTTAACTTCTCTGCGGCGTCCGGAGTACGGTTAAAAATGACATTTTCTATCATTTCCAATAATTCTTCAGGAATATCCTGATAAGTTACCGTTGTTGAGGGATTTACGATTCCCATATCCATACCTTTCCTAATGGCATGGTATAGAAAATCTGCATGCATACATTCCCGAAGGTAATTATTACCGCGGAAAGAGAATGAAAGATTACTGACTCCCCCACTTACTTTTGCTCCCGGAAGGTTTTGCTTAATCCATTCTGTCGCCCGGATAAAATCCAATCCATAGTTCGAATGTTCTTCGATACCTGTGGCAATTGCCAGGATATTCGGGTCAAAAATGATATCACAAGGCTGAAATCCGGCCTCTTGAATCAGAAGCTTAAATTCCCGTTCGCAGATCTCTATTTTTCGCTCAAAAGTATCGGCCTGTCCTTTCTCATCAAATGCCATTGCAACAACCGCAGCACCATAAGATTTGATTTTCCTTGCTTTTCGCAAAAATTCGGATTCACCTTCTTTTAAACTAATGGAATTAACGATAGATTTACCTTGCAGACACTTTAATCCGGCCTCGATAATGTTCCAGTCCGAACTGTCGATCATTACCGGAATACGGGCAATGTCGGGCTCAGATGACATTAAATTAAGAAAAGTGGTCATCTCATGAACACCATCAAGTAATCCGTCATCTACATTTATATCCAGTATCTGAGCGCCATCCTCCACCTGCTGGCGGGCAATAGAAAGCGCTTCTTCCTGTTTTTTTTCTTTAATCAGCCTCAAAAACTTACGGGAACCCGCTACATTACACCGTTCTCCAACATTTATGAAATTACTTTCAGAAGTAATTTCCAAGGTATCCAAACCGGACAAAATCAGATTTTCGGATAGTTTTGGAACAACATGAGGTTTCGCATTTTCAATAAGCGCTGAATATTGAGCAATATGTGCAGGGGTAGTTCCACAACATCCTCCAAGAATATTAACCAATCCCTCATTGATATATTCTTTAATCTGGACAGCCATTTTTTCCGGAGTTTCATCATACTCTCCCAAACTGTTGGGTAATCCGGCATTCGGGTATGCACTGATAAAGCAAGGAGCAATCCGTCCTAATTCTTTCAGAAAAGGCTTCATCTCTGAAGCACCAAAAGAACAATTCAGGCCGACTGAGAGTAATTTGACATGGGATACGGAAGCCATTGCAGCATCCAGGGTCTGTCCGGAAAGTAAACGCCCGCTTTTTCCTGCCAATGTGAACGAAAGCATCAAAGGAATATTCTTACCTGATTCTTTCATTGCTTCTTCTGCCGCCATCAAACCAGCTTTCACATTAAGAGTATCAAAACAGGTTTCTATCAACAAAAGGTCGACACCTCCTTCAATCAAAGCTAAAATTTGTTCTTTAAATGCAATTCGAAGATCATCGAATGTAATATTGCGATATCCTGGGTTGGAAACATCCGGAGATATAGAAGCAGTTTTATTTGTTGGTCCTATAGAACCGGCAACAAAACGAGGTTTTTTGGGGTTTTTCCGGGAATATTCATCAGCAACTTCACGAGCCAGATGAGCAGCCGTCAGGTTTAATTCCCTAACATAAGACTCCATGCCGTAATCAGCCATGGAAATCGTGGTACAACTAAATGAATTTGTTTCAATGATATCTGCTCCTGCCTCAAGATACTCAACATGGATCTTTTTAATAATTTCCGGCTGGGTGATACTAAGCATATCATTATTCCCCTTCAGTTGTCCGGGTAAATGAGCAAAACGTTCTCCCCGATAATCTTCTTCCTCCAGATGATACCGTTGTATCATCGTTCCCATGGCCCCATCCAGGATCAGGACTCTTTCTAGCAGTATTTGATGTATATCCATTTATCGTTTAAAAGCACGGTCCATATCCCGTTTATCATCACGTTCTTTGATCGATTGACGTTTGTCGTACTGTTTTTTGCCTTTTGCGACAGCAATTACAACCTTTGCCAAACCTTTTTCATTAATAAACATTTTCGTCGGAATAATAGTAAATCCCGTATCCTTGGAGAAACGCTCAATCTTACCGATTTCCCGCTTGCTTAACAGTAATTTCCTATCGCGACGGGTCTCATGATTATTATATGTTCCATAAAAATACTCGGCTATATACATATTTTTCACCCAAACCTCACCATTGATAACTATACAATAAGTGTCAACAAGACTTGCTTTCCCTAGCCGGATAGATTTAATCTCAGTCCCCGTAAGTACAATCCCCGCTGTAAAGGTTTCGATGAATTCGTAATCAAACGAAGCTCTCTTATTCTTAATTAATATATTGTTCTGTTGTGACATATAAATCCGGTCAAACTGGCATTTTATATCAATCTAGGCAGAAATGAAATCATAACGATTTCAATCAGGAATGGAGTTAATAAAACAATAGCGCCAGCCCAAATTGTGAATTTTAATTGGTCGTTTTCTTCAATTTTCATGTAAGGAATTGCACCTTCCCATATAATGTAAACAACATAAAGCAGAAAAATATACAGAAAAAAAAGTGATGGGAATAATGATCTGATCAATATCAACAGGTAAACCGGAGAAGATGAGTAGCCTACGAAACGTTGACATTGCTTCAACTCTCCCGGCCGGTTAAATATGTTCTTCATCACTTCCGATAAAATATAAGAAGCTAAATGAAACCCGGCAAAAGTAATGATTATCATCCGGATACAATTTTTCAATCCGAATTGCAGATGCCCGTTAAAAGACAAATTCTCGTGTTGACCCTCCGGGGTAGTCAATAATACACCTACAAACGACAAGAGAGCTACAATACCGAACAATGGGTATAAGTAGCTCTTGAAAAAGTTCTCGTTATTATTTTCCTGCTTGTCGGCCAACATACTCCAAGCTTTTGCCGGCTGGGAAATTAACCTGACAAGCAGATCAAAAATGTTCTTTAACATTCAAGTTATTATTTCGATTTTATCCTGTATACTAACATCGGATTATCCTCATTTGCTTTAAAGATTGGCTTTCCGGTTACTTTATCAACACCTTTCTGATAATATAAATTAAATTTAACTCGCTCACAATCAACTCCTTGAATTTGGACTTCTTCGTAATAATCCGAATTATTAAAAAGGTCACCCATATCAAATGCATAAAAATAGGCATATAATTGTTTTGCACCTGTTCCTTCTGTCGTAACTTCAGTTTGTAGATACAAAGCAGGAACATTATTCTGACTTACTGTTGAGTCTGCATTAAAAGTCAAGTGATAATTATATGACCTTCCGGCAGGGGCCTCTTCACCCATCACAAAAAAGGCATGATTCCTAAGTAGTTGTGATGCATACAAGCCCGCATCAATAATAGTGTCGGTATAATTTGTAAATGATCCGTCATATGATGGTTGCATTCTATCATTTTTCACAGAATACCAACCACCCGTACTCACAACCCCGGTATAAGGAACTTTAATACCGTCGGTTCCCGCAGGTTGTTTATCATAATTTACATTATACCAACTTAATCCATAAGTATCTAATATTTCGATCGGCTGTGTTGTTGCTTGAGACAAATCAGCATACACACTAAGACCTATTGTCTCCATATAGTATTTACCATCTTTCATCGTCATATAGGAAGGAACCTGCTGAAAATCGTAAGCATTCTGACCGTCCTCCAAACAACCGGTCAAACCTCCCGCCATAATAACTGCTATTGCAATAATAAGCCAATTTCTTTTTGTTTTCATTATTGTTGTCTTTTTCAATAAGATTTCTTTAACGCTCTGTTCCATTTTTATTATCATTTAGAATTGTTTATCTATATTAACTACTCTAGTAAATGATCTCAATTTAAAAACGTTGCATCGGAAAAATGATTTTATATCAAAATTTCGATGCAAAGATACATAATTTTCTGAAAAATAAAGAAGATGTAGAGTCATAATTTCCATGATCCGACACAACAAACTAAAAAAGCAACCAGCCAGAAGACATTATCTACTAGACTGGTCGATTATTTGAACAATTAATTAACTTATTTCAAATATTATTAAACTTCAATGGAAGCACATCTTTATTATTTCCATCAATAAATAGTTCCAGATTTTTCACATCTACAAGTTTTGAAACAGAAAACAGGACAACAGGTTTTGTTGTAAATGATTGCTTTTCTCCTTTAACTAACGAAACATAAACATTAAGAGTTTCTCCGGATTTCTCAACTTTTTCTATTTTCAAGTCTGTTTTGATATCAGTAGGTTGTAACGCAATCCCAATCACAGCATTCGCGTTAAAATCAACTGTATCTATTTTGTTATTCATTGTCTTTCCAACTCCAAATGCCAGTTTCATTTGATCTTTATCCAGTACCTCAATGATATTGACCTCTTTCGGCAATTCATATGAATTTTTCAAAAAATAACCTGATAATTGTTGGATTTCAACAGGTGTGATTTCTGGGGCCGGAGCTTCATTTACAGTTGGAGTAGATTCTGCTGCAGACACTTCACTTTGTTTTTTACCTGAATTACATGATGTAATCATTACTACTGACAATAATAAAGCACTTAAAATCTTAACGGTTTTCATACTATAATCATTTTAAAACATTACCTTTGTATTACGTATACTAATAACAGATGAACGACAAAAATGTTTTCCAAATAAATTTGGATAAAATCGTACGGTCTAAAACAGGGAAGAATGAGAGGAAAATTCCCCGTTTTCTTACAAAATTTCTTTCCTGGCTCATCAAAGAAGACAATCTTAACGATTTTCTGAGATTCAATGGTCGCTCTACCGGAGTGGAAACCATGGACAAAGCAGTTGAATACTTTAATATCGCACTGGAATTATTCAATAAAGAGAACATACCTGTAAACGAAAAAAAAATCATTTTCGTATCTAACCATCCTTTGGGTGGATTAGATGGTATCTGTTTATCTTCTGTTTTAGGAAATATCTTTAATGGAAAAATAAAGTACCTGGTAAATGATTTGTTGTATTTTATAGATCCCTTAAAGCCCATTTTTATTCCGATAAATAAACATGGCTCTCAGGCTAAAGGAGGGGTTATGGCTGTCAACGACGCATTTTCTTCTGAGAATCAAATAATTACATTCCCTGCAGGTTTATGTTCCCGGAAACAAAAAGGGGAAATTACAGACTCCGAATGGAAAAAAATGTTTGTCACAAAAGCTATTGAATATGAGCGTGACGTGATTCCGGTTTACTTTGAAGCCCGTAATTCGAACTTTTTTTACAATTTAGCAAATATCCGTAAGGTTTTAAAGATAAAATTCAATTTAGAAATGTTATTTTTGCCTCGTGAAATGTTCAAATCAAGAGGAAAAACTTTCCGGATTCATTTTGGGAAGCCGGTTTCGTGGCATTTTTTCGACAATTCAAAGAGCCATCAGGAATGGGCTGATTGGATGAAAGAACAGGTATATTCGCTGAAATAATAAATTATACATGGAAGAAATTATTCCCAAAGTCGACAGAAAACTGTTGAAGGAAGAATTGACAAAGGATAAGTTGCTCCGTAAAACAAATAAATCAGGTAATGAAATTTACCTGTTTACGGCACATACAGCTCCTAATTTGATGAAAGAAGTCGGTCGCCTGCGTGAATTGGCATTTCGATTTTATGGTGGAGGTACAGGGTTATCGTGCGATATTGATGATTTTGATGTGATGAAAAATCCTTATCGTCAACTTATTGTATGGGATCCTGAAGATGAAGAAATCCTGGGCGGATATCGCTTTTTATGTGGAAATGAAGTCGTTTTTAACAAGGATGGACAACCTGCAAACCTTGCAACATCTGAATTATTTCACTTTTCAGACCGTTTTATTCAGGAATATCTCCCAAGAATGGTGGAACTGGGACGCTCATTCGTTTCCCTGGATTATCAGTCGTCCAAAGCCGGGGCCAAAGGACTATTTGCATTGGATAACCTCTGGGATGGATTAGGTGCTCTTACCGTCATTGATTCTTCTTTGCGTTTTTTCTTCGGAAAAGTAACAATGTATAATACTTACAACACCGAAGCCCGGAATATGATTTTGTATTTTCTCGAAAAATACTTTTATGATAAGAGACAATTAGTCACTCCTATCCACCCTCTCGAAACGAATATGGATATTGCCAATATGAAAAAATTATTTAATGGATGGATATACAAAGAGGATTATAAAACTTTAAACGCTGAAGTCCGGAAATTCGGTATCAATATACCTCCATTGGTAAGTGCCTATATGAGTCTATCGCCAACAATGAAAGTATTCGGGACAGCAGCCAATCCGGAATTCGGAGGTGTAGAAGAAACCGGTATTTTAATTGATTTTGATGAGATATTTGAAGAAAAGAAACAACGCCATATAGAGTCTTTCCTCAAAGAAGATCCTACAGAAACATGGCTTGATAGGATTAGAAACATAGTTTCTTCCGGATTTCCAAAAAAATTCCCTAAAAGCAGTTAATTCAGAGGATTGTAGACTTATCTATACCAAATTTTTCTTCCTTATGGCTGGTGTCCTTAGGTTCGACATGTACTACTATATCATACACATTCTCAACAGACCTCTTTATGCTTTCCTCTACTTGTTGAGCTATTTCGTGTGCTTTATATAGTGTAAGATTACCATCAGCTTCTACATCCAGTACAATCATATACATATTACCTAACTGACGGGAACGGATACGATGAGGGTTAGAAGCTCCCGGAACAGTTTCTGCCGCAACAATAATCTGTTCATAAACAGATGTATCACTCACTCCATCCATTAAAGCAATATTCGACTCCTTAAAAATTCCAATAGATGACTTAATAATATATAAACTGATAAGGAGACCTGTAATTGAGTCTAATATAGGCAATTTCAATACGAACGTAAATAAAAGTCCCAGCAATACTCCGGAAGAAATCAAAACATCGTTCCTCATGTTCCTGGCATTAGCAATTAACATAGAACTATTCACTTTTTTCCCCTGTTGAAGTTGATTCCATGCCAATAAAAGCTTACCTATGATCGAAAATATGGTAACATAGATTACCGTTGTAGACGGCAATTCCCGGACTTCAGAGTAGATGATACTTCGCCCGGTGGAGACAAGCATTTGAATACCGGCAAAAAAGATCACAAAAGAAAGGACTTTGGTTGCGATACCGTCTGCTTTTTCATAACCATATACGTATTTTGCATTAGGTGGACGACTCATAATCTTCGCTGTAAACAGCGTTACAAGAGATATAACGACATCTGTCGCCGAATCAATACCATCTCCCAGGACTGCCATACTTCCTCCAATAATCCCTATTACAATCTTAGATAAGGAGAGAATAGCGTTTCCAATAACACTAATCAACGAAGTACGAACCAAAATTTTTTCACGAGTGTCTTTTGTCATGATGCAAAGATAATATGTTTCCGGTTAATTTTACAAATATAAAACACGTCATTTCGAGCATTGCGAGAAATCTGATTAGGTTTCTCCTTACAATCGAAATGACGTGTAGTGTTAGGCATACTAACTGTTTTCCGGACGTAATTTGCGGACAACAGCTCCTGTTTTCCACATTTCGCTTTCACGTAATGCCTTCAATTCTTCTTCCAGTTTTTCACGGTAATCCGTTTTAGAATTAGAATCGATAGAGCGTTGTGCTTCATTTCCGGAAGCTACTTCCTGATAAAGTTTCTGGAATACCGGTTTGGTAGCATCGTGGAAAGGAGTCATCCAGTCCAAAGCACCACGTTGAGCCGTTGTTGAACAGTTGGCATACATCCAGTCCATTCCTTTTTCAGCAAATAACGGCATCAATGATTGAGTTAATTCTTCCACTGTTTCATTGAAAGCTTCTGATGGAGTGTGTCCGTTTTCACGTAACACTTCATATTGAGCTAACAAGAGACCCTGAATAGCACCCATCAATGTACCACGTTCACCAGTAAGGTCGGAATATACTTCACGTTTGAAATTTGTTTCAAACAAATAACCTGATCCTACACCAATACCCAAAGCAATGGTGCGTTCTTTTGCACGACCTGTAGCATCCTGGAAGATTGCATAACTGGAATTCAATCCACGACCTTCGAGGAACATACGGCGTAATGATGTTCCGGATCCTTTTGGAGCCACCAGAATAACATCGATATCAGCCGGAGGAACAATACCTGTACGTTCTTTATAAGTAATTCCAAAACCATGAGAAAAATACAAAGCTTTTCCTGTTGTAAGATAAGGCTTAATACGTGGCCATACTTCAATTTGAGCAGCATCTGAAAGCAAATATTGAATAATTGTAGCTTTTTCACATGCTTCTTCGATATCAAATAGTGTTTTTCCGGGAACCCAACCATCAGCAATGGCTTTTTCCCAGGTTTTACCACCTTTACGTTGACCGACAATCACATTGAAACCGTTATCACGTAAGTTCAATGATTGACCGGGGCCTTGCACTCCATAACCGATTACAGCTATGGTTTCATTTTTCAACACTTCTTTTGCTTTTTCCAATGGAAACTCTTCACGGGTGACTACATTTTCTTCAACCCCGCCAAAATTCATTATTGCCATTTCAATTACTTATTTAATTTTAAAATTTGTTCTACAAAATATTGATGTACCCTTGTATCCGTTGTCAATTCCGGATGGTAAGCCGTTGCCAGCATATTCTTTTCTCTTGCAGCTACAATATGACCGTCGACTACTGATAAAATTTCAACATTAGGTCCGGCATATTCAATGTAAGGAGCTCTGATAAAAGTCATTGGCACCACTCCTATTCCTTTGAATTCATTTTCGGCATAGAAACTACCTAATTGCCTTCCGTATGCATTTCGTTTTACCCGGATATCCATTGTCCTAAAATGTGAAATATCAGTACCTGCAATTTCCTTTGCCAGCAAGATCATTCCTGCACAAGTCCCAAAGACAGGTAATCCTTTTTCAATCATCAATTTGAGATCATCATATATCAGCAAATCTTTCAAAAGTTTTCCGATGGTTGTACTCTCCCCACCGGGAATGATCAATCCATCCATTGATGTATCCAGATCCGCTTTTTTTCTGATTTCAAAGGTTTCTACATTCAGGGATTGCAATTTCTCAATATGCTCAGCAAAACCGCCTTGTAAGGCTAAGACTCCTATTTTCATAGGCTTATTTACCTCTCTCCGCCATTAAAAGCTGGATTTCATTTTCATTGATACCAACCATTGCTTCTCCCAAATCAGCAGAAATCTCAGCAAGAATATGAGGATCATCAAAATTTGTCACCGCTTTTACAATAGCCTGAGCACGTTTTTCAGGATTACCTGATTTGAAGATACCGGAACCGACAAAAACACCTTCAGCCCCCAATTGCATCATCAAAGCAGCATCGGCAGGAGTTGCGACTCCACCCGCAGCAAAGTTCACAACAGGTAATTTCCCGTTTTCATGTACATGAAGTAGCAAACTATATGGGACTTGTAATTCTTTTGCAGCATGGTATAATTCATCTTGTGACATACTTTGTACCCGTCTGATTTCGCTCATCATCGCTCTCATATGTCTTACAGCCTGAACTACATCCCCTGTACCCGGTTCTCCTTTAGTGCGGATCATAGATGCACCTTCCGCAATACGCCTCAAAGCCTCTCCAAGGTCTTTGGCGCCACAAACAAAAGGAACTTTGAATTTAGTCTTATCCACATGATATTTATCATCTGCCGGAGATAAAACTTCACTTTCATCAATATAATCGATCTCCAAAGCCTCCAATATCTGTGCTTCCACAAAATGTCCAATCCTAACTTTAGCCATAACAGGAATACTTACTACTTCCTGAATCCCCTTAATCATTTTAGGGTCGCTCATACGTGATACCCCACCTACTGCCCGGATATCCGCAGGAATACGTTCCAATGCCATAACAGCTGCAGCTCCTGCTTTTTCTGCAATTCTCGCCTGTTCAGGAGTAGAAACATCCATAATTACTCCACCCTTTAACATCTGAGCCAGATTTTTATTAAGCTC
>JAVBTA010000075.1:0-31114 GCA_031556375.1 Bacteroidales bacterium | reverse complement strand
TCCCGATACTGTCGCTCAAGTAAATCGCCATCCAATCCAAACAGCTCTCCAATAAGCTTACAACTAACAGCGTGATTATCGATGTAATCCTTTTAAAAAAGACGCAAATTCCTGCGTCATACGGGTACCATCGGCTACAATATGAAAATCACGGGCAACGTATTCTCACCATAAATATATAGGCCTTGATGGCAATCGGCAAAAAAAGTTTATGCGGCAGTTAGTCTGTAGTGCTCTTTTTTTGAAAGTATATTCCAAATGATGACTAATAATTTTCTTGCATTGGCATTCATTCTTTTCTTTAAGTAAGTAAGCCGAAGTTCAAATTTTGAGTTTTTTGTTCTTGAAGCTGCCCACGCACATTGAACAAGCATTTTCCTGAGATATTTGTTTCCGTGCAATGTTTTTCTTCCTCTGATTTTCCCCGCACTTTCTTCATTTCTCGGTTTTAATCCTGCCCAACCCACTATAGCCGATGCCGTTAGAAACGCTTTCATGTCAACTCCCAATTCGGCAATAATAGTCATGGCAGCTAATTGTTTAATTCCCGGAACTGTTTGCAAAAGTTCAACCTCTTGGGAAAAATAAGCATTACAGATTTCGGTCATCATTTCTTCACATTGTTCTAATTGGTTATTGTAAAGCTCAATCTCTTCCATGCTTTGTTTAAGCATTTCTCGATCGGCTCGCGAAAGAATCCCGGTTAATGAGGATTTTATCGTTTCATCTCCATACTTATTACGGGTACGCTTATGTACCTGTAAAAGTAACTTCTCAGGATTGTTCTCTCCTTCAATCAGGGACTGGATGACCTTCCTCATGGATTGCCCTCCAATGTCAGATACATAATTACTTAAACGAATATTGCATCGTTGCAGGATTAAATCGCAGCTTTGTTCTGCCCGTTGATGATTCCGGTTCAGGTAAAACATCCGGCGCTCATACTGTCGCAATTCCTGGATCTTTGGCTCAGGAATGTAACTGCCTTTGATCAACTCCTTTTGCAAAACGATAGCAATCCAATGAGCATCTTGAACATCACTTTTTCGTCCCGGTAATTGCTTGATAAAATAGGGATTGACTAACTTGACATCAAAGTCCGATTCAAGAATCCGCCAAACTGGAATCCAATAAATACTCGTACTTTCCATCGCTACTTTTCCTACTTCGTGAAAGACCAATAAATCTCTCAGTCGATCCAAATCTGGGGTAAGAGTGCCGAATTTCTCTTCAATCTTTTCTCCGTTTTCTTTCAAGATGCACATAAAAACGCTATCTTTATGCACATCAAGACCACATACTTTTTCCATGATGATTTCTTTTTTAGTTGCAACTTAAAGACACAACTTTTTATGGAAACCATACAAAGGTTGTGGAATCGGACGAAAGTTGTGGTCTTTATTTTTATTCAACGCGCTTATAATTCGTGTTTTTTATGTAAGTTTGTATGATTTATTTTACTTCAGTTATTTTATGAGTGTAGAGGTTTTCTTGAAACCAATCATGTTTGCAGGGACAGGTAGTGATGTAGGAAAAAGTGTTATTACTGCCGCTTTTTGCCGTATCTTTTTACAAGACGGCTATCATCCAGCTCCATTTAAGGCTCAAAATATGGCGCTGAATTCGTATGCAACACCCGAAGGACTTGAGATAGGCCGGGCACAGGCAGTACAGGCTGAAGCGGCAGGGGTCGACTGTCATACGGATATGAATCCATTATTGCTCAAACCCAGTACTGATAAGGTATGTCAGGTAATTCTTAATGGAAAACCGGCAGGCAATCAGGAAGCTTACGAGTATTTTAAAAAAGAGGGGAGAGATGATCTTAGAAGAGTGGTATATAGTGCTTTTGACCGCTTAGAAACCAGGTTTAATCCTGTTGTGATGGAAGGAGCCGGAAGTATTTCCGAGATCAATCTGCGTGATGTCGATTTGGTTAATATGCCGATGGCGATACATGCGAAGGCCAATGTTATCCTTGTGGCGGATATCGACCGGGGAGGCGTCTTTGCATCAGTCTATGGATCGATCATGTTGCTGAATGAAGAAGAACGGAAGCATGTGAAAGGCATTTTGATTAATAAATTCAGAGGAGATATACGTCTTTTTGAATCGGGAATAAAAATGCTTGAAGAACTATGTAATATCCCTATTGTTGGCGTAGTTCCTTATTATAAAGATATTTACATCGAAGAAGAAGACTCTGTCAATTTGCATACCAAAAACCTGCAAGCAGCACAGGGGAAAATAAATATTGCGGTGGTACTATTACGTCACTTATCTAACTTTACTGATTTTAATGTTTTAGAACGAGATCCAAGGGTGCATCTTTACTATACCAACAATACCGATGAAATTGAGAAGGCAGATATTGTGATTATTCCCGGAAGTAAGAGTACGCTTTCTGATTTGTATGAATTGAGGCGAAACGGAGTTGCACAAAGCATTGTCAAAGCATACAAGGATGGTAGTACTGTTATTGGTATTTGTGGTGGATATCAGATCATGGGTGTTGATGTTTGTGATCCGGAACAGATAGAAGGTGATATTGAACGATTGCCAGGATTAGGTTTGTTGCCTGTAAGTACTCAGATTGGAGGAGAGAAAGTTACCAGGCAGGTGAAATTTTCATTTCTGGATTCGGATGGTACTTGTGAAGGTTATGAAATTCATATGGGAACAACGGCTACCGTAAATAGTGCAAAACATAACCCGTTGAATATACTGCAAGATGGTAGTGATGATGGCTATTTTCTTGACTCCAAGTGTTTTGGAAGTTATGTTCACGGAATCTTAGACAATCTGGAAGTTATCAATTTTATTCTTGAACCTTTTATTGGAAAACTTACTCAGAAAGCATTTGATCATAAGGCTTTTAAAGAAGAACAATATAATAAGCTGGCAGATCATATCCGTAGTCATGTGAATATGGATCTGGTGTATAGTATCATGAAAAGTTGAATAAAAATGATTAACGGACATGGAGACGATATATATAATAAAGGTTGTGAGATTGTAAGTAATTTCAGCTCCAATATTTATTGTAAGCATGATTTACAGTCATTACAGAATCATTTGTGTGATTGTATCAGGCAAATACATTCGTATCCGGAACCGGAAGCAGCTTCGTTTGCCAGGTTATTGGCTGATAATTACCGGATTAATCCATTAAATATTTGTGTGACAAATGGAGCTACAGAAGGTATTTATTTAATTGCTCAGGCTTTTTCCAATAAAAAAACTGTAATAATTATTCCTACATTCTGTGAATATGAAGATGCGTGTACAGTTCACAGGCATACTATAGATTTTTACAAAATAAGCCCAGATACACCAGTTAGTCTGGCTTTGTAATCCCAATAACCCTACGGGAACTGTTTACAGCAAAGAATACCTTGAAGAATTTGTAGTAAAGTATCCTGATACGGTTTTTGTTTTTGATCAGTCGTATGAAAATTTCACGAAAGAAGTTTGTTGGGAAGTAAAAGAGGCTTGTAAATATAAGAATATTATTTTATTACATTCGATGACAAAAACCGGTTGTATTCCAGGCTTGCGATTGGGTTATTTTACAGCACATGCTGATATTATTTCATATGTAAGCAAATATAGAATGCCTTGGTCAGTCAATGTAAATATTAAAACTGAAATTGTGATGATAATATTAGTAACCAGTGTTACATTTGCATACTATTGTGTTATGTAATAAAGATTTATGTCTGAAATGAGTAAAATTATATTAATAACAGGAGGACAACGTTCAGGAAAGAGTAGTTATGCTGAAAAGATGGCTCTGGCGCTATCTTCTCATCCTGTTTATATGGCGACTTCACGTGTTTGGGATGAAGAACACCGGCAACGTATCATGCGACATAAGGCAGGTAGGAGTAATGTCTGGGAAAATATTGAAGAAGAGAAGGAATTAAGTAGGCATAATCTGAACGGAAAAGTAGTTCTGATCGATTGTGTGACTCTCTGGGCCACTAACTTTTTTTTCGATTTGAAATCAGATGTAGAGAAAGCATTGGAAGAGTTAAAGAATGAATTTATAAATTTTATTCAACAGGATGCTACATTTATATTTGTTACCAATGAGATTGGAATGGGAGAAATGTCTCAAAATGAGATTCAGCGTAAGTTTTCCGATCTGCAGGGTTGGTTTAATCAATTTATAGCTCAAAAATCAGATGAAGTTTATCTGATGGTTTCGGGGATATCATTAAAAATAAAATAATTAATAGTTATGAAATTCAATATTGAAAAGCCTCAGACAGGCATTTTGTTATATTTACAGGAGAAAATAGATAACCTTACCAAACCTAAAGGGTCGTTAGGTATGCTTGAAGACCTGGCATTACAGTTGGGATTGATCCAACAAACTTTGGAACCACAATTGAAAAATCCTTATCATATCGTTTTTGCAGGTGATCATGGGGTTGCAACGGAAGGAGTAAGCCCGTCACCACAAGAGGTAACCCGGCAAATGGTCGTCAATTTTTTGGAAGGAGGCGCTGGTATCAACTTTTTGGCCCGCCAACATCATTTTAATCTGCAAATTGTAGATGCCGGGGTTAACTTTGATTTTCCGGAAGATATGCCGATTATCAATAAAAAAGTACGAAAAAGCACACGCAATTATTTGCATGAAGCTGCAATGACATCAGAGGAGATGGGACAGGCTATGCAACAAGGTATAGACTGTGTTGTTGCTTGTTTTGAACAAGGTTGTAATGTGATTGGCTTTGGAGAAATGGGTATTGCCAATACTTCATCATCAGCAATGTGGATGACTTATCTTACAGGAATTGCATTAGAAAAATGCATAGGTGCCGGCTGTGATCATTCAGGACAGATTATCAGTCATAAACACAAGGTTCTGGCTCAGGCGAAAGAAAATTATAAAGGAAATGGATCTGTTGAAGATATAATGAGTTATTTTGGTGGATATGAGATGGTTATGGCTGTAGGGGCTATGTTGAAAGCCGCTGAATTGAAAATGATCGTATTAGTCGATGGTTTTATTATGACTAATTGTATGTTGGCTGCATCCAAAATAGATCCGAATGTACTTCATTATGCAATATTCGGGCATCAGGGTGATGAAGCCGGACATAAACTTGTATTGGATTATCTGAATGCAAAACCTGTATTGAATCTGGGGTTGCGTTTAGGAGAAGGAACCGGAGCCCTATGTGCCTATCCCGTTATTGAATCGGCTGCAAGGATGATCAATGAGATGAACTCATTTAAAAAGATTCAGGTTACCAAATATTTCTGATATGAAGAATATTGCTGCTGCTTTTGTATTCTTTACCTGTCTTCCATTATGGAGATTAAAGGCATTCAAAGTACCTGCTGAATATTATAAGCAGGTCGTGAATTACTGGGCTGTGATCGGGTGGCTGACAGGAGCTGTAATGTCCGGAATCCTTTGGTTGTCGGGACAGATATTGCCTTATTCAATTGCAGTTGTATTGGCATTGTTAAGCAGAGTAATGCTTACAGGAGCGCTACATGAAGATGGTTTAGCCGACTTTATGGACGGATTTGGTGGGGGAAATAGTAAAGAAAGGGTACTTGTAATAATGAAGGACTCTCATATTGGTACGTATGGAGTTATAGGTCTCATATTTTACTTCCTGCTATTTTATTTATTATTATCACATCTCCCTCTGACATTGGCTTGTGTTCTCATTTTAATTGCAGATCCGCTGTGTAAATTTATCAGTTCGCAAGTGACTTGGTTTTTGCCTTATGCGCGTACGGAAGAAACCAGCAAATCAAAGACAGTCTATGATCGGATGTCTATCAGATCGTTTGCTATTTCCTGTATTTTTGGCTTTTTACCATTAATGTTAATTCCTCAAATAAAGTTGTTAATAGCGATTTTATTTCCTATCTTTACATTTATGTCTTTGGTATATCTGATGAAAAAGAAAATAGGAGGGTATACCGGTGATTGTTGTGGAGCGATGTTTTTACTTTGTGAGTTATCTTTTTATATCGGGATAACAATTTTAATTTACACTTCCTTTATATGAAACTATATTTTATCAGACATACAGCCGTAGATGTACCATCAGGAGTGTGTTACGGGCAAACAGATGTTCCTTTGAAATCAAGTTTTGAAGAAGAAGCTCAGATCGTTAAGTCTCAACTAGAGAATATTGAACCGGATTCGGTATTTTCAAGTCCTTTACACCGTTGTACCCGTTTGGCGAGTTATTGCGGATTCGAAAAAGCAATATTAGATGACAGGTTAATGGAATTCAATTTTGGGGTTTGGGAAAACTGTGAGTGGAATAACTTGGATATGTCGGCCTGGAGGGTTGATTGGTTGAATAATCCGGCTCCGGGAGGCGAATCGTTTGCCGGAATGTATCAACGGGTTTCCGGTTTTTTTGACGAATTAAAGAACAATGGGTATCAGAATGTCGTCGTATTTACTCATGGGGGAGTAATCAGTTGTGCACGAGTATATTTTGAGCAGGCGGAAATCAGCGAAACTTTTAATCTTATGCCAAAGTATGGCGAAATAAAGGAGTTTATAGTTCATGAGTGAAATGAAATCCCTTCTACAATACGCGTTTACAACTAAAATTTAATATATATTTGTTGTCTTAAATAATATCATCCATATTTGATGAAAAATAGTTTTTTACGGTTACTGAGGGATATGCTGTTTAGTAATGGAAAAGATAATTCCGACTTGGTTTTTGGTGATTCCAAACCTGATTTTGTATTTGATGATCGTATAGAATATTTTTTTAGGAAAAAAGAAAAGAATAATAGTTTTCAGGTTGTATCCGATAGGACATCTGATGATCTGGACGTGAATGAGCTTTTTGCATATTTGGACCGTACCAAAACCCGTGTTGGACAACAGTTCTTGTATGATAGGATACGAACAATTCCATCTATATCTTATTCTGATGAAAACCGAGAAAAAATAATAGATAAATTTCTGTCGGATAATGAGTTTAGAGAGAAAATTGAAAAAATACTCTCCAGATTGGATGATAATGACAATTATTATGTTTCCCGCCTTTTATATGAAGATCAGGCCAAACTTCCAAAGTGGTATTCACATATAATAGTATTACCTATTTTCCTGTTTTTGACCTTCATTTCCGTATTTTTTATACCGAAAATGATGTATTTATTGACATTGATAGTTGTAATAAATGCTCTGGTTCATTTTCAGAATAAAAACTATATCTATCAATATATTATATCGATTCCTCAGATCATCAAAATGAACTTTATTGTTCAAAAATTGAAAAATACAAATGCTTTTGATGTGATTAATCCTGAAATATCGAAAGCGATTTTGGAAGTTGATAAGCTAAAGAAAAAAATGTGGTTTTTTAGTTTGGAAAAACCTTTGGAGAGTGAAATCATGATACTTTTATGGGCGATATTGGAGATTCTTAAAATAGTTACCCTGATTGAGCCGATATCATTTAAGAATATATTGAAACAACTAAATTTGAAGAAAGAATATATCCGGGAACAGTTTTGTTATTTAGGAGAAATCGATGCCCTTTATTCCATTGCATCTTTGAGATACGGACAAAAAATGTACTGTCGTCCGGAAATTAACCAGAATAGTAAAATTTTTGAAACTTCCGGAATATATCATCCTCTTATTGAGGATTGTGTTCCTAATGATATTTCTATAAAAGATGAATCTATTATCATAACGGGGTCAAATATGTCAGGCAAAACGAGTTTTATGCGTTCAATAGGTGTAAATATATTGACGGGACTGACTTTGAATACTTGTTTTGCAGAATCTTTTACTTTCCCTTTTTCCCGATTGTTCTCTGTTATCCGGATTAATGATAGTTTGCTGAATAAAAAGAGTTATTATCTGGAGGAAACTATGGCTATAAAAGAAGTAATAGAGGCATCTACTTCCGGAAATCATAATATTTTTATTCTGGATGAAATTTTTAAGGGAACTAATACTATTGAGAGGATTGCTGCAGCCAAGGCTGTTTTATCGTATATTACTCAGAATAATAACCTGGTATTTGTTACAACTCATGATTCGAGATTAGTTCAGTTATTGGAAGGAGAATACGATTTTTATTATTTCTGCGAATCTGTTTCCGAAGAGGAAATTCATTTCGATTATAAATTGTACAAAGGGATAAATAGCTCAGGCAATGCTATTAAAATTCTGAAAATGAATAAATATCCGGAGACAGTAGTAAAAGAAGCCTTTGAAATTGCAGAAAAATTAATTCATGAAAATATTGAAATAGCAAAAGGGACCACTTAACACAAGCAGTCCCTTCCAATCACTAACCCTTAACTTTAACTAATGAAAAACAAAAATTATTGTAAATGTGCTATCACAGCCTTATAATCAGGTTCTTGAGTAATCTCAGGAACCAGTTCGGAATAAACAACGTTGCCTGAACCATCAATTAAAATAACGCATCGGGCCAAAAGACCCTTCAACGGTCCGTCAATCATTCCTACTCCAAATTCTTTTTCAAATTCAGGATTTCTGAATACTGATAATGGAACTACATTTTCAATTCCTTCTGTAGTACAAAAACGAGCATGTGCAAAAGGCAAATCTTTTGAAATAGCCAAAACCACCGTATTTTTCATATCTGCAGCTTCTTTATTGAAGCGCCTTACAGAAGCGGCACACACGCTAGTATCCAAACTTGGAAATATATTCAGTATTACATTTTTTCCCTGCAGGTCTTTCAACGATAACTCACTCAAATCTGTTTTTACCAATACAAATTCAGGAGCTTTTTCCCCTTTTTCAGGTAATTCACCGTTGGTGTTTACTGCATTTCCTTTGAAAGATATTTTAGACATAAAAACTATATTCTTTTATTTACATCATGATAACGCCATGTATAAATAGAAGGTTTAAATTTTAACCTTTTTTAATGAAGATATTGCATGTCATTCAGGCTGTAAGGAGAAATCTTTTGATATCTCCCGTTAAACTCGAGATGGTGTAGAGTTCTTTTGAGAAACCTTATCTTGGAGCCTTGGTGTATAGGTATGCTGCAATAAAAATATAAAGGAAGTTCGGAAGCCACACGGCAATAAATGGACTGACAAGGCCTGATACGGCAAAAGAAGAAGAAATTTGTATTAACAGGATATAAGAAAAGCTGAGGAGTAGCCCGAGACCGATATTTAATCCCATTCCACCTTTGATTTTCAGGGAAGAGAGGGATGCTCCGATTATGGTGAGAATAAAGGCTGCAAAAGCCATTGAGAATCGTTTATGATATTCTATTTCAAAAGGTTGTATGTTTCCTATGCCGCGTTGTTTCTGACGTGCTATATATTTTCTTAAATGAGGAGTCGTCATTTGTTCGCTATCGAATGTAGAGATCAGAAAATCCGAGGGAACTATATTAATAATGGTATCAATTGTTTCTCCTGTAGTTATCTCTTCTTTTAATCCGACAAAATTCCGGATCATGTAATTGTTTATTGTCCAATGATTTATGGAGTCGTATTTAATGCTTTGGGCTGTCAGACGGGATTTCAGTGTTTTTCCCTCGAATCTGTCTAAGGAAATACGGTTTCCGATGCCGGTATTATTATTAAAACCATCGATATACATGATTAAATCGGGTTCCACCTCCAGTTGTATATTGGAAGCAATATCGACTTTACGTTCTTTGTAATATTTATCCTCAAATTCGATACGTTTTATATTGCCTTTTGGAATAATAAAGCTGTTGAGTGTAAACGTCAGAACCGATATAAACAGGGCCGAAACCATGTAGGGAACCATCAGCCTATTAAAATTTATTCCACTAGACAACATGGCAATTATTTCGGAGTTATCTGCCAGTTTTGAGGTAAAGAAGATTACGGCAATGAAAGTAAACAGCGGACTGAAAAGGTTGACAAAGTAAGGAATGAAATTCACATAATAATCAAAGATAATTTTATCGAATGGAGCATCTCTTTGCATAAACCGTTCCATTTTCTGATTATAATCGAGAACAATTGTGATGAGGATAATCAATAAAATGGTAAATATATAAGTACCTAGAAACTTCTTGATAATATACCAATCAATAATTTTTAAACCAGTCCGGAGTCTCATAACCTGTTTTGTAATTTAGGTATCATCATTCTTTTCCAGGAAGAAAAATCGCCTTGAACAATATGTTTCCGTGCTTCCTGAACCAACCATAGATAGAATGCAAGGTTGTGTATGGATGCAATTTGCAATGCCAGAATTTCATTCACGATAAATAAATGACGAAGATAAGCTTTTGAATAGATTTTATCAATAGCAGAAGCTCCATTTTCCTCTATAGGAGAAAAATCAGTTTCCCATTTTTTGTTACGCATATTCATAATACCTTCCTTTGTAAAGATCTGACCATTCCGGCCATTTCTTGTCGGCATAATACAATCGAACATATCAATCCCCCTTTCTATGGCCTCCAGTATGTTTGCCGGAGTACCGACACCCATGAGGTAGCGAGGTTTATCTTTAGGCAGGATTTCGTTGACAATCTCGATCATTTCATACATTTTTTCCGTAGGTTCGCCGACTGCAAGTCCTCCGATGGCATTTCCGTCGGCACCTTTGGATGCGACATTTTCTGCTGCTTTGACTCTCAGGTCTTTGTATACGCATCCTTGTACGATAGGAAATAATGCTTGTCTGTATCCGTATTTTCCTTCTGTAGAGTTAAAACGGGCGATACAACGATCCAGCCAGCGTTCTGTAAGAGCCAATGACTTTTTTGCATATTCATAATTCGCATCTCCGGGGGTACATTCGTCGAAAGCCATGATGATATCGGCACCGATACTACGTTGGATATCCATTACATTTTCTGGCGTGAATAAATGTTTTGAACCGTCGATATGAGAACGAAAAGTAGCACCTTCTTCATGCAATTTCCGGTTTTCGGATAAAGAAAATACCTGAAAACCACCACTGTCCGTCAGTATAGGGCGATCCCAACCATTGAATTTATGCAGTCCACCAGCTTGTGTCAGCACTTCAATTCCCGGACGCAGGTACAAATGATAGGTATTTCCTAAAATGATCTGTGCTTTGATATCTTCTTTCAATTCCGAAAAATGTACAGCTTTGACAGTGCCTTGTGTGCCAACCGGCATAAAAATCGGAGTTTCTATAGTACCGTGATCTGTCGTGATCAATCCGGCTCTGGCGTTTGATTGAGGATCTGTATATTGTAGGTTGAAATCCATTAATTAAATTTTCGGCAAAGGTAGTTTTTTTTTGAATTTTACGTAATATTCGTCAGTTGGAATGCCCTGTCTGTCAAAATGACTGTTAAAACCGGTTAAGATTTTTCCAATCCGGTTAAAAGTGTTAAAATCAAATGTTAAATTCGGAAGTTGTACGTTATTTGTATAAGAAATTAACAAAGAAAAAAATATTTAACAGACTAAAATCAAAAGACAGATGAAAAATTCTTGGAAATTATTATTAAGTTTTCTCCTTGTAGGAGTCGTGAGTGCTGCAGTCGGAGCAGGTACCTATTCTTATTTAAGTAACAAGCACGCGATGAATGGTACTGGGGGAGTGGTATTTAATCAGGCAGGGTATAAAAACGTGAACTATGCTACACCTGCTGAGAATACAGATTTCACCTATGCAGCAGAGCAAACGGTACATGCAGTGGTACACATTAAGTCGATAGCAAAGGCTTCCGATCGGCAACAATACATGAGTCCGTGGGATTTCTTTTTCGGAAGAGCTCCGCAGTATCGTTCGCAACCTAGGGTGGGATTCGGTTCCGGGGTAATTATTTCGAATGATGGGTATATCGTAACAAATAATCACGTTATTGAAGGAGCCGATGAAATAGAGGTTACAATGAACGATGATAAAAGTTTGAAGGCGAAGTTAATTGGAGCAGATCCTGAGAGCGATTTGGCTTTATTGAAAATTGAAGGTACGGATTTTCCCTTTGTTCCATTCGGAGATTCGGATCAGTTGAAAGTAGGAGAGTGGGTGTTGGCTGTTGGAAATCCCTTTAATCTTACGTCAACAGTGACAGCCGGCATTGTGAGTGCTAAAGGCCGGGGTAATATTGCGGCGGGAAGCGGTTATGGAATGAGACAGGCTCAGGATAGGATTGAGTCATATATCCAGACTGATGCGGCTGTGAATCCCGGAAATAGTGGAGGAGCTCTTGTAAATACCAAAGGAGAGCTTGTCGGTATTAATACTGCCATTTATTCTGAAACAGGAAATTATGTAGGATATTCTTTTGCAATACCAATGAGTATTGTCAAGAAAGTTGTGTCGGATATTAAGCAGTATGGCGTTATTCAACGGGCGATGTTAGGTGTCTCAATTATGGAGTTGCCGCAATTGAAGCAAGTAAAACCGGATGAATATGAAAAATTAAAAGTTAGTGATGGTGTTTATGTTGCAGACTTTCCATCAAATAGCTCGGCAAAAAGTGCAGGAATCCAGGTTGGAGATGTTATCACAGCGATTGATGGCGTGAAAATTAAAAATTTCTCAGAACTAAGGGCTCAGATTAGCCGTTATAACCCCGGAGATAAAGTAAAGGTTCAGGTTCATCGCGGAAGTGATGAAAAGGTTTACGAAGTCGAGTTGAAGAATGATCAGGGAAATACCGAAATCATAAAAGGTGTTAAGCCTTTTAATATATTAGGGGCTTCATTTGAAAATATATCTGATTCCCAAAAGAAAAAATTAGGAGTTAATTTCGGAATTGAAGTAACGGGTATTAAACCCGGAAAGTTTCAGGATTATGAAATTCCGAAAGGTTTTATAATATTGAAAGCTAATGAGATGAAGGTGTATTCTGTTTCTGATTTTGAAAAGATGATACAATCTGTTCTCAGACAGGATCCTGGTGACAGAGGATTGTTCCTGACAGGAATCGGGACTAATGGTAAAGTCGGTTATTATGCAATTGATTTGAATGATTGATGAACTATAGCGTAAAAGGGCATGGTTTTTGTTATAATAAATACAATATTATTATAGGAAAAAAGTAGTTTTTTATTTTTATTTTTTTGAAAAAAAGGCTACCTTTGCCCCTCCTTTAAAAAAGGCTTATCAACATTATTAGATGAGACAATTAAAAATTACAAAGTCAATTACCAATCGCGAAAGCGCGTCATTGGACAAGTATCTACAGGAAATTGGTCGTGAAGATCTGATTACTGTAGAGGAAGAGGTGGAATTGGCTCAGGCAATCAAACGTGGAGATCGCAGGGCTTTGGAAAAGCTGACTCGTGCTAATCTTCGTTTTGTGGTTTCAGTGGCAAAACAATACCAGAATCAGGGGTTAAGTCTTCCGGACTTGATTAATGAAGGAAATCTGGGATTGATCAAAGCTGCTGAAAAATTTGACGAAACACGTGGATTTAAGTTTATTTCCTATGCTGTGTGGTGGATCAGACAGTCTATTCTTCAGGCTTTGGCCGAACAGTCGAGAATCGTTCGTTTACCCTTGAACCAGGTGGGTTCGTTAAACAAAATCACGAAGGCATTTTCTAAGTTCGAACAAGAGCACGAACGTCGTCCTTCTCCGGAAGAACTGGCTACGGAATTGGATATTCCTGTCGATAAGATCTCAGATACTTTGAAAGTTTCAGGCCGTCACATCTCGGTCGATGCTCCTTTTGTGGAGGGCGAGGACAACAGCTTGCTGGATGTCCTTGTAAATGAGGATGCTCCTGTGGCCGACAGGTCGCTGATGAGTGAATCGCTTTCCAAAGAGATAGACCGTGCATTGTCTACGCTGAGTGATCGTGAACGTGACATCATCAAGATGTTTTTCGGAATCGGTTACCAGGAAATGACACTCGAAGAGATCGGTGATAAATTTGGGCTGACTCGTGAACGCGTAAGGCAAATCAAGGAGAAAGCTATTAGACGGTTGCGTACAAGCAACAAAAACGACTTACTGAAAAGTTATTTAGGCTAAAATGCCAAAAAGAAAATCCCTCAAAAAAGATAGACAGGGAATAAAGAGGCTCTCATTGAGAGCCTCTTTTATTTTTTATCTGCCATGTGGACAGTAACTTGTGGGAATGGAATGTCAATATTTTCTTCGGCAAATATTTTGTAGATTTTTTCGTTCAGGCTGAAATAAACGTTCCAGTATTCATCTTTAGGTACCCAGACACGAATTACGAGATCGACGGAACTACTGTTGAGTTTGTGTAAGGCAATAAAGGGTTCCGGTTCTTCGAGAATACGTTTATCATCTTCAATCATCCTGCTTATCAGTCGCTTGGCTTTGTCATAATCTTGTCCGTAAGCAATACCTACAATTAATTCCACGCGACGGTTGACCTGATTGGAGTAATTCATGATTATTCCCGTAGATAGTCCGCCATTGGGGACAAAAATCGTTCTGTTGTCCACCGTTGTCAGCACGGTACTGAAAATTTGTATTTCCCGCACTGTTCCAGCCTGATTCTGAGCCTCAATATAATCTCCTACACGATAAGGTTTGAACAATAATATCATTACTCCTCCGGCAAAATTTTGCAAAGTACCGCTTAATGCCATCCCGATTGCAACACCGGCTGATGCCAGTAAAGCAACAAATGAACTGTTGTTGATCCCTAATATATTGACCATCATTACAATCAATGCCGCAGTGAGTGTAATATTGACAAGGCTTTTCAGGAAAGATCTGACGGACGGATCCACATCCCTCTTTTCCATTAATCTAACGCAAAAGGCATTGAGGTAATGAATCAATTTTTTTCCGACGACATAAACAACAATACAAATCAGTAATTTGACGCCAAAGCTGAAAACGACATGTAATAATTGATCGGAAATTTCTGTCCAGGAGGTATTTCTAAAATCAATTTTGTCCCAGGAATCCATATTTTTATGTTTGATAATATAATTTGAGTACAAATTTAATATTAAAATTATCTTGGATGCCCATAATTTGATAAATATTTATTATCTTTGAGTTTTAAAATGTATTAAATCAAAATGAAATATATATTCGCAATTATTGGTTTTGTGATCGTGTTTTCAACTAATTTATCTTCTCAGACACTTGAGGAAGCTAAGAAGTTGTATCTGGAAGGTAAATATGCGGAAGCATTGCCTGCTTTTGAAAAGGCTATCAAGGCTTCTCCTAAAAATGCTTCGTACAATCAATGGTACGGAAACTGTCTTTTGGAGACAGGTAAGTCGGACGAATCAGAGAAGTATCTGAAGTTTGCCGCTTCTAAAAATATTCAGGAAGCATTTAGTTCTCTTGGGAAATTATATTTTCAAACATACCGTTTTGATGAAGCTGTTGAATCTTATGAAGAATTAATTACTGTTCTGAAAAAGAAAAAGGAGGAATCTCAGATTGGAGAGGTTCAATTGAGGCTGGATGTTGCGAAGAGGGCTGCCAGAATGTTATCCCGTTGTGAGGATATTCAGATAATAGATAGCCTGATTGTTGATAAAAACAATTTTCTTTTAGGATATCCTCTGAGTGAAGAGGCCGGTTCCCTGAGGGTTATGCCCGAAATGGGAGGGGCGGTTGTTTATGAGAACCAGTTGAAAGACAAGCGTTATTACGGAAAAGAGGCTGAAAATAAACAGCTTCGTCTTTACACCCAGAGTGAGTTACAGGGAAAGTGGTCGGATGAGAAAATGATGGAATTACCTGCCGATACATCTGCAAATGATAATTATCCTTACGTTCTGAGTGATGGTGTAACTGTGTATTTTGCATCTACAGGCCGTGAATCGATAGGTGGATATGATTTATATACAACACGTTATAATATGAATAGCGATAGTTATCTGGCTCCTGAACAAATGGGAATGCCGTTTAACTCGACTTATAACGATTATATGCTTGTTGTGGATGAATTCAATGGAGTGGGGTATTTTGCTACGGATCGATTTCAGGATCCCGGTAAAGTGGTTGTGTATACTTATATTCCTAACGACGAAATTAAAACGATCGAAAGTGAGGATCAGGATACATTATCAAGTAGATCGCGTATTGTGTCGATTAAAGACAGTTGGAAGCCGGGAATGGATTATCAGGCGATGTTGCGCCAGATAAAAGAGGCTGCTTCACGTGTAACGATTACTAAGAAAAAAGATTTTGTATTTGTTGTAAACGACAATATTGTGTATTATACTTTAGCTGATTTTGAGAGTGATTCGGCAAAACAGTTATTTATCCAATCCCAGAATCTAGGACAACAGATTGCGGATCTTGAAACTGAATTGGATTCACAAAGATTGGCATATTCGAAAGGAAATAAGTCTGTCGCGTCTTCTATTAAAACTAATGAAACAAAATTAGAGAAAATGTACGGCGATTATCGTTCGCAGGTAATAAAGGCCCGCAACACAGAAATTCAATATTTGAGACAAAATCAAAAATGACAGATATTTAATTTTTCATTCTAATTTATGGATATTTTTATAGTTATTGTTTTGTGTTTCGTCGGAATCCTGTTGGTTCTGCTTGAGATATTTTTAATTCCGGGAGTAACTTTTGCTTTGATTGCCGGATTGTTGTTTGGTGCCGGAGGAGTTTTTTATGCATATTCGGAATTGGGAATGATAGGAGGTACTGTTACCTTAGTATCCATGCTGATTTTATTTGGCGCGGCTTTTATCTGGCTTATAAAGTCAAAAGCCCTGGACAAGACAATTGCTCTGAATACGGATATTAATTCGACTGTAGCCGGTAATGACTCTCTGAAAATTAAAGAGGGAGACGAAGGATTCTGTCTTTCCCGCCTGAATCCGATAGGTAAGGTTAAAGTAAATGGAGTCACTATGGAAGCAAAAAGTTTCGGTGATTTTATCGATGAAGGAACTCCTGTGATGGTTGTGAAAGTGAATCCGATGCAACTGATAGTAAAATCAATCAATTAAATAATAAGTTTATGGAAATGAATGCATTAATTTGGGGTGTTCTGCTCGTCGCGGCAATCATCCTGCTGTCTATTTTCTTTTACTACGTGCCTTTTGTGTTGTGGATCAACGCTAAAGCTGCCGGAGTAAATGTTTCCCTGTTGCAACTCTTTCTGATGCGTTTGCGGAAGGTTCCACCCCCCGTAATTGTGAACGCCATGATTGAAGCGCATAAAGCGGGATTGAAGAATATAACCCGGGATCAATTGGAAGCCCACTACCTGGCCGGAGGACATGTAGAACGGGTTGTACATGCTCTTGTATCTGCTGAAAAGGCGAATATTGATCTGACATTCCAGATGGGAACTGCCATCGACCTTGCCGGACGTGATGTGTTTCAGGCCGTACAGATGTCTGTAAACCCGAAAGTTATTGACACTCCTCCTGTTGCAGCCGTTTCAAAAGATGGTATTCAGTTGATCGCAAAAGCTCGTGTAACTGTTCGCGCCAATATCAAACAACTGGTAGGGGGTGCCGGAGAAGAAACGGTTCTTGCCCGTGTAGGCGAGGGGATTGTGTCTTCGATCGGTTCTGCCGAGAGTCATAAAAGCGTGTTGGAAAATCCTGATTCAATTTCAAAATTGGTATTGCGTAAAGGTTTGGACGCCGGAACCGCATTTGAAATTCTTTCAATTGATATAGCCGATATTGATATAGGTAAAAATATTGGTGCCGTACTGCAAATGGACCAAGCTCAGGCTGACAAAAATATTGCCCAGGCTAAAGCTGAGGAGCGTCGTGCAATGGCTGTCGCCAGTGAACAGGAAATGAAAGCGAAGGCTCAGGAAGCCCGTGCCAAGGTTATTGAAGCTGAAGCAGAAATTCCAAGGGCTATGGCTGAAGCGTTCCGTACAGGAAATCTTGGTATTATGGACTATTACAAAATGCGTAATATCCAGGCCGATACCGATATGCGCGAGACAATTGCCAAACCGGCAACCCCGGCAAATAAACCGATAAAAGATTGAAATGAGAATCATTCCTCCTGACGAACTGCCGATCAATTCAGATGGATCGGCATTTCATTTACATATTACTGCAGATCAGTTAGCAGATAAGATTGTTATGATGGGCGATCCCGGGCGTGTTCCGGCAGTTGCCGCGTATTTTGATTCTATTGAATTTGATCAGCAAAGTCGTGAGTTCCGGATAATTACAGGTAGTTATAAAGGAAAACGTGTAACAGCTTTGTCTCATGGTATCGGTTGTGATAACCTGGATATTGTTGTGACGGAATTGGATGCGTTAGCCAATATTGATATGCATACCAGGGTTGAGAAAGATACATTCCGTCAGTTGACGATGGTTCGTATCGGGACTTCCGGAGGATTGCAGCCATTCTGTCCTATCGGAACATATGTTGTATCTCAGGTATGTATGGGAATGGACGGATTGATCTATTTTTATGACAAAGGTGGGAGTGTTTCTGATGCAAATATCTCAGATGCGTTTGTAAAGCATACAGGTTGGAATAAACTTCTGGCTAAGCCTTATTTTGTGCCCTCAGATGAAGAGTTGGTAGATAGGATAGGTTTTGATATGGTCAAGGGTATTACCTGTGCTGCTAATGGGTTTTACGGACCACAGGGAAGACATGTGAGATTGGGCTTAACTGATCCTGAACAAAATCATAAGATGGAGTCTTTCGAATATAATGGACTTCAGATCGCAAATTATGAAATGGAAAGTTCCGCGTTGGCAGGATTATCGGCCATGATGGGACATAAAGCGATGACTGTTTGCCAGATCATAGCCGGACGTTATTCAGGAAAGATGAACACGGATTATAAAAGTAACTTTGAGGAGTTAATAATCAAGGTATTGGACAGAATTTGATTCTCAATGACGATAAAAAAATGAAAAGAATAATTTTTTCTCTGATTTTACTTGGTTTTTGTATTGAAACTTTTGCTGCTTATCCGGCTAAATGGTCGGATGAAGAGGTTAGGAGTTGGTATGAGAAGAAAGAATGGGCAAAAGGATGTCCTTATGAGCTGGATTCATCTATTGATATCCGTAAGTTTGCTATTAGTTATTTTACTTATCAAAAGGAATGGGATGCTGTCTTAGCATTTTTCAGGGATAATGACTTGCAGAGTTTGGATCCTAAACGATATGAAATCGATGGAGACAGGGTTTTTGCAAATGTTTCGGATGACTTAACTCGTGATTATGAAAAAACAAATTGTGAGTTTCATTTAAAAATAATTGATATTCAATTTGTTGTGAGAGGTACAGAAGGTTTTGGATTGAGTCAGCAAGTTGGAAGTGAAATTGTTAAGGCATATAATCAGAAAAGTGATGTAATGTTGATCAAACCGGCTGAGGAAAAAGTTGTTCCTTCTACTCAGGGACGGTTCTTTGTATTCTTTCCAGGGGATCCTCATCGGCCTTGTATGACTATAGGTGCAGAGAAATCACAAGTGAAAAAAGTCGTTGCAAAGATTAAAACAGAATAAATCGGATGGCTAAATTCCGCATTAAGCCTATAAAAATTAAGATAAATTGGAAAAAGCGGGCAAGTTACTTTTACTTGCCGTTTTTTTTGTATTGCTAACGATATTTGCCGCAGATATTATTATAAAGCAGAGTTCGAAGAAATACCTTTATTCTGAACGGTTATCTCACAGAAATTTCATAATGAAAGGGCGGTGTTTATTGCAAGGAATGAGGGTTTGCGCGCTGTAGGATACAATGCCCTGGATGTGAATAAATATATAGGTTTTAAGACGAAAGTCCGGGAAAAGTTTGCGAGAGTGAAGGTATTTGTGGACATGCTGGTAGGTAAAAAACCGAAATTTCTGGGAGAAGAAATAAAGATTAAATAATAATTCAAAAATCAGAATAACTTTAAAAACAAAAATTATGAGTACAGGTTTGATTATAACACTTTCGATAATAGCGGTTGTCATTATTATAATGATAAGCATGTATAATAAATTAATTTCACGTAAAAATGCGGTTGATTACGCAAATGGAGCTGTCGATACTATGTATAAACAGCGTTTTGACCTTATTCCTAACCTTGTGGCCGCGGTAAAGCAATATATGCAACATGAGAGTGGATTATTGGAAAGATTAACTGAATTAAGAACAAAAGCTATTTCCGGGACTAATCTTACGGCACAGGAGCGTAATGCTTTTGACCAACAATTAGGTCAGGCAATAAAATCGTTTAATGTTGCCGTTGAGAATTATCCTAATTTGAAAGCCAGTGAACAGTTTAGTCAATTGCAGGCTTCTCTGAATGAGTGTGAAGCTCAGCTAGCGGCTGCCCGTCGCACGTACAATGCGGCTGTAGTAGATTATAACAATGCTGTCGAAATGTTTCCTACAAACATTATGGCAGGTATGATGAATTATAAAACTAAAGAGGTATTAACCATACCACAACAGGAACGTGCCACTCCTGATGTTGCTAACCTGTTTGCTTAAGAAATATGAATAGCGAGGCTTATTCGTCTGCTGATCAATCGGTTGATAGTATCTGCCAATCTCTGGTGACTCAAATGCAGTCCCTGGAGGATGATCGGTTAAGAGTACGCCGGCGCACTCGGAATTTTTGGCTTATTACGTTGTTGATTGTTGCATTAACAGGACTTTTCTTGTTCTGGTATGCTACTGTCGATCTGTTTATGGGTATTCTTATTGGCGTTTGTCTGATAGGAACCTGTATTTTTTACTTTTTTTATGTAAATGTTCCACGGAATAATTTTAAACAAAAATTTAAGGAGAATGTGATCCGGAAATTGTTGCAAGGAATCTTACAACAACCCGATTATAAGCCAGATAATTATGTTTCACTGTCAGAGTATAACCAATCTCAACTATTTACGCAGGGCTATGATCGTCATTCCGGCGCTAATTATGTATCAGGAGTGACTGGTAAAACTGCAATCACATTTTCAGAATTACATACTGAGTACAAAACGGTAACCCATACTAAAAACGGAACCCGAACTACTTGGCATACTATCTTCCAGGGAGTGTTTATGTATGCCGATAGTAATAAAAATTTTGCAGGACGCACCTATATATTGCCTGATGTTAGCGAGCGATTCCTGGGAAGCTTTGGTAAGTGGTTACAACGAAATATTGGGGATTTGCGTGGTAAAATTGTATATTTGGAAAATCCTGAGTTTGAAAAACAGTTTGCTGTGTATGCTACTGATCCGGTTGAAGCCCGTTATTTGATAACTCCACAAATGCAGGAACGGATGTTGGCTTTGAAAAAATATGTCGGAGTACCAGTTTTTGCTTCATTTGTGAATAATAAGTTGTATCTGGCAATTAATAATACTAACGGACTGTTTGTCCCAGATATGGGATTGTCGTTGTTGAAAGTCGAAACTATAAGGTACTATGCCAGGGATATTGTGGATATAATTGCAATTGTGGACATATTGGAACTTAACGTTCGGATTTGGGGGAGGCAGTAGAATCAGGTATTTTCGTTTATGAAAACAGTAACAATCGAGTTTGAACGTAAAAAAATAAAAATCTTTATTAACTTTGTAAAAGATGTTATATTTGTAAAGTATATTTAGATGATTGACACCAATACCATATGCGCTATTTCAACCCCTCCGGGACAAGGAGGAATTGCTGTTATCAGGGTTTCCGGAAAAGAAGCTTTTGCTATTTGTGATATGTTTTTTGTAACAGAGAAAAAAGAACAAAAAATATCGGATCAAGCTCCAAATACAATTCGTTTTGGAAAAATATACAAGGTAGAAGAGGTATTAGACGAAGTTTTGATATCTGTTTTTCGGGCTCCACATTCTTTTACTGGTGAAGATACTGTAGAGATAGCCTGTCATGGCTCTGTTTATGTTCAACAGGAAATTATAAAGTTGTTATTGGAGAATGGTTGTCGTTTGGCGACTCCGGGAGAGTTCACTCAACGTGCTTTTTTGAATGGAAAGATGGACTTGTCTCAGGCTGAGGCGGTTGCGGATGTAATTGCATCATCTTCAGCTGCATCTCATCGTTTGGCATTTAATCAGATGCGTGGAGGATTCAGTAAGGAACTGCAAAAACTACGAGAACAATTACTCAATTTTGTGTCTTTGGTTGAACTGGAATTGGATTTTAGTGAAGAAGATGTCGAGTTTGCCAATCGTACTCAATTAACAGATTTAGTAGATAATATTCATTCTGTAATTTCCCGTTTGGTTCAATCGTTTGATGTTGGAAACGTTATCAAAAACGGAATTCCAGTGGCTATAGTAGGGGAGACTAATGCCGGTAAATCAACATTACTTAATCATTTATTAAATGAGGAAAAAGCGATCGTTTCGGATATTCACGGTACAACCCGTGATGTTATTGAGGATGTAATCAATATTAATGGTATTGTTTTCCGTTTTATTGATACAGCAGGTATCCGGGATACAGAGGATGAGATCGAAAGTATGGGTATTGAGCGGACATTCAACAAGATAGCTCAAGCTTCAATTGTTGTATGGATGATTGATTCAACACAATTCAGTGAAAAAATTGATAAAATTGCAGATAGGGTAGTGCCGAAAACGGCAGGCAAAAAACTGATAATTGTATTTAACAAAGTGGATAAGATAGATAATGAGGAACAGGCAGTCCTGGAAGAAGAATTTCTTCCACAGGTGGAAGCTAAGCGTATTTACCTTTCTGCTAAATATAAAAAGAATACCAGGGAGTTGGAGGATGCTTTGCTGGAAGCAGCACGATTGCCTCAGATAAGTGAAAATGATGTTGTTGTTACTAATTTGAGACATTATGAGGCGTTGAAAAAGGCTCTGGAATCAATAGAACGAGTAGAACAAGGATTGAAAGATGGTATTTCCGGGGATTTTTTGAGCCAGGATATTCGGGAGTGTATGCATTATTTGGGAGAGATAACAGGAGGGGAGATAACTAATGATGAAGTTTTAGGAAATATATTTAGTAAGTTTTGCATCGGCAAGTAACTTGGTAAAACAACCTCAAATCAATATCTAATTAAAATATTATAAATCAACAAATTGTATATATAAATCTGATTTTTTAAAATCTTTGATTTTCCTGATTAGTGTAAAAATTTACAGCGAATTACACTCAAAATTTGTTTTAGTGTAAAAAAGGGATGAGATGGAGTGATATCCAAAAACTCACATGGAGCGAAGTTCAGGAACTGAATGGGCATACTCGAATTCAGTTCCGACAAAAGAAAACTAAAGGTTTCGAATATTTAGATATATCTGATCAGGCAGCACGATATTTAGGAGAAAGAGGCAATTTGGATGAACGAGTATTTATTGGACTGAAATATTCAGCATGGCACAATGTAACATTGGAAAAATGGTGTATGAAAGCCGGAATAACCAAAGACATTACCTTTCATTGCGGAAGACATTCGTTTGCTGTGATGCAGTTAAACCTTGGTACAGAGATTTATACCGTATCAAAATTACTTGGACACAGAGAATTGAAAACAACACAAATTTATGCCCGGATTTTGGATGAAAAGAAACGGGAAGCAGTGAATAAAATTCCAGAATTATTTTGATAATCCTATAAACTAAGATTTTATGTCATTAAGATTTCATCTGCAAGGAGATATTAAATCAAATATACATGGATACGAATCATTATCCAGTGTATATCAAAAAATTATTTTATCAAAAGAAAAAGACATTGTTCTTTATTTTGATGATGCATTTAGTTTTGATGTAAATTTGGCAGCAGTATTAGGTGCAATGGTCTATTATACTGAAACCAAAGGGGTTGTTTGCTCCATAGAAGGATTTGACGATAAAACAAAACAGATGTTAATAGATAATGGATTTTACTCTACAGGTACAATCTCCTCAATAAAGTCATCAGAGCCATATGTCAGTTATCGCCAATTTAGATTAGATGATAATGATTCATTTAAAAAATATGTTGAGAATGAATTGTTGAACAAAGATAGTTTTCCAAAACAAAGCGAAGGATTAAAGAAAGAGATGGTTAAAAATATTTTCGAAATATTTGAAAATGCAAATCATGGAGAATGTTCTCATATTTTCACATGTGGTCATCACTATCCTAAGATAGAAAATAAACGTTCACGACTTGACTTCACAATGGTTGATGTAGGTAGAACCTTTTTTGAAAACATTAATGATTATATGGTGCGCCAAAAAAAGACACCAATGGAGACTGCTCATGAGGCAATTGATTGGGCCGTTGAGCAAGGAAATACAACTAAATTAGAGACAGGAGGATTAGGATTAGGTTTACTATTAGAATTTTTAGGTTTGAACAAAGGACGCATGCAGATTGTTTCAGACGAAGGATATTGGGAATATGATGGCGAAACAAATCAGAAAAATATATATGAAAAATCTATATATTCAAAGTTTCCTGGAACGATAGTTAACATTGAATTTAATTTAGATGATACCAATTCCTATAGTTTGGTCTCTGAAAAAAAATCATTTACAGGCATTTTCTAAATAAAAACATATTATCTTTGCACTATGAATAAAGAAAATCAGATTCTTATTAAGAATTTCATCCTATCAGATATAGCAGTTGTGGCTGAAGATGGAAAGAAAATCAATACTGAAATTCGTAGGTATCTTGATGCTAACGAATCTGTAATTATTGATTTTGATGGCATTGAGTTAGTTAATACAGCTTTTTTAAATACCGCTATAGGAGAATTGTATAAAGATTACACTTCTGACTTTCTGAATGAGCATTTAACAATTTTATTAAATGAAAGCGATTTTAAATCCTTAAAGCTTGTTATTGAGAGAGCAAAAGATTTTTATAATGATACGGATTCTTTTAATGATTCCGTAAGAAAATCTTTTAAGGATGAGTAATATTGTTGATATAACTTCTCATACACCGCGTTCTGGTGAAAATTATTTTTTTGATTGCAACGTTTGGTTATTTAATTTTTGTCCAATAGGCAATTATTCAAAAAAGCAACAAGATATTTATTCTGCATTTTTGAGTCATGTAAAATCTAATAGAGCTAATATCTTTATTAATAGCCTTGTATTATCTGAATTTGCAAATCGTTACTTAAGATTAGATTTTGATCTTTGGTCAAAATCTACTGATTGTACTGAGCCTGCTCCTGAGTATAAAAGAAACTATGTATCAACAAAGCGATATAAAGATATTGTTATATTGGTAGAAAAGGCTATTCGGGATATTTTAAAACTCACAGAAAAGACTTCTGATGATTTTCATCGAATGAGTGAAAATTTGGACGGTGTTTATAATCATTTTCAGCATATAGACTTTAATGATTCATATTATTATGAATTTTGTAAGAAAAATGATTTTATGTTAGTTTCTGATGATAAGGATTTTGCAAAAATTGGAGACAATTCAGTAAAAATTCTGACATTATCCAGATAAAATAAGATACATAAACAAAAAGAGCAACATTACGTTGCTCTTTTTGTTTATATTAGGGATATTCAGTAAATATACCAAGAACTGTCGATGATTAAAAATCTTTCGGCAGTTTTTTGTTTTATAACACCTGAAGAGTTATTATCTATTCTGGCTCAGGATATGCAGAAACGTAGACTTGAGAAAGGGTTTTCACGAGAGGCTCTTACCGAACTGAGTGGCGTTCCTACACTTCCTAAATTGCTAATAACTTTTTCCTGAAATTCCGTTTATCGATAGGAGATTGATAAATGGCTTCATAAGAGATTGTAGTTGAGGTAACGTAAATTTTTCAGGTAGTAAGTTAAATCTAATCGGAAAGTTAGATGCTTTTCTCTGCAATAATCTGATAGCATCTTTTAGCATTTGGTTATGGTCAAAGACAAGGATCTTAACCTCTTTTCTTTGGGTAACCAATACAATACATTAAGTTCATTGTTTCTGAAGCCGAGAATAATCCCGTCTACAGAAACAAAGAACTTTTTTTGATTTTGATAGAAAGATGGGGACATAAACTGAATTATAGTTTTCTTGCTCCGTCTTTAATGACTACATCATAAACTTTTGCTTTGATGTTGAATTTCTTTTCGTAAGCATCACAAGCTTTTTTTACGAACTCATCATGAAGTTCATTTTTTACCAGGTTGATAGTACAACCACCGAAACCTCCACCCATGACGCGGGAACCGGTTACTCCACATTCTTTAGCCATGTCGTTCAGGAAGTCCAGCTCTGGACAACTTACTTCATATTTTTTGCTTAAACCGTCGTGTGTACCATACATCTTCTGACCAACAGTTTCGTAGTCGTCTTTTTCCATGGCAGCACAAGCGTCGAGTAGACGTTGAATTTCTTCTACTACAAATTCAGAACGCATATAGTCAACCGGATCCACTTCGTTTTTCACTTCGTTCAACATATCCAAGTTGGCATCACGAAGCAATTTTACTTCAGGGTGACGTTTAGCGATAGCGGCAACCACTCTTTCGCATGATTCGCGACGTTTGTTGTATTCTCCACCGGCTAAGTTGTGGGTTACACAGGTATTTAGAAGCACCAAACGATATCCTTTAGGATTGAAAGGTACGTATTCAAATTCCAATGAACGGCAATCCAAACGCATCAGATAACCTTCTTTTCCATTACACGATGCAAATTGGTCCATAATACCACATTTTACACCACAATAATTGTGCTCGGTTTGTTGTCCCATCAGAGCGATCTCCATGCGGCTGAATCCCAGGTTATACTGATCGTTCAATGCATAACCGAAACAGCTTTCCAACGCGGCTGAAGAAGACATTCCCGCCCCCAGAGGTACATCACCTGCGAAAACAGTATCGAAACCTTTTACTTGTTTACCTTTTTTTGCCATTTCACGACAGATACCGAAAATGTAACAAGCCCATTGTTGTGCCGGTTTGTCAGCTTCTTCCAGTCCGAATTCACAAGATTCGTTCAAGTCTAAAGCGTAAGCACGTACTTTACCTGTTCCGTTAGGCTTCACTTCGCAATACATTGCTTTGTCGATAGCGCCCGGAAGTACAAATCCTCCGTTATAATCGGTGTGTTCACCGATAATGTTAATACGACCGGGAGAGGTGTACATAGTACCTTCTGCTCCGTATAATGATTTGAATTTTTCTCTGATTTTTGATGTATCCATAAGATGATAAATTGATAATTAACAATAATGACGCAACCGTCATCCCGAACATAGAGAGGGATCTCATCAGATCTCTTACCAGACTCGAGATGACGGTTGTTGTATTAATTTACAGGAATGTCTTTATTTACATTTTTGCTTCCAATTAGTGCGTAGTATAACATATATGCCATACCGATGAAAATTACCCAATAGCTATCAATGTAGCCAATTTTATCGGCTACGAATCCTTGAATTGCAGGTAGGATACCTCCGCCGCAAACCATCACCATAAAAATTCCGGCAGCCATTTTAATGTATTTACCAAGTCCTTCAACAGCCAAGTTAAAGATACCACCCCACATGACTGAAGTACAAAGACCACACAATACCAACAACATAATATTCAACGGAACTTCAACCATCCCAAAACTGATGTCGGATTTGAATACAGGTAAGCTTACTAAGTTTGAAGTAGGCACTAAGATCGCAGCCAAAACGAAAATTATTCCTAGTCCGGAAGTGAATGTTAACATGGATTTGCTTGACACTTTGCTTCCGATAGAAGCTCCGACCAAACGTCCGATTAACATCAAAAACCAATATGTACCTACTACAGAACCTGCCATAGTTGTATCCATGCCGAATCCTCCGGCTTCTTTTCCTGTAGTCAGGAATAGGTTGTAAATATTAGGTATTCCAACTTCTACTCCTACATATACGAAAATAGCAATAGCACCCAATACAAAGTGACGAAAAGACAAAGCACTGTGTTGATCTTTTTGTGTGCTTTTTTGTTCCTTTTCGACATGAGGTTCAGGAATATTAACAAAATAAAGAACAACAAATATCAAGACGAAAACTCCCATTACCAAGAAGAATGCCGGATTTGCATTACTAATTCTGGCGCTGGCGATATCGCCAATCAGGTAACCTAAAAGAACGGGAACTATAGTTGCACAAAGTGAATTGAATGAACCTCCGATTTGGATCAATTGGTTTCCTTTATTCCCACCGCCACCGAGTGTATTTAGCATAGGATTTACGACAGCATTCAGCATACACATGGAAAATCCGGCAATGAAAGCACCTGCAATATATACCCAAAAATTGTCGGCAATACCTGATAGGTATTGTACTCCTACACCGCAGAATCCAACGACAATAGCTGCTAATGCTGTTTTTTTGTATCCGATTCTTTGGAGCAGGATCCCGGAAGGAATACCCATAAATGCATACGCAATGAAGTTGGCTAAGGTACCTAATTGAGACATGAAGTTATTCATCACAAACTGATTTTTTGTGATAACTCCCATCGGATTTCCTAGTCCTGTAACGAATGAGATCGTTCCGAAAAGGATAATCATCATTACAATGGGTAATGCATAATTTTGTTTTTTTTGTGTCATAATGTTCAAAATGTTAGGTTTATTAATAGATTTATTTTTTTGTTGTAAATTTATAGACTGTCTGGGATTTGAAAACTTCCCTTGGACGCAAAACGACCGAAGGGTATTCCGGCTTATTGATACTATCAGGATAGTGTTGTGTCTCCAGACAGAATGCGGAACGCATCGGATACCGTTGTCCTTCTTTGGCTTCAAATTCACCGGTCATCCAATTGCCGGTATAGAGTTGAACGCCAGGTTCAGTAGTATAAGTATCCATTTCAATCCCTGTTTTAGGAGAAATTGATTTGGCACAAAATGATAATTCATTTCCTTTTTTGTTGAGGATATAAGTATGATCGTATCCTTTTCCAAAGATCAATTGTTGGAAGTCGTCATTGATACGTGCTCCAATTTCAAATAAATTGCGGAAATCCATTGGGGTTCCTTCAACTTTTTCTGCGTTACCATATGGTATCGCTGTATCATCTGTAGGAAGATAAGTGTCCGCGTTAATTTGTAAAAGATGATCTCCGACATATTCATCACCGGCTCCAGACAGATTAAAATAAGAGTGGTTGGTCAGGTTGACGATGGTTGCTTTATCTGTTATCGCTTTATAATCGATCTGAACAGCATTATCGTCAGTTAGTTTGTATATGATAGTGGTCGTCAGATTACCAGGATACCCTTCTTCTCCGTCTTTAGACAGGTACGTAAGCTCGATTGTTTGATCGTCGGTTTGTTTGGCGTCCCAAACTACAGCATTGAAGCCTTTCAGGCCACCGTGTAAGTTGTTCGGACCATTATTTACGGCAAGAGTATATTCCTGTCCGTCTAATGTGAATTTTCCTTTGGCAATACGGTTTCCTGTACGTCCGCAAACAGCTCCGAAATAGGGTTCTTGTGATTTCAGGTATTCATCGATAGAATCATGGCCTAAAACAACATCAACCATTTTATTATTTTTATCGGGAACATGGAGTGATACTATTTTTGCTCCGTAGTTGGTGACAGACATTTCAAGCCCGTTTTTATTTGACAGAATGAATAGTTCTACCGTTTTTTCGTCTACGATTTTGTGGAAATTTTCTTTTTTTGTTCCACCAAGGGTTATATTTTTGCTCATATGATTATTGGTACTATATATTAGATTAACTCTTGTTTGTTTTTCGTTATGCAAATATATAATTATTTAATGAAAGTAATGAAAATATTAAAGAAAATGAAGAAAAAAACAGCCGGAAAAAGTAATTAAACTTTTTCCGGCTGTCATATAGTTGAAAACTTATGATTAATCTGTGAAATTTGAGTGAAATAAACAGATTAGTCGATGTTCAAAGTTATACGTTTGAAGCTGTCGACAGTTAAGTCTTTGTTTTGTTGTTTCAAGTACTGATCAATAGTCAGTTTAGAATCTTTTACGAAAGCCTGAGCCAACAAAGTGAAATCCTGGAAGTATTTGTTCAAAGCGCCCTCTGCGATTTTGTCCAACAGATTTTCCGGTTTTCCGGCTTCTGCAGCTTTTTCGCGCGCAATTTTCAACTCGCTTGCAATAACTTCAGCTGGAACCGTATCTTTTGTTACAGCTACAGGATTCATTGCAGCAACTTGCATTGCTATATCTCTGGCAACTTGAGTATCAACACCAGCTTGGTTGAAACCAACAATTGTAGACAATTTATTTCCTGGGTGGATATATGCTACTGTAGTAGGAGCTGTCAGATATTCGTAAGCACCGATTTCCATTTTCTCACCTGTAATACCGATACGGTCAGTGATCAGGGTTTCGATAGTACTTCCGTTGATTGTCAATGCTTTCAGTTCTTCAACGCTTTTTGGTTTGTTTTCCAATGCAGCATTAAGGAAAGATTTTGTTAATGCGATGAATTCTTCGTTTTTAGCTACGAAGTCAGTTTCGCATTTCAAAGCAACTATAGCAGCGAAATCTCCGTTAGTTGCAGCTAAACAGCAACCTTCGGAAGCCTCACGGTCTTCACGTTTAGCAGCTACTGCCTGTCCTTTTTTACGGATAATCTCGATTGCTTTGTCGTAGTCGCCATTTGCATCTGTCAAAGCACTTTTGCAGTCCATCATTCCTGCACCGGTCATTTTACGCAAATGCGTAATATCTGCCATTGTTATAGCCATAGTCGTATTTTTTAATCTTCTTCTTTAATAAATTTACTTGCAACGTTAGCATTCAAAGCTGCTTCATCATCTTTTGCGATGATTTCTTTCTTAACAGCTTTTGCTTTACGTTCTCTCTTTGGAGCTTGTTCTTCGTCATCGCCTCCGGCTGTGTCTATTTTTTCGATTTTGCGTTCTTGTAAACCTTCAGTGATAGCTTCACACATAGCACCCAAAATCAGCTCTATAGATTTTGTTGCATCATCGTTTGCCGGAATTACGAAATCGATATTATCAGGGCTTGAGTTTGTATCTACCATTGCAAATACAGGAATACCCAAACGGTTAGCTTCAGCAACAGCAATATGCTCTTTCATTACGTCGATAACGAACAAAGCAGAAGGCAAACGGTTCAAATCTGCGATAGAACCAAGGTTTTTCTCCAATTTTGCACGTTGACGGGTGATTTGCAGTTTTTCTCTTTTTGAAAGTTGATCGAATGTACCATCTTTCGCCATTTTGTCGATAGTGGTCATTTTCTTAACAGCTTTACGGATGGTTGGGAAGTTTGTTAACATTCCACCCGGCCAGCGTTCTGTAACG